>DASZNF010000009.1:0-104092 GCA_035551355.1 Pseudonocardiaceae bacterium | reverse complement strand
CCACTACGTGCTGTTCGGCACCATCGTGTTCGCCACCTACGCCGGCATCTACTTCTGGTTCCCCAAGATGACCGGCCGGATGCTCAACGAGTCGCTGGGCAAGCTGCATTTCTGGACCACGTTCATCGGGTTCCACCTGACGTTCCTGGTGCAGCACTGGCTGGGCGCGGAAGGCATGCCCCGCCGCTACGCCGACTACCTGCCCAGCGACGGGTTCACCACGCTGAACACGGTCTCCACCATCGGCTCCTACGTGCTGGGCGCCTCGGTGCTGCCCTTCGTCTACAACGTGTTCAAGTCCTATCGCTACGGCGAGGTCGTCGAGGTGGACGATCCGTGGGGCTACGGCAACTCGCTGGAGTGGGCCACTTCCTGCCCGCCGCCGCGGCACAACTTCACCGAGCTGCCCCGGATCCGGTCCGAGCGTCCCGCGTTCGAGTTGCACTACCCGCACATGATCGAACGCATGCGTCAGGAAGCTTGATATGACCGGCATCGAATCCGTCGAAGCGAGCGCCTACACCATCCCGACCGACGCGCCGGAAGGCGATGGCACGGCCACCTGGCAGTCCACCACGATCGTCGTGGTGCTGGTGTCGGCCGACGGCGTGACCGGCACCGGCTGGACCTACGGCGCGCCCGCCTGCGCGCAGCTTGTGCGCGAGTTGCTGGCCGAGGTGGTGGTGGGCCAGAACCCGTTGTCCGTACCGGGAATCTTCTCCGACATGGTGACCGCGGTGCGCAACGCGGCCCGGCCCGGCGCGATCGGCTACGCGATCTCCGCGGTCGATGTGGCGTTGTGGGATCTCAAGGCGCGCCTGCTGAATCTGTCCCTGCCCGACCTGTTCGGCTTGGTGCGCAACGAAGTTCCGGTCTACGGCAGCGGCGGCTTCACCACCTGTTCCGACGCGCGCACGAGCGAGCAGCTGACCGACTGGGTGCACGAGCGCGGGATTCCGCGGGTGAAAATCAAGATCGGGGAATCCTGGGGTACGTGCGAGGCCCGGGATCTGGCCCGGATCGCGCTGGCCCGCGAGGTCATCGGCCCGGACGCCGAGCTGTACGTCGACGCCAACGGGGGCTACCAGCGCAAACAAGCGATCCGGGTCGGGCGGGCCATGGCCGGGCAGGACGTGCGCTGGTTCGAGGAGCCGGTCAGTTCCGACGATCTGGACGGCCTGCGCGAGGTCCGCGACCAGGTTCCCGCGGACGTGACCGCCGGGGAGTACGGCACCGATCTGGGCTACTTCCACCGGATGTGCGCGGCTGGCGCGGTGGACTGCCTGCAGATCGACGCGACCCGCTGCGGCGGCTACACGGAATGGCTGCGGTCGGCTGCGGTCGCGGCCGGGTTCGGGCTGAGCGTGTCCGGGCACTGCGCGCCGAATCTGCACGCGCCGGTGGCCGCGGCCACGCCGCACCTGCGGCACCTGGAGTGGTTCCACGACCACGTGCGGATCGAGTCGATGCTGTTCCACGGCGCGCTGGATCCGGCCGGTGGGGTGGTGACTCCGGCCGGGCCCGGTCACGGTCTGGAGTTCGACGCGGCGGCCGCGTCCCGCTACCGAGTGGCCTGAACCGGGGCGCTGGTCACGGGCGGTAATCAGGGTTTCACCATCGCCCGACCGGATATCCCGACAGGAGAACAACTGCCGGCCGATGTCGGCCGGGCCCGCTCGTTCCGGCGGGCCGATCCAACTGTGAGGAGGCAAGGATGCGAGCGTCTCGACGGCAACAGCGCGAACTCGTCGCGTGCGCTGCCGAACTGTCCGCGGATCACGTGTTCACCGAACTGGCCGCGTTGTTCCCGAGCCCCGCGCCCGCGCCGCCGCCCGCCCCGCCCCGGCCGGCCGAGCGAATCCGCACCCGGATCGCCGGTATGGCGCGCACCGCCTGGCGTGGACTGCGGCTGCGGCAGACGTTCCGGCGCGCCGACCGTCCGATGTGGCGCCCACAGGCATCCGGGCCCGCGGTCTGGTGACCGGTGTGGCGACCACCGCCGATTGATCGGCCGATTGGGTGGGTAGGCATAGGACATGCCCGAACTGCCCGATGTCGAAGGCTTCCGCCGGACGTTCGCCGATCACGCGGTGGCCCGGCCGATCGAGCGCGTCGACGTGCTCGACCCGGGTGTGCTGCGCGGGGTCAGCGCGCCGCGATTGCGCAAAGCCCTGCGGGGTCACCGGTTCGCCCCGCCCCGGCGGCACGGCAAGTGGCTGGTCGCCCCGGTCGACGGGAACCGTGAACCGGCCATTCTGTTGCTGCACTTCGGCATGACCGGATCGCTGTCCTGGGCCGAAACGGGTGGGGACCGGCAGCGGCACGACCGGGTCGTCTGGAGCTTCGCCGACGGGGAACTGCGTTACCGCGACATGCGCAAACTGACCGGCCTGCGTCTGCTGCCGGACGAGCGCGCGCTGGACCGGGTGCTCGGGGAGACCGGGCCGGACGCGCTTTCCTTGTCCCGCAAGGACTTGTCCCAGATTCTGGGCCGATCGCGGCGACAGGCGAAGGCGGCGCTGATGGATCAGTCGGTCGTCGCCGGGCTGGGCAACCTGCTCACCGACGAGATCCTGTGGCGGGCCCGGATACATCCGAAACGGTCCTGCGCGGAACTGACGCCGGGCGAGCTCGGCCAGCTGCACCGGAAGATGAGCACCACGCTTCGGCAGTCCGTGACCGCGGGTCAGGTGCCGCCCCGGCGGTCCTGGCTGACCGGGCACCGCGATGAACCGGACGGTGCCTGTCCGCGCTGTGGGACCAGGCTGTCGCACGCCCGAATCGGCGGCCGGGGCACGATCTGGTGCCCGCATTGCCAGCCGTCGTAAGAAAAGGAGGCGAAGGCTTGTGGCTGTCACCCGAGTCGATGACGAGTTGTGGAACGAGTTCCACCGCGTCGTGAACATGTCCTCCCGGGAACTCAGCGAGTGGCTGCGCACCGATTCGGCGCCGCCGGAGACGGAGGTGCTGCCCGACGAGGCGGGCACCCCGACCGGTCAGCGGGTGCTGGCGATCCTGCGCAAGCGCCGCACCGATCTCGACGAGCAGGACGCGCGGACCATGCGGACCGTGGTGGACCGGGTGCACGCCGCGCGGCGCGCCGACCTGGAACCCGTGGGGGGACAGGCGAACTGGCGGCACCGCCTGATGTCCCTTGGTCACGACCCGCTGAAGTCGCCGTAGTTGTTGTGCAGGGAGGGGAATCCGATGGTCGATGTGCACCGAATGCCGACGGCGGTCTCGGAGAACTGGGATTGGCAGCTGCGGGCCGCGTGCCGTGACCTGGACACCGCGCAGTTCTTCCACCCGGACCGGGAACGCGGCCTGCGCCGGGAGGAGCGCGACGCGAAGGCCAAACAGGTGTGCCACAGCTGCCCGGTCATCGTGGAGTGCCGGCGGCACGCGCTGGCCACCCACGAGCCGTACGGGGTGTGGGGCGGTATGACCGAGAAGGAACGGCAGGTGGCCCTGGCCGACACGACCACTCGCACGGTGGCCTGAGGGATTCCACGGCGCCCTGAGGGGCCACCGAACCGACCAGGTCGTCCCGCTCGGTTCCGGGGCCGGGGCCGGGGCCGACGACATCGCCGGCCCCGGGTCTGCTCAGCGCCGGGCCGCACGCACGCAGCGGAGCAGTTCCTCGCCGTAGGGCAGCGCCACCAGGCCGGTGATCGCGGCCGCGACGGCGGCCAGGTAACCGTCGGGCAGCCGGCTGCGCTTCCAGTGCAGCCGCCAGGCGCCGGGGTCCCGGCCGGTCTGGGGGAGTGCGCGCAGTTGGTCCCAGTGCAGGCAGGTCAGCGCGGCGGTGGCCATGAACGGCAACGATTCCAGGAAACTGTGGATGTGCTGTTCCCACGGCGTGACCGGCCGGTCGCTGGCCTCGGCGGTGCGCACGTCCCACAGCGCGGTCGCCTCGTGCGCGGCGATGGCCGCCGCGATGACCGACAGCACCAGCGGATTGATCTCGCACAGCAGCGCCAGCGTGATCGGGCCGCCGACCTCGGCCATCATCAGCAGGTGGATCAGGGACTCCTTGGCGCCCGTGGTGTGCTGGATATCGGTGCGCCGGTGCTGGTACCAGTCCAGCAGTCCGGGCGCGAACCAGGCGGGCAGCAGGCCGAACAGCAGGTAACGCAGGGTCGCGCTCTCCACGTCGGTCGCGCGGCGCGGCAGCCGGATTTTCGGCCGCCTGCGCAGAAGTGTGATGCGCATCGTGGCTCCAGGTGGTCGTCACTCGATGGTCGTAACTCGACGGTCGTTCGCACCGTCGGCCGGGTACCCGGTCACCGTCCGGGCGAACCCACGCCGGTCGGCTCCGCCGCCACCCGGGTAACCCGGCGACCAGATTTGCGTGACGCCGGTCATATTTTGCAACCAAGATTTCGTTTGTCCGGCGAACGACCGGGTACGTCGTACACATGAACACGGAAATGGCGGCCATGATCCGCGATATCCTGCACGAGCTTCGGTTTCCGGCCGAAAAGTGGCAGATCGTGACCTACGCCGACGACTACGGACTGGACGCGGCATCCTGCGAGGAATTGTGGGCTCTGCCGTTACGGCACTACCGGGATCCGGCCGAGGTGGCCAACGTGCTGGCCGGCCACCGACCGGAATGACATCTCGCCTCGGCAGTTCCCCGACCGCGCCGGCTTCCCGCTCAGTGGGCCGACGTCGCGGCCGGCACCTCGGTGACCAGTGCACCGTCACGCACGTCCACCACCACGTGCTGACCCGCGGACAATTCCCCGGCAATCAGCTTTGACGACAGCCTGTTGTCCACCTCGCGTTGAATCGTGCGGCGCATCGGCCGCGCCCCGAATTCCGGCTGGTAACCGTGTTCGGCGATCCAGTCCACCGCGCCCGGCGTGAATTCGATGTCGATGTCCTGCGCCCTCAACCGCCGCGCGGTCTCCGCCAGCAACATCCGCACGACCTCGCGCAGCTGATCCTCGGTCAGCCGCCGGAACACGATGATCTCGTCGATCCGGTTCAGGAACTCCGGCCGGAAGGAATCCCGCAGCCGTCGCATGATCCGGTCCCGCAAGCCCTGTTCGGCCTGTTCCGGCCCGTCGCCGCCGAACCCGAACGCCCCGCCGGTGCTGGTGATCAGATCCGAACCCTCGTTGCTGGTCATGATCAGCAACGTGTTGCGGAAATCGACCGTTCGGCCCTGCCCGTCGGTGAGCCGGCCGTCGTCGAGCACCTGCAGCAGCGTGTTGAACACATCCGGGTGGGCCTTCTCGATCTCGTCCAGCAGCACCACCGAATACGGCTTGCGCCGCACCGCCTCGGTCAGCTGCCCGGCCTCCTCGTAGCCCACGTAACCGGGCGGGGCGCCGACCATCCGGCTGACCGTGTGCCGCTCGCCGAACTCGCTCATGTCCAGTCGCACCATCCGGTTCTCGTCGCCGAACAGCGTTTCGGCCAGCGCGCGGGCCAGTTCGGTCTTGCCGACGCCGGTCGGGCCGAGGAACAGGAAGCTGCCCACCGGCCGGTCCGGGTCCCCGAGACCGGTCCGGGACCGGCGCACCGCCTCGGCCACCACGCGCACCGCGTCGTCCTGGCCGATGACCCGCTCGTGCAGCCGCTCTTCCAGGTGCTGCAACCGTTCCCGCTCTTGCATGGTCAGTTCGGTGGCCGGAATGCCGGTCGTCCGGGACACCACCTCGGCGATGTCCCGCTCGGTCACCCGCGGCACCGGCCCACCGCCGGACCGATTGTTCGCGCGGGCTTCGGTGATGCGCTCGCGCAGCGCGGTGATCTCGTCGCGCAGTTCCGAGGCGCGTTCGAAGCGTTCATTGGCCACCGCCTGCGCCTTCTCCCGCTCGCGCTCGGCCAGCTGGGCCTCCAGATCCCGCACATCGGTGCTGGGCCGCCGGGTGCGCAACCGGACCCGGGCGCCCGCCTGGTCGACCAGGTCGATCGCCTTGTCCGGCAGGAACCGTTCGGTCAGGTACCGGTCGGACAGCTCGGCCGCGGCGACCAGCGCCTGATCGGTGAACCGCAGCTGGTGGTGCGCCTCGTAGCGGTCGCGCAGGCCGCGCAGGATTTCCACGGTGTCCGGCACGTTCGGCTCGGGCACGATGACCGGTTGGAACCGGCGGGCCAGCGCCGGATCGGACTCGATGTTCTTGCGGTACTCGTCCAACGTGGTCGCACCGATCACGTGCAACTCGCCGCGGGCCAGGGCGGGCTTGAGAATGTTGCCCGCGCCCATGGCGCCCTCGGCGCCGCCCGCGCCGGCCACGGTGTGCAGTTCGTCGATGAACGCGATGAGATTGTCCGAGTGCTCCCGGATCTCCTCGATCACCTTCTGCATCCGCTCCTCGAAGTCACCGCGGTAGCGGGTGCCCGCGACCAGCCCGGTCAGATCGAGTTGCACGACCCGGCGGCCGGCCAGCGTGTCCGGCACGTCGCCGTCGGCGATGCGCTGCGCGATGCCCTCCACGATCGCCGTCTTGCCGACCCCGGCTTCGCCGATGAGCACCGGATTGTTCTTGGTACGCCGGGAAAGCACCTCGACCGTCTGCTCGATCTCCTCGTCCCGGCCGACCACCGGGTCGATCCGGCCGTCCCGGGCCAGTGCGGTGAGATCGCGGCCGTACTGGTCCAGCGTCGGGGTCTTGGTCTCCTTCGGCTCGCCCTGCGGCGGCCCGGAGTGTGCGGATGGCTGGCCCTGCAACTGTTCCGGCCCGATCCGCAGCCGGGCCAGCAGCTGCCCGGCCACCGACTCGGGGTTGGCGGACAGCGCCAGCAACAGGTGTTCCGGGCCGATGTAGGAGGAGCCGAGCGTGCGGGAGATCTGGTGCGCGTCCAACAGGGCGCGCTTGGCCATCGGCGCCAGTACCGGCGCCTCACCGGCCGGTTCACCGTCGGGCATGGCCCGCTCCAGTTCCCCGGCCAGCCGCTCGGTGTCCGCACCGGCGCGGTCGAGCAACTCGCGGGTCGGCTCCAGTTGGGTGGCGGCCCACAACAGGTCCTGGGTGTCCAGGTCGGATTTGCCGCGCTCCATCACCTTGGCTGCGGCGGCGGCCACCAACTCCCGGGCCGGGGCGGTCATCAGGCGCGTGATGTCCACCCGCTGGACCTCCCGCCGCGGCATTCCGCTGAAGAACCGCGCGAGGAAGTCGTCGAACGGGCTCTGCCCGCCCGGGCCGAAGAATTCAGTCATCACTACCCTCCGCCGACGTCACTCGCCGGCCGTCGTCCGCACGATCAGATCGCTCCGGGTTGGCTACCCACTGCGGAGGAGGTGAAACGTGCGGCAAAGGCGGGTACGCGCATGTCATGACTACACGAGCAGTGGTGATGAGCGAGTTCGGCGGGCCAGAGGTGCTGACCATGGCGGAGGTCGAACTGCCCCGGCCCGGTCCCGGTGAACTACTCGTCCGGGTGATGGCCTCGGGCACCAACCCGGTCGAGGCGAAGATCCGGCAGGGCAGGGCGATGCCGGACCTGCCGTTGCCGACCGTGCTGGGCGGGGACGTGTCCGGCGTGGTCGAGGAGACCGGTCCGGGGGTGACCGCGTTCGCCGAGGGCGACGCCGTGTTCTTCACCCCGGAACTCACCTCGCCCTACGGCGGTTACGCCGAGCGCACGGTGGTCGCGGCCGACATCGTGGCGCCCAAACCGGCCGGGCTGACCCATGTGGAGTCGGCCGCGGTGCCGTTGGCCGGCGGCACCGCCTGGGAAGCGGTGGTGCGCCGGCTGGCCGTCCGCCCGGGGGAGACGGTGCTTGTGCACGCGGGCGCCGGCGGGGTCGGCACGTTCGCGGTGCAGTTCGCCCGAGCGGCCGGGGCACGGGTGCTGGCCACCGCGGGCCCGGACAACCAGAACCTGCTGCGCGAGCTGGGCGCCGAGTCGATCGACTACACCAGTGAGGACGTGGTCGCGGCCACCCTGGACCACACCGAGGGCGCGGGCGCGGACTGCGTGGTCGATCTGGTCGGCGGGGAGAATCTGGCCAAGAGCGTCACGGCCGCCCGGCCGTTCGCCCGGCTGGCCACGGTGCTGCCGCCGGGTGGTGACCTGAGCCCGCTGTACCAGCGGAACCAGGTCCTGCACGGCATCATGCTGACCCGGGAACGGCGCAGGCTGGAGGAGATGACGCCGTTGCTGGAACGGGGCCAGGTCCGGTTGGTGTTGCAGGACGTGTGGTCGCTGGAGCGGATCCGCGAGGCGCACCAGCGACTGGACTCCGGCCACGCGACCGGCAAGACCGTGCTGCGGGTCGGCTGATCCGTCTCCGGGGTTTTTCGTTGCCCGGAGAGGGAAAGCCTTGCCCGGAGAGGGAAAGCCAGGCTTGGGGTCAGGCGACCTCGTCGAGTTTGCCGGTGGCCACGTCGAACACGAAGCCGCGGATCGAGTTCTTGTTGGGCACGAACGGACTGGCCTTGATCCGCTCGATCGACTGGCGCACATCGACCTCCAGATCGTCGAACGCCTCGGCCGCCCAGCCCGGTTTCACGCCGACGTCGGCCAGGATGGATTTCCGGAAATCGTCGTCGGTGAAGGTCAGCATGCCGCAGTCGGTGTGGTGGATGAGAATGATCTCCTCGGTGCCCAGCAGACGCTGACTGATGGCCAGCGAGCGGATCTCGTCCTCGGTGATCACCCCGCCCGCATTGCGGATGACGTGCGCTTCGCCCTCGGCCAGACCGAGTGCGCCGTAGACGTTGATACGGGCGTCCATGCAGGCGACGACGGCAACCTTCTTGCTGGGCGGCAACGGAAGCGGCCCGGAGAAGGTCTCGGCGTAGCGGGCGTTGTTGGCCAGGAGTTCGTCGGTGACCGACATGGGAATTCCTCTCGGGCGTCAAGGGCGCGGCGGCCTCAGTCAAGGGGGTTGTGCGCATATGTGCAATCGGGCGAACCGCCCGGGTCTGAATGCCGGGAAAAGCTCGTGGCGTGACATTGTCGAAAACCGAGAAAATCGGCGATGAACGACCAGCCTGCGCCGCGCGTACCCGAGGGTCGCGGCGCGCAGGACACCGAGTGCGCCGATCGTCGCCGGTCCCGGACCGCGGTGAGCTAGCCTGTCCTGCGTGTTCACGAAGTGAACACCCGTGACCGACCCCTCGATGACCAGCCGGCGGAGGCCCCCGTGACCAAATCGACGCGGTCCGCCGACGCCGGCCGTCCGGATCGGGGCGACCAGGCCGATATCCAGGCGGTCAGCCGGGTCAGCCAGATCCTGTCGCTGTTCGATCCGGCTACGCCGGAGCTGACCGCGGCCGAGGTGGCCGAGCGGCTCGGCCTGAACCGCACGACCGCATACCGGTACTGCACCTCGCTGGCCGCGGCCGGACTACTCGAACGCAGCGTCGAGGGCGGCTACGCGCCCGGCCGGCTGCTGCTGCAGCTCGGCGCGTTCGCCATCGGCCACCGCCGGGTGATCACCCTGGCGCCCCGGCACATGCAGGCGCTGTCCCGGACCACCCGGTCCAGCGCGGTGCTGTCCCTGTGGGGACTGACCGGTCCGGTGGTCTCCCGGGTCGAGGAGAACCCCTCGACCGTGGTCATCCTGTCCGTGCGGGTGGGCAGCCACCTGCCGCTGGAAGCCGCGCAGAGCAAGGTTTTCCTGGCCTACCACGCCGATCAGCTGTCCATGGGGCGGCTGATGGCCAACCTGCCCGGCCCGGCCCGGGACGAGCTGCGCGCCGAGGTGGAGCGGGTGCGTGCGGTCGGCCACTGTTCGGCGATGAGCACCCCGGGCGTGGTGGCGGTGGCCGCGCCGGTGTTCGACGAGTGGGGCATCTGCGCCACCCTGGCCATCGTCGGCCCGGACAACACGCTGTCCATGTCCGACGACGCGCCCGAGCTGCGGGCGGTCATCGACACCGCCCGCGAGCTGACCCGCGAACTGGGCGGGCACTACCTGCCCGACGACGTGGACCAGCGGGCGGTGTAGGGCAGCCAGGCCGGTTCGGGCAACGGCGGGATGTCGGCGTAGTCGCGGGCCCCGGCCAGCGCGCTGCCCACGAACCCGGCCAGGTCGCCGCCGTGCTCGTCCAGGTACGCCCGCACCCCGGCGACCAGCTCGGCGATGACCGGCGGACCCCCGATCCACAGCGCGGTGACCAGCTCGACCGCGCTCGCGCCGGAGGCGAGGAACCGCAGCACGTCGGCCGCGGTGCGCGCGCCGTTGGTGCCCACCAGCGGCACCTGCGGACCCAGCGCGAGGCGGGCCTTGCTGACCCAGTACAGGCTCATCGGCAGACAGGCCGGCGATCCCCACGCGCCCCACGATCCGAGCACCGCGCCGCCGTCCAGATCGGGCAGGAAGCCCGGATACCGGCCGACCAGGCCGACCGCGTCCGCCCCGGCCGAGCGGGCGGCCCGGGCCAGCCCGAGCACGTCCGAGGCCTGGCCGGGCAGCTTGACCAACAGCGGCACGTCGACTTCGGCCCGCACCGCGCGCACGGCCTGGCCGACCGCGTCGGCCTCGGTCAGCTGCCGCACCGCACCGGCCTCCCGGCCGTGCGGCGCGCCGATGTTCAGCTCGACCGCGGGCGCCACCCCGGCCAGCGCCCGCCCGATCCGCGCGGCCGCGGCCGGATCGCCGAGGGTGACGCTGCCGATGACCGGGCAGCCCCGGGGTTTGCCGTGCGCGACGGCCTCGGCCAGCACGGCCAGCCAGTCGTCCAGGTCGAGCTGGGCCAGTCCGGACCGGTTGAGCAGGCCGTCGCCCCGCCGGGCCTCGCCCGGCGCCCGGACCCGGCCCTCCTCGCCGACGAAGGCGTAGTCGGCGATGTCCAGCTGGCGGCGGGCGGCGGCGCTCTCGTTCACCGACTTGGCCACCACCGCCCCGGCGCCCGCGTCGACACAGGTGATCAGCCCGTCGCGGGTCATGGTCAGCTCGGACGAGCCGACCCACACCGGATTGGCGGTGACCAGGCCGCCGACCTCGGTCTCCAGCGCGGTCAGGACAGCGCCGGAATCGTGTCGTCGTCGGCCATGTCGACGTCCTTGGTCTCCGGGCCGAGGAACCCGCCGAGGCTGATCAGCACCCCGGACAGCACGATCAGCACGGCCGGGGCGAGGTGCGCGGGCAGCACACCGTCGAACTGGCCGAGATAGAACTGGTAGAACGCGGGCGCGATGAGCGCGAGGCTGTAGCCGACGCCGTACGCGGTGGACCGGATGCCGGCCGGGAAGCGCTCGGTCAGGTAGGCCGCGATCGGGCCGAACGTGCCGATGGTGAACACGCCGATCAGCACGGCCCAGCCCAGCGCCGCGCCGAACCCGCCGTGCGATTCCATCAGCAGGGTGTAGGAGCCTGCGCCGATCACCACCATGGTCAGGCCGTAGCCGATGTAGAACCGGCGGCGTCCGATGCGCTGGGACAGCAGGCCGAACAGCGGGTAGGCCGCCGCCGCGGCCGCGTTCATCACCAGCATGGTCAGCGTGACTTCCTTGCTGGACAAGGCAAGGTGCGCCTTCAGCTGCGCCGGGGTGACCGCGGCCTCCATGTTTGTGGCCAGCCAGGTGCCGGTCATCAGCACGAACACCTGCGCCAGGGCCTTGGGGTATTTCACCAGCAGCCGCACGAAGGGCAGCTTGTGCCGCTCGCCGGTCAGCTCGGTCGGCGGCTCGTGCACCTGCGTGAGGTAGTAGCGGAACAGCGCGGCCGACAGCAGGGCGCCGACTCCGAACGGCACTCGCCAGCCCCACTGCACGTAGGCGCTGTGCAGGCCCGCCGAGGGCAGCAACTGCAGCATCAGCAAGGTGATCGCGGCGATCACCACGTAGGCGCCGGGTGAGGTCATGGTGATCAGCGAGGCGTAGAGGCCGCGCTTGTGCTTGGGGCTCCACTCCATGGCCAGCGGCACCGCCGTCGTGTACTCGCCGCCGAGGAAGACCCCGTCGACGAATCGCAACGCGATCAGCAGGCCCACCGACCAGGTGCCGATCGTCTCGTGGCCGGGCAGGCAGGCGGTGGCCAGCGTGATGACGCCGAAACCGCCGACCGCGACCAGGGTGGTGCGCTTGCGCCCGATGGTGTCGGCGAAGTGGCCGAAGATCACCGCGCCGAGCGGGCGGCCGATGAGCGTGGAGGCGAACACCAGCGAGGACAGCAGGGCGGTGGTGCTCGCGCTCAGGTTCGCCGACTGGAAGTACAGGGTGGCCGGGGCCAGCACCACGATCGGCAGATAGATGTCGAACTGGTCGACGAAGTAGGCGAGCGTTCCGCCGCGCACCGCGGCGCGCACCTTGGCCCGGTCCGGACCCTGGGCCGGGCCGGAGCGCGGCTCGGCGGTGGGCTGGGCGGTGTGGGGCGGCGTGGACATCGGCGTCCTCCGGAATCGGCTACTCGCGGCGCATGACTCGTCACTGCGAACCGCGTGTTCACGAAGTGAACGATTGACACGGTATGTGTGTGATCGCAGCCGCACAAGAGGGTGTTGCGGGTTGACATTCGGTCTTATAGTGAACGATGACTTCATAATGCGAACGAAGGGTGGCCCTCCATGAGCCAGCGTCCCGCCGTCGCCTCCGTCCTCGACGGCCTGGTCGACATGCACGTCCACTCCGGGCCCAGCCCGTTCCCGCGGCGTTTCGACCACGTCGAGGCGGCCCAGGACGGCGCCCGGATCGGGCTGCGCGCCATGGTGGCCAAGTCCCACCACCACAACACCCAGATGGACATCCTGGCCATGAAGGGCCGGTTCGCCGACGTGGCCGCCACCGCCTACGGCGGGATCGCGCTGAACAGCACCGTCGGCGGGCTGAACATCCACGCCGTGCGGATGTGCCTGCGGATGGGCGGCAAGGTGGTGTGGTTCCCGACCATCTCCTCCGGCCGGCACATCGAATGCCACCCCGAGGACGGCGCCTTCCCCACCACCACCGTGCCGCTGACCCTGGAACGCATCGACATCGTCGACGAGAACGGCACGCTCAAGCCGGAGGCGGCCGAGATCCTGGACGAGATCAAGGAACAGGAGGCCGTGGTCAACGGCGGCCACATGTACCCGGAGTACATCCGCACGCTGTTCCAGGCGGCCAACGAACGCGGCATGACCCGCATGGTGGTCAGCCATCCCGACTTCGTCATCGGCGCCGAACCCGGGCTGTGCAGGGAACTGATCGAACTCGGCGCGTACATCGAGCACGAGGTCGGCATGTACGACCCGGAGGGAACCCAGAAATGGGACCCGAAGAAGCTGCTGAACTGGATCGAGCAGCTCGGCCCGGAGCACACCGTGCTGGCTTCGGACTTCGGCCAGAAGGCCAATCCCAAGCCGGTCGACGCCTGGCTGCGGGTGTCCGAGGCGCTGCTGGATCTCGGACTGTCCGAAAAGGACCTGCAGACCATGGTCCGGGACAACCCGGCCTATCTCCTCAACCTGGACGCCTGAGCGAAAGGACATTCTGCCGTGTACGACAAGAACGATCCGCGGTCCTCGCTCGCCACGGCGACCGCGACCCGGCCGGACAGCGGCGAGGGCATCGCGGCCGCGCAGTACTTCGACTTCCACCAGATCGCGTCTCCGAGTGGCGCGACCGCGGACGAGCGCACCGCGATCGTGCGGGGCCAGAACGTGGTGCTGGTGCACACCGACGCCAAGTCCGGGGACGACCTGGACAACGGCACGCTGGCGGGCGAACTGGCCATCGTGGTCACCGGCGCCTCGCCGGAGTTCTCGGTGCTCACCGACGAGGGCGCCACGGTGATCGGCGAGCCCGGCCTGGTCGTGGTGCCGCCCGGGGCGTCCCGGATCAGCGTGCGCGGCGACGGCCCGCTGGTGCGGTTGATCGAGGCGGGCGAACCGGCCTGGCGGGACCGGGCGGCCAACGCCGAGGCCTACGCGCAGGACCACCCGAGGGTCGCGCTGCTGAACCGGTGGCCGGAACCCGTCGGCGGAGCGAAGGTCCGGTTCTACAAGCTCTCCGAGGTCATTGAGGAGCCGGGCCGGTTCGGCCGCATCTTCCGCACCCGCGCGTTCATGGTCAACTTCATCCCGGAGGTCGCCGGACCGCGCGACCCGCGCAAGCTCTCGCCGCACACGCACGACGACTTCGAGCAGCTTTCCCTTGCCGTGCAAGGGGAGTACGTGCACCATATCCGCACCCCGTGGCTGGCCGACAGCACGGTGTGGCGGGCGGACGAGCACGTGACGCTGCCCAGCCCGTCGGTGGCGATCATCCCGCCGCCCACCGTGCACACCTCGGCCGCCAGCGATCCCGGGGTGAACCAGCTGATCGACATCTTCAGCCCGCCGCGGGTGGATTTCTCGGAGAAACCGGGCTGGGTGCTCAACGCCGACGACTACCCGATGCCGTGAGCGGGCCGCAGCGCACCGGCGCCGGATTGTTCGCCGCGGGCGACACCACGCCGCTGGGCACCTGGCTGAAGATCACCGCGGGCGAGCCGGTGGAGATCATGGCCTTCGCCGGGTTCGACTTCGTGGTGATCGACCTGGAACACGCGCCGCTGGACCTGCAGACCGCCTACCGGCTGATCAACTCGGCGGCCGCGCTGGGCCTGTCGCCGCTGGTCCGGGTGCCCGACACCACCCCGTCGACCATCCAGAAGATCCTGGACGCGGGTGCCATGGGCATCCTGGTGCCGCACGTGGACACGGTCGAGCAGGCCGAGGCGGTGGGCCGGGCCTGCCGGTTCCCGCCGCACGGCATCCGCGGCGCGGGCGGCACCAGCCGGGCCGGCGGCTGGGGCCTGCGGCCCAACGCCGAATACCTGGCCACCGGTAACGACGACGTGCTGTGCATTCCGCAGCTGGAGAGCGTCGAGGCGATCAAGGCCGCCCCGGACATCCTCGCGCTGGATTCGGTCGACGCCGTTTTCGTTGGCGCGGCTGACCTTTCCCTGTCGATGGGGTCCACCCCGGCCGCGCCCGAGGTGCAGGAGCTGATCGGCTCGGCCATCGCCGCCGCGCACGCCGCGGGCAAACGCTGCGGGCTGGCGTTCGGCGGCGTGCCGGACCGGGCCGCGCAGGCGGTGCGCGATGGCTGCGACTTCGTGTTGCTGTCCAACGACACCTCGATGCTGGCCGAGGCCGCGCGCGGCCTGGTCACCGCGTTCCGGAAAGCCGACCAACGCGGATGACGCTGTCGTTGCCGGCCACCGTTCTGACGTGCCACGGGGGCTCGGCGCGTACTCGGCCGGGATCACCCGGCTGGCCGCCGACCGCGCCGACGGTCTGCTCGGCGAAGCTCGACACCTACCGGGCCCTCGCCCGCTGACCTGACCGGATGACCCTTTCTCAAGGAGGAAACCCATGCGGGCGGCCGAAAACGTCATCATCACCACCGCGATCACGGGTTCGGTCAACGTGCCGTCCCAGAGTCCGTATCTGCCGTTGTCGGCCGAGCAGGTGTCCGAGGCGGCGCTGGAGGCGATTGAGGCCGGGTCGGCCATCGTGCACCTGCACGCCCGGCAACCGGACGGGCGGCCCGCGTTCGAACCCGAGGTGTTCGAGGAGATCATCAAACCGATCACCGCGAACACCGACGCGGTCATCAACATCACCACCGGCGGCGCGTCGTCCATGACCATGGACCAGCGGCTGGCCGCGGCGGTCGCGCTCAAGCCGGAGATCGCGTCGATGAACATGGGATCGATGAACTTCGTGTACTCGCAGATCGCCGACAAGGTCAGCGAGTGGCGCTACGACTGGGAAAAGCCCTACGTGCAGAACACGTACTCGCATCCGTTCGTCAACACCTTCGACAAGATCGAGAGCACCCTGCGCACGCTCGGCGAGTTCGGCACCCGGTTCGAGTACGAGTGCTACGACATCGGGCACCTGTATTCGCTGGCCTACTTCGTGGAGAAGGGCCTGGCCAAGCCGCCGCTGTTGATTCAGGGGGTGTTCGGCGTGCTGGGCGGTATCGGCGCCGACCACGCGAACCTGGAACACATGGTGCGCATCGCCGACAAGCTTTTCGGCGACGACTACTACTTCTCCGCGTTCGCCGGTGGCCGCGACCAGATGCAGTTCGGCACGCACAGCGCCTGGCTCGGTGGGCACGTGCGGGTCGGGCTGGAGGACAGCCTGTGGATCGGCAAGGGGCAACTGGCGACCAGCAATGCCGAGCAGGTGCGCAAGATCCGGGCCGTGGTGGAGGACCTGGGCAAGCAGATCGCCACCCCCGACGAGGCCCGCGCCATGCTCGCCCTGCGCGGCCGTTCTTGAGATGAGAGGGCGTTCTTGAGATGAGAGGGCAGACAGAACCATGGCCGAGGCAGTAGCTGTCCCACTCCCGCTGGCCGGGAAAGTCGTCCTGGTGGTCGGCGCGAGCGCGGGGATCGGCGCCGATGCCGCGCGGGTGTTCGCCGCCGAGGGCGCCGCGCTGATGCTGGTCGCCCGGACCAAGGCGCCCCTGGCCGAACTCGCCGAGGAGCTGACGGCGGCCGGGCACGAGGTGGCCTACACGACCGGCGACGTGGCCGAGGCGGCGGACGTGGCCGGTTTCGTCGACGCCACCGTGGCCCGGTTCGGGAGGCTCGACGGTGCGTTCAACAATGCCGCGATGACCCAGGGCGGGCGCCTGGACGCGGTCCCCGAGGCCGAGTTCGACCGGATCATGGCGGTGAACGTCAAAGGCACCTGGCTGTGCCTGCGCGAGGAGGTGCGGGTGATGGAGCGGCAGGGGTCCGGGTCGATCGTGAACATGAGCAGCATCGGTGGCCTGCGCGGCAGTTCCGGCATGGGGGCCTATCAGGCGACCAAACATGCGGTGATCGGCCTGACCCGCACCGCGGCCCACGACTTCGGCCCGCTGGGCATCCGGGTCAACGTGATCGCGCCCGGCCCGACCGAGACCCCGATGCTGGCCGAGACCCGGCGGGCCATCCCCGGTGGAGTGGAGGCGCGGATCGCCTCGACCCCGTTGCGCAAGGTGGGGACCGGGCCGGAAGTCGGTGCCACGGCGGCGTTTCTGCTCAGTGACCGGGCCAGTCAGGTCAGCGGCGTGGTGCTGCCGGTGGACGGCGGTTTCACCGCGTGATCCGGGCGGGAGACGGGCCCTGCGCCGCCGATTCCGCTTGCGGACCGGCAGTTTTCGGTATCAACCGGGGATTGCGCATCGTTGAATTCGGCGGCGAGGAATCGAACGGCCGGTCGCGGAGCGGGCAACCGAGCGGGTTGATCGGGAGGCGGGCAGAATAGGGCGGTGCCCCTGCCCGACGTCGCGCCGGAAGTCGAGGCCAGCCAGCGCGTGGTGCTGCGTCGTTATGCGCAGTACGCGCTCGACCGCCTGATGATCCTGCTGACCGCGCTGTCCGCGTTCCTGTTCGCGCTGGCGGTCGCGGTCACAGCGATCCGGTTCGGCTGGCCGCATTTCGTGCGCTATCTGGGATTCGTCGCGCCCGCGGTGGTCACGCTGGGTGGCAGCGCGTGGGTGGAGATCGTGATTCCGCACCTGCGGCACGGGGCGACCCCGGCCATGCGCTGGCTGGGCCTGCGCATCCGGTCCCTGGACGGCGAGCAACCGCCGCTGCGGGACTTCTTCCTCCGCTGGCTGGTGTCCATTGTGGACGATCTCTTCTTCGGGCTGCTCGGCGCGGTGATGATCGCGGTGACCCCGAGGCACCAACGGCTGGGCGACATCGTGGCCCGCACCGTGGTGGTCCGGGCCGACTGAGGAACCCCGTGTCCGGTCAGTCCTCTTCGGGCGGGGTCAGGGGCAGCCGGGCGGTCAGGTGCCAGCGGTGGCCCTCGGCCGGGCCGGCGCGCAGGGTTCCGCCCAGCGCGCTGACCCGTTCGGTCATCCCGACCAGCCCGTATCCGGAACCGGCGGTGGATCGGCCGGTCACCCCGTCGTTGTCGACGGTGAGCACCAGTTCGGCGCCATCGGCGTGGGCGGCCACCACGATCTCGGTGGCCTGCTCGGCATGCCGGCGCACATTGGTCAGCGCCTCCAGCACCACCCGGTGCGCGGTGACCGCGAGCACCGGCGCGGCCGGCAGTTCGTCGAGTTCGTCGGGCAGCCGCTCGGTCACCTCCGCTCCGGGCGTCACCACGCCCTGCTCGGCGATGGCGTGGCGCATCGCGGCGCCCAGCCGGGTGCCGGGCAGCAGCGCCACCGGTTCGTTGGTGCGCAACATCCCCACCAGCCGCCGGGTCGCGGTCAGCGCGGCCGTGCCCGCCTCCTCGATCACCGCGTACAGCTCGACCGGATCCTGTTGGCGCGCCGCCGGATTGCCCGCGATCACCTGGGCCGCCTGGGCCTGCACCACGATCCCGCTCACGTGGTAGGCGACCAGGTCGTGCAGTTCCCGGGCCAGCCGCAGCCGTTCGCCGGTGCGCACCTCGGTCAGCTGGGCCCGGCGCTGCCGGTCGGCGTCGCGCAGGATCAGCCCCAGCGCCACCGCCGCCCCCCACACCAGCGCGGCCGGCACGCCCAGCAGCGCGGCGGGCGAGCCGATCCCGTACCGGAGCACCGGCGCGGCCACCATGGCCAGCCCGGCCAGCAGCGCGATGCCCGCGGCCACCCTCGGCGCCAGCCGGCGGCAGCCCGCACCGGCCAGCAGTGCCAGCGCCAGCACCTCGGCGCTGCCCGGGTAGCCGTGCCGGCCCTGGCCCAGTGCCGCCTCGGCCAGGCTGGCACCGGTGCTGACCAGCGACAACGCGGCGACCACGCTGCCCAGCAGGGCCACCCGGTCGGGGAACCGGCGGCGCAGCACGGCCAGCACCGAGGCGGCCGGACCGACCGCGGGCACGATCGAGATCAGCAGCGCCGCGGCCGGACCGGTGGCGATGTGCAGCCGGGCGAGCAGCACGGTGTCGACCGCGTTGGCCAGCACCAGCAGCACGATCTCGGCGACGAGCACGCCCCGCCGGTTGGCCGGGGCGGAGCCGGGGTTGCTGGTCATGGCGGACAGCATCCCGGGTGCGCTCAGGACGGCTGCGCGCGCCTGCTGAACCGGCGGCGGACAGGGCCCCGGCTGACCGCGATCAGCAGCCCTGCCAGCACCACCGCCTGCAGGCCCTGTTCGACCCGCATCCACACCGGATACTGGCTGGTGAACAGCAGGTAGGCGACGCCGATCAGGCCGGCCACGCAGATGTAGTACAGCCGCAGGTAGGCCCCGCGCGAGCCGCGGCGTAACGCGTAGGCCCGCCAGATGTAGAAGGCGGACACCAGGACCGTGGCGCCCAGCTTGACCCACAGCGCGGACTGCAGGGCGTGTCGTTCCAGGGCTGACTGAGCCGGGGTGGCGTGCGCGGCGGCCGGGGAGTGCGCCAGTTCGTAGCTCAGCACGCTGTCGTGCAGGATCAGCGTGATGACCGTGGTCAGCACGGACAACCCGAGGTTGACGAACATCAGCACCAGCACGGGGCGCAGTGCCGCCTCGGCCTCGGGGTCGGTTCGGGCGGTGGGTTGGGGACTGGTCAGGAATGCCATGCCGACCACGAAACCAGTGAGCACCCTGCGCTCGCATTGGCCACAAGAACGAAAACCGCGATTCCCCTCGGCCAAAAGTACGAACTTTCACCGAACGCGGATCGCGCGAACGCATCCGATCCGCAAAGGCCATTGTGGACGGTCCGCGGCAGTACCATCAGGGTATGCGCCCGATGTCGATGCATTTGCAGACCGAGCGGCTGATCCTGCGCCCCTGGGCGGAAACCGACGCGGCGGACTACCGCGCGCTGATCGCCGAACGGGGCGACGGCGAGCTCCCGCCGGACACCGCCCGGGAGCGTATCGCCACCCATCTCGAACGCACGGAGCGCACCGGGATCGCGCTGCTGGCCATCCAGCGCCGGGCCGAGGGCGATTTCATCGGCTACTGCGGACTGATCATCGGGCGCACCACCCTCGAAGAACCCGAGATCGCCTACGAACTGTTCCGCCGCGTGCACGGACACGGCTACGCCACCGAGGCGGCGCGCGCGGTGCTGGCCGCCGCGATCGACACCGGCCGCACCCGGTTGTGGGCGACCGTGGGGACCTGGAACGCGGCGTCCCTGCGAGTACTGGACAAACTGGGGTTTCACCGCGATCACGTGGCGCCGCACGAGGACGGGAAGACCGACGTGGCGTGGCTGACCCGCGAGCTTCCCTGACCGCTCAGTCGTTGCGCAGGGTCTGCGAGGGGGATTCGCCGTAGGCGGCCCGATAGTGCGCGGCGAACACGCTGGCCCGGGCGTAGCCCCAGCGCGCGGCGACCCGGGTGACGGTGACCTCGCCATGCGCCGCGGCCCGCAGTTCGGCCCGGGCGCAGGCCAGCCGGACCTGCCGCAGGTAGGCCATCGGGGTCAGGCCGAGATGGCGGCGGAAGGCCAGTTGCACCGCGCGGACGGAAACGTAGGCGGCGCGGGCGATGTCCGCGATGGTGATCTCCCGGTCGGCGTTGGCCTCGATGAACGCGATGGCCCGGCGCAGCGTCTGCGGATGGGCGTCGCGCCGGTTCTCCTCGGCCGGGGCGGTGAGCGCGCTGTTGGAGAACGCGTTGAGCACGGACGCGGCCAGATAACGCGACGCGGTCGACCGGACCAGCGGATTGTCGCCGATGCCGGGCACGCCGAGCACGTCGTCGCGCAGGTAGGCGATGGCGGCGCGCAGGTGCCGCAGGGCATTGGCGTCCAGCGGGCGGTGGTCGAGCAGTTCGACCGGTTGGTCGATGCCCGCGACCTGGGCCAGCAGTTCGGGCGGGAACAGGATGATGCCGCAGCGGGCCCGGCGGATGTGGCCGGTGCAGGCGCTGTCCGGTGGGGCCACGGAGAAGAAATCGCCGCGCCCGAAGGATTCCGGCTCCGTCCGGCCCGGCACCCGGTGGCCCTCGATCGCGCCGGACTGGATGTCGCACAGGCAGATCCGGCCCAGCGGACCGACGTCGTAGCTGAAATCGAAGCGCAGGTCGAGCTGGTCGACACTCATCAGGTCGGCGGTGAGCACGGTGATGTGCGTGCTGGGTTGCCCGCTGGCCCCGGTGATCCGCACCGGCGCGTGGGCGGTGCTGAGGAACTTCTCGATCCGGCCGAGATCGGCACTGTCGAAAACTTGGAGGTTCACCGTCGCGCCGGCCGGCGGGGAACCGCGCGCCGAGCCCGTTTCGGCCGGCTCATCGGCGGCCGGTTCCTCGATGGCCCATCCGCCGCCGGACAGGTCGAACGGGGTTGGCCGGCCGTCCGGGATTCGCTCGGTGCGGGGCGGCGCGCTGATCGGGTGCGGGCCGACGTCCAGGTCGGTGATGCCGTGTTCGGCGAGAGCCGACTCGACGGTGGCGAATCTCGGCACCGAAACACCGGGATCGACGCTGTCCAGCACCACGCGCACCGCCGCGCTGGCCGGATTGGGCACCAGCACGCACTGCACCCCGCGAGCGGCGCGGGCGTGCGAGAACGCGAGCAGTGCCCGGGCCGCTTGGACGGTCAGCAGGGAGACGTCACGCAGATCCAGCACCACCAGCGTCGACGGGGTGCGCTCGGTGTCCGCGGCGAGCAATGCTTCGGTGATGTCACCCGAATCGGCTTTTCCCAGCGAGCCGGGCAGGGACAGGACCAGAGCCTGAGCAACACGCCTCGGGGTGATCGTCTGGTACTCCACTGACCACCATTCTCTCCTGCCGCAGTCGGGCGCGCTCGACAATTCACCCCGGGTGCGCCGGTGTCCAGTCCCATTATTCCCTCAACCCGTGTTCCGCACCGGCACCGCACTCAGACGAGTGGTTCACCGCCGTCGACAGCCAGCGAAACGCCGGTGAGGAAGCTACTGGTGAGGGCGAAGACAACCGCATCGGCGATATCGGCGGAATTCCCGATACGGCGCGCCGGACGGGTGGCGGTGCGGCGAACGGTTCGGCCTTGCGCTGTTCGCCGAGGCGACCTCGGGCCACGCCTCGGGGTAGGACCATGCGGCTCACCGGCGCGCGCCGGTGTCGTAGTAGCTGGCCAATCCCTTGTAGGGACAGCAGGTCTGGCCTCGGCCGGGGCCAGCGCGTCGTCGGCGATATCGGCGTGCGGGAAGTACGCGACCGGATAGCGACCCGGTTCGTGCAACAGCACGACGTCCTCGCGGTCGGCCACCCGGCCCCCGCCGAATCGCACCCGCATCCGGCGGCGCAACAGCTCGGCGAACAGCAGCCGCTCCGGTAATGGTCGCGCCACCAGGAACCGCCCGATCGATTTGTTCGCCAGTGGTCCTTGCTGCCAGGCCAATCCCATTGGTCTGTCCCGTCCGGTCAGTGGTTGGCGAGCTTGCGGTGCAGGAAGTCGCGGATCAGTTCGGCCGCCCGGTCGGCGGCGGTTTCCAGACCGACACCACCGTGCTGGAACTGGCCGAAGACTGCGACGTGCCGACCCGCTGGTCCTGCCACACCGGGGTCTGCCACACCTGCCAGACCGCGGTGTTGGCCGGCACGGCCGGGATGCGGCCGCAACCGCCGGAGCCGCCGGATCCGGGCACCACGCTGGTTGTGCTGCGCCCAGCCCGAAGCCGACCTGGTGCTCGACCTGCAGGTCGGCTGGTTCGCGCCTGCGCCGGCGTGGTTTGCTTGCGCCGCACGCCATCTACCCAGGGGAATGCCCGCCGTGACCGAACTGGCCGACCGTCGCGACCCGGTCGCGCGCTGGTGGTTTCGGGTGGGTGTCGCGGTGGCGATGGGCGTGGCCGTGCTGCTGGCGGTCGGGCTGTCCTGTGGACTGCTCACCGGACACCCGATCGGCGCGGCCGACAACGGGGACGGCGCCCGGCTCTACTGCGGGGCCGGACTGGCCCCGGCGACCCCGTCCGGCCGGGCCAACTGGCAGGGCGGGGTGGTGCTGACCTTCGACCGGGTCCCACCCTGCGCCGACCCGATCCCGTCCTCGGCCGGCGTGCTGCTGCGGGTGGCCGCACACGCCGGCGCCGGGCCGTGGTCGCTGACCCGGCTGGGCTGGCTGTACACGCTGCTGGCTGCCGGAGTCGGCGGGCTGGCCGCGTGGGCGGCGAGCCGGGCCGGCCCGCTGCGGGTGCTGGCCCTGGTGCCGGCGTTGGCGCCGCTGGCCGATCCGTCGTTCACGCGGTTTTTCCTGTCCGCCTACTCCGAACCGGCCGGGTTGCTCGGTTGCGTCACCGTCCTGTGCGGGGCGGCCGTGGTGTGCGTGACCGAGCGCGCGCACCGTGCGGAGCGCACGATCGCGATCCTGCTGCTGGCCGGTGGTGGCGTGCTCGCGGCGACCGCGAAAACCGCGTATCTGCCAGTGCTTGCGGTCGCGGCGGTGGTCTGCGCGCTGACCGCCGTGCCGGTGCGGCGCGGCGAGCGGCACCGGTACGACCGGGTCGGTCCGCTGGCCGTCGCGGTGCTGGCGGTGGTGGTGGTCGCCGGGCCGACCTCGGCCGCCCTGTCCTGGCAGGACCGGCACTATCCCGGCGTGAACGCCTACGACCTGATCTACACCACGGTGCTGCCGGGCGTGCCGGACGCGACCACTGCGCTGGGCCTGCCGGAAGCGGCGGCCGATCACGCCGGAGAGGCGTTCTACCCGGGGCCGGTCACCTCGGTGCCGGGCGCCGGAGTGGTCGCGACCGCGCCGGGGCCTGAGCAGCGGCTGGCCTGGCAGGTGCTGGCCACCCACCCGGCCGCCGCCCTGCACGCCCTCGGCATCGCCCTCCAGGCCACCCGGGGCGATGAGCTGACCTACCTGCCCGGGCGACCCTGGACGCCGCAGACGTCCGCGGTGTCGCTCGGGCAGGTTGTCGGCGAACAGGGCGCCAACGGGCCGAGTCTGCGGGCCTGGCTGGACGGGATGCGCCTGCCGTGGCTGTCCTCGGCGTTGGTGCTGCTCGGTGTTCTCGTTGGTGCGGCTGGATTGTGGCGACGGCGGGCGGCGTGGTCGTGGTTCGCCCGGATCGCCGGACTGGCCGCGGTGAGCGCGGTGCCGCTGGCCGCGCTGGCGGTCGCCGGGGACGGGTACTTCGAAATCGCCAAACACGTGTGGCCGGCGGCCTATCTGGTGGATGTCAGCGCGCTGGCCTTGCTCGGTGCGCTGGTTTCGGCGATCGCCGAGCGGCTCCGTCGGCCGTCCCGGCCGGCATCGGAGGCCGGCCGGCTGACGGCCGAACTGGATTTGACCGGCGAACCCGTCAACTGACCGCGCGTTCCTCGGCCGGGCGGCGGCGCAGGCGCGGGCTGGTGATGGCGGGTGGCGCGTAGGCCATGTCCAGGGTGCCGACGTCGGTGCCGGGCGGCACGATCTCGTCGATCCGGTCGAGGATCTTCTCGTCCAGGGTGACCTCGGCCCCGGCCAGCAGGTCGTCGAGGTGGGCCATGGTGCGCGGGCCGATGATGGCCGAGGTGACGCCCGGGTGGGCGATGGCGAAGGCCAGGGCCAGGTGGGTCAGCGGGATTCCGGCCTGCTCGGCCAGTGGGATCAGCTGCTCGACCACGTCCAGCCTGCGGTCGTCGCGCAGGTGGTTGAAGCCGAACTTGGACCGGTGTGTGGTGTTCTCCTGGTCCTTGCGGTAGCGGCCGGTGAGCAGGCCGCCGCCCAGCGGGCTCCACACCAGCGTGCCCATCCCGTAGCGCTGGCAGACCGGCAGGATCTCGCGTTCGATGCCGCGGTTGAGGATCGAGTAGACCGGCTGTTCGGTGCGGAACCGGTGCAGGCCACGACGTTCGGCCACCCACTGGGCCTCGACGATGTCCGAGGCCGGGAGGGACGAGGTGCCGATCGCGTGCACCTTGCCGCTGCGCACCAGATCGGTCAGCGCGGACAGGGTCTCCTCCACGTCCACGGCCGGGTCCGGGCGGTGCACCTGGTACAGGTCGATGTGGTCGGTTTGCAGGCGCCGCAACGAGTTCTCGACCTCGGTGATGATCCAGCGCCGGGCGTTGCCGGCCTGGTTCGGGTCCTCACCCATGGCCATGTGCACCTTGGTGGCGAGCACCACGTCGTCCCGGCGGCCCTTGAGCGCCTTGCCGACGATCTCCTCGGACTCGCCGCGCGAGTAGCCGTCGGCGGTGTCGATGAAGTTGATGCCGGCGTCCAGGGCCTTGTGGATGATCCGGATCGAGTCTTCGTGGTCGGGGTTGCCGATGGCGCCGAACATCATGGCGCCCAGGCAGTAGGGGCTGACCTTGATGCCGGTCCGGCCCAGCACGCGGTATCGCATGGTTGTCCTCCGGTGGGCTACGCTTCAACAGAAGCGGAACGTTGCTCCACAAATATACGGAACATTGCTCCGCTTGGCTAGTCGGACTGGTCAGGCGGCCGGGTGCAGCCAGGAGGTCCGGTAGTCGGCCCAGTCGGCCGCGGTGGCGGAGAAGTCCGCGTAGCAACCGACTCCGACCGGCCGGGTCTGGCCCCGCAACGCCAGCCGCAGACCGTGCATCGCGGCGGTCACGGTCTCGCCGGCCATCAGGCCGGGGCCGTCGATGCAACCGGTGATGACGACGTTGGCCGTCAGGAACTTCTGGTGATCGAGGCGAGCAGCACGGCCAGGCGATCGAGGTCGTCGGCGAGGCTGATGCTCGGGTCGAGCAGCCACTGGGTCTGCAGGCCGTCGGAGGCGGCGATCAGGATGCGCGCGGCGAACTCCGGGTCGATGGCCGGCGGCGTGGCCGGCGTGCCGGCCGAGCGGCGCACCTTGCGGGCCACCATGTCGCGCAAATCCCGGTAGCGGCTGGTGAAGAAGCCATGCGCCGCGTGCGCCGGATCGGGCGCGGCCGCCGCCATCTCCAGGAACAGCCGCACCAGACCGGGGGTTTTCGCGCTGTGTGCGCTCACCGCGCCGAGGTCGTCCAGCGGCCCGTCCGGGTCGAAGGTGGCGCGGTCGGCCGCGTCGCGCTCGGCCAGGATCGCCACCAGGAGCTCGTCCCGGGCCGGGAAGTAGTGCAGCAGCCCGCGTTCGCTCAGGCCCACCCGCGCGGCGATGGACCGCAGGGACGGGCCGGAGCTGTCGCTCTCGGCGTAGGCGGCCAGCGCCTCCGTCAGGATCTGCTGGCGGCGCGCGACTCCCTTGGCGTAGGGGCCGCGACGCGTGGGTTCGGGCATAGGGCGAACGTACCCGTCACGTGAAAACCCTGCATAGCTGTGTTTTCGGGTACGGTGGTGTCGGCCCGCCGCTCTGAGGAGATCAACGATGATCGACGCCCCGACCGCTGCACCCGGCATCCGCGAAAGACCGATGCGCCTGCGCAAGCTCGGTCCGTTCCTGGTGCTGGGCCAGTTCGCCTGGGCCGTGCCCGGCGCGGCCAGCGCCACGCTGCTGGCCGCCCTGCTCGCCGCCGTCGACCCGGCGCACAAGGTCGGCGTGTTCACCGCCTACTCGGTGGCCGGCGCGGTGACCAGCGCCATCGGCACGGTGGCCGGTGGTCTGTGCTCCGACCGGACTCGCAGCCAGTTCGGCCGCCGCTCGCCCTGGCTGCTGGGCAGCGCTCTGCTGGCCGCCCTGGCCCTGGCCGCGTCCGGGCTGACCGCCAACCTGGTCGCGATCGGCTGCTGCTACGCGATTTTCCAGCTGGGCGTGGGCGTCTGGGTGGCGGCGCTGTCCGCGTTGATCCCCGATCACGTGCCCACCGGTTCGGTCGGCGCGGCCTCGGCCTTCGCCGGATTCGGCTACCTGCTCGGCCAGACCGCCGGGGGAGTGCTGGCCGGGCTGCTGGTCACCCGGGCCTCGGCCGGTCTGGTCCTGGTCCCGTGGATCATGGCGCTGGCCGGCGTGCTCATCACGATCGTGCTGCGCGGACCGGACAACCGGGCCGACGCGCGACCGGCCGGACCGCGGCCGGCCCTGCGCGACCTGGTGCCGCCCGGCTCCCGGGACTTCTGGCTCGCCTTCGCCGGGCGGTTCCTGTTCATCCTGGCCATTCTGATGATCACCGTGTTCCAGCTCTACCTGCTCACCGACTACCTGCACCTGCCCACCGCCGAGGCGGGCCGGATGGTCGGGCTGGCCACCCTCCTGGTCGGGGTGCTCGCGGTCGTCGCGGTGATCGTCGCCGGGCTGCTGTCCGACCGGCTGCACCGCCGCAAGCCGTTCGTCATCGGCGCTCCGCTGCTGCTCGCGGTCGGCCTGGCGCCGCTGCTGGCCGCGCCGAGTCTCACCACCGACCTGGTGTTCTTCGCCATCGTCGGGATCACGCTGGGCTGCTACCTGTCGGTGGACCAAGCGCTGATGATCGCCGTGCTGCCCGACCAGGAGACCGCGGCCCGGGATCTCGGCGTGCTCAGCATCGGCTCGACCCTGCCGGGCGTGGTCGCGCCGATCGTCGGCGGGCTGCTGGCCTGGTTGTCCGGTTATCTGGCGATCTTCGTGGTCGCCCTCGTCCTGGCCGTCATCGCGGCGATCGCCATCGTCGGAATCAGGAGTGTGCGATGAGCATCGAGTTGTCCCCGGCGACCTTTCCCGCCGATTTCCTGTGGGGCGTGGCGATCGGCGCGCACCAGTCGGAGGGCGGCAACGTCGCCAGCGACTGGTGGTTCCGGGAGAACCAGCCGGATGCGCCGGTGGCCGAACGCTGCGGCGACGCCATCGACAGCTACCACCGCTGGCCCGAAGACCTGGACCTGGCCGCCGGTGCCGGGTTCACCGACTACCGGTTCGGCATCGAGTGGTCCCGCATCGAGCCCGCCGACGGACACATCTCACGCGCCGCGGTCGCGCACTACCAACGGATCGTCGAGGGGGCGATCGCGCGCGGTCTCCGTCCACTCGCGACACTGCACCATTTCACGCTGCCGCTGTGGTTCGCCGCCGGCGGCGGCTGGTCGCGGCCGGACGCGATCGAGCGGTTCGGGCGCTACATCGACGCGCTGGCACCGATCCTGGCGGCCGGGGTGGAACGGGTGGAGACCATCAACGAGCCCAACATCGTCGCCATGTTCCCGAAACTGATCGGCGGCGCCGAGGGGCTGGTCAACGGGATGCCCGAGCCGGACGAGCAGCTCGCCGACATCCTGATCGCGGTGCATCGCGCGGCGGTGGACCGGTTGCGGGCCGACCATTCCGGCCTGCGCGTCGGCTGGGGCGTCTCGGTGCAGGACTACCAGGCCGAGCCCGGGGCGGAGCAGGCCCTGGACGCCTACGCCGAGCCGAGGGACCAGGTGTTCCTGCGCGCCGGCGCCGGCGACGATTTCGTCGGCGTGCAGACCTACACCCGGGGCCGGTTGCGGGCCGACGGCTCCGCGGTGGTCGACCCGGCGGCCGAGCGCACTCTGACCGGCTGGGAGTTCTACCCGCCCGCGCTGGGCGGCGCGGTGCGGCGGGTGGCGCGGACCGTGCCCGGAGTGCCGATCATCGTCACCGAGAACGGCGTGGCCACCGCCGACGACCAGCGCCGGATCGACTACACCACCGGTGCGTTGCACTCGTTGCGGGCCGCCATGAACGAGGGGATCGACGTGCGTGGCTACTTCCACTGGAGCCTGCTGGACAACTGGGAGTGGGGGCACTGGGAGCCGACGTTCGGCCTGATCGCGGTCGACCGCACCACCTTCGCCCGCACCCCGAAGCCCTCGCTGCACTGGCTGGGCGGGCTCGCGCCCTCGGGCCCGACCGGTCGCGAGGTCGCCTGATGCGCACCGCGACACCCGAGGAGGCCGGGCTGTCCCCGGCCGGGCTGGACCGGGTCGACGCGGCCGTGCGGGCCAAGATCGACGACGGGGTGCTGCTCGGCGCGGTCACCCTGGTGGCCCGGCACGGCCGGATCGTGCGGGTCCGGGAAATGGGGCGGGCCAAGCGATTCGCGCGGCGGCCGATGCGCCGGGACACCCTCTTCCGGGTGTTCTCCATGACCAAGCCGGTCACCGGTCTGGCCATGGGCATCCTGGCCGACCGCGGACTGTGGCGGCCGGGGGACCCGATCGCGAAACACCTGCCCGAGCTGGAAAATCTGCGCGTGGCAACGGGTTTCGACGGCGACCGGCCGATGCTGGCCGACCCGGACCATCCACCGACCATGCGGGAGCTGCTGACCCACACGGCCGGCTTCACCTACGGCCGGGACAAGGCCGATCCGCTGCACCTTGTGTATCGCAGGGAAAAGCCGTTCGACGCCCGGAACCTGGACGACTTCGTGGCCCGGGTGGGCCGGTTGCCACTGGCCTTTCAGCCCGGCACGAGCTGGAAATACGGCCTGGCCATGGATCTGCAGGGCGCGATCATCGAACGGCTCACCGGCCAGTCGCTACCCGAGTTCTTCAGAAAGCACATCTTCGACCCGCTCGGCATGGCCGACACCGGTTTCGGTGTGCCACGGGAGAAACGCGGGCGCCGGTCCGGGTTGTACTACACCGGCGGGCCGTTCCGGTTGTTGTCCATGCCCAATCCGCTGTTCCGCGAGTCGCGGGGGGTGCCATGGGGCGGCATGGGACTGGTGTCGACCGTGGACGACTACGCGCGGTTCGCGCAGCTGCTGCTCAACCGGGGTGAGTGGGCGGGGAAGCGCGTCGTGAGCGCGGCGGCGGTGGCTGCGCAGCTGACCAATCAACTGCCGGAAGCGTTGACCGCACACGGTTTCCAGGCCGGGCACATGCGCATCCGGCCCGGCTTCGGCTACGGCTACGACGGCGCGGTGTGCTACGACCCGGAGCTCGCGGACAGCCCGGTCGGGCGGGGCACCTACCAGTGGGACGGCGCGGCCGGGACCTGGTTCTGGGTGGACCCGGAACACGATCTGCTCTACGTCGGGCTCATCCAGTTGCTGTCCTATCAGGCGCCGCCGATGCAGCGAATCACCCAGGCCCTGCTGGCCGAGGCGATCACCGATCGGCAGGCCGCTCGATGAGGGCGCGCTTCCCGCTCGGCCCGTTCGAGCCGAGCCCGGCCAACCCGATCCTGCGGCCGCGCGGCGGGGGCTGGGAGTCGGCCAATCTGTACAACCCGGCGGCGATCGTGGTCGACGACCGGGTCGCGCTGCTCTACCGCGCGCACGCGGCCGACCGGATATCCCGGATCGGCCTGGCCTGGAGCGAGGACGGCATACGGTTCGAGCGCGCGGCCGAGCCGGTGCTGTTTCCCGAGCAGGACTACGAGTCCGCCGGCTGCGAGGACCCCCGGATCACCCGGATCGACTCGACGTTCTACCTGACCTACACCGGATTCGACGGTCGCCGGGCACAGCTTTGCCTTGCCACATCGGAAGATCTGCGCACCTGGACCAAACACGGCCCACTGTTCCCCGGGTTCAACACCTGGCGGACGCTGCCCTACGGGCCGGACGGCCCGTGGAGCAAGGCCGGCGTGATCCATCCCGAGCCGATCGGCGGCCGGTACTGGATGTGGTTCGGCGAGGGCACGATCCACGCCGCCACCTCCGAGGACCTGCGGTACTGGACCCCGGTCGCCGACGACGCGCACCCGATGTACGCGCCCACCCCGGGCGCGTGGGACGGCACGTTGGTGGAGATCGGCGCGCCGCCGGTGCGCACCGGCGACGGGTTGCTGGTCTTCCTGACCAACGGCGCCACGGCGACCTCGCCGACCGAGGTGGACTACCGGTGCGGCCAGTTCGCGGTGGCCGAGCGCGATCCGGCGACCGTGCTGGCCAAGACGACCGAACCGTGGCTGCGTCCGGAAAGTTTCGAGGACACCCACGGCCTGGTGTCGAACGTGACCTTCGTCGAAGGGCTGGTTTCCCTGCGCGGCAAATGGTTCGCCTACTACGGCCAGAGCGACACCACGCTGGCCGTCGCGGTGTTCGACCCGGCCCGGGACGACTTTTCCGGCCGGTGAGTCAATCGATCCAACCCGGTGAGCGAACCGGGGAGCGCCCAACCCCCAGTCGGGCGCTCCCCGGTCGCACGACTCAGTTCATCGCCCGGGCGATGATGTTCGCCTCGCCGGTCATTCCGGCCAGGTTGGGGTGATAGGGAGCCGCGTCGAGCTTCAGGTACTGGCCGTTGATCCACGCGTTGGCGCCGGCGCAGATGTCGTGTCCGAGCGACGGACCATAGGTGTCCACATAGGACGCGGAAGTCTCGGCGGCCGCGTTCGACATGGCCGCGTTGAGACTGCGCTCGACCGAGTCGATCCACGGGTAGTCGCCGTCGGCGAACGGGGCGACCGACGGGCAGGTGCCGGTCGGAGGGACGATCCGCGGAATTCCGATGACCATGACCCTCGCGATGGGCGAGCGATGGTGGATTTCGGCCAGCACAGCGAAAATGTGCTGCTGGGTCTGCACGAGTTCGGCCTTGATCAGGTCGACGCCGTCGCTGGTGTAGTGGCGCTGGCACGGATTGCCGGTCGGATCCTCGGCCCGCAGCGTCGGGCACGTGCTGACCAGGTTGCCGAACACGTTGTCGTCGTTGCCGCCGATGCTGACCGTGACCAGGTCGGTGTCCGGGTCGAGGGCGTTGAGTTGTGGTGGGTTGATGCCCAGCGGCACGACCTGGGGCTGGGTCATGTTCGCGGTGTCCGCGCCGCTGCAGCTCACGTCGTCCAGCGTGACGTGCAGCTTGGCCGCCAGTTGGGACGGGTAGTTCTGCGTCGATCGGGCGCAGCCCAGCGGATCGAGGCGTTGCAGCGGGATCAGCGGACCCGCGGTGTAGGAGTCGCCGAGGGCCACGTACTTCGCGTAGTGCCCGGTGTCCGCGGCGGCGGACAGGCCGGAAGTGAGCAACGCACCGAGAGTCAGCAGGACGACCGCGAGACCGCGCATGGGCTTCCCTTCCACTGCGTTGTGTGAGGTTGTGGCCGCACCGGGCGGAGTTGCACCGCGAAAGCACAGTAACACAGGGTTTTAGACAGGCTACTGATCGAATTCGGTAGCGTTGATCATCGGGAATGCGGCTGAGCACACCTTTCGGGCGCAGATTTGGTGAGGCTAACCTTAGTCGTGTGACCGCAACCGTCCCGGCGCCCGAGGCGCGGCCGAAAAGGCGACGAGGGTGGTGGCCGATCGCCGCGGCGATCGCGCTGCTCATCGTGGTGGTGGCCAGCATCGCGGTGGGCTCCAACGAACTTCCACTGCATACCGTGGCCGCCGCGCTGTTCCACTACACCGGCACCCCGGACGAGACGGTCGTGGTGCAACTGCGCATCCCGCGCACCGTGCTCGGGGTGCTGGTCGGCGGCGCGCTCGGCCTGGCCGGCGCGCTGATGCAGGCGCTGACCCGCAACCCGCTGGCCGATCCCGGCCTGCTCGGCGTGAACTCCGGCGCCTCGGCCGCGATCGTGATCGCCATCGGCGTGCTCGGTGTGACCTCGCCCACCGGCTACGTGTGGTTCGGCTTCGCAGGCGCGGCCATCGTGTCGGGCGCGGTCTACCTGCTCGGCACCCGCGGGGCAGGCGCGGCCACCCCGGTGCGGCTCGCGCTGGCCGGCACCGCGATCACCGCCGCGCTGACCGCGTTCGTGTCCGGCGCGCTGCTGCTCGACCCGCTGGCCTTCGACGAATTCCGGTTCTGGGACGTGGGCGCGCTGGCCGGGCGGGCCTATGACGTGCTGGCCCTGGTCGCGCCGTTCCTGGCCGTCGGGCTGGTGTGCGCGCTGGCCTCGGCCCGCCCGCTCAACGCGCTGGCCCTTGGCGAGGACGCCGGGCAGGCGCTGGGGGTGCGGGTCGGGCGTAGCCGGGTGCTGGTGATGATCGCGGTGACCCTGCTGTGCGGCGCGGCCACTGCGGCGGTCGGCCCGATCGTGTTCGTCGGGCTGATCGTGCCGCACGTGGCCCGGGCCCTGGTCGGCATCGACCAGCGCTGGGTGCTGCCGTTCTCCGCATTGCTGGGCGCGATCCTGCTGCTCGGCGCGGACGTGCTGGGCCGGGTGGTGCTGGCGCCCGGCGAACTGGAGGTCGGCGTGGTGACCGCGCTGGTCGGCGCGCCCGTGTTCATCGCGCTGGTGCGCCGTCGCCGGATCGCCAGGCTATGAGCGCGCAGGCATTGGGGTGGCGCGGCGGGGTCCGGTCGCGGGTGGCCCGGCGGTCTCTGGTGGTCTGCGTGGTGCTGGCCGCGCTGGTGCTCGGCGTGCTGGTGCTCACCCTGTCCACCGGCGATTTCGTGGTGCCGCTGCCGGACGTGGCGGCCGCGCTGACCGGCGGCGGCAGCCGGGCGATGAACTTCATCGTGGTGTCGCTGCGGCTGCCCCGGGCGCTGACCGCGATCGGCGCGGGCGCGGCCCTGGGGGTGTCCGGCACGATCTTCCAGAGCATCACCCGCAATCCGCTGGGCAGCCCGGATGTCATCGGGTTCACCGAGGGTGCGTCGGCGGGCGCGGTGATCGCGCTGACCATCGGGCACGCCGGTGCCGCCGGGACCGCGATCGCCGCGGTGGTCGGCGGGTTCGGCACCGCGGTGGTGGTGTATCTGCTGGCCTTCCGCGGCGGGGTGCAGGGCTACCGGCTGGTGCTGGTCGGTGTCGGGGTGAGTGCCACTTTGCTTGCCGTGGTGAGGTTTCTACTCACCCGGGCCGATCTGGACGACGCGTTCAGCACCACCATCTGGTTGCTGGGCAGCCTGAACGGCGCCGGTTTCGCGCAGGCCGCCGCACTGGGGGTGGCGCTGGCCATCGCGCTGCCTGCCGGATTCGCCGCGGCCCGCCGGATCAACGTGCTGGAGATGGGCGACGACGCGGCCACCGCGCTGGGCGTGCGGCCGGAACGGGCGCGGTTGCTCGCGGTCGGGGTGGCCGTGCTGTTGGCCGCGGTGGCCACCGCGTGCACCGGCCCGGTGGCGTTCGTGGCCCTCGCCGCCCCGCAACTGGCCCGGCGGCTGACCCGGGCGTCGGGCATCGGCGTCGCGCCGGCCGCGGTGATGGGCGCGCTGGTGCTGCTGGTCAGCGATTACGTGGGTCAGCACCTGTTCTCGGCCGAGCTGCCGGTGGGCGCGTGCACCGGGGTGGTCGGTGGGCTGTACCTGGCGTGGTTGCTGGCCCGGCAATGGAAACGCAGCGGCTGAAGTGTCCATGTGGATGGAGAATCGATGGCGAACGGTAACGCGCGGCTGCGCGCGGACGGACTGAGCCTGCGCTACGAGCGCAGGCTGGTGGTCGACGGACTCGACGTGCGGATCCCGGACCGCTCGTTCACCGCGATCGTCGGCCCCAACGCGTGCGGCAAATCCACGTTGCTGCGCGGGCTTTCCCGGTTGCTGCGCCCGGCCGGCGGTTCGGTACTGCTGGATGGGCAGCACCTCGGCGCGCTGCCGGCCAAGGCGCTGGCCCGCAGGCTCGGCCTGCTGCCGCAGAGCCCGACCGCGCCGGACGCCATCACGGTGGCCGATCTGGTGGCCCGTGGCCGGTATCCGCACCAGCGGCTGCTGCGGGGGTGGTCGACGGAGGACGAGCGGGTGGTGGCCGAGGCGATGGCCGCGACCGGGGTGGCCGAACTGGCGCAGCGGCCGGTGGACGAACTGTCCGGCGGGCAGCGGCAACGGGCCTGGATCGCCATGGTTCTGGCGCAGCAGACCGAAATCCTGCTGCTGGACGAGCCGACCACGTTCCTGGACATCGCGCACGCGATCGACGTGCTGGACCTGTGCGCGGAGTTGCACGAGCGGGAGGGCCGCACCCTGGTCGCGGTGCTGCACGACATCAATCACGCCGCCCGCTATGCCACGCACCTGATCGCGTTGCAGGACGGCCGGATCGTCGCCGAAGGCGACCCGGCCGAGATCCTCACCGCGGAGCTGGTGGAAGAGGTGTTCGGGTTGCCGTGCCGGGTCATCGAGGACCCGGAAACCGGCCTGCCCATGGTGGTGCCGACCGCCCGGCGATCCGCACGCAGGCGCGAGCGGATCGCCTGACCGTCGGGAAAATCGTTGCCGCGTCAGGCTTTCGCCGCCGCGGACAGCTTGGGCAGCACCTGGTTGAGGGCCCAGTCCAGACTGGCCGGGGACGGGAAGGCGATCGCGGACGCGGTGGTGTACGCCAGTGGGACGTAGGAACCGCGCTGCACCGCGGAAAGCTTGCCGAACAACGGGTTCGCCTTCAACGTGGCCAGCGCGCCGGACGAACCGGCGGCCAGCACCACGTCCGCGTCCAGCACGCCCAGGTTCTCCAGGCTGACCTGGGCCCGGCCCGGTGTGCTGGAGGTGGGCAGGCTGATCACCTTCGGCGACAACGTCAGGCCGAGCGAGTTGAGCAGCTGCGCGGACACGTCCGTGGTGCTGTTCACCGTGTACGCGCCGGACGCGCTGGGCGCCACGATGTAGGAGAACGTCTTGCCGGACAGTTCGGGGTGCTCGCGCTTGTCCCTGGTGATGGTGTTCTCGGTGTCCGTGGTGATCGTCCTGGCCTTCGCGGCCTGGCCGAGGGCCTGTCCGATCAGGGAGAAGTCCTGCTGCCAGGAGTCGGTGTTGGGGGCGTTGGTGTAGGTGACGACCGGGGCGACCTTGGACAGCTGGGCGTAGCTGTGCGAGAGGTTGTAGTCCTTGGTGGCCAGGATGACGTCCGGGGCGAGCGCGGCCACCTGCTCCACCGGGTCGCCGTCGGTGGTCTCGAACAGCGTCGGCCTCGCATCGCCCAGCGCGGTCTTGGTCCACGGCTGGATGCCGCCGTCCACGGTGTCCACCCTGGCGATGCCGACCGGCTTGATGCCCAGCGACAGCGCGAAGTCCGCGTCGGTCCAGTCCATGGCCACCACGCGCACCGGCTTGGCCGGCACGGTGGCGCTGCCGAACTTGTCCCTGACCGTCACGGGAAAGCCCGCGCCGCCGGCCCCGCTGCTGTCCGAGGACGCCGTGCCGCCGCTACATGCGGCGAGTAAACCCAGCAACAGCAAGGAAATCAGCGCGGCGGACGCGCGGCGAGCGGTGGGGGCAGGGGACATCGGGACGGTCTCCTTCAGCGACTCGACAACAGGTGAGGCTTGCCTATCCTATGTTAGGCTCACCTAACCTGGTGAGTGTTCCAGCCCTTGAGGAGGACGCGACCGTGGACAACCCGTTCGACGACCAGGACGGCACCTTCCTGGCCCTGGTCAACGACGAGGGCCAGTACTCGCTGTGGCCGGAATACGCCACGGTCCCGGCCGGCTGGACGATCAGCCACGGCCCGGCTCCCCGGCGGGACTGTCTCGACCACATCGAGGCGCACTGGACCGACCTGCGGCCGCGCAGCCTGGTGGAACGGATGGCCGCGCCACGTTCACACCCTTCCGGGGCGAGCCGATCACCCGCGCCGAGTCGACCGACATGACGCAGGCCGCCGGGCACGACGTGCGGCTGGCCCTGAACCAGCCGCAACACCGTGTCCACCCTGGCCGCCAACGCCAGCTGGCCGGCCGCGCCGCTGCCCGAGGACGTGCCCAACCGGCTGATCCTGCTGGATCTGGTGCGGCTGGGCGGTTTCCGGGTGCACCCGGACAGATGCCGCATTCCCTGCACGGCCACGATCCGGCCACCTATGCCGCCACCGTCACCGAATGGCTGACCGGCCCGACCGACGGCTGATCAACCGACCGCCGAACTCACCGGCCGCCCCCGGGAGCCGAGCAGCGCCGAGCCCAGCGGGGTCAGGGTGTGCAGCACCGCCTTGCCGTCCCGGCAGGTGGCGATCAGCCCGGCCTCGCGCAGAATGGTGGTGTGCCGGCTGACCGTGGCCGCCGAGGTGTACACCCGGGTGGCCAGTTCGGTCGTGGTGGCGCCGGAGTCGATGGCGTCCAGCACGGCGGCCCGGGTGACGCCGACCAACGCGGCCAGCGACTGGCCCCGGTCGTCGGCGATCAGGTTGTCCCACCGGCATTCCTGGTCGATGGAGTACACCAGCACCGGCGGCAGTTCCGGATCGGCCAGCGAGTCCGCGGTGCCCCGGCTGAAGAACGACGGCACCAGCAGCAGTCCGCGGCCGTCGAGGTGCAGATCCCGGTCCACCGCGTAATTCACCTCCAGCACCGGTGGCCGCCAGCGCAGCACCGGACTGAGTCCGGTGAGCACCGCCTCCATGCCCCCGGCAAGGAAGAACCGGGCCTTGCGGGCCCGGTCCGCCTCGACCGCCGTGTGCACCAGATCGTGCCCGGGCGTGATCGCCGCCTGATAATATCTGCGCAGGGTGTCGACCACGCCGCGCAGCAGAGTCAGGTCGCCGTCGGCCAGCGGCCGCAACCAGTTCGGCACCGGCGAATGCTGGTCCAGTTTCTGCAGTTGCGCCCGCAGTTGCCTGCGGGGCGTGCGCAGGATCGCCTCCAGCCCGGCCTCCAGTCCCTGCGCCGCTTCCTCCGGATTGAGGAAATCGGGGATGTACGGGCCACGCGGGGCCAGAGCGGACAGCAATTGGTTGCCCGGCCGTAGTTTCTGCGCGTGCGCCGGGTCTTCGCGCAACCGGTTGAACCAGGGCCGGAACACCGGCGGCCGGTCCCGGTCGTGCAACCGGAACTGGGACAGTAGTAGTTCCCAGAGCGGGTCGGGCGCGGCGGCCATTCTGGTCCGCGCCAGATCCTCGCTGGTGAAATGAATACGCAGCATCAGCTTGCCCCCCAAACGAAGCCGATGACGGGGGAAGCACCCAGCCGAGCATGCTGCCCTCCGCCGACCGGTCAGCCCATTTTATTGCGCCGCAACGGGTCTGGCCGGATGTGAGGGCAGCCTACACCCGGAACGCCCTGATCGGGAGGGGCTCAGCGGACGGCGCTGGTGATGGTGCGGGCGCGCTGAATACGACATTCGGGTGTAACGGACGGTGGAAAATTCGCGCGACAAACCGGTTCTGCGGGCCCGCGGCTGCCATCGCCAGTCCCCTTCGACGGGCTTGCGGCCCGCGGCGATCCGTGACCGGCGGTTTCATCGTGGTTGATCGGCAGCGTCCTGGCCGACGGGGTCCGGCCTGGTCAGCGGCTACGGCGTGCCGCGCAGCTCGACGCGCAGCAGGGCGGCGTTGCGCACCACCCCGTCGGGCGGGGCGGTGGTGCCGCCGTCCGTGGTCAGATAGAGCACCCGGCCCGCCTCGCCCGGGTCGCGACCCCAGGCGGCACTGGACGGGCCGGCCAGCCTCTCGTCGAACGGGTCGCCCGCGAGGTGCCGGACCTCGCTGCCGTGCCGAGGGACGAGCGGCACCCGGTCCAGCGTGTTGGCGCGATGCCTTGTGACATAAGCGAATCCGGCCTCGTCGTCGACGCAGAAGTCGTCGGCGTTGTCGATCGCGGCGACGAACTCGGGCCCGCCCGCCGGATCGAGCGTGGCCGGGTCGACCGCGACGCGCATGAACACCTGCTGTGCGGTCGAGGTGTAATACAGGTAGCCGGTCCGCGCGCTGTGGCGGACGCCGTTGACGCCCGGCTGGCGCGGCGGCGCGATCTCGCTGTCCGGGTCGTCGCCCATGGTGTCGTGGGCCAGCCAGACCCGGGCCGTCGCACTCCGTGCGCCCGGGCTGAGGTCGACCCGCCAGATCAGCCCGGCGAAGCAGTCGGCGACGGCCAGCACGCCCGGGCCGAGCAGGCAGCTGCCGTTGAGTGCGCGGACCCGGTCGTCGAAGGTGAACACGATCTCCGGCCGCACCGGCTCGCCGGGCGTCCAGCCGGTGAGGTCGATACGGGCCAGATGCGATTCGTGGGTGGTGTACGCCTCGGACAGGTTGACGAGAAAAACCTCGGGCTCGACCTCGGCGACGCCGGAAATCAGGTGGTCGAACCGGTGCACCAGGATCGGGCTGACCGGCGCAGCCGAATCGTTCCGCGGCACGAGCCAGAGTTCCTTGCTCAGCAGGGAAGTGACCAGCACCGAGCCGTCGGCGCGGACGGCGAGGTTTTCCAGGAAATACTTCTTCGGAAAATACGCGACCGGGGTGATGGTGACCTCGGGAACAGGTGTCATGGGCATGGCGGACCTCCGTTTTGGGGATTTACTGGTCGAGGCCGACCGCGTTGGCCGGGACGTCGAACGCGGCCAGGGTGAGCGAGACGGTGGTGAACCACCCCATGAGCGCGGTCACGTCGACAATTCCGTTGTCCCCCAGCAGGTCTCGCGCCCGGCGGTACATTCCCAGCGGCACCACCCCGGCCTCGGCCAGCGTCGCGGAGAGTTCGTACACGAGCTGCTGACGAGCGTCGTCGAAGCCGGCGGGCCGCCCGGCGATCAGCGCCGCGACCTGTTCCGGCGCCAGCCCGCCCTGCTCGATGCCGATCTTCTCGTGCTCGTGACTGGCATAGGCCGAGCGCCAGTGGCCGGTGACGACGTTGGTGACGATCTCGATCTCGGCCTTGGTCAGCGTGGAGTGGTGCTGGAAATAGGCGCCGGTGGGCACGATGGTCTCGGACAGGGCCGGATTGGCCAGCCAGATCTTGTGCGGCCCGGGCACCAGTCCGCGCAGGGTCATGGTCCGGTCGTAGGCCGCCTTCATATCCTCCGGCATCCGCTGGACCGGGGTTTCGGCGTACCGGCCGAAGGTGCCGAAATCGGTGCTGTCGCTCATGATTGTTCCGTTTCGGTGGGCGTGGGCACGTCATAGGCGTTGAGCAGCGTGCAGATGGCCAGGTACTGCACGGTCAGCAGAACCATCGCGTCCAGTGCCTCCTGGCCGAACTTGTCGACCACCGCTTGGTAGCTGCTGCGCGGCAGCGGGCCGCCGCGCAGCAACGCGCCGGTCACGTCGGCGGCCAGGTTCTCCTCGGCGGTGAGGTCGGCCGGGCGCCCGCCCGCGCACAGGGTGGCGATCTGGTCCGGGCGCAGTCCGGCTCCGTGCGCGGCGATGGTGTGCGCGTACAACTCGTAGGCCGCGTTCTGCCGCCCGCCGACGGTGAGGATCACCACCTGGCGAGCCGTGGGCGAGAGCCCGGGCAGCGCGCTGACCTCGGCACAGAACCGGGCGAGGGCCTCGCCGGCGGCGGGAAAGTGCAGCATCACCGCGAACGGGCCCAGAAAGGCGCCGTCCGGCTGTTTGGTGACCATGCCGGCGAACTCGTCGGTGGCCACCATCGCGTCGAACGTGCGGTACAGGGATTGCTGCTCGGAGGTCAGGTCCGCCGGGCGGAGCAGGGGAAGTCGCATCGGTCGCCTCCTTGACCAGTTTAAGAGGACGGACATCCGCTTTTTTTAAGACTAGGCTGGGTCCGGTCGGGTGTCAAACGGTGCGGAAGGACGGCCCATGCCGCGGGTGAGCCAGCAGTACAAGGACGATCAGCGCGCCGAGATCCTGACGGCGGCTCGCAGATGCTTCGTGCGCAACGGTTTTCACCGTACCTCGATGCAGGACGTGTTCGCCGAGGCAGGAAAGTCGGCGGGCGCGGTCTACCGGTACTACCCGAAGAAGGAAGATCTGATCATCGGCGTGGCCGCGCAGAACCTGGACGACGTCACCGAGGTGCTGCACGCCGCACTGACCGGCAGCGGCGGCGAGCGCGGCGTCGGTGAGGTGCTGGCCGAACTGCTGACCGCGGTGATCGACCGGCACCGGGAGAAGGACCTGGCCACCACGGCGCTGATGGTCTGGTCCGAGGCGCTGCGCAATCCGCCGCTGGCCGGGCGGTTACAGGCCGCGGCAGTGCGCATGAGCGAGGACATGGCCGCGTTCGTCGGGGCCCGCCAGCGGGCCGGAACCTGGACCGGCGCTCCCGCGGACGCGCTGGCCCAGGCGATCGTGTCGTTCCTGCCGGGGTTTGTGTTCAACCTGGCCCTGTTCGGCCCGGACCGGGTGACCGGATTCGCCGACGCGGTAAGGGTGATGTGGCCGGACTGAAGGGGCCTGGGCGGTCGTCAACTCCCGTGGTGACCGGGGGTGCGCCAGCGCTGCCAGATCGGGGCCCGGCCGCCCGGGGCGCGGAGCGGAATCCCGAATTCGCGCATGCGGCGCTGCACCGTGGCGGCGGGTTGCCCGGTGAGCAGTTCGATGTGCGGGGTGGACAGTCCGCAGGTGGTGTACAGCTCGGTCAGCAACTCGTGGGTCAGCGTCACCGGCTCGGGAAACCGTTGCCACAGCGGCGTTCCGGCCGGAACCAGCGGCACGCCGAACCGGCGCAGCGCGTCGTGCACGAGGGCATCGCGGTAGAGCGCCTCGAGCGTGCGCAGCCGGCCCCCGGCGGTGTCCGCCCGTCCGCCGTGCCGCACCGGCAGGCCCAGGACGTGGGCGCTGCGCAGCACCGCCGGATAGGGCTCGCCGGTCCGGCGGCTGATCTCGGTGCCCGGCAGATCGCACCGGGCCAGCAACTCGGTCAGCACGCGTGGATCGACCTGTCTGCGGTCCTCGCGGTTGCACCGCCCCCGGGACCGGCGGCGAATCCCGAACTCGCGCAACCGCATCCGCACCCGGCGTTCGGGCATGTCGAGCAGCGTGCCGATCCGCGCCGAGGAAAGCCGGAGATCGCTGTACAACACGGACAGCACATCGCGCAGCCCGTCGGGATCGGCCGACCGGGTCCAGGGCCGCGGTCGGCCCGCGCCGCCGGCGGGCACGTCCAGGCCGAGGTGACGCAGCACGTGCACCAACCGCTGCCGGGACAGCCCGGACTCGGCGGCCAGCCGGCGCACGGACAGGCCCTCGCAGGCGTACCGATGCCGCAGCCCGCGCAACCGGCCGTCGCTCAGCCGCAGTTCGAGCCCGCGGGCGTGACCGGCGGGAACCGCGTCATGGCAGGCCGGACAGCCCGATTGCTTGAGGGATGTGTTGTGATAGCCCACCCTGACCTCTCTGTTCGAGGAGATCAGGGACCGTTGGCGCACCTCGCGGGGAGGCACGCGGTTAAGGGTGAGCCCCACCACCGCCGTGCTGCCGGGTGATCCACACCCGACGAGTCCACTCTAGCGAAGATCCGCTCCGCCGACAGGTCTTGACCTTCACAGTGGTGTGAAATAGCGGACGACCGGCAACGGGGTGAACCCGGTGCGCGCGTACGCGTGACGGGCCGGGGCGTGGCCCGGATCGCCGCCGGTCTCCACCATCGCCATCGTCATGCCGCATTCGCCGAACCAGTCGAGGGCGCGGTCAGCGGGCGAAGCCGCCCACCCCGTCGACGATGAGGCCGGTCGCGCGCTGCACCTCGGCGCTGATCGCGTGCCTGAGCTGCGCGGGCGTGCGGGTGCCGTCGAGGTACCGGCGCAGCGCTGTGAACTGCACCTGCCACAGCCCGAGCAGCGCGGTCGCCACGATCTGTGGCTCCGGGTCCTCGGCGCTCATCGCGGCCCGCTTGGCCAGCGTCTCGGCGGCGATCGCGATCAGCTGCTCGTTCATGTCGCGCTGGTGCGCGCGCAGCGCCGGGGTGGTCTGGATCAGCGCGTTGAACCGGCGGACGTGCTCGGCCGCCTGCGCCGGGTCGGGCTGCGCGGACAGCCAGCCCACCATGGCGTTCAGCTCGTCGGCCAGGATGGTCAGGATCGCCTCGACCGGGGTGCGGTCGAAGTCGGCCAGGCCGCGGCGGAGTTTGTCGGCCGCCGCGTCGGGGTGGTCCAGGATCAGCGCTTCCTTGGTGGGGAAGTAGTTGTAGACCGTCTTCTCCGACACCCCACACGCCTCGGCGATCTCGGCCACCCGCACGGCGTCGAAGCCGCGGTCGAGGAACATCTCGGTCGCCGTGTCGGTCAGCCGCTGCCGCAGCTCGCGCTTCTTGCGCTCCCGGAGCCCCTCGCCCGCGCCGAGACCTTCGCCCGCGCCAAGCCCCTCGCCGTCGGTGCCATCACTCCGGGCTGTCCAGTCCACGGTCCGCGCGCTCATGACCTCAGCTTACTTCAGTCAGTGCATAGTTGCAGTGACTGTACTTTCTTCGGTGCGTCTCGGGCCGGGGCTTGCGCATCTAAGTTCAGTGACTATAAAGTTCTAGTCACTGAAGAAAACGAGTGGAGGGAGTACCGCCATGACCGAGCGCGCCGAACCCCTGGTCCTGATCAACCTGTTCGCCATGCCGCCGGACCTGATTGACGGGTTCATCCAGAAATGGCCGGGCAACATCGAGAAAGCCAAGGGCGCCAAGGGTTTCCGCGGCACCCGGCTGCATCGCGCCATCGACCCGGACGCCCAGTACCCGGTGGTCAACCTCGCCCGCTGGGACAGCGCTGAGGACTGGCGGGCCACCGTGTCCGAGCATTTCTGGCTGCCCGGCTCGCCCGCGCCGGAAGGCCGGTTTCCCGTCGCGCACCCAGCCCTCTACACCGTCGCGCACGACACCCCCGACCCGCTGGCCGCCGCCGGAAACCGCTGAGCGGCAGAGAAAAGGAAGCCCACCCATGGTGCTCAAGGCCTGCGAACTGCTCAACATCGTGCTGTCGGCGTTGGTCACCGGCGTGTTCTGGGGGCCGTGGGTGGGTCTGACCCGCTCCATCGCCACCTTCGAACCCGCGGCCTTCCTGGCCATCGGCTACCGGCTCAACGTCAACCTGGCCCCGCTGATGACCGTGCTGATGCCGGTCGCCCTGCTCACCGCCGTACCCACCCTGGTGCTGTCCGTCGGCGGGCGTCCCGCGACCTTCGTCCTCACGCTGATCGGCGTGCTGCTGTTCGTGGTCGCGCTGGTGGTGACGCTGGCCATCGAGGTGCCCATCGCGGCGCGCATCAAGTCCTGGGCGAGCGGCACCGCCCTGCCGGACGACTGGCGGCAACAGCGTGACCGCTGGGCCGCGGTGCATGTCGTGCGCGTGGCGACCGGCATCGCGGGACTAGGCCTGCTGGTGGCGGGCGCGGTCTTCGGCTGACAGCGGGAAGCTGGGAACCGGGCGGCAAACCGGTGTTCCGTTCATCGGAATAGCCGCTGTGCCCGCCCGGACCGCCCGCCTACGGTGGTTCGGACGCACAACGGACGAAGTGGGGTTTCCGTGTTTCTCGAGCCAGCTACCTGGACCGGCAATGTCTATCTGGGCGGGGCGTGGAAGCCGGGCTCGGGCGGGGTCATCGACGTCCGCGAACCGGCCACCGGAAGCGTGCTCGGCCAGGTCGGCCAGGCCAACGCGGCGGACGTGCACACGGCCGCCGAGTACGCGGTGACCGCCCAGCGGGAGTGGGCCGCGCGCCCGCACACCGAGCGGGCCGCGGTCCTGCGCAAGGCCGCGCAGTTGTGGGCCGAACACGCCGAGGAGATCTCCCGGTGGAACGTGCGCGAGGTCGGGGCGGTGCCGGGCATGGCCGGTTTCGCGCTGCACGTGGCCGAGCAGGAGTGCTACGAGGCGGCCGCGCTGCCCAGCCACGCCTACGGCGAACTGATTCCCAGCGAGGAACCGCGATTGTCCATGGCCCGGCGGGTCCCGGCCGGGGTGGTCGGCGTGATCTCGCCGTTCAACGTGCCGATCATCCTGGGCATCCGCTCGGTCGCCCCGGCCCTGGCCCTGGGCAACGCGGTGATCCTCAAGCCGGACCCGCGCACCGCGGTCACCGGCGGGGTCGTGCTGGCCCGGATCTTCGAGGAGGCCGGGCTCCCGCCCGGGGTGCTGCAGATGCTGCCCGGCGGCGCGGACGTCGGCGAGGCGCTGGTGACCGACCCGGCGGTGCGGATCATCTCCTTCACCGGTTCGACTCCGGCCGGCCGGCGGGTCGGCGAGCTGGCCGGTAAGCACCTCAAGCGCGCGCACCTGGAACTGGGCGGCAACTCGGCGCTGATCGTGCTGGACGACGCCGACATCGACGCGGCGGTCAACCTGGCCGCCTGGGGTTCGTTCTTCCACCAGGGCCAGATCTGCATGACCACCGGCCGGCATCTGGTGGCCGAGCGGATCTACGGCGATTTCGTGGACGCGCTGACCGCGAAGGCCGAGCAGTTGCCGGTGGGCGACCCGGCGGCGGGCGAGGTCGCGCTCGGGCCGTTGATCGACGAGGGCCAGCGGGACAAGGTGCACGCGCTGGTCACCGCCAGCGTCGACGCGGGTGCCGCGCTGAAGACCGGCGGCACCTTCGAGGGCCTGTGCTACCGGCCCACCGTGCTGTCCGAGGTCACCGAGGCGGCGCCGGCGTTCCGTGCGGAGATCTTCGGCCCGGTCGCGCCGGTGACCCGGTTCGGCGATCTGGACGAGGCGGTCCGGGTGGCCACGGCCAGCGAATACGGTCTGTCGCTTGGCATCGTGACCCGGGATCCGTTGCGCGGCTTGGCTTTGGCCGACCGGATTCCGAGCGGGATCGTGCACATCAACGACCAGACCGTCAACGACGAGGCCAACGTCCCGTTCGGCGGGGTGGCCGCCTCGGGCACCGGCTCGCGCTTCGGCGGCCCGGCCGCCAACATCGAGGCGTTCACCGAGACCCGCTGGGTGACCATGCGCAGCCTGCCGCCCACGTATCCGTTCTGAGCCAACGAATCCAGGACCGCCCCGCGCCGCGCGGCCGGGGCGGTCAGGGGCGGTCGAGCCAGTCGGCCAGCGCGTCGTCGCCGACGTCGGCCAGGTTGACCACGAGGTTCTCCGGGGTGCGGGTGGTCATCCAGGTCAGCGGCTTGTTGCGGTCCAGATTGCATTCGACGTGCGGAAGGAACGGCGGCACGAACACCCAGTCGCCCTCGGACATGTCGAGGTAGTCCGCGAACTCCGGGCCGAAGTAGATGCGGGCCCGGCCGGACAGCACGTAACCGCCGGTCTCGGCCTCGCCGTGGTGGTGCGGTACCGAGCGGAATCCCGGTTCGTTGTGCACTTTTCCGAACCAGATCCGGGTGGCCGGGGTGTGCTGGATGCTGACGCCGGAGATCCGCGTGGCGCCGCCGGACTGGCCGGTGCTGCCCGGTTCCTGCCCGGCCCGGGTCACCACGGGCACGACGAGGCCGCCCTCGCCCGCGTACGGCGACGGGTCGCCGGCCAGCGTGAATCTGCCCAGATCCGGCTCCATTTCCCGCTCCCTCAACAATCCTCGGCCACGACGGCCACGCCCTGGATCTCGACCAGCGCGTCGGTCTGCCACAACGCGGTCACCCCGATGCCGGCCATCGCCGGGTACTCGGTGCCCGCCAGCTCCCGCCAGACGCGGCCGATTTCCCGGCCGTTGGCCTGGTATCCGGGAATGTCGGTCAGGTAGATCGTCACGCTGACCAGATCCTCCGGCCGCCCGCCCGCGGCGTCCAGCGCGGTGAGCACATTGGACAGTGCCTGCCGGAATTGGGCGACGATGCCGCCCGGCACGATGTCGCCATCCTTGGTCATCGCGGTCTGCCCGGCCAGCTGGATGAGGCCACCGGCGCGGGTCGCGTGGGCGAAGCCGGAGGGCTTGGCCAGGGTGGGCGGGTTGATACGTGCCACCGGCATGGCGACCTCTCCTGCCAGCGGGAGCGGACGGAGGTGTCCCGCCGATCGGGTTCCGATCCCGATTATGCTCTCTCTGTTACGAGCGTCAAGAGGAGTGAATATGAGTCAGCCGCGCTTGCCCGGCCGCGGCAGTTCACGGTGGATCACTTCGAGGGCGTGCTCCTGGGCCGGCCCGTTCAGTTCGCGGTGCAACTCGTCGAACAGCTCACCCGCGGTCTCGCCGATCCAGCCCGAGGGCAGCAGCGACAGGGGCAGCCCGGGATCGCGGTAGGGCAGCCGCCGCCAGTGGGTCAGCATCGGCACGTACAGCGAGAACGCCTCGCCCGGCAGCAGGTCCTCCTTGGACATCCGGTACCGGACCGGGCGGTAGAGCCGGAGGAACTCGGCGTACAACTCGGTCAGCTCGTCCAGGTCCCACCACTGCCGGATCTTGGCCCGCAGGTCGCCGAAGGCGAAGTGGTCGCCGGTGAAGATGTCCACGTATTCGGCCAGACCACGGCGTTCCAGCGTGCGCCGGGCCGCCACCGCCAGGTTGGCCGGGGCCACCCGAACGCCCGGTGACACGGTGCCGAAGCCCAGCCGGGTCAGGCCGGCGCGCAGCGCGTGCCGCTTGTCGCGTTCGGACTCCGGCACGGAGAACACGACCACCGCCCAGCCGTCGTGCGCGTTGGCCCTGGTCCGCTCGAAGATCCGCACATCGCCTTCGGCCAGTACCTCAAGGGTCTCCCCGGCCAGCGCGTAACCGGCCGCGCTGCCCCGGCGCTCGCTGCCCAGCACCCCGCGCCGCTTCAGCCGGGACACCGAGGACCGGGCGGCCTGGCCGTCCACGCCGAGATCGGCGAGCAGGGCGACCACGGAGGCGATGGACAGCCAGTTGCCCTCCGGCCGGGCGTACAGCCCGAAGATCGAGATGATCCACTGGGTGAGCCGGGTCTCGCGACTCTCCACCGCGGCATTGGTCGCCGGGACCCCTGTCGTCATGTCAACACGATACGGCCACGCCGCTCACCCACTGAGGTCGGTGGCGCTCAGGCCAGGGCCGGGTCGCGGGCCGGATGCCAGCGCAGGTGCACGGCGTCCGCCGGGTCGGTCGCGCGCAGCAGGGACAGCCGGGGCCGCACCGCGTCGGTGCGTGCGGCCGGCGGCCGCCTGCGACCGGCCTGGAACTGCACCGGCCACCGCGCCGCCGCGCCCTGATACTCCTGTTCGGCCGCGGCGTGCAGGGTCCAGTGCGGGTCGTACAAGTGGGTGCGGCCCAGCGCGCACAGATCCGCCCGGCCGGCCAGCAGGATCGAGTTCACATCGTCGTAGGAGGCGATCGCGCCCACCGCGATCACCGCGGCCGGCGTGCCCGCGGCCGCCTCGTGCCGGATCCGGTCGGCGAACGGGGTCTGATACGACCGGCCGAACGCCGGTCGCTCGTCCGGGCCGATCTGCCCGGTCGACACGTCGATCGCTTGTGCGCCATGGGAAATGAACGCGCGCGCGATGCGCACCGCGTCGTGTTCGGTGTTGCCGCCGGGCAGCCAGTCGGTGGCCGAGATCCGCACGGTCATCGGCCGATCGGCCGGCCAGACCGCGCGCACCGCGTCGAAGACGGCCAGCGGAAACCGCAGCCGGTGCTCGAGTGGGCCGCCGTAGTCGTCGGTGCGGTGGTTGGTGAGTGGGGACAGGAACGAGGACAGCAGATAGCCGTGCGCGCAGTGCAGTTCGAGCAGATCGAAGCCGGCTTCCGTGCCGCGCCGGGCGGCGGCCACGAACTCGGCCCGAATCCGGTCGAGGTCGGCGAGAGTGAGTTCGCGGGGAACGGGGGAGTCCGGACCGTAGGGAATCGCCGACGGGGCGACGACTTCCCAGTTTCCCCCGGGCAGCGGCCGATCCATGCCATCCCACATCAGCCGGGTCGAGCCCTTCCGGCCGGAATGGCCCAGCTGCAGGCCGATTCGCGCGTTGCCGTGGTCGTGGGCGAAGGACACGATGCGGGTCCACGCGTCGCGCTGCTCGTCGGTCCACAATCCGGTGCAGCCCGGGGTGATCCGGCCCTCCGGGGACACGCAGACCATCTCCGTCATCACCAGCCCGGCCCCGCCCATGGCCTTGGCTCCGAGGTGTACCAGGTGAAAGTCGCCGGGCACGCCGTCCACCGCGGAGTACATGTCCATCGCGGACACCACCACCCGGTTGGCCAGTTCCAGCTGGCCCAGGCGGAACGGCTGAAACATCGCCGGCGCGATGTCCTTGTGGCCGTTGGACTTCGCGAACGCGGCGTCCACCCGGTCGGCGAACTCGGCGTCGCGTTCGCGCAGGTTCTGATACGTGATGCGGCGGGAGCGAGTGAGCAGGTTGAAACAGAACTGGGTCGGTTCCTGGTCGAGGTACATGGCCAGGTTCTCGAACCATTCCAGGGATGCCTGCGCGGCCCGCTGGGTGGATTCCACCACCGGCCGCCGCTCGGTCTCGTACGCGGTCAGGGCCGACTCGACGTCCGGCTGCTCGTGCAGGCAGGCGGCCAGCGCGAGGGCGTCCTCCATGGCCAGTTTGGTGCCCGAGCCGATGGAGAAGTGCGCGGTGTGCGCGGCATCGCCGAGCAACACCAGATTGTCGTGGTGCCAGCACGCGTTGCGCACGGTGGTGAAGTTGAGCCATTTCGACCCGTTGGCCAGCAGCCGGTGTTCGCCGAGTTCCTCGGCGAACAGCTCGCCGATCCGTTCGATGGCCGCGTGATCGGACGCGCCGGGCGGGAAATCGGCGGTCTCGGTCGCGTCGAAACCCATGGCGTGCCAGACCTTTTCGGTCATCTCGACGATGAACGTGGACCCGGTGTCGGAGTAGGGATAGCCGTGCACCTGCAGCACGCCGGCGTCGGTTTCCTTGATGTAGAACTGGAAAGCCTCGAACACCAGGTCGGTGCCCAGCCACATGTACCTGTTGGGGCGGCGATCCAGCTCGGGCCGGAAACTGCCGGCATGAGCCGAGCGGATGGCCGAGTTGACGCCGTCCGCCCCGATCACCAGGTCGTGCGTAGCCCGTAGTTCGTCGACCTCGGGGGCGAGCGTGGCGAACCGCAGGCGCACGCCGAGATCGCGGCATCGGTTGTGCAGCAGGCGAAGCAGCTCCTTGCGGCTCATCGCGGCGAACCCCTGCCCGCCGATGGTCTGCGTCTGGTCCCGGACATGGATGTCGATGTCGGTCCAGCGCGCGAATCGCTCGGCCATGGCCGCCGCGACCGCGGTGTCGGCGTTCGCGATACCGCCCAGCGTCTCGTCGGAGAACACCACGCCGAAGCCGAACGTGTCCTCCGCCGAATTCCGTTCCCACAGGGTGATCTGGTGCGCCGGATCGAGTTGCTTCATCAGCGCGGCGAAGTACAGGCCGCCCGGGCCGCCGCCCACGATCGCGATCTTCACGACTGTCCTCCTGACGCCGGTCAGCCCGCGCGGATCATGCCTTCCTGGACCACGCTGGCGAGGTGGCGGCCGGCGCGGGTGTAGAAGCGGCCGGTGACCAGACCGCGCCCGGCCTCGGCCGACACCGCCTCCTGGGCATAGACCAGCCAGTCGTCGACCGGGCCCGCCCGATGGAACCACATGGCGTGGTCCAGGCTGGCGGTGACCAGTCCCGGCCTGGCCCACGGCAGATCCAGCACGCGCAGCAATGGTTCGAGGATCGTGTAGTCGCACACGTAGGCCAGCGCCGCGGTGTCCCGTTGCGTGTCGGTGAGTCCGGGCACCGGGCGCAGCGGGTCGAACGGTTTCACCCAGACCGCCTGGTGCGGCACGCGTTCGCCGTCCACGGTGAGGTAGACCGGGCCGGGCACGTGCCGCAGGTCGAAGCTCCGGCCGCCACTCCAGTACGCCTTGGACGGCGCGGTCATCGTGCCGCCGTCGCGATCGGCCAGGTATTCCGCCGAACTGGGCAGGCTTTCCGGATCGGGCAGCGCGGCCGGGAGATCACCGGCGAACACACCGCCCGGCTCACCGGCGGCGAAACTGGCCAAGCAGGCGTACAGCGGTTTGCCGTTCTGATAGCCCCGCACCTGGCGGGTGCTGTAGCCGCGGCCGTTGCGCAACAATTCGACCTCGTACCGGAGCTCGGCCCCGATGCCGGCCGGGCGCAGGAAGTAGCTGTGCATCGAGTTCAGTTGCTTGCCGTCGTCCACCGAGCGCATGGCCGCTGCCGTGGCGGCGGCCGCCAGATCGCCGCCGTACGCCTTGGGCCACGGGCAGGGCTGGGTGACCGCGGTGAAGGCCAGGTCGAAGTGCTCGGGCTCGGCCGGTTTCAGCGTCACGGCCTCGGCGAAGATCGCCGACGTCGCCGCCTGGTCATCCGCCGCCGGGCTCGTCATATGTCGAATTATCTACGGTCGTCACCACAAGTCAATACAAGGCTGGTGGGCTCAGTGACTGTGGAACGCCTCGGCCAGCCACCAGGAGCCGCCGTCGTCGGTGAGCTTGGCGTCGATGACCAGTGGCGCAGCCCGCGGCCCGGCCAGCCAGGTGCGGACCTCCTCAAGATCGGCCACCCGGCGCACGGTGATCCCGGTGGCGCCGAAGCCGCGCCCGATGGCCGCCGCGTCGGTGTCCGGGAAGCGCACCGTGGTGTGATCACCGGCGAAGTGGTGCACCTCCGCCCCGTAGGCGGCGTCGTTGTAGACCACGATCACCAGCGGCAGCCGCAGCCGGACCGCGGTCTCCAATTCGGCCAGCGCCATGTGGAAGCCGCCGTCGCCCAGCGCCGCCACCGGCAGCCGGTCCGGCTGGGCCAGGGCCGCGCCCAGCGCGGTGGCCAGGCCCAGCCCGATGGACTGGAACGCCTGGGTGAAACAGAAACCGTTCTCGTCCGGCACCGACAGATAGGCGCTCGGATAGCCCATGAAGTTGCCGGAATCCACGCCGATCACCCGCTCGGCCGGCAGTATCCGGTCCAGTTCGGCGCTGAGCGTGCGCGGGTCGATCCGCGAGTCGGTCGAGGTGTCCTCGGGCACGACCAGCGACCACCGGCCTTCCGCCGCGATGCGCTTTTCCAGCTCGGCCGACCGGTATCCGGTCAGCTCCCGCCCGGCCAGCCGTCCGGCCACGGCCGTGGCGGTCAGCGCGGCGTCGCCGAGCACGCCGAGGGTCACCGGCCGGTGCGCGCCGAGCGCCGCCCGCTCCACGTCGACCTGGGCCAGCCGGGCGTCCGGGCCGATCAGCTTGCCCTGCTTGGTGGTCCACCGGTTGAGCGCGCAGCCCCAGCCGACGATCAGGTCGGCGCCGGTGATCAGCTCGGCGGTCAGCGGCGCGGCGAACCCACCGGAGATGCCCAGCGACCACGGACTGTCGTGGAACAGTCCGTTGGCCACGGCCGAGGTTGCCAGCAGCGCGCCGCACTTCTCCGCCAGCGCCGCGATTTCTCCGCCCGCCGCTCGGGCGCCACGCCCGGCCACGAACACCGGCCGTTTCGCACCGGCGATCAGCTCGGCGAGCCCGTCGACCTCGTGATCGGCGGGCTCGATCACGGGTGCGGGACCGATCTCCGGCAGCCCGTCCGGTCCGGCCACCTCTTCGGCCTGCACGTCCAGCGGGAGGTGCAGCACCACGGTGCGGCGCTCGTGCAGCGCGGTCCGGTACGCGCGCACCGCGTCGGCCACCGCGTCCTCGGCCGAGCCGACCCGGATGGACACCGCGCCGACCGAGCGGACCAGCGCGTCCTGGTCGATCCGGAAGTTGGACAACGCATCGCCGTCCGGCGTGTCGGCGGTCAGCACCAGCATCGGGGTGCGGCTCTTGGCCGCCTCGCCAAGGCCGGTCACCGAGTTGGTCAGCCCGCAGCCCTGGTGGGTGGACACGATGGTCACCCGGCCGCTCATCCGCGCGAACGCGTCGGCCGCGGTCGCCGCGCCCATCTCGTGCCGGGTCGCGTAGAACTCGACTCCGTTGTCCCGCAAGGCATTGGTGAACTCGAAGTTGCCGCTGCCGACCACTCCGAACACCGGCCCGGCGCCGAGCCGGGCCAGCACCAGGCCGACGGCTTGCGCTGCCCGCATACCCATCAGGCCCGCTCGACGAGCGCGTAGACCCGGGCCGGGCTGCCCGATCCGCCCACGATCGGCAGCGGGGACACCACCAGCACCGCGCCGGTCGGCGGCAGCGCCGCCAGGTTCTGCAACTGGGTCAGTCCGCACTTGCCGGCGCCGAGAATCCGGTCGTGGCAGGGAAACATCGGCTCCAGCTCGGCCGCCCGGCCCGCGTCGGTGCCCACCGTCTCCACGCCGAATCCGGCGATCGGCTGTTCGGCCAGCCACTGCGCGCACTCCGGCGCCACGCCCGGGGTGTGCGAGGCGCTGTCCCGCACGTTGAGGAAGTCGTCCTGGTCGGCCGAGCGGGTGTCCCAGCCGGTCCGGTAGAGCAGCCAGCCGCCCTCCGGCAGCGCGCCGTGTTCGGCCTCCCACGCCCGCACATCCTCGATCCGCAACAGGAAATCCGGATCCGCGGCGACCTTCTCGGTGGCGTCCAGCACCACCGCGGGCGCCACCAGGGTGCGCAACGGAATCTCGTCCACCCCGCCGTGGTCCTTGCCGGACAGCCAGTGGTTGGGCGCGTCGACGTGGGTGCCCACGTGCTCGCCGGTGTGGATGTCGTTCCAGTACCAGCGCGGACCGCGGTCGTCGTAGTGGCTGATCTCGGTGAGCCGGAAGTTCGTGGTGTTGGCGAACGGCGGCGGCAGCTGCAGCACCGGCGTGGTCTCGGACAGCGGTGCGGTGAGGTCGACCAGTTCGACGCTCCCTCCGGCCAGCGCGGTCAGCAACTCGGTGAGCACGGGCACGACGGCCTCCCGGGACAACGGCGGACGGGGGTCCTCAGGCTAACGATCCCGACAAGGGCAGCGCCGGTCAGCCGAAGTCTTGTCATGAACTGTGGACGATCGTAAGGTTGCCGCTATACAGGATGGCGGTGCTCGCGATGGACGACCAACCCTTCTGGAACCCCAAGACGGAACTGCTGTCCCGGCCCGACCTGCGCGCGCTGCAGCTGGCCAAGCTGCGCCGGGTCGCCGAATGGGCGGAGAACCGCAGCCCCTACTACAAACGCGCGTTCGCCGCGGCCGGCTTCCACGCCGAGCAGCTGCGCACCTGGGCCGACATCGACCGCATCCCGTTCCTCACCCGGGAGGACTGGATGCGCAGCCAGACCGAGCACCCGCCCTACGGCGACCTGCCGGTCACCGGGCCGGAACGGGCCATCCGGGTGCACACCACCAGCGGAACCTCCGGCCGGACCCCGCTGCGCGCGCTGGACAGCCGCAAGGACTGGGCCTGGGCCGCCGATATGTGGTGCTACGCGTTGTGGGGCGTGGGGGTGCGGCCGCACGACATCGGTTACGTGGCCTTCGGCTACGGCTCGTTCATCGGGTTCTGGGGCCTGCACAACGGGCTGGAGAAGATCGGCGCGCTCACCGTGCCCGGCGGGGCGCAGACCACCCGGCAGCGGGTCAACCAGATCGTCGAGTTCGGCGCCACCGTGGTCGCGTCCACCCCGACCTACGCGCTGCGCCTGGCCCAGGAGGCCGAATCGCTGGGCATCGACCTGCGCGACGGGCCGGTGCGCACGGTGATCCTGTCCGGCGAGCCCGCCGGTTCCATCCCCGAGACCAAGGCGCTGATCGAACAACGCTGGGGCGCCAAGGCATTCGACACAGCGGGCATGACCGAGGTGTCCACCATCTTCATGTTCGAGCCGGCCGACCAGCCGGGCGGCTGCCACATCATCGAGGACCATTTCATCGAACAGGTCGTCGATCCGGAGACCGGCAAGGAACTCGGTTACGGCGAGCGCGGGGAGCGGGTGTGCACCTCGTTCGGCCGCAGCACCACGCCGCTGCTGCGCTATCGCACCGCCGATCTCGCGGTGAAGGCGCCCGGCAGTCGTGCGTCGTCGGGTCGCACGTGGGATCTGTACGAGGGCGGGATCATCGGGCGGGTGGACGACATGAAACTGGTGCGGGGCACCAATGTCTACCCCGGCGCAATCGAGGCCATCGTGCGTGGCTTCGAGGGCATCGAGGAGTTCCAGATCCGGATCGAACACGAGGGCGACCGGGACGAGATCCGGCTGCTGGTGGAAACCGTGCCCACCATGGGGCAGCCGGCCTGGGACGCCATGGCCGCACGGCTGGTCGTGGAACTGGCCGACGCGCACGAGGGGCTGCGTTTTCTTCTGCAGCGCGCGGAAACCGGTGCGCTGCCCCGCTTCGAGCTGAAGGCGAAGCGGTTCACCGATCTGCGGCCCGCCTGAGGGAGGCTGTCGATGTCCACCGACCTGCTCAACCGTCCACTGCGGACGGAAGAAGAGGCGATCCTGGCGATCTACGACTCGCTTCGGGAGGTGCTCGCCACGGAGTTGCCGCCGTGCGCGGCCAGCAACCTGCGGGCGGCGCTGGCCGCCGTCGCGGTCACCGTGACCGATCTGGGGCTGCGCTACGAGCACCTGCTCGACGAGGATGTCTGACCGCGGCGATCGGCGCCAACGATTGTCGTGGCACCGCAGCCGAGAGGCCGTCCGCCACAGCATGCCGGGCACCCGCGAGGCGGGCCGACTCGGTGCGCCTGCCTTCGGGAAGCGGGCAGGCTCGCTGCGCCTGGCCTTCGGGAAGCGGGCCGGTGCGATGCGCCGTGCGCCGTCACTGCCCGGCGGCCGCGGCGAACGCGGCCAGCACCCGCGGCCAGGCGGCCGACTCCGGGTCGATGAGCGCGAAGTGGTCGCGGTCGGCCAGTTCGGCGAACTCCACCGCATCGCCCGCGGCCCGGGCCGCGGCCAGGTAGGCCCGGCTCATCTCCACCGGCACCTGTCGATCGGCGCTGCCGTGCAGCAATCCGACCGGCACACCCAGGGGCAGCAGCCGAGCCGGATCGATCGCCGCGTACCGGTCCGGGTGGTCCTCGGGCGGGCCGCCGACCAGCGCCTCGGCCGCCCCGCCATCCAGGTGCCGACGCTGGCAGTCGGCCAGATCGCTCACCGGGGCCAGCGCCACCACACCGCGGATCGGCGTGTCCGACTGCCAGCGCGCTCCGTCCGGAAACCGCCGCCGGGCCGCGGCCCACAGCGCCAGGTGCCCGCCCGCGGAATGCCCGGCCAGCACCACCGCGGGCGGTTCCGGTGCGGACCACAGAGCGGCCAGCCGCCCGGGCAGGATGTCCACCGCGGCGGCGATGTCGTCGAAGGTGCCGGGCCAGCCGCCGCCCCCGCCGGTGCGCCGGTACTCCGGCAGACAGGCCACGAAACCGGCCGCGGCCAGTGCCTCGGCCACCGGCCTGGCATGGGTGCGATCCCATTGCGCGCGCCAGAAACCGCCGTGCAGGAACAGCGCCACCGGCGCCGGCCCCGGCCGCTGCGGCAACCACACGTCGGCCACCTGTTCGGGCCCCTCGCCGTAGCGCAGGGTCTCGTCGGGCGGCCGGGTCGCGCGGGTCAGCACGTCTCTCGCGTTCACCGTGACCAACTTAGACTCCGAACGCGCCACTTCACCCGACGCCGAGATCGGAACCTGCCATGACCACCGCCCCCGCCCACCGGCTGGACGCCGCCGATCCGCTCGCCGGGTTCCGGTCCCGGTTCGTCGCCGCGGACGATCCGGCGGTCGCCGCCTACCTGGACGGCAACTCGCTGGGCCGGCCGCTGACCGTGACCGCGCAGCGGCTCGGGGCGTTCGTGGCCGAGGACTGGGGCCGCAGGCTGATCCGGCACTGGGACGAGGCGTGGATGGCCGAGCCGACCGTGGTGGGGGACCGGCTGGCCGAGGTGGTGCTGGGTGCGGCCGCCGGGCAGACGATCGTCGCCGATTCGACATCCGTGTTGCTGTACAAGCTGATCCGGGCCGCGGTCGACGCGCGGCCCGGGCGCGACGAGGTGGTCGTGGACAGCGGCAACTTCCCGACCGACCGGTTCATCCTGGACGGCGTCGCGGCCGACCGCGGGCTGACCGTCCGCAGGCTCACCGCGCCGCACGACACCGGGGTGCGCCCGGCCGATGTGGCCGCGGTCGTCGGCGAGCGGACCGCGCTGGTGCTGCTCAGCCAGGTCGCCTACCGGTCGGGTTTTCTGGCCGACCTGCCCGCGATCACCGAGGTGGCGCACGCGGCGGGCGCGCTGGTGCTGTGGGACCTGTGCCATTCGGCCGGGGCGGTGCCGATCGGGCTGGACGCGGCCGGGGTCGACCTCGCGGCCGGATGCACCTACAAGTACCTCAACGGCGGCCCCGGCTCCCCGGCCTTCGGCTATGTCGCCACCCGGCTGCTGGACGAACTGCGGCAGCCGATCTGGGGCTGGATGGGCGCGGACGATCCGTTCGCCATGGGACCGGAATACCGCCCGGCCAACGGAATCCGCCGGTTCATCACCGGCACCCCGCCGGTGCTGGCCATGCAGCCGGTCAAGGACATGCTCGAGCTGATCGCCGAGGCCGGGCTGAATGCGGTGCGGCGCAAGTCGATCGCGCTGACCGAGCACGCCATCGCCCGGTCGGATGAACTGCTCGCCCCGCTGGGCGTGGTGCTGGCCAGCCCGCGTGATGCCGCCGAGCGCGGCTCGCACATCACCCTTGACCACCCGCGGTTCGCCGAGGTCACCCGGGTCCTGTGGGAGCAGAACGTGATCCCGGATTTCCGGCCGCCCAACGGAATCCGCATCGGGTTGTCGCCGCTGTCGACCAGTTTCGCCGAACTCGAGTACGGCCTGGAGGCGATCGCCAAGGCGCTGCATTAGCCCGCCCGGTCGAACGAATCAACTGTGAATGTGGCCTAGACCAGTTGACTTCCCATAGTATTCGGAGCGGCGTGATTAAAACGTTTTAATCGGAGGCGGTCGTGCGCCAGTTGCTTGCCATCCTCGTGCTCGCGGTGGTCGCCGCGCTCGCCCCGGCCATCCTGACCAGCACCGCAACGGCGGCACCGGCCGCCGCGTACGCGACAACGGTCACGAACTTCGACAGTGCGGGCGACCAACTGGTGCGCTTTGACACCCACGGCAATGCCGTCGACGCGCACGACGGCGAAATCTCCCTGTTCAACGGCGTCTACTACCTCTACGGCACCGCCTACGACTGCGGTTTCCGCTGGCAGGCCGCCGGCACTCCGTTCTGTGGCTTCAAGGTCTACTCCTCGACCGACCTCGTGCACTGGACCGACCAGGGTTACCTGTTCGACCCGACCACGAGCACCTGGCAAACCCGGTGCAACGGCAACACCTACGGCTGCTACCGGCCGCACGTCGTCTACGACGCGTCGACCAATCGCTATGTGTTGTGGGTCAACGTGTACGACAACAGCGTGGGCTACCGCGTGTTCACCGCGACCCAGCCGACCGGGCCGTTCACCGAGCAGGCCGTGCCGACCCTCGCCGTCAACAACTCGGCTCCGGCCGGTGGCGTGAACAACGGCGACGAGACGGTTTTCGTGGACGACGACGGCACCGCCTACCTCGTCTACACCGACTGGCGCAGCTCCGGAGACCTGGTCGTGGAACGCCTGTCCGCCGACTACCTCACCGGCACCGGCGCCTACGTCCGGCTGAACCAGTCCGCCACCGAGGCGCCGGCCATGTTCAAGCGCAACGGGATCTACTACATCGCCTACTCGGACCCGAACTGCGGCTACTGCGGCGGCACCGGCACCTCGTACAAGACGGCCGGTTCGCCGCTGGGCACCTGGTCCGCGGGCACCAAGGTGACCGCCAACTCCTGCGGCGGCCAGCCCGCGTTCGTCTCGGCCATCCCCACCACCGCTGGCACCACCTACCTCTACGCCAGCGACCTGTGGAACAACGGCAACGCCAACGAGGCGCTGGCCAACTACTTCTGGACGCCACTGTCGTTCGACAGCAGCGGCGGGATCGCGCCGATCACTTGTACGGCAAGCTTTTCGCTGGATCTGGCCACCGGGTCCGCGGGCGCGCAGTCACCACCGCCGGACACCGACCAGACCGCAGGCACGAGCGGATTCCAGTCGTGGTGCGACATCGGGCGCGACATCGCCCGTATCCAGACCTTCGTCGCCGGCCGGACCGGCACGCTGACCTCGGCCACCTACACCGCTTTCCAGAGTGGTTCCCCGGACGCCGGTCTTGAGGTGGACATCGTTCCCGCCAACGATTCGTATCAACCGACCGGCGCGGCGCTGTTCCACACCGTCGTGCCCGCGTCGTCGATCGGATGGTCGCCGCGGGCGGTGACGGTGTATCCGAACATCCCGGTGACCGCCGGAACCCGTTACGGCATCGAGGTGAAATCGGCCAACACGACTGGCTGCTACGGCATGGTGCACAACGATTCCGCACCCGGCGGCGGGGAGGCGTACAGCAGCGACTCGGGCACCACGTTCAGCGCGGAAGCCAATCGCGCCAGCGGTTTCATCACCACGGTCAGCTCCAGGACTGCGCTCTCCACGACCGCGCTGCCCGCGGGCTGGAGCACCTGCGCCGGGGAACACGGCACCTGTTCGGCCGGCGCGCCGGGCCTGATCGCCTACGGCGCTCCCGGCGACTACGTCTACCAATCCGTTGCTGCCGGCACGATGCCGTGCACCACCGCGGCGTTCGGCGGCGATCCCGACTACGGCACGCCGAAGTCCTGTGCCTTCCCGCCGCAGGGCGGCCCGAGCGGATACACCTTGTGTGCCAACGAGAACGGCACCTGTGCGGTCACCGGGACGCACACCGTCGCCTACGGGTTGAACGGCGCGTTCGGCTACCAGTCGGTGACCGGCTCGGTCGCCTGCTCGAACGCGGTGTTCGGCGATCCGCTGTACTCGGTCGTGAAATCCTGTTTCGTGTCGTCCTAGTAGACGCTGCGCAAGATGCTCAGCACCTCGTCCTGGCTGGGCATCCGCGGCGTGTTCGCGGTGACCGGGTCGGCCAGGGCCGCGGTCGCGATGGGTGACAACAGATCCTGGTCACAACCCAGTTTCCGCAACGGTTTCCGGATCCGCACCCGCTCAAGTAGATTGTCGACGGTGGTGATGGCCGCGCGCACCGGATCGGAGCCGGTGGCACCCGTGGCCCCGGCCACCGCGGCATAGGCCGGGCCGGCCGCGTCCTGGTTGAACTCCATCACCTCGCGCAGCACGGCCGCCAGCGCGACCCCGTGCGGGGTACCGGTGTGCGCGGTCAGCGCGTGCGCGATTCCATGCACCAGGCCGAGTCCGCTGATGGTCAATGCCTGTCCGGCCAGGTGCGCGCCAAGGATCAGCTGGGCCCGGGCCTCCAAATCGCCGCCGTCGTCCACCGCGGCGGGCAACCAGCCCGACACCATCCGGACCGCCTGAGCGGCGTAGGCCATCGAGATCGGGTTGGCCCCGCGCGAGGACAGCGACTCGATGCCGTGCACCAGCGCGTCCACGCCGGTGGCCGCGGTCACCGGAGCGGGCACGCCGATGGTCAGTTCCGGATCCAGCACGGCGATGCGCGGCCGCACCGAAGAATGTCCGATGTAGACCTTACGGCGCCGGGCGGTGTCCTCGATGACGCCGAAACCGTTGGTCTCCGCGCCGGTTCCGGCCGTCGTCGGGATGGCGATCACCGGCAGGCCGGGCTGGTCCGGTTCGACACTGTCGTCGAACTCGTCCGCGCTGCCACTCGTGGCGGCCAGCAGCGCGATGCCCTTGGCCGCATCCATCGCCGAACCGCCGCCGAGCGCGACCACCGCCGCCGGGCCGAACCCGCGGGCCTGTGCGGCGCCCGACATCACGGTCGCGGTGGACGGATTCGGTTGCACGTCTTCGAAAACGTCGTACTCGACGCCGGTCGCGGTGAGCACGTGCAGCACCCGGTCCAGCACGCCCGCGGCTCGCAGACCGCGATCGGTGACCACGAACGCCCGGCGCCGGCCGACCGCCTCGATCGCGGCGGGCAGCCGGTGGATGACGCCCGCACCGAACTCGACCTGGCCGGTCGGCGGCACGGTGACGTTGAGGTCGGCGAGCCAGCGGGGTCCGGACTCGCGGGCGGTTGCGGTCACCGCGCGAACCAGGTGGTCTTGAGGGCGGTGTAGTTGTCCAGCGCGTGCAGGGATTTATCCCGCCCGGTACCGGAATCGCCGAACCCGCCGAACGGCGCGAGCACATCCCGGCAGGTCATCGTGGTCAGTATTGGCAGGGAGTCCAGTGTCATGGTGCTGCCTTTGCGATCCTGGTGTCCTCGACGACATTCTCGTTCAGTTCGATGCCCAGCCCGGGTGCGCCCGGCACGCTGAGATAGCCCTCCGCGTCGATCATCACCGGCTCGGCCAGCATGAAATCGCGGCGTTCCGGCGTCCAACCCGGTGGGTCGTAAGGGAATTCGAAGTACGGACCGGCGCCGACCCCGGCGGCCACGTGCAGGTTGGCCAGCACGCCGATGCCGTTGGTCCAGCTGTGCGGGGTGAACTGGCGGTGTTTGAGCTGGGCCAGTTCGGCGAAGGTGCGCGCCCGGTGCATGCCGATCGCCAGCACAACGTCCATCTGGTAGACGTCCAGCGCGTCGTGGTCGAAGTAGCCCAGCAGTTCCTGCGGCGAGGGCTGCATCTCCCCGCCCGCGATGCGCAGCCCGGGATTGTCCGTGCGCAGCTGCCGGAACCCGGCGACATCGGCGTAGGGCAGCGGTTCCTCCACCCAGAACACGCCGAGTTCGGCCAGCTTCCGCACCAGCCCGCGGGTCGCGGCCAGATCGGTGGCGGGTTGCACGTCACCGGCCATCCGCCAGGACTGGTTGAGATCGACCATGATGTCGAACTCCTCGCCCAGTTCCTCGCGCACCGCGCGGACCGTGGCCACGCCCTCGCCGATCCTGGCGCGGTCGATGCGGATCTTGATCGCCCGGAAGCCGCGGTCGCGCATGGCCAGCGCGGATTCGACGCGTTCTTCCGGAGTCCGGAGCTCGCCGGTGGAGGCGTAGGCCCGGATTCGGTTGTGCGCCTTGCCGAACAGGGTGGCGACCGGCAGGCCGGCCACCTTGCCGATGATGTCCCAGAACGCCGCTTCCAGCGGCCAGTAGCGGGCGCCGTGGAAGTTCGCGGTCTCGATGGCCCGCACCTGCCCGACGATGTCCAGCGGGTCGGTGCCCACGAAAAGGGGTTTGTAGTCCTCGAATCCTGCCATGGTGTCGCCGGAGCCGACGCCGACGATGCCCTCGTCGGTGTGCACGCGCACAATGGTCGCGTCGAAGTGCCTGCGCGGTACCGGATCCCAGGCCGCCGCGAACGGCGGGTTGAGCGGCAGGCGCAGCCGGTCCAGGGTGATGTCGATGATCTTCATCCGGCTTTCGACGGTAAGCCGGGTTCTTGCCGCCCGGCAAGCGCGGCCGGGCAATCGCAATGGTTGTTGCGGCCACGTCAACTCGATCGGGTGGCGGCCTTCGCTCGTAAGCTGGCCGGGTGCCCGACGCCGACGACCACGCCCCACGGCGCGACCACGGCCTGCGCCGGGACATCGACCTGCTGGAGGCACTCGCCTCCGAGGAGGCCCAGCGGCGCGGCGGCCTCGGCGTGGTCCGGCTGGCCGAGCTGGCCGGGCGGGAGAAGAGCCAGGTGTCGCGGGCGCTCAAGGCGCTGGCCGAGGCGGGCATCGTCGAGCGCGACCCGGCCGGCCTGGAGTACCAGCTCGGCTGGCGGCTGTTCTCGCTGGTCGCGCGGACCGCGGAGAACCGGCTGTCCCGGGCGGCCGAGCCGACCATGCACGAGCTGTCGGCCGCACTGGAGGAGTCCAGCCACCTGTGCATCCTGCGGGATACCCGGGTGCTCACTCTGCTGTCCGTTTCACCTGGTCACGGCTTCCGCAGCCAGGGCTGGGAGGGGCGGAGTGTGCCCGCTGCCCGCACCTCGGCCGGCCGGGTGCTGCTGGCCGACGCCACGCCGGACGAGCTGTATGTCCGGTTCGGCACGGTCGTCGATCTCGCGCCAGACCGGCCGAATGCCGCCGCGCACACCGTGGCCGAGCTGTGGGTGCTCGTCGCGCGGGCGGCCCGCCGCGGTTACGCGGTGGTGGACGAGGAGTTCGAGGACGGCCTGGTCGGCGTATCCGCGCCGATCCGCGACTTCCGCGGCCGGGTGATCGCGGCGATCAACATCTCCGCGCCCAAAGCGCGGTTCGGCGACCGGCTCGACGAGGCCGGCCGGCGCACCGCGCGGGCCGCGGCGGCGGTGTCCGCGCTGCTGGGCTGGGAGCCGCGCCCGCCGACCCTGCCGAAGGTCAGCTGACGCCGACCCGGTCGGCGGGCGGCTGAACTGGCCGCGCCCAAATCGGTTGAACCGGGCTCGGCCGGGAAGCTGGCGTGGTGGCGCTGATCGGGCGGGACGCCGAACGCAAGCAACTGGCCGAGCTGGTCGACGGGGCCGGAGAGCACGGCGGTGCGCTGCTCATCCGGGGCGAGGCGGGCATCGGCAGTCCGCGTTGCTGGCCGAAGCGGTGGAAACCGCGGCGAGATTGCGGGTGCTGCCCACCGGCGGGGCCGAGGCCGAGCAACATCTGCCGTTCTCCGGGCTGCACCAGTTGCTGTACCCGGTCCGGGCCGGGATCGACGGACTGCCCGCACCGCAGCGCGACGCGCTGGGGTCGCTGCCTGAGGACGATCTGTGCGAATAAGGCAATCACAGAGATCCGGCTTTGCGTGAATGTGTTCGTCTGAATGCCTGTGCGGTGATTTGTGCGCGGTGACGTGCACATAGTGCGCACAGTCGCGCAGGGGTACTGACCGTATCTGGACAGATAATCGTGGGCGGCACCAGGATGTGGCCCATGCCCTCATTATCCGTGCAGTCCGCATCCCGGTGGCCGAGGCTCTTCCTCGGTACGGCCCTGGCCCTTGGTGCCCTGGTGGCGACGGTGCCCGCGGCCAGTGCCGCGGCCGCGACGCCTGCCGCGCCGGACCCGGTGTCCTGCGCCTCCTGCTGGCACCCGGCGCTGGACACCTCCTGGAACTGGGTGCTGTCCAAGGTGCCCACCGCCCCCTTCCGCGCCGTCGACATGTACGACATCGACGGCTTCGACGCGACCGCGGCCGATGTCACCGCCCTGCACAACGCGGGGATCAAGGCCGTCTGCTACATCTCGGCCGGTACCTACGAGAACTGGCGCTCCGACGCGACCGAGTTCCCGAAAGCCTTGCTGGGCAACGCGGTCGACGGGTGGGCCGGGGAGAACTGGCTGGACGTGCGGGATGTGCAGAACTCGGGCAGCACGCTGCGCTCGATCATGGACGCGCGGCTGGACATGTGCGTGCAGAAGGGTTTCGATGCCCTTGAGCTGGACAACGTCGACGGATACGCCAATTCCAGCGGGTTCCCGCTCACCGCGGCCGACCAGATCTATTACAACGCCACGCTGGCCAACGACGCCCACTCCCGTGGGCTGAGCGTGCTGCAGAAGAACGATCTGGCCCAGATCCCCGATCTGCTGCCCTACTTCGACGGCGCGCTCAACGAACAGTGCAACCAGTACCAGGAGTGCACCACCGCGCAGAACGGCTCCTACGGGCTGGACCAGTACGTAACCGCGGGCAAGCCGGTGTTCCAGGCCGAGTACTCGCTGGCCACCTCGAAGTTCTGCTCGGCGGACAACAGCAACGACTTCAACGGCGTGAAGTTCAACATCAACCTGGACGACTCGGACTTCGAGCCCTGTCGCTGACGATCCGCCAGCGCGACCGTTTTCGCAGTTCGGCGGCCCGGGCGCGGTGCCCGGGCCGCACGCGGCATCATCCATCCACCGAGGACTGTCAGCTGGACAGGTGAAGGTCTCCTTGGTGCAGGACCTGGGTGTCGTAGTAGGTGGCCTTGGTTGACGCGTTGGTGTTGTTCGACGTCAGATATCCGGCCCAGCAGTTGAAGTAGGGATTCAGCGGATTTGTCGCACGGCAACGCCGAACGGTGGCAGTCGCACCGACTCGTCCGGGTCACCGCCGTCGAGGTCGACCAGCCCCACGCCGGCGGCGAGCCGCGGGGTGATCGTGAGCGGGGCGTCGGCCTGGCTGACGAACCAGACGAACCGGCGGCCGTCCTCGTGCACCAGGCCGTCGACCGCGACCCGCGTATCGTCCACGGTGACCGGACGGCGAACCTGCGCGTGCTCGGCCAGCGCGGTGTAGAGCACGCCGAGGTCGCTGGGATTGGCGTGCGGGGTCTGCGCGGCGAACAACTCGATCGGGTAGGTGCACAGCAGGATGGAGCCGGATCCGTTGCGGCGCAACAGAAGCGCTGGCCGTCCGGGTGCGTCGGTGGCCAGCACCTCGGCGTCGACCGGGTGCACCGGCAGGTAGGCTCGGCAGTTCGCGTTGCCGGATACCGGGAACCGCAGCTGCCGTCCCTTGTCGAGACCGCCGAAATCCCGGGTCAGTGTGAACACGACCTCCTCGTCCTCGATCTCGTCGATCAGGCCGTAGCGGAGCTGGTGCTCGACCCCGAACATGCCGTTGAGCCGGGCGTACCAGGGGCCCCGCTGGACGTCGCTGCTGCCCGGGCTGTAGGACACGTACACGCAGGAACCCTGCTCCGCCAACCGTTCCAGCGTGTGCCAGGTCGGCGCGAGCAACTGTTTGGTGGCGGGTAGCAGGTACAGCCGCGCGTCACCGGCGACGCCGTCCGACTCCCGGGTCAGCGCGACCGGCAGATCGGCCAGCTTGGCCGACACGTACGCCTGTCGCAGGGCGTCGGCGATCGACGTGCGGTCCGATGGGTCGGTGAACGGATATTCACTTTCCAGATATGAAGAAACGACGAGCGCCGCATCGGAATCCGGCCGAGCGCACCGATCGATGTCCACGGCGCGCAACACCTCGGCGAATGCGGTGAACTCGTGGAGCTGGGCCTTGGGGTGGCCGGTGGCGTCGGTGAGGCCGAAATGCATCTCGAACGCGTGGTGCCGGTAGGGGTCCTGGTCGGCCAGCTGGTCGAAATCCGTGTTGTTCCAGCCGATCCAGCCCACCGCCCCGGCCAGCAGCGAGTTGTGCAGGTTCTGCCGGTAGTAGTGCGCGGCGTGCTCGTCCGCAGCGAAATCGGAGGAGACCCCGAACTCCTCCAGCACTACCGGCGCGCCGAACGTGGCGGCGAGTTCGCATGCCCACGCACCGGCATAGTGCTGCCGGACCACATCGTTCTCCATGCGATACACGTGCGGCCCGAGGAAGTCGCACAACCGGACCGAATCGCGCAACCGGAAACCGTTGTCGTTCCCGGTGGTCTCGATACCCCAGGCGCCGTCGCCCAACGAGACCGGTTGCGTGCCGCCCGCAGCGCGTACCGCGTCGACGATCAGCTGAGCCCACGCGGACACGCTGTCCCGGTCGGCCGAGCCGCCGTAGATGGGCATCTCGTTGGACACCAGCCACCCGGTGACCGCCGGATGATCGTGGAACCGGCGGGTCATGGTCTTCGCGAACCAGGCCTGCTGCGCCACCAGCCACACATCGCGGTACAGATCGCGCCCGTCCCGCCAGGCCGGATCCCAGTTCTCGCCCGACATGTGCCCGACCAGGAACGTCGGCACCGTGCGCAGGCCCAGTTCCCCATGCGCGTCAAGGAAATCGGCGAACCGGGCCACCAGCGTCTCGTCGACCCGGTTGGGCTCGGGCATGAAATCCGGCCAGTAGAAGAAGGAACGGGTCATGGTCAGGCCGTGCTCGCGCAGCACCCGCAGTTCGTCCCGCACCAGCGCGGCATCATAGGTCCGCCACATCAACGGCCCACCCGCCCGCGACCAGAAATTGGCGCCCAGCCAGGTCGCCCGCGCTCCGTCGACCATGAGCTTGCTCGCGCTCCTGCGCATATCCCGTCGCTCCTTCGACCCGTCCTGATATACCGGTTAAGCTACCGGTTGCGCCCAGGTTGTCCATTACGCTGTCCGGCGGGCGGTACGCCGCTCGACGGGGCACAGCAGAGGGGACGTCCGACGTGAAGCGTCCGACCATCGCCGACATCGCGCGACGGGCCGGGGTCACCAAGGCCGCGGTGTCCTTCGCGCTCAACGGCCAGCCCGGCGTGTCCGAGTCGACGCGCGGCCGGATCATGCAGATCGCCGAGGAACTGGGCTGGCAGCCCAACAGCGCGGCCCGGGCCCTGTCCGACGGCCGGTCGGGCGTGTTCGGCCTGGTCATCGACCGTCCGGCCAGCACGCTGGGCGTCGAGCCGTTCTTCATGCAATTGATTTCGGGCATGCAGGCGGAGTTATCCCGGGAGCACATCGCGCTGCTGTTCACCATGGCGCAGGGGCCGACCGCCGAGGCCGAGCTGTACCGCGAGTGGTGGGCACAGCGGCGGGTGGACGGGGTTTTCCTGGTCGACCTGCAGATCAACGACAGCCGGGTGCCGCTGCTGGAGGATCTCGGGCTGCCGACGGTGGTGGTGGGCAGCCCGCGCGGCTCCGGATCGCTGCCCGCGGTGTGGACCGACGACGGGCGCAGCGCCGAGATGGTGGTGGAATACCTGGTCGGGCTGGGGCATCGCCGGTTGGCGCGGGTGACCGGCATGGCGCACTACTGGCACACCAAGATCCGCACCGACGCGTTCGCCGCGGTCGCCCGCAGGCACGGCGTGTCGGCCACCTTCGTGGAGGCCGACTACACCAGCGAGCACGGCGCCGAGGCGACCCGGGAATTGTTGCGCGCCCCCGAGCCGCCGACCGCGATCCTGTACGACAACGACGTGATGGCCCTAGCCGGGCTCACCGTCGTGCAGCGAGCCGGCCTGCGCGTGCCGGCCGACGTGTCGATCGTGGCCTGGGAGGATTCCGCGCTGTGCGAACTGGTGCACCCGTCCCTGACCGCGCTGCACCGCGACATTCCGGCCCACGGCGCCCAGGCCGCCCGCCAGCTGATTGCGCTGACCCGGCACGTGCGGCTGATCGACCTGCGCGACCCTTCTCCGGTCCTCGTGCGCCGGGCCAGCACGACGGCTGTTGACACTTAACCGGTATATGAATTCACGCATTACCCGACACCAGCTCGTTCACCGTGATGGCAATCGAGCTGGCCCGCAAGGCGTGGTTCCGGCACATCGCCGAATCCGGCGGCCTGCGGCAGGTCGACGTGGTGGCCGCCTCGATGCCGACCGAGGCGTAGGTCACGGGAGGCGTCGCCGGAAATAGATCATGGGAACCGGTGATCCGGCGTACGGCGGTGCGTCGGTGTAGCCGAGGCGGCGGTAGAAGCCGATGGCGGTGGTACGGGCGGGCAGGACGTCGAGGACGGTCTGCGTGAATCGGTGCCGCGCGGCATGCCGGTGAGCGTGATCCATGAGGCTGCGGGCGATCCGGTGGCCCCGATGCGTTTCTCGGACGTACAGGCGTTTGATCTCCGCGCTGTCCGGTGAGACCGCGGCAATGCCGACGCAGCCGACCGGCTGCCCACCTTGGTAGGCCAGCAACAGCGCGCCGGGAGAGCGGTAGACGTGGTGGAGGTGCCGGCATTCGTGGCGCAGCACCTGGGGAAGTTCGTCGATGCCGCTCGGCCGGGGACGGCCGGTTTCGGCCTGGGTGAGCGCCAGGTATTCGAAGACCAGCGCGGCGGCGTCGGCCCAGTATTCGGTGTCGGCCTGCCGCACGGTGACCGGCACAGGCGCCTCCTCTGTGCTCTGGTGACCGCGGTGCCGCGTTCGTGACTGTGACGTGTCCGTCCCCGAACGCGGCACTGGCGAGGTCAGCTGGACGAGCGCTCGATGACCGGGCCGGGCTCACTTATGGACACAGGATATCGGACACCGGATCTCGCCTCTCGTACTCCGCGCCACAACGAGCCGATTTTCCACTGCCCACAATGGAATGTGGGGTGCGGGACCGGTGTTCCGATCCCACACCCCACATCGAGGGGACGGCCCGGAAGTGGGCCGCCCGGTCGGATCAGCTCAGCGGGAAGTGCTGGGCCGCGCTGCCGTTGCAGGTCCAGATCTGCAGCCGGGTGCCGTTGGCGGTGTTGCCGCTCGGGTCATCCAGGCACAGACCGGACTGCGGGTTGAGCAGTGAGCCGTTCGACTGCTGCACCCAGTCCTGGCCGCCGACTCCGTTGCAGTCCCAGAGTTCCACCTGGGTACCGGCGGCGGTGCCGTTGCCGTTGATGTCCAGGCACCGGCCCAGCGTCTCCAGCGAACCGTTGGAGTTGTGGTACCAGTGCTGGTCGATCGCGTAGGACTGGCAACCCCACAGCTGGACCGCGGTGCCGTCCGAACCGACGTCGTCACCGCCGACGTCCACGCACACACCGGAGGTGTTCACCACCGGCCCGCCGCCGTTCACCGCGAACGCCTGGGCCGAGGTGCCGTTGCAGGTCCAGATCTGCAACTGGGTGCCGTTGGCGGTGTTGCCGCTCGGATCGTCGAGGCACAGACCGGACTGTGGGTTGAGCAGTGAGCCGTTGGACTGCTGGACCCATTTCTGGCCGCCGACTCCGTTGCAGTCCCACAGTTCCACCTTCGTGCCCGTGGCCGTGCCGTTGCCGTCGATGTCCAGGCAGCGGCCGATGGTGGACAGCGAATCGTCCGCGTTGTGCGTCCAGTGCTGATCCTCGGCGTAGCTCTGGCAGCCCCACAGCTGGACGTTGGCGCCATCGGCGCCGGTGTCGTCGGCGGCTACGTCGACACACTGGCCGCCGGGTCCGGAAATGGTGCCCGCCGGACCGGTCGGCACGTTGGTCTCGCCGCTGTAGCCGACCGACACCACGTTGGCCTGCACCGAGTTCTCGGTGGCGTCACTGGGATATCCGGAGACCATCACGCCCTCGAAGAAGGTCCCCATGTTCCAGTTGCTGTTGTCCCCGCCGGTGCCCAGGATGATGCCGCCCTCCTGGTGCATCGGCTGGTACCCGCCCCGCGTCGGCAGTGCTCCGTTCCACCACGTGGATAACCCGCCGGATTGGGAATTGCCGCCCTTGAGCGCGTATGTCGTCTGGCCGTTGTCTTTCAGCATGGCCGTGACATAGGTGCTGTTGTTACCCAGGTTGGCCGTGTTCGAGCCGTTGTTGCCCTGGAACATGCCGTTCTCCATATCGGCCTCGACCCACGGGCCGCTGCCGGTGCACGGGGAGAAGTAGCACGTGGTGGCGATGCTGACCGCGTCCATGTGGCCGTTGCCGGTGTCGGACGGGGTGCTTTCGGCGTTGCCGTAGTCGAAGCAGCAGTTGCTGCCCACGTGGGTGCCGCTGGCCACCATGTAGGCGCCCTCGGCCGCGCCGTTGGTGGCCACGCCCTTGGCCACTCCGGTGTAGCGGTAGCCGACGCCGGGGGAGATCCAGATTCCGTAGACCTTGTGACCGCCCGCGGTGACCGCGATCTCCGAGGCGTCCGCGCCGCGGTCGGCGCCCATCCCGGAGGTGCCCGACGGGCCCGGGTTCAGGTCGTTGTGGTTGCTGGTCTGGTCGTAGACCTTGGTGATCTGGCAGGTGGTGCCGTTGCAGAACGCGTCCTGGGTGCCCGCGTTGGCATAGCCACCGGCGGACAGTACGCCGACGTCCGTTGTCGCCCCGTCGGAGGCGCGCTTGACCTGGTAGAGCGGGCCGTTGTAGGCAGAGAACAGGGCCCGGGTGGTGCTGTGCGCCGCCACGCAGGGCGTTCCGCCGGCCGCGTAGAGGTCACATGGGAGGGAGCCCGCGGCTTGGGCCGCGGCGGGCAGGAGCGCCACCGCGCCGAGCGCGAGGGCGAATACCGAGAGCGTGGTGAGAACGGTCCGTCTCCATTGACGGAACAACCGAGGGATCACGCCGAACCTTCTTTCGGGCAGGGCGGTGCAGGGCCGCTCAGTGGGGTTGGCTGAACTGGAAACAGCGATCTCAGTATGCACGCGCGTGATTGCTTGTGGTAGATACTGTTCAGAGATGTTTGAGTTGGCCCAATAAGTGTTGAATTGCCTGGTCAGTTGACTGACAACGGGGCATGGGAGCGCGACCACGCGCCGATGCAACCTTTCCGCTGGATATCGCGCAAGTAGTGATCGACAGGGTCCCGAAATCGGGAGGCTGATGCGAACCAGTTCGCCCAGTGGATCGGTGCGAAATCGGCCCGGCTATTCGTGTCGGCGGTCGCGATTGCCGCGCCCGCCGCACCCGCGCAGGCGGTCGGCGCCGAAGTCGCGTCGCTGCGCCGAACTCGCCGCGGGCACCCTGGACCGGCCAGCCGGAGTCGATCGCGGCGAGCTGCCGTGGCTCCCGGGCGGGCTCGGCCGATCCCGGTATCTGCCCGCAGCTGGGCTGGGCGCCCGCGTTGTGCCAGGCCGGACCGGGCTGGGACGGGCCGTCCGGACTGGGTTCGCCGCACGGTCTCGGCTGGTTCTGGCCGGGCGAATCCAGACGCCGGGGCCCGGGCCCGGGCGGACCTGGCGAACGCGGTCGACCAACGGGACACGGGTACCCGCTGATTTTATTCGCGGAATCGATTGTGCTGTCGGGAAAATCCGACTTTCGATGATGATTCGGCTCAGCCAGGACGGCGTGGCCTCAACTGTCCACTGTGGCCGGACAGGGCTCGGGTCAGCCGGGCACGTGCTCCGGCGGCCGCAGGCGCAACAGCCGAACGCGGACCCACGCGTCGACCGTGCGGAACAGGCGGTTCAACCGGCCCTTCAACAGGTGCCGGGCGCTGATCAGCACCTGGCCGCCGATGACGATCCAGATGATGTTGACCGCCACCGCGGGCCAGGACCCGCTGGCCGCCGCGGACAGCGCGAGAAAACCCGCGCCAATGGTGTTCAATCCTTGAAACAACAGGGAATCCGGTGCGATGCGGCGCTGAGTCACCAGCGCGTACGCGCCCACCGTGCCCACGGCGCCAACCCATCCGGCGATGGCGGCGGCCAAGGACAGGGCTTCTCTCATGACGTCTCTCTCATGAGTTCCATCGTGCCCGGCAGTGGGGTACAGATCAACCGAAGTTATATCAACCCGGGGTTAAGCTGAGCTACATGCAGATCGATCCCCGGCGACTGGTGATTTTGCTCAACATCCACCGCGCGGGCGGCGTGCTGGCCGCCGCCCATCACCTGCACCTGACCCCATCGGCCATTTCGCAACAGATCGCCCGGCTGGAGGCCGAGGTCGGGGTGCCGGTGCTGGACCGCCAGCCCAGCGGCGCGGTGCTCACCCGCGCCGGCCGCATCCTGGCCGAGGCCGCCGAACGCATCGAGTCCGAACTGACCGACGCCCGGCGCGCCCTGGTCGGCCTGAGCGAGGACATCACCGGCACCGTGGTGATCGGCGCGTTCCAGACGGTGATCAGCGGTTTGCTGGTGCCGTTGGCCGGCGATCTGCAGGACCGCCTGCCCGGCGTGGAACTGGTCATCCGAGAACTCAACGACGTGACCGGACAACGCGAGTTGCGCACCGGCGCCATCGATCTGCTGATCGTGGAGGCGGACAGCCCGGTCGGCCAGAGCGCCCCGCGCGGCACCCGGGACGTGGCGATCCTGGACGAGCCGTGGCTGGTCGTCATGTCCTCGGACGCCCCGGTGCCGAACACCCTGAACGAGCTGGAAGGGCTCACCTGGCTGGGCGTCGACCCGGCCGCCGCCGCGCACCGCGCGTTGCAGCGTGCGCTCACCGGGCTGCACCTGGACCCGCGTCAGGCGCACAGCTACCACGACTACAACGTGGCCATCGCCATGGTGGCCGGCGGGCTGGGCGTGGCGTTGCTGCCTTCCCTTGCCCTGCAACGAGATCTGCCCGAAGGGGTGCAGGTGGTGTCGGTGCCCGGCGTGGGCACCCGGCGGCTGATCGCCCGGCACCGCACCACGCGCTCCGAACCGCGGCAGGAGGTGCGCACCGTGCTGGACGAGGTCATCCACGCGGCCGCGCTGGTGCGCTGAGGGTCGGCACTCCGCGCAGCGCTCAGCGCGTTCATCGCGGCCGACGCGGCCGACGACGCCGAGACGGTCCGGGCGCGGCCAACGACGCCGAGACGGTCCAGGCCCGGACCGCCGAACTCGGCAGCCCCCCGGCACTGGCCGACGATGTGCCGCGACAGCGGGCCCGCCGGGCTCGGACGTGGCCGGGAACCGTCGTTTCTGGAATGGTGTAGATCGTGCTGGAACGACTTGTGGACAAGATGCTCGGGCTGCCCAAGGCCGAAGGCCCGGCGCCGGTCGTGACCAAGGACATCGCCGTGCCGATGCCCGACGGCGTCACCCTGCTCGCCGACCGCTACGCCCCGGCCGGGCTGACCTCGGGTCCGGTGGTGCTGATCCGCAGCCCGTACGGTCGCGGCGGACTGCTGGGCAAGGTCACCGGCGGGGTGTTGGCCCGGCACGGGCTGCAGGCGATCGTGCAGAGCACCCGCGGCACGTTCGGGTCCGGCGGTGAGTTCCGGCCGTTTCACACCGAGCGCGCGGACGGCATCGCAACCGCCGAGTGGGTGCGCGCCCAGCCCTGGTGTGACGGGCGGCTGGCCACGGCCGGGGCCAGCTACCTCGGCCACACCCAGTGGGCGGTCGGGCCCTATCTGGACCCGCCGCTGGAGGCGATGTGCCTGGACGTCACCGCCTCGGAGTTCATCTCCGCGTTCTACCCGGGCGGCACGCTGGCGCTGGACAACATGACGTCCTGGTCGGCCATGATCGGCACCCAGGAGGACCGGCGGTTCGCCATGCTGCCCAACCCGCTGCAGACCCGGAAAACCCGCCAGGCCATGGCAAAACTCCCGCTGCGCGGCGCCGATGTCGCCGCGATCGGCAAGCCGGTCCGGTTCTTCCAGGACATCACCGGGCACTTCGCGCCGGACGACGACTACTGGACGGAATTCGCCGACCACAGCGCCGATCTGGAGAAGCTGGACGTGCCGGTGTCCATGGTCACCGGCTGGTACGACCTGTTCATCACCGCGCAGCTCAAGGATTTCCGGCGGCTGGCCGAGGCCGGCAAGTCGCCGCGGATCACCATCGGCCCGTGGGCGCACGGCGATCCGGGCAGCATGGGCCCGATGTTCGCCGACCAGCTCGGTTTCCTGCGCGCGCACCTGCTCGACGATCCGGCGGGCCTGCAACGTGCGCCGGTCCGGCTGTTCCTGCAGCACGCGAACACCTGGCTGGACTTCGACGTGTGGCCGCCCAAGTCCACCGCCACGCCGGTGCACCTGCGCCCCAACGGCGGCCTCGGCGACGCGCCGGCGGGCGAGGCGGCGCCGACCGAGTTCACCTACGACCCAGCCGATCCGACGCCCTCGGTCGGCGGTCCGCTGCTGGTCGGCAAGACCAAGCAGCGCGAGCAGCGCGAGGTCGAGGCCCGCACGGACGTGCTGGTGTTCACCGGGCAACCGCTGGCCGCCGATCTGGACGTGATCGGCGAACTGTCCGCGACCGTGCACGTGCGCACCGACCTCGGGCACGCCGATGTCTACGTGCGGCTGTGCGATGTCGACGACAAGGGCGGGTCGCGCAACGTCACCGACGGCCTGGTCCGGCTGCGGCCGGGCACCCCGGCGGACGCGGACGGCGTGGTCACCGTCGAGGTTCCGCTCGACCCGACCGCCTACCGGTTCCGGCGCGGCCACTCGCTACGGGTGCAGGTGGCCGGTGGCGCGTTCCCCCGGTTCGTCCGCAACCACGGCACGGACGAACCGGCCGCCGAAGCGATCAACGGAAAGCCTTGCCACATCGAGGTTTTCCACGACGCGACCCGTCCGTCCCGGCTCACCCTGCCGGTGTTCGGCGGCTGATCATCGTTTCTGGCCGACGATCCGCTTGGCCGGTAGTCGCCCGATATGTGCGCGGGCAGCGGTTGTATTTCGCTGCCTGTCGTCCGTGGGAACGCGCGGATCTGTTGGTGCGGCGGATGCCTGCCGAGCGGATCGGGGTGAGCGTGCGGGACACCGGCAAGGCGGCCGACCTGGCCGCGCTGGGGTTGCGCGTGCGTGTGGGCGACTTCCAACGGCCCGAGACGCTGGCCGCCGCCTTCGAGGGCGCGGAGCAGGTGCTGATCGTGTCCGGTCCGGCCGATCCCGCGCCGCACCGGGCGGCCATCGACGCGGCCGTGGCGGCCGGTGCGAAGCGCGTCCTCTACACCAGCCACATGGGCGCCAGCCCGGACTCGGAGTTCATCGCGACCCGCAGCCACGCCCGGACCGAGCTCGATCTCCAGGCCGCCGGTGTGCCGTTCACCGTGCTGCGCAACGGTTTCTATGCCACCACCACCGCCTGGACGCTGCGCCCGGCGCTGGACACCGGTGAGCTGATCCTCCCCGAGGACGGCCCGGTGTCCTGGACCGCGCACGTGGACCTGGTCGACGCCGCGGTGCTCGCGCTGACCGAACCCGAGCGCCTGTCCGGTGTCACCCCGGCCCTCACCGGCCCGGAATCCCTTGACTACCAGGACATCGCGGCGATCGCCTCGGAACTGACCGGCCGCACCATCACCCGGATCACCGTGCCCGACGAGGAATGGCGGCAGGCCATGCGCACGGGGGGCATGCCGGAAGGCGCAGTGGAGCTGACCCTGGGCATCTTCCGGGCCAGCCGCCGCCGCGAGTTCGCGGCCGTCGACCCCGCAATGGAACGGTTGCTGGGCCGCCAACCGGTCACGGCGCGGGAGGTGCTGGCCGCGAGTCTGACCGGCTGAAAGCGCCGCCGGGGGCCAGATAGCCGGTCACCATCGTGACCATCGCGTCCTCGAACCCGGTCGGGTCGACCGGTTCGCCGCACAGCGAGTACTGCCGGGTCAGCGCGGCCGGGCCAGTCCGGGCTGACCCGGTCGCACAACTCAGCGGGCGGGCAGGATCCGGCCGCGGACCTCGCCGAAGCCCAGGCTGGCACCGGTTTTCGTGGTCGCCGTGCCGGTGATGGCGACCTCGTCGCCGTCCTGCAGGAAGCTGCGGGACTCGCCGTTGACGGTCAGCGGATCGCGGCCGCCCCAAGACAGTTCCAGGAACGAGCCGCGCTGCCCGGGCTCGGGTCCGGAGATCGTGCCCGAGCCGTACAGGTCGCCGGTGCGGGCCGAGGCGCCGTTCACCGTGAGATGGGCCAGCATCTGCGCGGGCGACCAGTACATCTCGCGGTAGGGCGGGCGGGCCACCTCCTGATCGTTCCACCGCACGGCCAGTTCGATGTCCAGCCCCCACGGCCGGCTTTCCCTGAGGTAGGGCAACGGTGCCGGGTCGGTCTGGCCCGGCAGTGGTACCCGTGCCGCCGCCAGTGCCAGGATCGGCACCACCCACGGGGAGATCGAGGTGGCGAAGCTCTTGCCAAGGTTCGGGCCGAGCGGCACGTACTCCCAGGCCTGGATGTCCCGGGCCGACCAGTCGTTGAGCAACACCGCGCCGAACACGTGCCGGTCGAACTCGTCCGGCGCGATCGGCGTGTTGGCCGGAGTTCCGGCGCCGACCACGAAGCCCAGCTCGGCCTCGATGTCCAGCCGCACGCTCGGCCCGAACACCGGCGTCGCGTCGTCCGGACCCCTGCGCTGACCGCTGGGCCGCACGATGTCGGTGCCGGACACGTATACCGTGCCGGCCCGGCCGTGGTAGCCGACCGGGAGGTGTTTCCAGTTGGGCAGCAACGGTTCCGCGTCCGGCCGGAACAGCCGGCCGACGTTGGACGCGTGGTGTTCGGAGGCATAGAAGTCGACGTAGTCGGCGACCTCGATCGGCAGGTGCATCGTGACCGCGTCGACCGCATGCACCGCGGCATCGGGGACTTCGCCCGCGACGAGTTCCCGGAGGCGGGACCGCACCTCGACCCAGCGCTCGTATCCCTGGGCCATCAAGGGATTCAGCGTCGGCGCGGCGAACACCTCGTCGCGCAGGGCGATCGACAGGTCCAGCACCGAGTCGCCGACCCGGACCCCGACTCGTGGCCCGCCGGAACCGGTGGAGAACACGCCGTAGGGCAGGTTGTCGACACCGAACGGCGAGCCGTCCGGAATGCTGAGCGCGGTCATGCCTTCCCTTCGATCAGGCCGAGTTCGGTCAGTTCGGTGAGCGGGTCGGTGATGCTGCACGTGCCGAACGAGAGGAACCTGGCCCGGGCCGTCGAAACCCGCTCGGCGCCCAGTGACCGCACCCGGTCGGCGACCGCGGTCGCGTCCCGCTCGGCCAGCAGCGCGCGGACCTCGGCGTCGGCAGCGTCCTGGGCCACCGCGTCGGTGGCCAGCAACAGGTTGAGGAACCCGTGCTGCTCGAAGCCGGTCGCCGGATCGGTGTTGCGGACCGCGTGGTGCAGTCCGGCGGTGGCCTTGAACGCCACGCCCGCGTCGGCCGTGGCGCGGATGGCGGCGGCGAGTTCGGCCTCGTCCGGGTAGTACTCGGCCGAGGTGCCGCCGGTGCGGAACTTGGCCCGGTGCGGTGAGCCGGAAAGCGCGCGCAGCAAGGAAAACCGGCGTTCGTCGCGCGGGATCTCGGCGAACACCGGGGCCGGGGCGTCCGTCACCGCGGACATGAATTCCGGCACGTCGTATCCCTTGGGCACGGCGATTTCCAGCGCGGCCAGGGTGACCGGGAGTTTCTCGGCGGTGGCCCGCACCCCGGGGATGCCGACCGGCCCGCCGGGCAGGGTGACCACGATCTGCAGCGGCGTCTCCCGGCCGGCGACCACCGGCTCCAGTTCGGCCAGCCCGGCGGCCGAGATCACCAGCGGCCCCACCATGTCCGCGTACCACGCCCTGGTGTGCCGGTCGTGCGCGGCGACCGCGTCCGGCAGCGGGGCGAGGCCGGGCGGGAACACCGCGGCGTCGTCGAGCAGGCCGTTGGTCAGTTCCGTCACGGGGTCAGCGTAGTGCGAGGACGTCGGCTCCGGTGTTCCTGCGGATCTCGGCGGGTTCGACGCCCGGCGCGGTGCGCACCAGGCGCAGGCCGTCCGGGGTGACGTCCAGGACCGCGAGGTCGGTGATGACCCGGGAGACCACGCCGGCGCCGGTCAACGGCAGGGTGCACCGCTCGACGATCTTCGGGCTGCCGTCCTTGGCCACATGATCGGTCAGCACCACCACGCGTTTGGCCCCGGCGACCAGGTCCATCGCGCCGCCCATGCCCTTCACCACCGCGCCCGGCACGTTCCAGTTGGCCAGATCGCCGTTCGCGCCGACCTGGAACGCGCCCAGCAGAGCGAGGTCGATGTGCCCGCCTCGGATCATCGCGAACGAGGTGGCCGAGTCGAAGAAACTCGCACCCGGCAGCACGGTCACCGTCTGCTTGCCCGCGTTCACCAGGTCCGCGTCCTCCTCGCCGTCGAACGGGAACGGGCCGAGGCCGAGGATGCCGTTCTCGCTCTGCAGCGTGACGTGAATGCCCGGGGGCACGTGGTTGGCCACCAGCGTGGGGATGCCGATGCCGAGGTTGACGTAGTCGCCGTCGTGCAGTTCGGCCGCCGCGATGGCGGCCATCTCGTCGCGGGTCCAGCTCACTGTCGGGCCTCCTGCCGGGTCCGCACGGTTCGCTTCTCGATCGGCTTTTCCTTGCGGAGCGCGGGAACCAGACGCTGTACGAACACGCCGGGGGTGATCACCGCGCCCGGATCGAGGTAGCCGTCCAGGAGGGTCTCCACCTCGGCCACGCACACCCGCCCGGACATCGCGACCAGCGGATTGAAGTTACGCGCGGCCATCCGGTAGGCGAGATTGCCCGCCCGGTCGCCGAGGTGGGCGCGGACCAGGGCCAGGTCGGCCACGATGCCGTGCTCCAGAATGCACGTCCGGCCGTCGAACTCGGCCTGCTGCTTTCCTTGCGCCACCGGGGTTCCGGCGCCGGCCGGGGTGTAGAAGGCGGGGATGCCCGCGCCGCCGGCCCGCAGCCGTTCGGCCAGCGTGCCCTGCGGCACGAGCTCCACGTCCAGTTCGCCGTCCAGGAACTGCTGCGCGAACAGCTTGTTCTCCCCGACGTAGGAGGCGATCACCTTGCGCACCTGCTTGTTCTCCAGCAGCAGGCCAAGGCCCTGGCCGTCGGCGCCCATGTTGTTGGACACCACGGTGAGCTCGCGGGCGCCCGAGTCGCGCACGGCCTCGATCAGATCGGCCGGGATGCCGCTGAGGCCGAAGCCGCCCACCGCGACGGTCATGCCGTCGGTGAGCACCTCGGCCAGCGCGGCGGCCGCGTCCGGGTGAATGGTGGGCACGCGTGACCTCCTTGTCCGTTCATCGGTCGTGGCGGTCAGCCAAGGCCAATGGCACGTATCCGGTCAAGCGAAAGGGTTATCGGTCCCGCGGATCTCTCGGCTGACGGTCAACCGTCGCTGATGCGTTCACTGAGTGGACGTACCATCCGGATATGAGCACCCCGCCCGTCAACGTCACCGGCCGGATCGCCGCGGTGCTGCGCGCGCTGTCCGCGGCGCCGGGCGGCAGCGCAACCACCTCCCGGCTGGCCCGGGCCACCGGCCTGGCCCGGCCCACCGCACATCGCTTGCTGGCCGGGCTGGCCGAGGAGGGTTTCGTGGACCGGGACCAGCGCACCGGCGACTGGCACCTGGGCCCGGAGCTGTACCTGCTGGGCGAGGTGGCCGCGCAGCGGTACAACATCGTGGAGCAGGCTCGCGAGGTGGTGCACCGGCTGGCCGCGACCACCGGGGAGAGCGCCTTCTTCTCCGCGCGGCGCGGCGAGGAGACGGTGTGCCTGCTGCGCGAGGACGGTGACTTCCCGATCCGCTCGTTCGTGCTCTACGAGGGCGCCCGGTTCCCGCTCGGCGTGGTGTCGGCCGGGCTGGTCGTGCTGTCCATGCTGCCCGACCGCGAGGTGGACGACTACCTTGGCCGCACCGATCTCACCGCCGAATGGAGCGCGTCGCACAGTACGGCCGAGCTGCGAAAACGGATCGCCGCTACCCGCGAGAACGGATATTCGGTGAATCCCGGCCTGGTGGTGGAGGGCAGCTGGGGCATGGCGGCCGCGGTGTTCGACGCCGCAGGCGCACCCGCGTGGGCGCTCACCCTGACCGGCGTGGAATCCCGCTTCCGCGAGTCCCGCCGACCGGAGCTGGGCGCGCTGCTGCTCCGCGAAGCGCATGCGCTGACCACCCGGGTCCACGGCATGGCCCGGCATCAGGTGCCCACATAGGACTTTTCAGGCCGGCTGAGCGCACAACGCGGCACTGGCCTGCTCGGTCAGCCACCGCTGCCCCCGCGCCCAGCTCCAGCCCAGCTCGCGCAGGGCGACCCAGGAGATCCGGCCGAAGTAGAACCACAGCACGTCCCGGATCTCCGCGCGGTCGAGGCCGGGCCGCAGCCCGCCGACCGCGATGAGCCGGTCGGTCACCTGATCCAGCCGTTCCCGGTACAGCCGGTCGGCGAACTGGCCCGCCTCGGCGATCATCGGGTCGGCGTGCGTGTTCTCGTACAGCATGATGATCAGGCGCAGGTGATGGCGGCAGGTGTCCGCCGTGCCCTTCGCGGTCGCGCGCAGGATCTCCGCCGCGCTGCCGGCCGCCTCCACCTTGTCCATGGTCTGCCCGACGGTCGGATCGGCCACGGCCCGCTCGGTCAACGCCACCACCAGCTGCGGTTTCCCGCCGATGCTGGTGTACACGGTGTTCGTGGCCACCTCGGCCGCCTCGGCCACCTGGGTGACGGTGGTCGGCGCGTAGCCGCGGGTGCCGAACAACTCGGCCGCGGCGTCCAGGATCGCGTGCCGGGTCTGCGTCGCGGCCAGGTCGCGGCGCGGGGATCGGTACACGCGTTTTTCCACACAATGACCATACGCTGCGCCAATTAACGTTATAGTAAATCAAGTCAATTGAGAATCTATTCAACCATCTGGGGAAACGATGAGAATCCTGCTGTCCGGCACGCCCGCGTTCGGCCATCTGCTCCCGTTCGCGGCGCTGGCCCGGGCCGCGCGGGCCGCCGGTCACGAGGTCGCCCTGCTGACCAGCGGCGGCATGACCGGTGCGGTGGACCCGGAGTTACCGGTGTTGGCCGCGGGGCCCATGGCCGACGTCCTGTTCGCCGAGGTCGCCGCGCGAACCGGCGGGGGAAACCCGTCGACCGACCCCAAGCCGGAGACGGTGGCCGAGTTCTTCGCGGGCACCCGGGTCGACCTGAGCATCGACGAGGCGCTCACGGTGGCCGAGCCCTGGCGGCCGGACCTGATCGTGGCCGAGGCCTGCGACTTCGTCGGCCCGCTGGTCGCGGCGGCGTTGGGGGTGCCGTGCGGGCTGCTGGCCTTCGGCCCGGCCGTGCCCGACGAGTTCGTGCGGCCGATGTTCGCCCTGGTCGCCTCCCGCTACGCCGAACGCGGCCTGACGCCGGTGCCGCCCGCGGTGTTCCTGGACCCGTGCCCGCCCTCGTTGCAGGTGCCGGGCTGGCAGGCTCCGCCCAACCGGATCGCGCTGCGCCCCGAACCGCACCACGTCGAGGGCCTCTCCTGGACCGTGCCGGAATTCCCGGGCCGGGCGGACCGGCCGCTGGTGCTGGTCACGCTGGGCACCGTGTTCAGCGAATTCGATGTGCTGCAACAGATCCTGGCCTCGATCAAGGACCTGGACGTGAACGTCATCGCCACCCTCGGCCCGCTGGCCGACACCGACGCGGTGGACGTGGACCCCAGCTGGGTGCGCACGGTCGGCTTCGTGCCGCTGGACCAGCTGCTCACGCCGGCGACCGCGGTGGTCTGTTCCGGCGGGGCGGGCACCGTGCTGGCCACGCTCAGCCGCGGGCTGCCGATGGTGATCATGCCGCAGGGCGCCGACCAGTTCATCAACGCCGGGCGGGCCGAGGCGTCCGGCGCGGCCGCGGTGGTGCCTGCTCCCGATCAGGTCGGTGTGGCGCTGGCCAAGGTGTTGGGGGAGAACAACTTCCGGGACCGGGCCGAGGTGCTGGCCGAGGAGATCGCTGACCTGGAGCCGGCCGCGCGGGTGGTGGCCCGGCTGGCCGAGCAGTTCGGCCGCGACTGATCTCGTTCGTGGTGCGCGGCCGTTCACCGACACCATCGAGGAAACGGCCTACCTGCTCGACCTCACCCACACCGGGCCGGAGCCGATCGTGGTCACCGGCGCCATGCGCAACCCCACCCTGGCCGGGGCCGACGGTCCGGCCAACCTGCTGGCCGCCGTGCAGACCGCGGCCAGTTCCGCCGCCCGGGATCTCGGCGCCCTGGTGGTGTTCGCCGACGAAATCCACGCTGCGGCATGGGTTCGCAAGACCCACACCACCAGCGGCCACACCTTCGTCTCGGCCAACGGTGGGCCGCTGGGCTACCTGGTGAAAGGCCGCCCCCTCGGGGGTTGGCGGAGCGGGCCGCGTCACGCAAGGTCGGTCAGGCGGTGGCGCGCAGCAGGTCGAGGGTGGTGTCCAGGGCGGCCTCCAGGTGGGTGATCCGGCCGGTGGACATCAGGATGGTCACCCCGCCCTGGATGGTCGCGACCAGCGCGGCCGCGGTGCGGTCGGCGTCCAGAACGGGGTTGATCTCGCCCGCGCGCTGCATGTGTTCCAGGCCGGCGCGCAGTTCGGCCTGCCACTGCTCGATGAGCCGCGCGGTGAGCTCCTGGGCGGCGGGCGTGCCGCGGCCGAGTTCGGTGATCAGCACACCCAGTGGGCAGTGCATGCCCTGCCTGCGGTAGCGCCGGATGACCGCGTCCCGCCAGTTCTGCCAGGCCGGCCAGCTGGTCAGCTCGCTCAGGTGCGGCTGCTGGTCCTCCAGTACTCGCTCGGCCTCCCGGGCGGCCACCGCGAGCAGGAGTTCCTCCTTGCCACCGGGGAAGTAGTGGAAGATCTGGCTCTTGCTGGTCCTGGTGCGGGCGCACACGTCGTCCAGGGTGGTCGCGGTCGCGCCCCGTTCGCGGATCTCGGCCGCCGCGCCCTCCACGATCCGCCGCCGGGTCGCGGCGCCCTTGGTGGTCAGCCGGGGCTTGGTCGCTGTGGGCATGGCATCGCTCGCTTTCTGGACTCGTTGGTCCAGGTTAGCTCGCCGACACCTCTATCGACCGACTGAGTCAACTGAAAGATTCGGGGCCATGTCCGGGCATGAAGGCCGATGCTCAGCCGACGGCGCGGTCGCCGGTCCAGAACTGGGTCCGCAACGCCTTCTTGTCGACCTTGCCCAGCCCGGTCAGCGGCAGCGCGTCGGCGGCCAGCACCTGCTTGGGCGACTGCACCGATCCCTTGCGGTCCTTGACCATCCGCTGGATCTCGGCCACCACCTCGTCGGTGAGTTCCCTGCCCTCGCGCAGCACCACCACCGCGGTGACCGCCTCGCCCCACTTCGGGTCCGGCGTGCCGACCACGCCGACCTGCGCCACCGCCGGATGCTCGGCGACCACGTCCTCCACCTCGCGCGGGAACACGTTGAACCCGCCGGTGACGATCATGTCCTTGGTGCGGTCGACGATGTACCAGAAGCCGTCCTCGTCGGATCGGGCCACATCGCCGGTGCGCAGCCAGCCGTCCTTGAAGGTGTCCGCGGTTTCCGTCGGCAGGTTCCAGTAACCACCGGCCAGCAGCGGGCCGCTGACGCAGATCTCACCGGGCTCACCGGCCGGCACCGGGTTGTTCTCGCCGTCCAGCAGGGCCGCGCGCAGGAAGGCCGACGGCCGGCCACAGGAGGTGAGCCGCTTCTCGTCCGCGCCCTGATGGTCCTTTTTGGACAGATAGGTGATGGCCATCGGCGCCTCGGACTGGCCGTAGTACTGGGCGAAGATCGGGCCGAACCGATCGATCGCCTCCTTCAGGCGGATCGGGTTGATGGCGGAAGCTCCGTAGTACACGGTTTCCAGGCTGGACAGGTCGCGGGTGCGCGAGTCGGGGTGGTCGAGCAGGGCGTAGATCATCGAGGGCACCAGCATGGTCGCGGTGATCTTCTGTTCCTCGATGGTGCGCAGCACCTCGGCCGGGTCGAACTTGGGCAGCACGTACAGCGTGCCGCCCTTGATCACGGTGGGCACGAAGAAGGCCGCGCCGGCGTGCGAGAGCGGGGTGCACAGCAGGAAGCGCGGATTGTCCGGCCATTCCCACTCGGCCAGCTGGATCTGGGTCATCGTGTTCATGCCCTGCGCGGTGCCGATCACGCCCTTGGGCTTGCCGGTGGTGCCGCCGGTGTAGGTGATGGACACGATGTGGTCGGGGCGCAGCAGGTTCGCGGTCAGCGGCCGCGGCTCGAACTTCTCGGCGGTGGCGACCAGATCATGTGCGGCCACCCGGCTGGCCTGTAGGGCCTCGGGCACCGGGCCGATGGTGAGCACCTGGTTGAGCTCGGGGCACAGCTCGATCAGCTTGAGCGCGCGGTCGGCGAAGTTGGCGCCGATGATCAGCGTGGTGATGCCTGCGTCGTTGATGACGTAGGCGTGGTCCTCGGCGCTGCCCAGCGGGTGCAGGCTGGTGCGCCGGTAGCCCTGGGTCTGGCCCGCGCCCAGGATGTAGAGCACCTCCGGGGAGTTCAGCGCCAGCAGCGCGCCCGCGGACCCGGTCCCGGCCTTCAGCGACTCGAACGCCTGCACGTACTGACTGACCCGGGCCGCGAGTTCACCGCCGGTCAGGGTGACGTCCCCGAGGTGCAGCACGGGCCGGTCGCGATGCCGGTTCAGGCCGGTCACCATCAGATGGCCGTTGTGCACGCCAAGGCGCAGCGTGTCCGGGCCCGGGGGCAATGGGGCAGGGGCGATGGCGGTGTTGTCGATCCCGGTCATGCGCCTGATGTTAGAACGTGTTCTAGTCTGCGACAACCGGCTTCGACGACGGGTTTCGGCGGCCGGGTCCGGCCGCATATGCCTTGACAGCGGCCCTGTTTCAGGTGATTCTATCGACTGATAGAGGCCGGTCCGCAGGTGGAGGTGGGTGTATGCCGTTCTACGCGTCGAGCCTGGCCGCCCCCTACTCGATCGAGTTCCCGTTCCACCGCACGGTCGGGCCCCGGATCGGCACGTTCCTGGCCGGGTTGCGGGAGGGCCAGCTGCTGGGCGTGCGCGCCTCCGACGGGTCGGTGCTGTGCCCGGCGCTGGAGTTCGACCCGGCGACCGCCGAGGAGACCGGTGAGTTCGTCCGGCTCGAACCCCGGGGCGCGGTGCGCAGCTGGACCTGGGTGGCCGCCCGGCCTGGCGATCCGGTCGCGCACGAGTTCGCCTGGGCGCTGATCGCCATCAACGGCACCAGCAACGCGCTGTTCCACGCGGTCGACGTCGGCGGTGACGAATCGGCGCTGCACACCGGACTCCGGGTGCGGGTGCGCTGGCGGACCGAGCGGGTCGGCGCGATCACCGACATCGAGTGCTTCGAACCGGAGGCGGTCCGATGAGCATCGAGCTGCCCGAACCGGTGCGCACCATCGAGGCGCCCTTCGCCATGGACTACACCTACGTGGCCGGGGTCGGCCGGTCGCTGTGTCTGCGCGGCATGGCCAGGAAACTGTTCCTGGCCCGGACCTGCCCGCGGTGCCGGATGGTCTACTTCCCGGCGCCCGAGCAGTGCGCGCGCTGCCTGGCCCCGCTGGGTGAACCGGTCGAACTGCCGGGCACCGGCGAGATCCACACCTTCTGCGTGGTGAACTTTCCCTTTCCCGGGCAGCTCTACCAGCCGCCGTACGTGGTCGCGCACATCAACCTGGACGGCACCGGCACCACGCTGATGCAGCGCATCATGGAGATCGAGCCGGACCAGGTCGCCCTCGGGCTGGCGGTCGAACCGGTGTGGGTGCCCGACAACGAACTGGAACCCTCGCTGGCCAGCGTGCGTTACTTCCGGCCCCGCGACCCGGCGCTGCGATCTCCGTTGCCGGACAACGAAAGTGGTGCCCATGCGTGAGGTCGGCATCGTCGCCTTCGCCCAATCCCGTTGCCTGGCTGCCAATCGGCGCGACGACATGGCGGACATCCTGGCGCCGGTGATCGCCTCGGCCGTCGCCGAAGCCGGTCTGGAACGTGGGGACATCGATTTCTTCTGCTCCGGCAGTCACGACTTCTACGAAGGCCGCACCTTCGCCTACATCGAGTCGCTGGACACCGTCGGAGCCTGGCCGCCGATCTCGGAATCGCACGTGGAGATGGACGCGGCCTGGGCCGCTCACGAGGCGTGGACCTGGCTGCAACTGGGCGAGGGCGAGGTGGCGCTGGTGTACGGGATCGGGCGCGGTTCGCTGGCCGCCGACCTGGACCAGGTCATGCCGGCGATGCTCGACCCCTACTACCTGACCCCGCTGCGCCCGCACCGGCACGCCCTGGCCGGGCTGCAGGCTCGGGCGTTGCTGGACGCGGGCGCGATCGGCGAGCCGGACCTGGCGGCGACGGTCGCGGCCAGCCTGGCCGCGGCCCGGGAGAACGAGTTCGCCCAACGCAGCGGCGTCCACTCGGTCGAGGATTTGCTGGCCGCGCCTTATGTTTCCGCACCGTTGCGGGAACTGGACATCGCGCCGATCGGCGACGCGGCGGCCGTGTTGATCCTGGCCGCCGGGGACCGGGCCCGGGAGTTGTGCGCGCGTCCGGTCTGGGTGCGCGGCATCGATCACCGGATGGACACGCACTATCCGGGCAACCGCGACCTCACCCGCGCCGACACCGTGACCATCGCCGCCGGACGGGCGGCCGAACTGGCCGGGTTCTCCGCCGCCGAGGTGGACGTGGCCGAACTGCACACCGAGTACAGCCACGTGCAACCGTTGCTGGCCAATGCTCTGGGCCTCGGTGCGCGCACCACGGTGAACCCCTCCGGCGGCCCGCTGGCCGGAAACCCCGCCACGGCAACGGGATTGATCCGGATCGGGGAGGCGGCGGCGCGAATCCGGGAGGGCTCGGCCGATCGCGCGCTGGCCCACGCCACCTCCGGGCCCGCGCTGCAACAGAACCTGATCTGCCTGCTGGAGGGAGCCGCGTGAGTCCCCGGGTAGCGGTCGTCGGCGTCGGGCAGAGCAAACAGGCCAAGCAGCGCGAGGTCACCATCGCCGCGCTGGTGCGGGAATCCGTGGGCCGCGCGCTGTCCGACGCGCAGCTGGAGTTCGGCCAGATCGACGCGATCGTGCTGTCCAAGACGCCGGATCTGTTCGACGGGGTGATGCAGCCCGAGCTGTACCTGGCCGACGCGCTGGGCGCCCGCAATCTGCCGGTGACCCGGGTGTTCACCGGCGGCAGCGTCGGCGGGCACGCGGCCATCCACGGCACCCACCTGGTCACCAGCGGGCTGGCCAACCGGGTATTGGTTGTGGGCTACAGCAAGGAATCCGAGGGTAACTTCACCTGGGCGCTGTCCCGGCCGCTGCCGTTCAACGTGTCCCTCGGCGCGGGCGCGGGCGGGCATTTCGCGCCGGTGATCCGGGACTACATCCGCCGGTCCGGCGCGCCCGAGCACATCGGCTGGCAGGTCGCGGTCAACCATCGGCTCAATGCGCTGCGCAATCCCTACGCGCATCTGCACCTGCCGGACATCACCGTGGACAAGGTGCGGGCCTCACCGATGCTGTGGGATCCCGTGCGGTTCCTGGAATCCTGCCCGACCTCGGACGGGTCGGCCGCCATCGTGGTCACCGGCGAGGACGAGGCGACCCGGATCAGCGCGGCCACCGGACGGCCGCCGGCCTGGGTGCACGGCTCGGCCTGGCGCACCGAGACCGGCCACTTCGCCGGCCGGGACGAGGTCAACCCGCGGGCCGGGGTGGAGTGCGCGGCGGAAACCTATGCCCAGGCCGGAATCGCCGATCCGGTGCGGGAACTGGACGCGGCCGAGTTGTACATCCCGTTCAGCTGGTACGAGCCGATCTGGCTGGAGAACATCGGCCTGGCCGAGACCGGCCGCGGCTGGGAAATGACCGACCAGGGCCGGACCGCGGCCGACGGGGACTTCCCGGTCAACCCCTCGGGCGGCGTGCTGTCCGGAAACCCGACCGGCGCGACCGGTCTGGTGCGGTTCGCCGAGGCGGCGCAACAGGTGCGCGGGCTGGCCGGCGAGCACCAGGTCGACCGGGCGCGGCGGGTGATCGGGCACGCCATGGGCGGCGCATCGCAGTTCCATGCGATGTGGGTCGTCGGCGCGGACAAACCCTGAACTTCTCCTGGAGGAAAGCCGATGCCCGAGAACCTGCGGACGCCGTACGTCATCGGCGTGGGCATGACCCGGTTCGCCCGGATCGAAAGTCTACAGTGGACATATCCGGAGATGGTCGGCGAGGCGGTCGGCACCGCGCTGCGCGACGCCGGTGTCGACTACGCCGATATCCAGCGGGCCGCGGTCGGTTACGTGTTCCAGCCCTCGGCCGCCGGTCAGCGTGCGCTGTACGACATCGGGTTGACCGGCATCCCGGTCATCAATGTCAACAACAATTGCGCGACCGGGTCGACCGCGCTCAACCTGGCCCAGGAGTGGGTGTCCACCGGGCTGGCCGAGGTGGTGCTCGCGGTCGGTTTCGAGCAGATGACCCGGCAGGCCATGGCCGCGCCGGACACCCCGCCCGCGGTCACCACGGTCGACCATCATCTGCGCGCGATGCCGGAAACCGATGCGGGACAACAGGCTCCGCTCACCACGAGGTTCTTCGGCCATGCCGCGACCGAGCACATGCGCCGCTACGGCACGACCCTGGAACAGCTGGCCGGGGTCGCGGTGAAGAACCACGAGCACTCCACCCGCAATCCCTACGCCCAGTTCCAAACCCCGTTCCCGCTGGAGAAAGTGCTGGGCGACAAGCCAGTTTTCGGCCCGCTGACCCGATCCCAGTGCTCGCCCATGTCCGACGGCGCGGCGGCCGCGGTGGTGGCCAGCCCGGATTTCGTTCGCGCGCACGGCATTCAGGACCGGGCGGTGCCGCTGCTGGGCCAGTCGGTGGTCACCGACGACCGGGATTCCCTCGGCACCGGCTCGATGATCGACGTGGTGGGCGCGCCGATGTCCCGAGTGGCGGGCGCGGCCGCGCTCAAGCAGGCCGGGGTGTCGATCGACGAGATCGACGTCATCGAACTGCACGATTGCTTCTCCATCAACGAGTTGATCACCTACGAGGCGCTGGGCCTGTGCGGCCCGGGGGAGAGCGGCGCGCTGATCGACGCGGGCGCCACGAGTTATGGCGGTCGCTGGGTGGTCAATCCCTCCGGCGGGCTGATCTCCAAGGGACATCCGCTGGGCGCGACCGGGCTGGCCCAGTGCGCCGAGCTGACCTGGCAGCTGCGCGGCGAAGCGGACGGGCGACAGGTCGAGGGCGCGCGGCTGGGCCTGGCCCACAACCTCGGCCTGGGCGGCGCCTGCGTGGTCACCGTCTACGGCAGTCCGTCGTGATGCCTGCTCACCAGCGGTGATCGCTTACCATGACCGGCATGTCCACGCCCGATGCCGACGGGCCGCTCGTCGTCGTCGGCGACGAACTCGCGATGCCCACCGAGCGCCGGCTGATCCTGGCCGCCGAGCGATTGTTCGCCGAACGCGGCATCGACGCGGTGTCGCTGCGCGCGATCATGGCCGCGGCGGGCACCAACATCGCCTCCGTGCACTACCACTTCGGTTCCAAGGAGTCGTTGGTGCGCGCGCTGATCATGACCCGCAGCGACGAGGTGTCCGCCCGCCGCGCCGGTTTGCTGGACGAGTTGATCGCGCCCGGTGCGCTGACCGCGGAGGGCCTGGCCCGGGCGTTCGTGGTGCCGGTGGCCGAGATGGCGGGTTCGGACGGGTCGAGCTGGGTGCGGTTCATCGGCGGCATCATGGCGACCAGCCATCCCGCGCTGGCCACCCTGGCCGAGGGGTTCACCCAGCAGGCGGTGCGGTTCACCGGGCTGATGGAGCGGCTGCACCCGGACTGGAGCGCGGGCAAGGTGCGGTTCCGGCTGGCGCAGGCGATGAAGCTGACCTTCAACGTGCTCGGCGATCTGCAGGCCGCGCAGGAACTTCAACAGCTGACCACGGCCGCGTTGTCCCGGGACGAGGTGGTCGAGCAACTGCTCGACCTGGTCGCCACGATCCTCAGCGACCCGGCCAGGGCCTGAGTTACTCCTCGTCGAGAGCCGCGAGGCTGGCGGCGAGGTCGTCGGCGAAGCGGCCCAGCAGCCGGTAGAAGGTCTGCCGATCTTCGTCGGACCAGTTGTCCGTGGCGCTGCCCAGATGGCCGAGCATGATCCGCAGATAGCGGCCGGCGATGGCGGCGCCCTCGGCGGTGAGCTCGATCGGCCGGGCCCGGCGATCCTGGGCGTCGGCCAGCCTGCGCACCAGCCCGCGCTGCTCCAGCTCGTGCACGTGCCGGGTGACGTGTGGCCCGGCCACCTGCATCCGGGCGGCGATCTCGCCGATGCGCATCGGCTGGTTGGTCAGCTGCAGTGAGATCAGCACGCTCATCGACGGCCGGTCCAGGCCGTTTCCGGCCTGGGCCATGGCGTGTTCCATCAGCTTGCTGCGGTTGAGCAGGTTGCCCAGCTGCATGAAGCGGGGCAACACGGCCCGCAGATCCAGTTCGGGGCCCGGCTCGGGGCGACCAGTGGTGCTCATCACACTCCACTTAGATACCTAAGTTAGATATATAGTTGGCTCAGTCTGAAAGATACTTTAGTTAGCCAGGAGGGGAACATGAACACGACATTCAGGGGAAAGGTGCTGGTTTCCGGCGCCAGCATCGCCGGTCCGGCGCTGGCGTACTGGCTGCACCAGTACGGCTTCGACGTCACCGTGGTGGAGAAGGCCGGCGCCCTGCGCAGCGGCGGCTATCCGATCGACCTGCGCGGCCCGGCCGTGGATGTGGCCGAGCGGATGGGCATCCTGCCCCAGCTGCGCGCCGCCCACGTGAACACCCGGCGGCTGACCTTCCTCAACCCGGACGGCAGCACGATCGCCAGGTTGAACCCGAACTCCCTGATGCACGGCAACGACGGCCGCGACCTCGAAATCCGCCGCGGCGACCTGGGCGACGTGCTCTACGCCGCCACCCGGGACGGCGTGGCGTACCGGTTCAACGACTCCATCAGCGGCCTCGGCCAGGACGACGACGGCGTCGACGTGACCTTCGGCAGCGGCGACCGGCAGCGCTTCGACCTGGTCGTCGGGGCGGACGGACTGCACTCGCGCACCCGCGAGCTGACCTTCGGCGCCGAGGAGCAGTTCCACCACTACATCGGCTACTGCTTCGCCGGATTCAGCCTGCCCAACACCTTCGGGCTGTCCCACGAGGCCGTGCTGTGGAGCAAGCCGGGCAAGGCGGCGGCGCTGTACGCGGTCCGGGACTATCCGGAGGTGACCGGCCTGCTGAACTTCGCCCGGCCGGAACCGCCGTACTCGGCGTTCCGGAATCCGGAAGCGCAGCGCGAGCTGGTGGCCGAGGTGTTCGCCGGGGAGGGCTGGGAGATCCCGGGGCTGGTCGACGCGATGCGCTCCGCCGACGACCTGTTCTTCGATGTGGTCAGCCAGATCCGGATGCCGAACTGGTCCAGCGGCCGGGTCGCGCTGGTCGGCGACGCGGCGCACGCGCCGTCCTTCCTTACCGGGCAGGGCTCCAGCCTGGCCATGGTGGGTGCGTACCTGCTGGCCCATGCGCTGGCCACGCACGAGGACCACGCCGCGGCCTTCGCCGCCTACGAGGATTCCGCGCGCGGATTCGTCGAGCTGAACCAGAACCTGGTCGGCGAGGGCGACGCCACGTTGTTCCCGGCCACCGACGAGGCGATGGTGGCCCGCAACGAGATGCTGCGCCAGCTCAGCGAACTGCCCCCGGGCGAACTGCGGCCGGAGCACTACGCGATCACCCTGCCCGACGTACTGTCCCGAGTGGACAGTCACTGATCGGAAGTCGGTGCCGCGTCGACGATCGCGGCGACCTCCCCGGCGAACAGCACGTCCGCGTCGATGCCCATGGAGGCGAAGTTCCCGCCCAGTTCGAGGGTGACGAACCCGTGCAGCCGGGTCCAGGCCGACAGGATCTGCCGCTCGTCCTCGAGCACGGCCAGGGCCGCGGTCATCACGGTCTGGGACGCGGTGACCAGTGGTTCGCTGTGCGCGTCGTAGCCGGGCAGCGGTGGGGTGAACAACAGTTGGTAGCGGTGCGGTTCGGACTGCGCGAAACCGCGCCAGGCGGTGGCGAAGGCGCGCAGCCGTTCGCCGGGGGACAGGCCGAGTTCGCGGTCGGTGGCGGTGGCCAGTTCGGCGGCGAGGTCGTGGTAGGCGTCGATGACCAGTTCGGCCAGTAGTTCGTCGCGATTGGCGAAGTACCGGTACAACGCGGGGCCGGACACGCCGAGCTGTTTGGCGATGGCGTTGACCGAGATGGCCGCCGCGCCGCCCTGCGCGAGCTGGCGCAGTGCGGCGGCCTTCACGTCCTCCCGGACCTGTTCCCGGAACCGGGCCCGCATCGGGCTGCGCGCCGGGGTGTGCGGCTCCGTCGTCGGTTTGCTGCTGGTCATCGACCCTCCCTTGACAGCCTTACTCTAACACCCTCATTCTCTTGTTAGAGACTATAACTCAAGTCAGAGGATGTCAGGAGTGCGTGATGGAAACCGTGGAGATCGTGCTGGCCGGAGTGGGCGAGCCGGAGACACTGCAGGTGCGCCGCCGGGACCTGCCCGCGCCCGGACCGGAACAGGCGGTGGTGCGGATGGACGCGACCGGCGTGTCGTTCGCCGAGCAGAGCATGCGGCGCGGGATGTACTACGACCAGCCGCCGTTCCCGTTCGTGCCCGGTTATGACCTGGTCGGCACCGTGGAAGCGGTGGGCGAACGGCCCGCGTCCGGGATCCGGGTCGGCCGGCGGGTGGCCGCGCTGACCAAGATCGGCGGCTGGGCCCAGCGGCTGCTGCTGGACACCGGTGACCTGGTGCCGGTGCCCGACGGGGTGGCCGCGGCCGAGGCCGAGACGGTGATCGTCAACGGGCTGACCGCCTGGCGGGTGCTGCACCGGACCATCCGGCCCAGCGCCGGGCAGACCATCGTGGTTTTCGCCGCCGGTGGTGGAGTCGGCTCGGTGCTGGTGCAACTGGCCCGGCAGGCGGGGCTGCGGGTGATCGGCACCGCCGGGCCCAGCCAGCAGGACCGGTTGCGGTCCATGGGAGTCATCCCGATCGACTACCGGACCGAGGACGTGCCCGCGCGGGTGCGCGCCCTCGCACCGGACGGGGTGGCCGCGGTGGTGGACAACGTGGGCGGGCCCGGCGCCGGGGACTCGTGGCGGCTGCTCGCGCCCGGCGGCACGCTGGTCGTGCTGAGCGATATGTCGATGCGCGAGGCCAAGTACCCGATGCTGCGGTTCCTGAAGACGTTCGGGCGGATGCAGCTGTGGAATCTGCTGCCCAACCGCAAGAATGCGCATTTCTTCAATCTGTGGGCCGGGCACAAGCGGCACCTGGAGCGCTACCGGGCCGAACTGCGCGCCGACCTGACTCGGTTGTTCGGCCTGCTGGCCGAGGGCACCTTGGTCGCCCCGATCGACAGCGAGTACCCGCTGTCCAAAGCGGCCGACGCGTTGCGCCGCGCGGAGGCGGGCGGGCTGGCCGGCAAGGTGATCATCGTGCCCGACGAGATCGGGCAGGACGGGATCGGGCCCGGCGGGATCGGGCGCGGCCAGGCGGGCTGAGCCGCACCGGCGTCCCCGTGGTGGGGCGCCGGTGCGGGCGGGTTATCGGCCGGTGAGCGCCGCCGTGCGGGTCACTGGCCGGTGGTGAGGACCATGCGGAAGCGGGCCTGATTGGCCATCATCCGGTCGTAGGCCTCGGCGGCCTGCTCCAGCGGCATGGTCTCGATCATCGGGCGGGTGCCGGTGATGCGGCAGAACCGCAAGGTGTCCTCGGAGTCCTTCGAGGTGCCCGACGGGTGACCGGCGATGCTGCGCGCGGACATGATCAGCGACGACGCGTCCAGCTCGATCGGCGACTCGGCGGCGCCCAGCACGAGCAGTTCACCGCGCGGGGCCAGCCCGGAGACGGTCGAGGCGACCGGCGTACCCCACATCGGGTGATCGGAATCGAAGAAGGCGATTCGGCCGCCGAGGTGGTCAATGACCGCGAGTCTGTGGGGAGGCCAGACCGATCAGCGCGGTGATGATCATCAACGCGCCCGCCACCACCGCGAGAATGGGCAAGAGCGGGCTGTGCACCGTGTCCGTGGCCAGGTTGACCCCCTCGGCGGCGATTACGATGAGACCCACGACGAGGCTCATCACACAGCGGCCCCGGGTAGTCGGGATGAAGCTGATGGTGGGGCGGTTTTCCTTGGCGCTCATGGGTTTCCTCCGTGGTGGTTCGCTGACACTGATCACGCTATGGGTGCGAGCGCTGTGGGCGCGTCGTTCGCACGAACGATCTTGGGGTCGGCGCCTCGACCAAAAGTACGAGAGCGGACAGTACGAGAGCAGTCGATCACGGCCGGATGGGCTATGGCGCACCGTGCCTACTCGCCGTTAGGGTGCCGTTGCGCTCAGGCGCGACACCCAACCGAACACACAGCCCAGGCGATGGGGGAGCTGCTGATGAGCTGGCGACGAGCAGGGATGTTGATGACCTCGATGGCCCTGGCCGCCCCGTTGACCCTGGTACCGGGCCTGGCCAACGCGACCCCGTCGAGCAGCTGTTATGACAGCACCGCCCCGCTCACCGTGGAGGAGCAGCGGCTGACCGTGCCGGTCGCCGCCGGGCAGCCCGCGGCCGGGCCGGAACTGGTGGCCGAGGCCGGATTCGCCCCGTTCGTCACCGCCTTCCAGCACGCCCTGTGCGCGCTGCCGAACCAGAAAGCCGCAAAGGTTTTCCTTGCCGCACAAGGGAACACGCTGTGGTCGATGGCGGTGGCCCGGGCTCAGGGCAAGCTGAACACCGGCACGCTGAACCGCTACGACGACCGGCCGCTGTACTGGGCGCGGCTGGAACTGACCAAGGCCGTCCGGCAGTGGCAGCCGCGCTTCGCGCTGGACACCGCGACCCGGGCGACGCTGGTCCAGGACGTGGACTACGCCGCGCGCGGCATCGGCTCGATCGACTTCGGGCCGGCCGACGGCGCGAAACTGGTGATGGTGTCCGGGTTCGACCCGTTCGAGCTGGACGGCGGCAACATCAACCGCAGCAACCCGGCCGGGGCGGCCGCGCTGCAACTGGACGGCCGCGAGTTCGACACGCCGGGCGGGCGCATCCGGGTCGAGTCGGTGAACTTCCCCGTGCTGTGGGGCGCGTTCGACCAGGGAATTGTCGAGGCGGCATACGGGAAGGCGCTCACCCGGCAGCCGATCAGCCTGATGATCACGCTCAGTCAGGGCTACCCCGGCGAGTTCACCATCGAACGGTGGGCCGCGGACTGGCGCGGCGGCGAGCCGGACAACAACAATCTCGGCGAGTCGGCCGCGATTCCGCCCGCCGCCGGGTGGCCGCAGCCGGCCTCGCAGTTCATCCAGACCACGTTGCCGTATCAGCAGATGGTCGCCGCCGACACCGGCAGCTACCCGGTGATCTACCACCAGTTGTTCTGCGTCTGGCCGGACGCGAGCGCGCCGGGGCAGGGCACCGAGCAGTGCTCCGACGACCTGAGCGCCGCCCCGGCCCCGGGCGCGGCGGCGGCCTCCGGCGGCGGGGGCGACTACCTGTCCAACGAGAGCATGTACCGGGCCAACCGGTTGCGCATCGGCCTTGGCCTGACCACGCTGCCCGGCGGCCACGTGCACACCCCGGTGCTGACCAACCCGTCCGGCGTGCTGACCAGCGCCCAGTTCGAGACCGACCGGCAGACCATCGTGGACCAGACGGTGAACATCGTGCAGGCGGCCGGTTCGGCGGTGCCGAACGCGGGCTGACCGGCTGAAACGGGCTGAGCGGCGACAGCAGGCCGACCACCCGAAGAGATTGTGCAGCCGAACCAAATATTGATTGATTCCAGAATAAGGTCCAGACTGCCCAGGTGCCCACGACAGCGGAGCTCGAGCACCTGTTGCGGGGGGCCGCGCTACGAGTGACGCGCCCCCGCGTGGCGGTGCTGGCCGCCGTGTACGGCCATCCCCACGCCGACACGGACTCGATCATCGGGGTCGTACGGGCCGATCTGGGTGAGGTGTCCCACCAGGCCGTCTACGACGTGTTGCGCGCGTTGACGACCGCGGGGCTGGTCCGGCGCATCCAGCCGCCGGGCTCCCTGGCGCGCTACGAGTCACGGGTCGGGGACAACCACCACCACGTCGTGTGCCGGTCGTGTGGCGCCATCGCGGATGTCGACTGTGCCGTCGGCGCCGCACCATGCCTGACCGCGTCCGACGACCACGGTTTCGTCATCGACGAGGCCGAGGTCATCTACCGGGGCCTGTGTCCCGACTGCTCGATCGCCATGAGCACTTGAGCTCCACGTTCCGATCTCCGGAAGGACTTTTCGTGTCTGACACTCCTGACGCCGTTGTCGGCGAGATGAACGATGAGAGCGCGGGCGGCTGCCCGGTTTCGGCCGGACGCCTGCGGCACCCGACCGAGGGTGCGAGCAACACCGACTGGTGGCCCAACCAGCTCAACCTGAAGATCCTGCGCAAGCACACTGCCACGGCCAACCCGATGGACGCGGATTTCGACTACGCCAAGGCGTTCCTGACCGTCGACCTCGACGAGCTGGCCCGCGACGTGGACGCGGTGATGACCGACTCGAAGGACTGGTGGCCGGCCGACTTCGGCCACTACGGCCCGCTGTTCATCCGGATGGCCTGGCACAGCGCGGGCACCTACCGCATCGACGACGGCCGCGGCGGCGCGGGCGCCGGCATGCAGCGCTTCGCCCCGCTGAACAGCTGGCCGGACAACGTGAGCCTGGACAAGGCCCGCCGGTTGCTGTGGCCGGTCAAGAAGAAGTACGGCAACCGGATCTCCTGGGCCGACCTGATGGTGTTCACCGGCAACCGGGCCCTGGAAACCATGGGGCTCAAGACTTTCGGCTTCGCCGGTGGCCGCGCGGACGTGTGGGAGCCCGACGAGGACGTGTACTGGGGCCCGGAGCGCACCTGGCTGGGCGACGAGCGCTATTCCGGTGACCGCGATCTGGAGACCCCGCTGGCCGCGGTCCAGATGGGCCTGATCTACGTCAATCCCGAGGGCCCCAACGGAAATCCGGACCCGCTGGCCGCGGCCCGCGACATCCGCGAGACGTTCCGCCGGATGGCCATGAACGACGAGGAGACCGTCGCGCTGATCGCCGGCGGCCACACCTTCGGCAAGACCCACGGCGCGGCCGACGCCGACGTGCACGTCGGCCCCGAGCCGGAAGCCGCTCCGCTGGAGGAACAGGGTCTCGGCTGGAAGAACAGCTTCCAGACCGGGAAGGGCCGGGACGCGATCACCAGCGGCATCGAGGTCACCTGGTCGCAGACGCCGACCAGGTGGAGCAACAATTTCTTCGAGAACCTGTTCGGCTTCGAGTGGGAGCTGACCCAGAGCCCGGCCGGGGCCAACCAGTGGCAGCCCAAGGACGGCGCGGGCGCGAACACCGTGCCGGAGCCGGACAGCGGCGAACTCGAGCGCCCGCCGACCATGCTGACCACCGACCTGGCGCTGCGCTTCGACCCGGTGTACGAGCCGATATCGCGCCGGTTCATGGAGAACCCGGCCGAGCTGGCGGACGCGTTCGCCCGCGCCTGGTTCAAGCTGACCCACCGCGACATGGGCCCGATCCAGCGTTACCTCGGCGCCCAGGTGCCGTCGGAGACGCTGATCTGGCAGGACCCGGTGCCGGCCGTGGACCACGAGCTGGTCAACGACGCGGATGTGGCGCAGCTGAAGGGAAAGCTGCTGGACTCGGGGCTGTCCATCGGGCAGCTGGTGGCCACCGCGTGGGCGTCGGCCTCGACCTTCCGCGGCAGCGACAAGCGCGGCGGCGCCAACGGGGCGCGCATCCGGCTGGAGCCGCAGCGCAACTGGGAGGTCAACGAGCCCGACCAGCTGGCGCAGGTGCTGCGCACCCTGGAGGGCATCCAGGAATCGTTCAACAGTAACGCATCCGGCGGCAAGAAGATCTCGCTGGCCGACCTGATCGTGCTGGGTGGCGCCGCGGCGGTGGAGCAGGCGGCCAAGAACGCGGGCGTGACCGTCACCGTGCCGTTCACCCCGGGCCGCACGGATGCCGCGCAGGACCAGACCGACGTGGATTCGTTCGCGCCGCTGGAGCCGACCATCGACGGGTTCCGCAACTACCGCGGCAAGGGTCACCCGCTGCCCGCCGAGTTCCTGTTGATCGACCGGGCCAACCTGCTCAACCTGAGCGCGCCCGAGCTGTCGGTGCTCGTCGGCGGCCTGCGCGTGCTGGGCGCCAATCACAAGCAGTCGGCGCTGGGCGTGTTCACCGACCGGCCGGAGTCGTTGACCAACGACTTCTTCGCCAATCTGATGGACATGGACATCGAGTGGCAGCCGACGTCGGAGGACGCCGAGGTGTTCGAGGGCCGGGATCGCGCCACCGGCAAGGTGAAGTGGACCGGCAGCCGGGTCGACCTGGTGTTCGGCTCGCACTCCGAACTCCGTGCCGTGGCCGAGGTCTACGCGGCCGACGACGCGCAGGAGAAGTTCGCGCGTGACTTCGTGGCCGCGTGGCACAAGGTGATGGACGGCGACCGGTACGACATCGCCTGATCACTGAACACGGACAAGGGCCGGCCGACCATGTGTCGGCCGGTCCTTTGTGGACTCAGGTGATCGTGTACTGCTCGATCCGGTCGATGATGGTGTCCAGCCCGGCTTCCAGGGCACTGGAATTGCGTTGAGCTTGGGACAGCAGCAATCCGCCCTGCAGTGCGGCCAGCATGGCCAGGGCCAGCTTGTCCGGATCGGCCTCCGCGCGCAGCACGCCGTGCTCGATCAGCTGCCGCAGGCCGTCGCGAATCGCGTTGCCCCAGCGGGAGAAGCTGTCCGCGAGGGCGGCGCGGGCGTCCGGGTCGTGCTCGGCCAGTTCGCTGGACAGCGAGCCGAGCGGACAGCCCCCGGCGCACTCCAGTTCCCGTTGGATGCCCACCACCAGGTCCCGCCAGGCGCGCAGGGCGGCGATGCTGTCCACCCGGCCCAGTACCGCTTCCTGGGCGTCCACGATCAGTCGCGTCTGATAGGCGATGACCGCGCTGGTCAGCGCCTCCTTGTCGGCGAAGTAGTGGTAGATCTGCGAGGAGCTGACCCCGGCGGCGTCCCGGATCGCCGGCGTGCTGGTGCCCGCGACGCCGTGCCGGAACATCAGTTCGGCCGCGGCGTGCACGATCCGCTCCCGTGTCGCCTGTCCCTTGGCGGTGACCATGTGAAGCATCCTACGACAATTTTGGACTTGACGATCCAATCGATCAGGAGCAGAGTGGATAGCACAATCCAGTCTCCTCGTGATCGGAGATTTCCCATGGCAGGCAACGACACCACGATCGCCCAGCGGTCCGCCGAGGTGCGCGAACGGGCGGGCCAGGCACTCCCGGCCGAGGTCAACGCCAGTTTCGAGGCCGAACGCAACCGGCTGATCGAGCGCGGCATCCCGGCCGGGGTGTCCACCCCGGGCACGGCCATGCCCGACGGCGATCTGCTGGACGTGCACGGTAAGCCCACGACCCTGCTGGAGGTCCGGGCCGGGCGCCCGGCGGTGATCGTGTTCTATCGCGGCGCGTGGTGCCCCTACTGCAACGTCGCGCTGCGCGCATACCAGGAGACGCTGGTCGGCGAGCTGGACCAGCGTGGGGTCGCACTGGTGGCGGTCAGCCCGCAGAAGCCGGACGAATCCCTGTCCCTGAAAGAAAAACACGATCTCGCGTACTCGGTGGTGTCCGATCCGGGCAACCAGGTCGCGCACCAGCTGGGCATCGTGTTCACCCTCGGCGAGGAGGCGAGGGCCAGTCAGCGCGCCCTCGGCACGGACCTGGCCACGGTGAACGCCGACGGTGGCTACGAACTGCCGTTGACCACGACGATCGTGGTGGACGCGGCGGGCACGATCCGGTGGATCGACGTGCACCCGGACTACACCACGCGCTCCGAGCCGGCCGACATCCTGGCCGCGGTCGACGCGCTGTAACAGAGCCTATGTGTGACTCTCGCCGCCGTCCACCAGCAGGGTCTGGCCGGTGATGAAGGACGCGTCGGCGGAGGCCAGGAAGCTGACCGCGGCGGCGGAATCCATTGGCTCTCCGGTCCGTTTGACCGCCTGCCGGCCCAGCACGGTCGCGAAGTGCTCGGCCGGCAGGTCGCGGACCGCGCGGCCGGTGTTGGTCAGGCCGGGGGCGACGGCGTTGACGGTCACCCCGTCCGGGCCTACCTCCGCGGCCAGCCCGCGCACCAGGCCCAGCAGTGCGCCCTTGCTGGTGACGTAGGCAACCATGCCGGCCGGGGTGGCGAACAACGACGATGAGGTCACCATCACCACCCGGCCCCAGCCTGCCTCGCGCATCGCGGGCAGGAACGCTTGCGCCAGATGGAATCCGCCGTCCACGTTGACCCGCATCATCCCCGCCCAGTCGTCCTCGGTGACCTCGGCGAACGGCCCGGTCGCCTGCCGCGCGGCGCAGTGCACCAGGACGTTGGGCGGGCCGAGTTCGGCCCGGATGCGAGTGGCCGCGGCCCGGACCGCGTCGCTGTCGGCGATATCGCAGCGCAGCGAGAAATCCTCGGGCGGCAGGTCAGGCGTCGGGTCGAGATCCAGCACGGCGCACCGGACGCGGTCGGCGTGCAGCCGGGCCACGATGGCCCGCCCGATTCCGGACGCGCCACCGGAGACGACCGCGATGCGATTCATGGCCCTTGTATAGCCGCTCAGGCTGTGAGTTCGGCGGCGCAGTCGCGCAGCCAGGCCAGGATGACGTCGAGGTGTTCCGGGGCGGCCTTGGTCACCAGCAGGTCCTCGAACCCCTGCACGTCCGGTGTGGCCGCGGTCAGCCGTTTGCGGCCGCCTGCGGTCAGGACGGTGCCGCGGGTCCGTTGGTCGGGGGCCGGGGCGGCGCGGGCGATCAGCCCGGCGTGATCCAGCGTGTCGAGGATGCGCAGCATGGTGGGCGCGGCCACGAACGAGCGGCGGGCCAGTTCGGCGTTGGAGATGCCGGGGTGTTCAGCCAGCAGCGCGAGCACCGCGTACTGCGGGGTGGTCAGGCCGTGTTCGGCCAGCGCCGAGTCCATCCGCGACCGCAGGCCCTGTTGCAGCCGCTTGAGCGCGAACCCCAGCGAGACGTCCGGGTTGACATGTGATCCCACGACACCAGGATACCGACGTGTTAGTATACTAATCAACATTAGCGTGCTAATTGACGGAGCGGGCGATGAGCGAGCGCAGATTCACCACCGAGCCCCGGGGCGCCTTCGACCTGTCCCAGTCGATCCGGTTCCTGGAGGAGTGGCCGGTCACCCAGCGGCCGGCGGCGGATGCCGTGCTGCGCTTCGCCTTCCACGCCGAGCACGACTGGCGGCCGGTTGGCATCCGGGTGACGCAGGATGGTGACCGCGTCGAGGTCGTGGCGACCGGACCCGGGTGCGACGCACCGGAGCTGCCCGCGCAAGTGGCGCGCATCCTGTCACTGGACGTGGACGCGACCGGGCTGGACGAACTCGCCGGTCGCGATCCGGTGGTGGCGCGGCTGATCCGGGCGGCGCCGGGGCTGCGGCCGGTCTGTTTCTGGACACCGTGGGAGGCCGCCTGCTGGGCCGTGCTGTCCCAGCGCACCTCCATGCGCACCGCGTCGATGCTCAAACAACGCATCAGGCAGAAACTCGGCGCGGTGACCACCGTGGACGGTCAGGAGCAGCTCGCTTTCCCGGCGCCGCAGGACTTGCTGGCCGCCGAGAGCCTGCCGGGCGTCAACCCGGTGAAGCTGGAGCGCATCCACGGCCTGGCCGCCGCCGCGCTCGACGGCTCGCTGACCGCCCGCGCCCTGCGTGCCCAGTCGGCGGAGGAGGCGCTGGACACGCTGCGGGCACTGCCCGGCATCGGCCCGTTCTCCGCCGCGTTGATCCTGATCCGCGGCGCGGGCGCCCCGGATGTGCTCACCACCAGTGAGCCCCGCCTGCTGGCCGCGATCCGGGCCGCCTACGACCTGCCGGACACCGCAGGCGAGGACGACTACCGCGCGATCGCCGAGGGCTGGCGCCCGGTGCGGTCCTGGGTGTCGTTCTGGCTGCGTGCCTCGTCCTGAATCTTGTTTCACCGGGTCCGCGCCATCCACCACGTCCAGCGCAACATTTTCACTGTGAACGGCAATCCGCATGGCAGCGGTGCGGGTTGTCCCGGCCATTCTTGTCCGGACAAGACAGAATGATGGACTGAACCACTCGATCGACGGTATATCTCCAAAGTAGGGCACCGGAATCGGCCTGATCGATTCCGGCATACCTGCTCGGCCGCCCAGAAACCCTGCATCTGGAGGTCCGGAGATGAAGTCCGCGCTGCTTGCTGCCCTCATCCTGTCCGCCGCACTGATCACCACGCCCGCCTACGCGGCCCCGACGCCAACGCCGCCATCACCCGCAACCTCCTGCGGCTCGTACTGCGACACCCGCGATCCGGCGCTGCCGCCCAGCGCGCAGCGGACCGCGCCGCCGGCCGCGGTCGCGACTCCCTCGGTCACCCCGAACGCGAACGCCACGATCTGCGACAAGTACTGCGACGCGCGGGATCCCGCGCAGGCGGCCGGGGATCGGGTGGCGCAGACCGTGACCGACGGCGGCCGGTCGATCACGCTGCACCTGGACGACGCCGACGACATGGGCTGGGCGGCCACGGACAACGGAGCCCAGAACGACGAGGTGTGGCTGGACCGCTCCTTCGACAACGGCCGGACCTGGTCCTCCGGTTCGAAGCTGGGGGACACCACGGTGCCTTCGGGCTACGGCGGCTGGCGCACGCTGATGTACAACGTCGACGACTGGAACAACCTCGGCGTCGGGCTGTTACGGGCCTGCGGGGAGCCCTCCGGGTCGAGCACGATCGCCTGCACGAGCTGGTATCGCACCACCTGGAATGCGGGCGACCGGCGCACCGCGGCCGCCACCGCGCTGATGGAGGACTACGACCTGTCCACCAACCTGTTCGACACCACCGGCTGGTGGAACTCGGCCAACGCGCTGACCGCGGTGATCGACAACGCCCGGGTGTCCGGGATGGGCAGCTACGAGTACACGATCGCGCGCACCTACAACACCAACATCTCGGCCTGGGACGGCAACTTCATCAACGACTACAACGATGACACCGGATGGTGGGGCCTGGCCTGGGTGGATGCCTACGACCTGACCGGCAACAGCCAGTACCTGACCACGGCTCGCGCCGACGCCGACCACATGGCCACCTACTGGGACAGCACGTGCAACGGCGGAGTGTGGTGGAGCAGCAGCAAAACCTACAAGAACGCCATCACCAACGCGCTGTACGTGGAGCTGAATGCCGCGCTGCACAACCGGATCTCCGGCGACTCGGCCTATCTGCAGCGCGCCCAGGCCGGGTGGACCTGGTTCCAGAACTCCGGAATGATCAACAGCGGCAACATGATCAACGACGGGCTGACCTCGTCCTGCGCCAACAACGGCCAGACGGCGTGGAGTTACAACCAGGGCGTGCCGCTGGCCGCGCTCAACGAGCTGTACAAGGCGACCGGGAATTCCAGCTATATCAACGAAGCCCGGACGCTGGCCAACGCATCCACCACCAACGGCACGCTCAATCCGGGCGGCATCCTGTTCGACAACGGCGGCGGCGCCGACGTGCCCACCTTCAAGGGCGTCTACGTGCGCGATCTGGGCGCGCTGAACAACGCGCTGTCCGACCACCCCTACGCCAGTTACCTCCAGCGCCAGGCCACCTCGGCCCACACCAGCGACCGCAACAGTTCCGACAACTACGACCAGCCCTGGGCCGGGCCGTTCCAGCAGACCGACGCGGCCCGGACGCAGTCCGCGCTGGACCTGATGAACGCGGCCGGCGCCTGATCGAACCCGCGAAACGCGAGGTGCGGAGGACGCCTCGACCATGAGTCTAGCACCGCTAGACTTTTGTGCGCCGCTAGTGTTAGTGTCGACTCGACATCTAGTGGTGCTAGATCACGGGGAGCTGGGGATGCAACAGGTACTGGGTGTGGTCACGATCGTGCTGGTCGGGCTGATGGTGGGGGTGGAGTTCGCGGTCGCGGTGTTCGTCAACCGGATCTTCGACCGGCTGCCCGAGGCGCACGGCCTTGCCGCCCGCAGCGACGGGGCCCGGGTGCTGGGCCGGGTGATGCCGGTCTGGTACATCGCGTCGACCGCGCTGTCCGTGTTGTGGGCGGTGCTGGACTGGGGTCAGCCGCACTGCCGGATCATCGCCATCGCGGCCGGGCTGCTGGTGGTCAGCATCGTCATGTCGCTCGTGCTGCTGGTGCCGATCAACTCGCGGGTCGCGCGCTGGGCCGCTGGCGAGGCGCCGGCCGACTGGCGGAGGCAGATCGGCCGCTGGAACCGGTGGCACTACCTGCGGGTGGCCATCATCGTCGCCGCCTTCGTTCTGCTCGTCATCGCGGACTGACCGCGCGAAGCCGCCTTGGCGCCGGAAATTGCCTTCGTCGCTCCAGAACGCCAGGCCGGCCGCTGAATTGGCCCGTGACCTGTGCAATTCCGCCGTTGACCCACGTCGATTGCGTGGCCGCCCGATTCAGCAAACCTCGCCTGCTATCTTTCTGGCACGAGAGGGCGCTGCACCTGAAGGATCAACTGTGGGGCTGGAGCATGTCTGATGGCGGAGGACAATGACGCGCACCTGCGCGCCGGATCATTCGGTGCAGCGGCGGCGGAATACGACAGAATTCGTCCGGATCCGCCGGTAGCCGCACTTCGCTGGATATTGACTGGTCAGGAACAGATCGTGGTGGACCTGGCCGCGGGAACGGGGCAGGTCACCCGGCAGCTGCTCCGGCTCGGCCTGGACGTGCTGGCCGTGGAACCGGACCCGCGGATGCGCGCGGTGCTGGCCGCCCGGCACCCGTCGGTGCGGGCGCGCAATGGTGTCGCGGAAGAGATTCCGCTGGATGACGCCAGCGTCGACGCGGTGCTGGTCGGCTCGGCCTGGCACTGGTTCGACGCTGGTCGGGCGCTGGCCGAGATCCACCGGGTGCTGCGCCCGGGCGGGCGGCTGGGCGTGATCGGCACCGTGCCCGACCCGACCGTGCCCTGGGTCGCCGAGGTGCGCGGCGTGGATTCCGAGCAGGCCCGGCAACGGCTGCGCCGCTCGTACCTGGACGTCGAGGTGAACGGAGATTTCTTCGGGCCGCGAGAGCTGGCGGAATTCACCTCGACCCGGGTGTGGCCGACCGACGACCTGCACCGGATATTCGGCACGAACAGTCAATATTTAGTTTCGTCGGTTGACGAGCAGGCTGCGGCCGACACCGGTCTTAAGCGGATTCTGGATCGACATTTGCCGAGTTCAGACACCATTGAGGTG
>DASZNF010000008.1:0-2635 GCA_035551355.1 Pseudonocardiaceae bacterium | reverse complement strand
CGCCGGCAAGTGCTGGGTACGGGGGCCGCGGCCCTGGCGCTGGCCTCGGTTCCCCGCGCGGCGCGGGCGGCAACCCTGCGGCGCGCTACCGAGCCGCAGTCCCGGCCCCAGGAGAGCCGGGTGGTGGCCTCGCTCAACGGCGCATGGGACTTCATGCCCACCTCCGGAACCCCCACCGCGCCGCCATCCACCGGCACATGGTCGTCCATCCCAGTCCCGGCCGAATGGAACATGACCGCCGGCAACTTCGCCACCGCATGGGGCGCCTACGACCTGTTCGAGACGCCGGCCGGCTGGGACAGCATCGACGTGGCCTGGTACCGGCGCACCGTCGACGTGCCCGCCTCCCAGCGCGGCCAGCGGATCGTGCTGCGGTTCGAGGCGGTCAACTTCGAGGCCACCGTGTTCTGGAACGGCACCCGGGTGGCGTACCACGCCGGCGGGCTGCTGCCCTTCGAGGCCGACGTCACGGATCAGGTCAGCTGGGGTGCGACGAACACCGTCCACGTCCTCGTCCGGTCCGGGAACGTGGCCGCGCGGCAGTCCGACGGATGGCATTATCCGAACGGATCCTGGTGGGGCCAGACCTGCTGGGGCATCTGGCAGGATGTCTGGCTGCTGGCCCGCCCGGCCGCCTATGTTCAGGACACCTTCGTCACCACTTCGGTGACCAACAAGCGGATCACCGTCACCACCACGCTGGCCAATGGCGGCACTGCCGCGGCGACGGTGTGGGTGCAGCACGAGGTGACGGACGGCCCGCGGACGGTGCTGCGTACTGCCGGCCGGGTGGCGTCGGTGCCCGCGGGCGGCACCGCTACCGTGACCTTCGACCAGGCCTGGGCCGATCCGCGCCTGTGGAGCCCCGGCGACCCGCACCTGTATCAGCTCGGCGTGGCCGTGCGGCCGTCGCCGGGTGGACCCGCGAGTGACACCTACACGGTGCGGTTCGGCTTCCGCGAGATCGGCGTGCAGGGCACCGACATCCTGCTCAACGGCGAGCCGGTCATGCTGCGCGGCGACGCCTGGCACTACATGGGCTCGGTGGAGAACAGCCGGGCCTACGCCACCGCCTGGTTCACGATGGTCAAGGCGCTCGGTGTGAACTACCTGCGGCTGCACGCCATGCCCTACCCGCCGGTGTTCTATGACGTGGCCGACGAGCTCGGCCTGCTCATCGTGGCCGAGTCGGGCATTTACGGCTCCTCCGGCAACTACGCGCTGTCCGCCGCCGACTTCTGGGACCACTGCGCCACCCACCTCACGGCCCGGGTGCTGCGCGACCGCAACCACCCGTCGGTCGTCGCCTGGTCGGCGGAGAACGAGATGCTGGCCGCGTTCGGGCAAAGCTGGGCGGCGAAGGTGGCCGCGCTGAAGCCGGTCATCAGCGCGCTTGATACGACGCGCCCGATCTACTTCGAGGGCGACAGCGACCCGGAGTCCGCCGGCGACCTGGAGAGCACCCACTATCCGCTGGAGATCACCACCGGCAGCACCGCCATCCCGGAATCGGCCTACGCGCTCGCACCGGGGCAGCCTCGCGCCGGTTTCTGGGACCGCAAGAAGCCCATGCTGATCGGCGAGTTCAGTTCCATGTACTACGCGACGCCGTCACAGGTGAGCGCGGTCGGCGGTCCCGGCACTTACGCCGGCCTGGACGGCCTGTGGTCGGCGCACGCGCTGATCGTCGCCGCCCAGATCGAGGGCTTCCGGTACGCCGGGGCCACCGGCATCTCGCCCTGGAACACGGTGTGGTATGGCATGCGGCCACTGCCGTTCGACCCGTCCCGCGAATCGCTTCCGCTGCGCGAGTCCACCGGGCCGAAGCTGCGTCAGGTCGGCCGGTACGCCACGACGCTCAACCCGGGCTTCGAGCACGACCTGCCGGCGTGGCAGCCCAACCCGATCCACGACGCCGTCGCCCGGGTGATGCCGGCGACCGCCGCGCTGGCCACCGACTACCGCACCCACTTCTGGGGCAGCAGCACTCTGACCCGCACCTACGCCGTCTACGACGAGACGGGAACCCAGCGCACGGTGACGGTCTCCTGGACGCTGCGGCTCGACGGTGCGCCGGCCCGTAAGGGATCGCAACAGGTCAGCGTGCCCCCGGACGGCAAGGTCGATGTCACCTTCGACATCCCGGTGCCCGCCGTGAAACGGATCACCGCCGGCACCCTGACCGTGGCTGTCGCGGCGGGCGGGGCCACCCGGTACAGCGACCAGGCCCCGGTCACCGTATATCCGCCGTCGGCCGGCCAGCGGACCACGACGGCACCGCTCGCCGCCGCGGTCCTGGAGACCGGCGGGTCGACCGCGACCAGCGCCGCATTGGCTGCCCTCGGCGTCACCACGAGGTCGATCCCCGACCTGTCCAGCTTGCCGTCCGGTAATGAGGTGCTGGTGCTGGGGGAGGGCGCCACCGTCAAGGCCACCTCCGATCAGGTGTCGGCGCTGACCTCGTTCGTCAAGGGCGGCGGGCGCCTGCTGAGCCTCGCCCAGCAGGCACTGCCCGAGCTGCTGCCGTGGCCGGTGCTGCTCGCCGGCTCGCCGCAGACCATCGCGCACGTCGCCGCGCCGCACCATCCGGTGCTGGACGGAATCGGCGCCGACGACCTGCGGTGGTGGAACACCG
>DASZNF010000007.1:0-27921 GCA_035551355.1 Pseudonocardiaceae bacterium | reverse complement strand
GCGGCAGCACCGTCATGCTGGTGATCATGGCCACGACGATCAGGGTGGAGTTCACGGGCGTGATGCTGTAGGGCCGGAGCAGGAGCAGCAGGATCGGGATCACCGGGATGACGAACACGCTCAGGCCCGTGAACAGGTAGTAGCAGAAACCGGAAATGTAGGTCAGCCGGGCCGGAATGGTCATGGGCACCGTCCAGAGCCGCGAGCTGAGCACGGTGCTGGTGGACCCGGTGCACCACCGGTACTGCTGGCGGAAGAAGGCGTTAAGGCCCGTCGGGCACATCCCGGTGGCCAGGATGACCGGCACGTACACCAGGTCCCAGCCGGCCCTCCGCACGTCCAGGCCGGTGTGCACGTCCTCGGCGTAGGGGATCAGCGTGGTGCCGCCCTGCGGGGCCAGCGCCTGGCGCCGGTACACCGCGCAGGTGCCGACGCAGATGGAGGCGCCGAGCCGGTCGCGGCCCACCTGGATAGCCCGGTAGAACAGTTCCTGGATGGCGCCGGCCGCGCTCTCGACCCAGGTCTGCCTGGCGTCGGTGCGGAAGTACTGGGGTGTCTGCACGATGGCGATGCGGGAGTCCTCGAAGTACGGCAGGGTCTCGGCCAGGAAGTCGGTCCTGGGCGCGAAATCGGCGTCGAGAATGACAAAGAACTCGCCCCGGGTATGTGCGAAGGCGTAACGCAGGTTGCCGGACTTCTTGTGCTCGCCCCGGTTAGGCCGGAGCACGTAGCCAAGGCCCAGGCTGGCTGCCGCGCGCTCGGCATCCGGGTCGGCTGCGTCGTCCAGCACGTAGGCTACGGCCCGGCCGGGGTAGGCCGCGACCAGGTCAGACACGGCGGCCCAGGTGTTGCGCAAAACGGCGAGCGGTTCTCCGCAGCAGGGCAGCAGGATGTCCACGTCGGGATAGTGAGCTGGCCGCCATGAGTCCACCTGCTGCCGGTGCAGGGAGATGTCGAAGCCGCGGCCGGTCAGTCCGAGCGGCATCGACATGGCGAACGCCACGGCGCCGATGAAGGTGAAGACGCCGAAGAACCACAGCTGGCTGTTGATCTCGAACATGAGCTGGCTGGTGAACGCGGCCAGGAACGCGATGGTCATGCTGACCGCCAGGTACGGCAGGGATCTGGTCAGGTAGCTGTACTTCTCGGCTTCGGTAGGCGGGGCCTGGACGATAGCCCCGTAACGATGGCGGCCGACGGTGACGATGCTCATGGCGCGGAAGGCCTGCTCCCTGGCCGCCAGACCCAGATGGTGTAGTGGCCGTTGCGGCCCGGGCCGAACGGGATATGGGCGGCGATGTGATAGCCGGGGTTCTGGGCCAGGTCGCGGGCAATGGCCTGGTCGAGCGAGATGGTGTCGGTGCTGGTGAGCAGGACGACGGCGAAGTAGTGCGCGCTGATCAGCATCTGGTAAGTAGCCGGATTGCCCTGGCTGCCGACCGGGCCGCTGATGGTGGACCCGCCCGGGATGCGGACGCTGCGGGTGTTGGACCAGTTCTGCCACCGGCTGCCGGGCAGGTAATAGACCGGGATGTACTGGCCCTCGGCCAGGAACTGCCCGCCGTGGCTGGTCAGCGGGCGCAGCGCGGTGATGAGCGGGGCCTCGTTGCCCCAGTACCCGAACAGCATGTCGCGGGCCTGTACCGCGCCGACCTGGGCGGAGGCCAGCACGCCGCCCGCGGCCGCCGCCACGGCGGTGATCCTGACCAGCCGGGGCCGGATCAGCGCGACCAGCCTGCTGAGCGCATAGCCGGCGGCCATGGCCGCGAACCAGGCACCGAAGTCCACGTGCTTGTTCAGCGACGTGGTGGTGTGGATCCTGGCCTGCTCGGCCGGCACCAGCAGCGCGGCGAGGGCCAGCAGCGTCACCGTCAGCCGGGCCGGTCCGCGCCAGCTCAGCGCGATGCCTATCGCGCCGATCACCACGACCACGCCGATCCAGGCCCAGGACTGGCCGAGTACGGTGAGGACGCGGCTGGTATTGCCGGCCCTGGTCAGGGTGGTCTGCGCGATGCCGCGCAGGTAGAGCGAGCCGCCGAAGCGCAGCATCAGGGTGATGGCCCCGGCGGCGCAGGCGGTCAGGAACGTGCCGCGACGGATCGCGATCTTGCCGCCGGGACCGGGCCAGGCGCTGGTCACCGCCAGGGCGATCACTACCGGGTCGAACAATGCCGAGGCGTACTTGGTCGCGTTGGCCAGGGCCAGGGCGCCCGCCGCGGCCAGCATCCAGCCGGTGGCGTCCTCCTGGTCCCGGCTGCCGGTGGCGCACCAGGCGGCCAGCGCAACCAGAAACAGGGCCATCGCGTCGTAGGTGGCGTAAGCGCCCAGGTGCTGGGTGGGGCCGAGCATGACCCATAGCCCGGCCCCGAAGGCGGCGGCCCGCCAGCCGAACAGCCGGGTCACGGTGCTCCACAGCAGGACGGTGGCGCCCATCATGAACAGCAACGACAGAATCCGCGCGCCGGTCAGGCCGCCGACGGCGTTGGCCAGCGCGCCAAGCGGCGGGTAGACGACGGGAGCGCCCGAGAAGTAGGTCTGGAAGTAGGGCACGGGAGTGCCATGCAGCCAGTGCGACCACTCGACACGGCCAGCCCACAGGTACAGGGCCTCGTCGTTGAACGCGGTCCGGCCGGCGATCAGCCGCCCGGACAGGGCCGCCTGCATGGCCAGGATGGCGACGAGCCACAGCAGCCGGGGCAGGTGCGCGAAGCGCCGGGCGCCCGGGGCGGGTGACGGCGCCGGCGCGATGGCGGGCGCAGGCCTGGCCTGAGCAGGCGGCGCGATCGCGGACGCAGGCTGGATCCAGCGGGGCCGGATCTCGGGCACGGACGGCGCGCCGGTGAGCCTGATCATGGCCGCCAGGCCGGCCTGCTGGGTCCCGGCGAATTCATGGCGGGCGGCCCGCAGGACCGGAGCGGGCGGGACCGGCGCGGGGGTACCGGACACCGTATCGGGGGTGCCGGGCACGGGAGCGGCGTCGAGGGCCCAGCGGAGCTGGCGTCGCCAGGCGGCCGCGGTGGCGGCGTCGATGGGCGGCCTCAGGTCCGCGGGAATCTCCAGGCCGGCGGGCAGGCTGGGCTCAACGGGGAATCCGGGCCCAGCCGGGAACTCGGGGTCGAGTGGCGGGTCCTGGCGGATCGTCGTCATGCGCGGCAAGACCAGACGGCGTCGGTTCCCGTCCCGTACGGGATGAGCTGGGCGACTCTGCGCCCCGCCGCCGCGGAGCTGGGCGGCCGCATCGCCAGGCCGGCTGGCGCGGCCGGAGCCGGGACCGGGGTGTGGGAAAGCGCCGGCGGAGTCATTAACGCCAGCACCGGATGCCCATTAGCCTGCTCCTCGGCGGAGGCGGCCGCGAGCTGGGTCGTCCCGCCCTCCGGATACGGCGCAGCCATCAGGGCACCGCCATTTCCCCGTCGGTCATGTCAGGTGCTGGGACTGGATTCGATACGGGCCATGGCCGCCCCCTGCAGCTCGTGTCTTATGCGTTCACAAGGTACTAAACGGCTACACAGCGCGAGGCGACTTCGGCCGAAATTTACTGTTTTCGCAGCTCAGGGCGGTCAGGAGAATTATCCAGTGTAACTAAGAAATATGGATAATACTGGACATTTAACACGCTGCAAAATGCCCGGCCCGGTCGGCCTGCGCACCCGCGTGCGGCGGCGGCACCCCCGGCGCCGCGGCCGCCTATCGACTGTTATTTGCGGTTTCACTTGAATTAATCCGTGTCGCATGCTCCCCTATCTCAGGGGTCGCATCGTCATGGCGCCCCAGGGGATGTGGGCCCACTTGGCGGAAGACAGAGATAACCCCTCGCTTTCACGGCGCCAGCCAGGCGAGGATCGCGGGCATCGGCCAGCGGGTCCCGTGCGGCCGCCTCAGCTGCCTGAGTCGGTGCTGCTCCGCATGCTGGCCGCGGTCCGGGCGGACTCGGACCGGGCGCACTCGGGCCGGGCGGACTCGGCAGCGGACGCGCCAGGCGCCGTGCCGATGCCTGCCGGGCCGGACGCCGCCCCGCTGGACGGACCCCCGGAACCCCGCGCATCGGCGCCGCTAGCACCGGCCCCGGCCGAGCCGGGTCCCCGCGCTCTTCCGTCGCTGCCTCAGCGGACACGCGGTAGCAGCGGGCTGGTGCCAGGAAAGCCGAACCGCCCGGCGCCCGGCAGGACGGCCGACGCGCCCGACCCGGACGCCATCACGGAATCGCTGTCCGCCATCCTGGACGCGGCCGAGCCAGAGCCGCCGAAGCCGGACCCGGCGGCCGGGCCAGAGGTGCGGACGCCGGTCCCGGCGGCCGCCTCAGATCCTCAGCCTGACCCAGCCGCGGCGCCGTCCCAGCAGCCGCCAGCCCGGCAGGCCCAGCCTGAGCAGGCCCCGCCCGCACAGGTCCCACTCCGGCCAGCACCCCTGAAGCCGGTGCGGCGTCCGGCTCGGGCGCCGACGGCAAAGCCGGCGAGGAAGCCGGGTCACCCGGCGGGCGCCGGGCCGCCGCGGGGGGCCGGGCGCCCCCGAGTGGGGCGGCGCGCCCGCATCACGGCGGCCGTGGCGGCGGTGCTGGCCATCGTGGCCATCGGGTCGCTGATCCACGTGCTGCTAGTCCGGAGCCAGACGTCGGTTGCGCTCAGCGGCAGCTCGGGCGACCACCGCGCGGTCACCCGGGACCAGGCCGCGTCCTGGCTCGCCGCCCAGGTGAGCCGGGGCACCAGCATGTCGTGTGACCACGTCATGTGTGCGGTGCTGCGGGCGCATAAGGTCCCCGCCGCCGACCTGGACGTGCTCCGGCCGGGAGGCGACCCCGTTCCGCCCCTCGCTCCCGGCGGATCCGCCCGGCCGGCAGTCATCGTGGCCACGGCCGCTGTTCGCGGGCAGCTGGGGAGCCGGCTGAGTTCGGTCTACGCGCCCGTCGTCATCGCGCGCTTCGGCTCGGGACCCGATCGCATCGAGGTCCGGGCAATCGCCATGCAGGGGGCGCCGGCGTTCCGCGCGATGGCCCGCGCCGACCTTCTCCAGCGCCGTGAGTCGGGGGCCGAGCTCCTGCAGACCGATCGCATCGTCGTGACCGCCGTCTCGGCCCGCGGCGAGCTCGCCCGCGGTCAGGTCGACGCCCGGCTGCTGGTTATCATCGTTGACCTGGCCGCTCAGCAGCCCCTGGAGGTCATGGCCTTCGGCGACCGGTCACCGGGCGCGGGCCTGGACCAGAGCCCCCTGCGCTCGGCGGAGCTGGCTCCGGCCCCGGGCAGTCCGCGCCGGGTCGGCGCGGCATTCGCCCGGTCCGTGCACGCCTTCCTGATCGCCCAGTCCGGGCCGTTTGCGGTGGCTCACGCGGCCCCGGCCCGGCTGCCGGATGGCCAGGTCGGCGTGCGCTTCCAGGTCACCGCGCCTAGCCCGCTGGGCCTGCTGGGCGGGACGCCCTGACCGTGCCGCCACCCTGACCGAGCCGCCCTGCAGCCCCGGCCGCGGCCGGCACCCGGAGCCTGCTCCCGGGGCACCGCCGCTGACCGGCGAAACCGTTTTCAGGCGGCCCCGGGGCCGACGGCGACGGGGCGGGCCGGGTCAGTGATCCAGCCGGACCAGGAGCCCGCGTACAGCGCGGCCGGGATCCCGGCCAGCTCCAGGGCCAGGACCTCATGCGCCGCGGTGACGCCCGAGCCGCAGTACGCGCCCACCTCGGCCGGGCCGCCGGCGCCCAGCCCGGCGAACCGGGCGCGCAGCTCCGCCGTGGTCAGGAAGGTGCCGTCCGCGCCGACGTTGGCCGCGGTCGGCGCGCTGACCGCGCCGGGGATATGCCCGGCCACCGGGTCGGCCGGCTCCTGCTCGCCGCGGTAGCGCTCCCCCGCCCGGGCGTCCAGCAGCACCCCGGACTCCGGCCAGGTCGCGGCCTGATCGGCGGTGAGGGTGGGCAGGGCGCCGGGGCGCAGCCGGACATCGCCCGGCTTGGCCGCGGTCTCCTCTCCGGTGGCCACCGGGTTTCCGGCCCGGGTCCACGCGCCCAGCCCGCCGTCCAGCAGCCGCACGTCGGCCACCCCGGCCCAGCGCAGCAGCCACCAGGCCCGGGCGGCCGCGGTGTTGCCGGTGTTGTCGTAGATCACCACCGGCCGCCCCTCGGTGACGCCCCAGCGGCGGGCCACCGCCTCCAGATCGGCCAGGTCGGGCAGCGGGTGGCGGCCCTGCGCGGGACCGGCCGGAGCGGCCAGTTCGGTGTCCAGGTCCACGAACACCGCGCCCGGGATGTGGCCGTCCAGGTAGTGCTGGTGGCCGTGCGGATCGCCAAGGGCCCAGCGCACGTCCAGCAGCACCGGCTCCGATTCGGCGACGGCCAGTTCGGCCGCGGTGATCAGCACGGGGTGGGCCATGCCGGGCAGCGTAGCGGCCAGATCGGCGTCGTCCAGGCTGCCGGCCGGGACGCCCTCGGCGGCGGCTCGCTGCACCCGCGCGGCCAGGCGTTCGTTCAACGGCGCGGGCAGGCCGGCCAGCCGGGCCAGCAGCACGATCTCGCCGTTGAGGTAGTCGGTCTCCAGCGAACCGGCCCGGGCCAGGCTCTGCCAGGTGGAGCTACCGCCCCGCTCCTTGCCCGGCACCGGCAGGATCTTGACCTTGGCGGTGTCCGGGTCGTCGCTCATCACCTTCCGGTCCAGCACCGGTATCCCGGCCGCGGCGAACACCGCGCGCGCCTCCGCGGCCAGCGCCCCGGCCGCCTTCTTGCGCAGCTCGCTGGACGGGTAGAGCGCGTCCAGCGCGTTGGTCAGGTTGGTCAGCAGCTTGCTGGCCTGCCACGCGGTGATCTGCGGTTCCACCCGGGCGGCGAACCCGGCGGCCCGCAGGTCGGCCGCGATGCCGGGCAACGCGGGGTGCTCGCCGCCGGGATAGCGGCCGATCAGCAGCGCGCCCACGGTGTCCCCGCCCTGCGCGATCACCTCGCCTGGCGCCAGATAGGTGGCGGGCAGCAGCACCATCGCGGCGAACACCGCGGCGAACCGGCGCAGCGCGGCCCGCTGGTTGTCCAAACCGTTCTGCAGCAACAGAATCGGCAGGTCGGTGGCGGCCGCGCCGGTGCCGCCGTCGGCTCGCCGCACCGGCCGCCAGGACCAGTCCTGCAAGACCTGCTCGGTGTCCTGCGACTTGACCGCGAGCACCAGCACGTCGGAATCGGTCAGCTCGACCTCATCCGGGCTCCCGGCGACCGGCAGCCGCAGCGTGCGCTCCCCGTCCGGGCGGACATAGCGCAGGCCGGTCTCGCGCAGCGCGGCCAGCTGGCGGCCCCGGGCGACGAGCAGGACGGCGGACTCGGCGGTGTGCAACTGGGCGGCGATGGTCGCGCCGATCGCGCCCGCGCCGATGATCACGTATCTCCTGGTCACGATCTCTTCTCTACACCTCCCGTACGGTGGCTCTGTGCCTGGTACCGCGATCGACGAAATTCCCGCCCCGGCGCACTCGTCCGGGGCGCACCGATGAGCCGGGCCGGCACCGCGCTGGCCGCCGTGACCGGGGCCACGGGCATCGCGGCCAATGTTTTCGGCCGCACCGCGCCCTGGCGGGTCTACCCGTGGTACCTGGCCGGACTGGTGCCGGGGCTGGTCAGCACCGAGCTGTCCGGACCGGCCGCCGCCGCCCAGGCCGCGGCCACCGGGCTGGCGCTGCGGCTGGGCGCCGGGCGCAGCACCCTCGGCCGGCTGGGCCTGGTCGCCGGGGCGGGCGCGGCGGTGAGCCTGGCCGGCCTGCACCGAGCCGGGCAGGACGCGAGCGGGGTGCTGGACCGAGCGCTGGAAACCGTTGCGCCGTATACGGAAACGCCGGTCACCACACTCGGGCCGGTGATCACCCGGGACGTGCCCTACCACGACGAGGCGCCCGCGCAGGTGCTGGACATCTGGCAGCGCCCGGACCGGCCCTCCGACTGTCCGGTCATGATCCAGGTGCACGGCGGCTCGTGGACCGGCGGCAGCAAGGCCACCCAGGGCCTACACCTGATGCGTCATCTCACCGCGCGGGGCTGGATCTGTGTGTCCATCGACTACCGGCTGGGCCCGGATCACCGCTGGCCGGCCCAGATCGTGGACGTGAAGCGGGCCATCGCCTGGGTGCGGGAGCACATCGCCGAGTACGGCGGCGACCCGTCGTTCATCGCCGTCACCGGCGGTTCGGCCGGTGGGCACCTGGCCGGGCTGGCCGCGGTGTCCGGCAACGACCCGGCCTTCCAGCCCGGCTTCGAGGACGCCGACACCAGCGTCCAGGCGGGTGCGCCGGTATATGGGGTGTACGACCTGACCGCGCTCAACGACGACGGCCGGCCCCGGCTGCGCCGCTGGGTGCGGGCCAAGCTGTTCACCGCCGACTTCGAGGACGATCCGGCGACCTGGCGGGCCGCCTCCCCCACCCACCGGGTCGACGAGCACGCGCCGCCGCTGCTGATCGTGCACGGCGACCGGGACGAGATCGTCACGGTCAACCAGGCCCGGGGGTTCGCCCGGCGGGCGGCCGCGGTGTCCGGCCGCGGCGTGCACTACGCCGAACTGCCCTACGCCCACCACGCGTTCGATCTGGTCCGCTCGGCCCGCACCATGGCCACGGTGCGCGCGGTCACGCGGTTTTTCGACGCGGTCCGATCCAGCGCAGACAGGCCAGCGTCCCGGCCAGCAGCACGATAGCGGCCACCAGCAGCGAATTCCGCAGTCCGGCGGTGAACCCGGCGGTCAGCAGCGCGCCGAACAACGCCACCCCGACCGTGCCGCCCAGTTGCCGGGCCGCGTTCAGCTCGCCGGAGGCGACTCCGGTGTAGGCCGGTTCGGTGGCCTCCAGCAGCGCGCTGGTCACCGGCGGCACGCACAGTCCGGCGCCGGTGCCCAGCGGCACCATGGCCAGCCACAGCGCCCAGTCCGGCGCGCCGGTCAGCGCGACCAGCAGGGCCAGCGCACCGACCAGGAACACCAGGTGACCGGCCACCAAGGGCCGCCGCGCGCCGAACCGGGCGGCCAGCGAGCCGCCGACCAGGTTGGCCGCGGTCACCGTGGCGGTCATCGGCACGAACCACAGCCCGGCGGTCAGCGGGGACAGTCCGCGCACCGTCTGGAAGTACAGCGTCAGCAGGAAAAGCGTGCCGTAGAAACAGAAGTTGAGCCCGAATCCGACCGCGCTGGCCGCGCTGAAGGTGGGCCGCCGGAACAGCGACAGCGGCAGCATCGGTTCGGCCCGCCGGTGTTCCACCAGCACGAACCCGGCTGCGCCCAGCACCGCGACCACGGCCGCGAGCAGCACCACCGGTGAGCTGAAGCCCTGCCGGGGCCCTTCGATCAGCAGGTAGGTCAGCGCGCCGATGGCCAGCACGGACAGCAGCTGGCCGGGCAGGTCCGGCTTGCGGCCGGGGCCGGGTCGAGGGCCGGTGGCCCGGGCGGTGACGGCCAGGGCGATCGCGCCGATACCCACGTTGACCAGGAACAACCACCGCCAGTCCAGCACCGACAGCAGCAATCCGCCCAGCACCGGGCCGGCGGCCAGGGTGGCTCCGCCGACCGCGGCCCACACCGCGACCGCTCGGGCCCGTTCCTTCGCCTCCGGATAGACGTGCCCGACCAGGGCCAGCGAGGTGGGCATCTGTACCGCCGCCCCGGCGCCCTGGGCGAACCGGGCGGCGATCAGCACGCCCGCGTTCGGGGCCAGGCCGCAGGCCAGCGAGGCCAGCAGGAACAGGACCAGCCCGGCGGCGAACACCCGGCGCGCGCCCAGCCGGTCGCCAAGCGCGCCGCCGGTGAGCAGCAGACAGGCGAACACCAGGGTGTAGCCGTCCACCACCCACTGCAGGCCGGACAGTCCCGTGTGCAGCCGGTCGGACAACGTCGGCAGCGCCACGTTCACGATGGTGACGTCCAGACTGATCATCGCGAACCCGATGGAGGCCGCGATCAGCGTGGCGCGCCGGTTGGTGGCGTTCTCCTGGGTCTCCGTGGTCATCGGTCGCATCGCGGCGCACAGTAGGCGTCGCCACCGACAGTTCCGGTGGTATGGCACACCGTGCGCGAATTGACCCGACCGGTTGATCGTTCGTGTGATGTCTCGCACCAAGGCGACGAGCTGGGCGGACATCTTGTGTTCACCTTCGCTACACTCGATTGTCGCATTGGTCGAGGACGGTTGATTTTCCCGGACTCCTGGGCCAACTTCCCTTGCGCTACAGGAGGAACGGCCCAGATGTCGGTGAATCCGTGACCGTTGTCGACGAGTCCGTCCTGATCGATCTCGAAGCATCCCTGTCCGACACCGTTGATCTGCCGCTGGTTCTCACCGGCGCGGGCGGCGCCCCGGCGCCGCGCACCCTGGTGGACATCCTCGCCGAGACCGTGCGCGCCCACCCGGCCGCCGCCGCGATCGACGACGGCACAACAAAACTGACCTATCGCACCCTGGCGTCCGAAGTGGACCGAGTGCGGCAATCCTTGTCCCAGGCCGGAATCGGCGTCGGCGACCGGGTCGGCATCCGCGTTCCCTCTGGTACCGCCCAGTTGTACGTGGGCATCCTGGCCGTGCTCGCGGTCGGCGCGGCCTACGTGCCGGTCGACTTCGAGGACCCGGACGAACGCGCGGAACTGGTGTTCGGCGAGGCCGGGGTGTGCGCGGTGCTCGGCGAGAACGCCGAGCTCACCACGGGTGGCCTGCGCGGCATCCCGAACACCAACCGCACCCGCCCCAGACCGGACGACGACGCCTGGATCATCTTCACCTCCGGGTCCACCGGCAAACCCAAGGGCGTTGCGGTCACTCATTCCTCGGCCGCCGCTTTCGTGGATGCCGAGGCCCGGCTTTTTCTGTCCGAAGAGCCGATCGGCCCGGGTGACCGGGTGCTGGCCGGACTGTCGGTCGCGTTCGACGCCTCCTGCGAGGAGATGTGGCTGGCCTGGCGGCACGGCGCGTGCCTGGTCACCGCGCCCCGCTCGCTGGTACGCAGCGGCTCCGACCTGGCCGGCTGGCTGGCCGAGCAGCGGATCACGGTGATCTCCACCGTGCCCACGCTGGCCGCGCTGTGGCCGGCCGAGGCGCTGGACGACGTGCGGTTGCTGATCTTCGGCGGCGAGGCCTGCCCGCCGGAACTGGCCGAACGGCTGGCCGTTGAGGACCGCGAGGTGTGGAACACCTACGGCCCGACCGAGGCCACCGTGGTGGCCTGCGCGGCCCAGCTGACCGGCGAGGGCCCGGTGCGCATCGGCCTGCCGCTGGACGGCTGGGAACTGGCCGTGGTGGACGCGCTGGGCGAGCCGGTGGGCGTCGGCGAGATCGGCGAGCTGGTCATCGGCGGCGTCGGCCTGGCCCGCTACCTGGACCCGGTGAAGGACGCGCAGAAGTACGCGCCCATGCCGAGTCTGGGCTGGTCGCGGGCCTACCGCAGCGGCGACCTCGTCCGGCTGGACATCGAGGGCCTGGTCTTCCAGGGCCGGGCCGACGACCAGGTGAAGCTGGGCGGCCGGCGGATCGAGCTGGGCGAGGTCGACGCCGCCCTGCAGGCGCTGCCCGGGGTCGCCGGGGCGGCGGCCGCGGTGCGCACCACGGCCGCGGGCAACCAGCTGCTGGTCGGCTACCTGGCCACCACCGACGGCTTCGACCGGGAGGCCGCGATCGCCGCGCTGCGCGACCGGCTGCCCGCCGCGCTGGTGCCGCTGCTGGCCGAGGTGGACTGCCTGCCCACCCGCACCTCGGGCAAGGTGGACCGGGCCGCGCTGCCCTGGCCGCTGCCCGCGCTGGTCGCGGAAACCGAAGTGGCCCAGGAACTTTCCGGCACCGCCGGGTGGATCGCCGAACGCTGGAGCGACATCCTGGGCGTGCCGGTGACCGGGCCGGAGTCCGACTTCTTCGCCAACGGCGGCGGCAGCCTGTCCGCCGCCCAGCTGGTGTCCGCGCTGCGCGAGCGGTTCCCGCAGGTCACCGTGGCCGACGTGTACGCAAACCCGACGCTGGGCGGGCTGGCCGGCGCGCTGGGCGTGGTCACCGAGACCCGGCGCAAGGCCAGGAAGATCGAGCCCACCCCGCGGCGGGCCCGGGTCATCCAGTCGGCGCTGCTGGCGCCGGTGGCCACCCTGATCGGGCTGCGCTGGCTGACCGTGCTGGCCGGCGCGAGCAATCTGCTGCACACCGGTGGCGCGGTCTGGGCCCCCACCGTGTCCTGGTCGTTCGTGCTGGCCGGCGTGCTGCTGCTGATCACCCCGGCCGGTCAGCTCGGCCTGGCCGCGGCCGGGGTGCGGTTGCTGCTGCGCGGGGTGCGGCCGGGCCGCTATCCCCGCGGCGGCGCGGTGCACCTGCGGCTGTGGCTGGCCGAGCGGTGGGCCGACGCGGCCGGCGCGGGCAGTCTGGCCGGCGCCCCCTGGATCAGCTACTACGCCCGGGCGCTTGGCGCCAAGATCGGCCGGGACGTGGACCTGCACACCATGCCGCCGGTGACCGGCCTGCTCAAGCTGGGCCGGGGCGCGTCGGTGGAACCCGAGGTCGACCTGTCCGGGCACTGGCTGGACGGCGACGTGCTGCACATCGGCCGGATCCGGATCGGCGCGGGCGCGGTGGTCGGTTCGCGCAGCACCCTGTTCCCGGGCGCCCGGATCGGCCGGGACGCCGAGATCGCGGCCGGTTCCTCGGTGACCGGCGCGGTGCGCGCGGGCGAGTCCTACTCCGGTGCGCCCGCGGTGCGGGTGGGCCGGGCCCGGCACGCCTGGCCGGCCCGCCGGCCGCACCGCCCGGTCGCCTGGGTGGCGCTGTACGGCGCGTCCTCGGCGCTGCTGGCGTTGCTGCCGGTGCTGGCCGCGGTGCCCGGGCTGCTGATCATGGCCAGGTTCATGGCGCACGCCGACTCGCTGAGTTCGGCCACCCGCGACGCGCTGCTGGCCGTGCCGCTGGCCACCGTGGTCGCGCTGACCGGTTTCGCGGTGCTGGTGCTGATCTGCGTGCGCGCGCTGGCCATCGGGCTGCGCCGGGGCTACCACCCGGTGCGCAGCCGGACCGGCTGGCAGGCCTGGGCCACCGAGCGGCTGATGGACTCCGCCCGCACCGTGCTGTTTCCCTTGTACGCCAGCCTGTTCACCCCGGTGTGGCTGCGGCTGCTCGGCGCGAAGGTCGGCCGGAACGTCGAGGTGTCCACCGTGCTGGCGCTGCCCAGCATGACCACCGTGGGCGACGGCGCGTTCCTGGCCGACGACACCATGGTCGCCTCCTACGAGCTGGGCGGCGGCTGGCTCCGGGTCGGCGCGGCCAAGATCGGCAAGCGCGCGTTCCTCGGCAACTCGGGGATGACCGCGGCCGGTCGCGCGGTGCCCAAGAACGGCCTGGTCGCGGTGCTCTCGGCCACCCCGAAGCGGGCCAAGGCCGGGTCGTCCTGGCTGGGCAGCCCACCGGTGCAGCTGCGCCGGGTGGCCGGGGCGAGCGACGCCAGCCGCACGTTCGCGCCGCCGGCCCGGTTGAAGGTGGCCCGGGCGCTGGTCGAGCTGTGCCGGATCGTGCCGGTGATGGCCATGGTCGCGCTGGGCGTCGGGGTGGCCGCCGGGCTGGCCGCGCTGGCCTCCCGGTTCGGTTTCCTGGTCGCCGGGTTGGCGTCCGGACTGGTCGTGCTGGCCGCGGGTGCGGTGGCCGGACTGGTGGCGATGGCGGCCAAGTGGGCGCTGATCGGCAAGTTCCGGGCGCGCGAGCGGCCGCTGTGGAGTTCGTTCGTGTGGCGCAACGAGCTGGCCGACACGTTCGTGGAGATGCTGGCCGTGCCGTTCCTGGTCAACCTGGCCGCGGGCACCGCGCTGACCACCCTGTGGCTGCGCGGCATGGGCGCGCGCATCGGCAAGGGCGTGTGGTGCGAGACGTACTGGCTGCCGGAGACCGATCTGGTGGCGCTGGGCGACGGAGCAACGGTCAACCGGGGGTGCGTGCTGCAGACACACCTGTTCCATGATCGGATCATGAGCATGGACACCGTCACTCTGGAGGCGGGCGCGACCATCGGCCCGCACGGCGTCATCCTGCCCGCCGCCCGGATCGGCGCGGGCGGCACGGTGGGCCCGGCCTCGCTGGTCATGCGGGGCGACGTCGTGCCCGCGGACAGCCGGTGGCTGGGCAACCCGATCGCGCCATGGTGATCGACCCCTACCTACCGCGACAGGGCAACGAGGGTTACCGGGTCACCCACTACGCACTGGACCTGGACTACAAGATCGCCAGCAACCGGCTGGCCGGCCGGGCGACGCTGACCGCGGCGGCGGGTGGACCGCTGCCGCGGTTCAGCCTGGACCTGGCCGGGATGCGGGTGGCCAAGGTCAACGTGAACGGCCGCCGGGCCCGGTTCGCCCAGCGGCAGCGCAAGCTGCACGTCACCCCGGAGAAACCGCTGGTGGCGGGCGCGGAGTTCACCGTCGAGGTGCGGTATTCGGGCAATCCGAAGCCGGTGGGCGGGCCGTTCGGCGAGGTCGGCTGGGAGGAGCTGACCGAGGGCGTGATCGTGGCCTCCCAGCCGGACGGCGCACCGTCCTGGTTCCCGTGCAACGACCACCCCTCGGACAAGGCCGGCTACGACCTGGTGGTGACCACCGACTCGCCGTACCGGGTGGTGGCCAACGGCGCGCTGACCGATCGCCGGGTCCGCGCCGGGCGCACCACCTGGTACTACCACCAGCCCGAACCGATGGCGACCTATCTGGCGACCGTCCAGATCGGCCGGTACGAGATGCTGCAGCTGGGCCGGGACCCGGTGTGGCAGCTGGCCGCGGTGCCCGAGCGGTTACGCCTGTCCGCCGGGCACGATCTGGCCCGGCAGCCGCGGATGATGGCGTTGTTCACCGACTGGTTCGGCCCCTACCCCTTCGCCGGTTACACCGTGGTGGTCACCGACGACGAGTTGGAGATCCCGGTGGAGGCCCAGGGTCTGTCGGTGTTCGGCGCCAACCACATGGACGGCAGGCGCGGGTCCGAGCGGCTGGTCGCGCACGAACTGGCCCACCAGTGGTTCGGCAACAGCCTGACCGTCGCGGAATGGCGGCACATCTGGCTCAACGAGGGCTTCGCCTGTTACGCGGAATGGCTGTGGTCGGCCGAATCCGGCGGCGCGTCGGCCGATGGGCACGCCACGACGGCCTGGCGGCGGCTGGCGGCGCTGCCGCAGGATCTGGTGATCGGCGATCCGGGCGCGCCGTCCATGTTCGACGACCGGCTGTACAAACGGGGCGCGCTGACCCTGCACGCGCTGCGCACCACGCTGGGCGACACCAGGTTCTTCGCGCTGTTGCGGGACTGGACCGAACGCAACCGGCACGCCACGGTGACCACCGAGGCCTTCGTCGCGCTGGCCGAGCAGTACGCGGGCCGGTCGCTGGCCGAGTTTTTCACCGCGTGGCTGGGCCGGCCACAGTTGCCGCCCCGCTCCGCGCTGACCAGAGAATGAGCGCCCGGACCCCGGCGTTGCCAAATCGGGGCGGATGACGCACGCTCGTGCACATCCCTGAGCCGGTAGGACGAGAGGGAAACGGTACGTGGCGGTCGTGGCGCAACCCGGCGAGCCCGAGGTGGACGTGTTCGTCTCGGGTCTGCTGTTCTTCGACATCGTGTTCACCGGCCTGGACGGTCCGCCCCGGCTGGGCACCGAGGTGTGGACCGGCGGGATGGGCTCGGGCCCGGGCGGAATCGCCAATCTCGCGGTGCCGCTGCGCCGGCTGGGCCTGTCCACCGCGCTGGCCGCCGCGTTCGGCCCGGACGTGTACGGCGAGTTCTGCTGGGAGTTGCTGTCCGACCAGGAGGGCGTGGACCTGTCGAAGTCCCGGCGGTTCCCCGGCTGGCACTCTCCGGTCACGGTTTCCCTTGCCTACCACCATGATCGCGCGCTGATCACGCACGGCCACGCGCCGCCGGTGACCGCGGACGAGCTGATCGGCCCGCCGCCGCGCTGCCGGGCCGCCTTCGCCCAGCTGGACGCGCAGCCGCAACAGTGGCTGTCCCAGGCGAGTGCCGCGGGCAGCCTCATCTTCGCCGATGTCGGCTGGGACCCGTCGGACGCCTGGCATCCCTCGGTGCTAGACCAGCTGGCCTGCTGCCACGCCTTCCTGCCCAACGAACTCGAGGCCCGGCACTACACCCGCACCGACAGCACCGAGGCGGCCCTGGCCAAGCTGGCCGAACTGGTGCCGGTCGCGGTGGTCACCCGGGGCCGGGAGGGCGTGGTCGCGGTGGACGGCAACACGGGCGAATGCGCCTCGGTGCCCGGGCTGTCGGTGGAGGCGCTGGACGCGACCGGGGCCGGGGACGTGTTCGGCGCCGGGTTCGTGGTGGGCACGCTGGGCGGCTGGCCGCTGGCCGACCGGCTGCGCTTTGCCAACCTGACCGCCGCGCTGTCCGTGGCCCACTTCGGCGGGGCGCTCGCCGCGCCCGGCTGGTCGGAGATTTCCCAGTGGTGGCAAGGGCTTCGGGCCGACTCGGGGCACGCGCAGCTGCGCCGGGACTACGCCTTCCTGGACGACATCATCCCGACCGACCAACTGGAACGGGCCCGCCGCGCGCCGGTCACCATCGGATTCGTGGACTACGACGAGAATTAGAAGAAGGTGTGTACTACGTCGATCACCCGATCGTCGTCGTCGAGCACCGGGATGGCCCGCCACTTGTCGAACGCGGTGCACGGGTGCGAGATGCCAAGGCACACCAGGTCCCCCACGGCCAGCGAGGCGGTCTCCGGAAACCGGAGATAACCGTGCTGGTCGTTGAGTTTCGTCACTTCCCAGCCGTCCACAGTAGAGTGTCCTGGTGCACTGAGCACGATGGGCATGCCTTCGTCGAAGGAGGAGTCCCGTCGCCCGGCGGTCAGCAGCGCCAGCCCCGGCTCCGGCCGGGAGACCACCTGCGCCCACAACCGCAGCGCCGGCTGCAACGACAGTCCGCCCGCCGCACCGCGTTCGGCCGGCGAGTACCGGTGGTAGGTGCCGTGGTCGTGGCTGACGTAGGCGCCGCTGCGCAGGATCACCCGCGGGGCAAGGCTTTCCGGCCAGTCGGCGGTCAGTTCCTCGACCACCACGTCGAAGTAGAGGCTGCCGCCAGCGGAGAGTATCGGGCTGCCCTCGGTCCACAACTCGTCGACCACCGACCGCAGCGTCCGGCAGTACTCGGTCACCTTGGCCAGCGTCTCCGGCTTGTCGTCGTGGCCCAGCTGTCCCTCGTAGCCCGCGACCCCGGCCAGTTCCAGGGTTCCGGTGGCGCGCACCGCCTTGCCCACCGCGACCGCCTCGGCCACCGTGCGCACTCCGGTACGCCCGTCGGCGTGCCCGAGTTCCACCACCACGGGCAGCGGGCGGCCGGGAATCTCCTGGCTCAGCACCGAATCCAGGATGGCCACGCCCTCGAAGGAGTCGACGTAGCAGTAGGCCTCGAAGCCCGGGTCGGCGGCCAGTTCCCCGGCCAGCCAGGCGATTCCGGCCCGGTCCACCAGTTCGTTGGCCAGAAACAGCCGGGGGAAGCCGAATTCGCGGAAGGCCCGCAACTGGCCGATGTGGGCCACGCTCATCCCCCACGCGCCCGCCGCCAGCTGCCGGGCGGCCAGCTGCGGGGCCATGGTGGTCTTGCCGTGCGGGGCCAGCAGCACTCCGGCGGCCGCGCAGTAGCCGGCCAGGCCCTCGATGTTGTTGCGCAGCGCGGAATCCCGCAGGGTCATCAGCGGATAGCTGAACTCGGCCAGACCGGGCCGCCGCGCGGCCAGTTCCTCGGTGCTGACCGGTTCGCGGAACCCGGTGAAACCCTTGGCGGTGGCCGGAATCGGCCGCGCGCGCAGGCGCGCGATCGCCTCGGTCACTAACTGCGGAACCATCAACCGTCCTCTCCTCGGCGCAGCCCCCGGCCGGGAGTCGCCCCGGTGAGGGTGCCATCGCGCAACGCGAACTCGCCACTCACCAGCACGTGATCCACGCCGACGGCCAGTTCGGTCGGCGCCGCGTAGGTGGCCCGGTCGGCGACGGTGTCCGGGTCGAGCGCCACCACGTCGGCGATCTGCCCGGCCCGCAGCAAGCCGCGCCCGGCCAGGCCGAACCGGCGAGCCGGATGCCCGGACAGGTGCAGCGCGGCCTGCCCCCAGGTCCAGTCGCCCAGTTCGCGGGTGTGCCGGCCGAGGAACCGGGCGAAGGTGCCGTAGGCGCGCGGATGCGGATGCCCGCCCAGCCAGATACCGTCCGACCCACCGATGTGGCCCTCGTGCCGCAGCAGGGTGCGCACATCGGTGTCGGTGTTGGTCGGCGGCTGCCCGAACACGCAACCGGCGCCAAGGCCGCTGGCGTGGATCAGCTCGCAGACCAGTTCCCCGGCGGGCAGACCGGCTTGCGCCGCCGCGTCGCGCAGGGCCTGCCCCTCGGTCCAGGACCAGTCCGGCGCGGCCACGTGGGCCAGGGTGATCCGGTCCAGCACGTCCTCGATGCCGGGGAACCAATCCCGGGCCAGCCGGGCCCGTTCGCCCTTGTCCGCCAACCGGTTCAGCAGCTCGTCCGGGCCGTCGCGCTGGATGTCGGTGGGCAGCGCGACCATGGCCAGGATGCTGCTGCCGCGCAGGTAGGGGTAGGCGTCGAAGGTGACATCGTGCCCGGCCGCGCGGGCCTCGGCCAGCAGCTGGTGCAGCATGTTGGTCGGCCCGTGCAGGTGGGACACGTGCGCGGCGACCCCGCTGCGCTCGGCGATGTCCAGCACCTCGGCCAGCCCCTGCCAGGCGTTGGCCTCGTAGCCGCGCATGTGGGTCACGTACACCCCGCCGGCCGCGGCCACCGGCGCGCACAGCGCGGCCAGTTCGGCGGCGTCGGCGTGCCCGCCGGGCAGGTACTCCAGGCCGGTGGACAGCCCGATCGCGCCGTCGGCCAGTGCCTGCTCGACCAGTCCGCGCATCGCGGTCAGCTGGCCGGTTTCCGGTGCGCCCGGGGCGAAACCCATGATCTCGGCCCGGATGGTGCCGGCCGGGGCGAGGTAGGCGACGTTGAGGGCGGTGGCCCGGTCGTAGTGCGCCAGCAACTGGGCAACGGTGACCCCGTCGGCGAACTCGGCCGGCGCGGGCCCGTTGATCGGCGCGAAGTAGCGGGCGGCGTAGGCGACGCCACGGGCCGAGCCGGGCGCGAAGGACACCCCGTCCTGGCCGACGACCAGCGTGGTCACCCCCTGGCGCAGCGCGGCCAGCTGCAGGTCGGGGTCGGCGGCCCGGGCGTCGGCGTGCACGTGCGCGTCGACGAAGCCGGGCAGCAGATAGCGGCCGGTCACGTCTACCTCGGTGCCCGCGCTCGCGCCGGCCAGGGTGCCGACCGCGGTGATCCGGTTGCCGGTGATCCCCAGGTCCGCGCGGTGCACCGGGGCGCCGGTGCCGTCGGCGACCCAGCCGCCGCGCAACAGCACGTCGAACAACGCCTCACCACCCAATGTCCATTGTGGACAATCTTGGAAACGGAGTCTTGCCCGGCGGCCAGCGTGCCACTACCTTTTACGAAATGCAATATTGGATTTTGCATTGCACAACATGAGGAGTGCCGATGCGCCCCGCCTTTCTGATCGGTATCGCCGTGTACGCGGTCGTTGTGGTGATCATCAGCGTGATCGCGGGCAGGCGGGTGAGAAACGACTCGCATGGTTTCTTCCTGGCCGGTAAATCCCTGCCCTGGTACCTGATCTGCGCCGGACTGGTGTCCCAGACGGTCGGCGGCGGGTCCACCATCGGCCTTGCCTCCTCGGCCTTCTCCACCGGCTTCAAGTCGTTCTGGGCGCTCGGGCCGATCGTCATCGGCATGGTGGCGATGGCGCTGCTGCTGGCCAAGCCGCTGTCCACCATGACCCAGGTGACCCACCCACAGATCCTGGAGGACCGCTACTCGCTCACCTCGGGCGTGACCGCGACCATCTACTACATCACCCAGAGCATCAGCGGCGTCGGCGCCCAGCTGCTGGCCATGGGCTCGCTGATCACCCTGGTCACCGGCTGGCCGGTGCTGCTGTCGGCGGCGGTGTCGGCGGTGATCATCCTGGCCTGGGTATTGCTGGGCGGCATGCTCGGCACCAGCTGGGGCGACCTGCTGCACTGGGTGATCTTCGTGATCGGCCTGGCCGTGCTGGTGCCCCTGACCCTGATCCGCGCCGGCGGCATCCACCACGTGCTCAACGCCCCCGGACTGCCCGCCGGGTTCGGCGACATCTGGCACATCTCCCCCGGCGACGCGCTGGCCGGCACCCTGCTGATCGCGCCGACCGCGCTGGCCCTGCAGGCCTACTTCCAGCGGCTGCTGGGCGCCCGCAGCGCCCGGGACGGCCGGACCGGCGTGCTGGTCGCGGCCGCGCTGATGGTGCCGGTGTACATCTTCGTGCCGATGCTGGGCATCGCCGCGCACTACCTGTTCCACGGCATCTCGGCCGCGTCGGTGTTCCCGCAGCTGATGATCAGCGAGTTCCCCACCCCGGTCGGCGTGCTGCTCTACGCCGCGATCACCTCGGCCCTGATGAGCTCGGCCGGTGGCACGACGCTCTCGGCCGCGTCCAACGTCACCCAGGACGTCTACGTGCGGCTGATCAAGCCGGACGCCGGCAAGGAACGCCAGGTGCTGGTCGCCCGGCTGTCCGTCGTAGGGTTGATCGTGTTGTCCTACCTGTTGCTGTGCGCCATTCCCAGCGTGCTGAGCCTGCTGCTGTTCGGGTTCTACGGGGTGGTCGGCGGGGTGCTGATCCCCTGGCTGGCCGCGCTGTACTGGCCGCGGGTGACGACCCGCGCAGCCAACGCCAGCATGATCATCAGCGGCGTGATCAGCATCGCGCTGTACTTCTACGACCAGGAGGCCGGGCATCCGCTGTTCGGCATCCAGCCGATCTTCGTCGGCCTGGTGCTGGCCCTGGTGATCACCATCGGCGGTTCGCTGCTGGACAAGCCGGAACGCGAGAAGCACGAGGCTTTCTTGCGGGACAACGGGATCGGCCGCAAACCCGACGCGGCGCCCGCGGTCGGCGCATGACCGAGCCGAGCGCCGGGCGCAACCAGTCCTCCTCGCTGCGCCGCGCCCTGGCCGTGCTGGACTACGTGCGCGATCAGGGTGGCGGCGGGCGGGGCGCGTCGCTGACCCGGATCGCCGAGGACCTGGGCATCAACAAGTCCACCGTGCTGCGGCTGACCGCGCCGCTGGTGGAGGCCGATCTGCTCATCCGCGACCGGGAAACCGGCTGGTTCCGGCTCGGGCCCGGCGCGCTGCGGCTGGGCCAGGCCTACCTGTCCTCGCTGGACCTGCGCACCGTGGCCGGGCCGCCGCTGCGCCGGTTGCTGGCCGAGGTCGACGAGACCTGCCATCTGGTGGTGTACGTGCCGCCGGACGTGGCCTACATCGACAAACTGGAGAACGAGCACAACGTGCGGATGGCCTCCCGGGTGGGCAGCCGGGTGCCGGCCTACCGGACCGCGGTGGGCAAGGCCATCCTGGCCTGGTCCGGCGAGGACGCGGTGGCCGAGATCATCGCGGCCGGGATGCCGCAGGTCACCAAGCACACCATCACCGGCCCGGAGCGCTTCCGGGCCGAACTGGACCGGGTGCGCAAACGCGGTTATGCCATCGACGACCGGGAGAACGAGCCCGAGGTCCGGTGCGTGGCCGCGCCGATCTTCGACCACGCCGACGGAGTGGCCGGGGCGCTGTCGGTGTCCGGGCTGGTGTCCCGGATGACTCCGGCCCGGGTGCGCGAGGTGGGCCCGATGGTGGTGCGCACCGGGCTGGAGATCTCCCGCATGCTCGGCTCGTCCCGTGAACAGGAGAACAACGAGTGACCGGCACGATGTTCGCCTTCCCCGACGACCTGCGCGACCCGGCCGAACTGGACCGGATCGCCGGTTACGGCTGCGACTCCATCGCCGTGGCCGCCGCCTATCACCGGGCCCGGGACGTCACCCCGCACGGCCCGACCCGGGTCACCGTGCGCCACGACGGCGTGTACTTTCCGTTGCCCGCCAGCGAGTTCGGCCGCCTGGTGCCCGCGGTCGCTGGCGACGGCGCGCTGACCGGGATCTACGCGGCGGCCCGGGAGCGCGGCCTGGCGGTGTCCGGTTGGACGGTGTTCCTGCACAACACCACGCTCGGCCTGCTGCACCCGGATGTGACCCAGCGCAACTGTTTCGGCGAGCGCGCCGCCCCGGCCGATCTGTGCCCGGCCCATCCCGATGTGCGGGCCTACGTGGTCGCACTGGCCCGCGCGGTGGCCGACACCGGAGTGGACGCGGTGCTGGCCGAGTCGCTGAACTTCGGCTTCTTCAGCCACGGCTACCACCACGAACGGTCCTTTGTGGACCTTGGTGCGATTCCCGATTTCCTGCTGGGCCTGTGTTTCTGCGAGTTCTGCCGCGCCGAGGCCGAACAGGCCGGGGTGGACGCGGAAGCCGCCGCCCGCCAGGCCCGGGTCGTGGTCGACGCGGTGCTCAACGGCGGCCCTCCCCCAGCCGCCGAGCTCACCCGCGCGAACCTGGCCGAGTTGGCCGGCGCCGAGCTGCTGGCCTTTGTCGACCACCGGCCGGACACGGTCACCGGCCTGGTCCGCGAGGTCGCCGATGCGCTGCGGGACAAGGATTGTGCACTGTGCATCATCGACGGCACCGGCGCCCTCAAGGGCTACGGTGACGGGCTGCCGACCGGTGTGCCCGCCGCGCGGGACACCTGGCGGATCGGCGTCGACCCGGCCGCGATCGGCGCGCTGGTAAAGGACTACGTCGTGCTGGCCTACGCCCGGAAAGAACAGCGCATCACCGAGGACATCGCCGCCTACCGGGAACTGCTCGGCCCGGACCGGCGACTGCGCGCGGTGCTGCGCCCCGGCGAACCGGACACCGACGATGCCGCGCACCTGGCGGCAAAGGTAAGCGCCGTAAGAAAAGCCGGGGCCGACAGCGTGGACTTCTACAACTACGGCATGTGCCCGCTGCCCGTCCTGGACCGCATCACCCACGCCCTGAGTTGATGCGGATCAGAGTTCCCTGATGCGGGCCTTGAGCAGACAGAACGCATTGCCTTCCGGGTCGGCCAGGACATGCCACTGCTCCTGGCCGGTCTGGCCGATGTCGGCCCGGCGCGCGCCCAGCGTCAGCAGGCGTTCCAGTTCGGCGTCCTGATCGCGGTCGGTGGGGTTGACGTCGATGTGCAGCCGGGATTTCCCCGGCTCCGGCTCGTCCCGGCGGCTGAGGATGATCGTCGGCTGCGGACCGCCGAACCCTTCGCGCGGCCCGATCTCCAGCGTGCCGTCGTCCTCGCGATCGAGCACCACGAAGTCCAGCACCTCGCACCAGAACCGCGCCAGCACCTCGGGCTCGCGGCAACCGAGCACGATCTCACTGATCCGACATGCCATCCCGAAAACCCGCTCTCCGCCGGGGACCGCCGGGCAGACCACCCGCGAACCGCGTGGCTCCCAGCGGTGCGAACATTTCCCGGACCGTACCGAACCAGGCGAGCCCGGGCGACCTGATTTCGCCTACCCCGGCGGCCGACGTCAGGGCACACCAGTCGTGGGTCGATGACGGGCACCGTCCGACCGGGCTTTCTCGGCGATGGCCTGCAGGGCCGAGATGTGCTCGGCCAGGACGTCGCGGCCGGTGGCGGTGAGGTTGAGCCAGGTGCGTGGCCGCTTGCCGACATATCCCTTGCGGACCTCGACCTGGCCGTTCTTGGACAGTGTCGTGACCTGTTTGGACAGTGCCGAGTCGGACAGCTTCACCGAGTCCCGGACGAACCCGAACTCGGCCCATTCCGCGGCCGCGAGCAGCGAGACGATGGCCAGTCTCGTCGGGTCGAGCAGGAGCTGGTCAAGCTCGGCCACTGCTGGAGTTCCTGTTCTGCCGACGTAGTAGCCACAGCTGGAACCTGGGGTCAAGGACCATGATGAACAGTCCGGCCGCCGCGCCGTAGTAGATGCCGACGTGCGGCAGGTGCAGCAGCAGGATGAGCAGGACCGCGGCGATCCCGATGACGACTACGGGCGCAATACGCAGCAGCCGCGAGGTGAGGGAGAGCGGAAGGCTGCGGCCGGACACCATGACCCGCTGGCCGAGCAGGGTGCCGCCCACCCGGGTGGGCCGGCCGAAGACCAGCACGAGGCAGAAGGCCAGCGCGGCCACGTTCAGCCAGGTTCCTGCTGCCGGGAACAGGTCGACGGCCGCGCAGTAGGCGAAGACGACCAGACCGCAGACGATCGACGTCCACCAGGGGCCCGGGGAGGAGGAGATCACCTGCTCCCTGCTCTCCTGGACCGCGCGCAGCGCCGCCGCCGCCTCGTCCGGGGTTGGCTCGTTCACCGCTGCCGCTCCTTCGTCCCCCTGGGAAAATACTTGCCTGAGAAGAAACATAGCCCACGCTTTCCTGTCAGGCAAGTACTTTCCCGAACGACTAGAAGATGACCTAAAAGGGCCGGGTGAGGCGGAACCCGGGACCCCGAGCCTCGGATCGGCGTCGGATGATCCCTTCCTCAGGCCACCAGCCGACGCAGGCCTTCCAGCAGCGCCTCGGTTTCGGTCGCCAGCGACACCCGCACCCAGCCCTGCCCGGACGGTCCGAACGCGTCCCCCGGCCCGACCGCGACCCCGTGGCGGCGCAACCGGTCCATGGTCCAGGACCGTACGTCCCCGCCGCACCGGTCGCGCACATCGATCCACAGGTAGAACGCTCCCTGCGGCCGCAGGTAGCCGACCCCGTGCCGGTCCAGGAATTCCACCGCCGCGTCCCGCCGGTCCCGGTAGGCCAGCCGCATGGTCTCCACGATGTCCTGCGGTCCGGTCAGCGCGGCCAGTGCGGCGAACTGGGCGGGCGTGTTCACACAGGACACCACGGTTTCCTGCAACTTGGTCAGGGTGGCGGCGGTGGTGTCGTCCGGCGCGGCCAGGTAGCCCACCCGCAGGCCGGTCATGGCGTAGGTCTTGGAGAAGCTGAAGCAGCCGAACACCCGGTGCGCGGTGTCGAACCGGCCCAGGCTGACGTGCGGCACGTCGAAGGTCAGCTGGTCGTAGCACTCGTCGGAGATCACCCACAGGTCGTGCTCGTCGGCGAACCGGCACAGCTTCTCGGCCAGGTTCTCGGTGAGCACCGAGCCGATCGGGTTGGACGGCGAGTTGATCAGGATGGCCCGGGTGCGCGGGGTGATTCGCGCCTCCAGTTCGGCCACCTCGGGAAGGAAGCCGTGCTCGGCGCGCAGCGGGTAGTGCACCGGCGTGGCCTGGACCAGGGTCGCGGCCATCTCGAAGTTCGGCCAGCCGGGGTCGGGGATGAGCACCTCGTCGCCGGTGTGCAGCATGGCCGACATGGCCAGGTGCAGCGCCTGCATACCGCCCGCGGTCACCGCGATCCGGTTCATCGGTACGGTCAACCCGTTGTGCCGCAACAGTTTTTCCGCGATGGCGGCGCGCAGCTGGGGGATGCCGCCGTTGGGCGAGTAGCGGGTCTCCCTGGCGGACAGCGCGCTGCTGGCGGCGGCCAGCACGTGCTCGGGCGTGGCGAAGCTGGGCTCGCCGACGTGCAGACCGATCGAATCGGGCAACTGCCACGCGGCGTCCATCACCTGACGCACCCCGGACAGGGGTACCGACTCGGCGTGCACGGGCAGTGTGGGCATCGGCTCTCCCCTGCGTGTAAAGCTGGTCACGGCGTCGGGCCAGGATAGCTGCGGGCAGTTATGTTCGGACCGTGATCTCACTCCCGCGGCCGGTCGGCTTCGTGTTCGGAGGCGGCGGCAGCCTGGGCGCGATGCAGGTCGGCATGCTGCGCGCGCTGCTGGAGGCCGGGATCGCCGCCGACCTGGTGGTGGGCACCTCGGTCGGGTCGCTCAACGGCACCCTGCTGGCCCGGCACGGCAACGCCTCGGCCGAGCCGTTCGTGCGGATCTGGGCCAGCATGACCCGGCGCGCGGTGTTCCCCGGTGGCCTGTTGCGCCAGGCCCGCACCCTGCACCGGGGCCGCAACCACCTGTACGGCAATGCCGGGCTGGCCCGGGTGATCGCCGAACACGTCGGAGACGACACCACGTTCGCGCAGTTGCCGGTGCCGCTGGGTGTGGTGACCATGGATGTGGACACCGCGCAGCCGGTGCTGGTGCGCGAGGGCCGGCTGGTGCCCGCGCTGCTGGCCAGCTGCGCGATCCCGGGCATCTACCCGCCGGTGGAGCTGGACGGGCGGACCTGTTACGACGGTGGGGTGGTGGCCAACGTGCCGATGACCCAGGCCGTGGCCATGGGCGCGAAGTCGTTGGTGGTGCTGGATTGCGCGTTCCCCGGGCACCTGCCGGGCGCGCCGCGCAGCCTGCCCGACGTGCTGATGTTCACCGCGATGATCAACATGCGCAACCAGGCGGTGCTGGAGGCGCCGCTGGTGGCCGCCGACCTGCCGGTGGTCTACCTGCCCGGGCCGGCGCCGGTGCGGATGACCCCGTTGGACTTCTCGCACACCGACACGCTGATCGAACAGGCGTACAGGTCGGCGCGGGAGCACCTGGCCGGGCTGAAGGTGGACGGGCCGGGACTGTACGGCGCACCGGGAAAACCGGTCAGCTAACGGGTTTCCGGTTCAGCTGGCGGCTTTGCCTGCGTCTTTCGCTGTGTCGTAGCGGGTTTGCGCGGCGGTGACTTCGGGCAGGCTGCCCTCGACAAGGTGGATCAGGTCCAGCAGCCGGGTGGCGACCTCGTGGCCCAGTGGGGTGAGGCTGTACTCGACCTTGGGCGGAATGGTCGGCTGCGCGTCGCGGCGCACGAATCCGTCGCGCTCCAGCGCTTGCAGGGTTTGCGCGAGCATCTTCTCGCTGACCCCGTCGACCCGGCGGCGCAACGCGTTGAACCGGAGCGTGCCGCCGGCCAGCGCGGCCATGGCCAAGGTGCCCCAGCGGCCGGTGACATGTTCCAGCACGGGCCGGGAGGTGCAGCCGGACGCGAACACGTCGGCCAGCAGCTGATCGTGCTGCCCGTCCGATAGTCCCGCGCCAGCCATGGACCTGACATTACCTCCCGGACCGCCATGTCGCTGCGTGATACACAGCACTTACCATTGTATTGCACTTTCTAAAAGTTAGTGCCAACCTGGGCGCAGCACACGTCAGCGAGGAGAGATCGACATGACCATCGGAATCACCGCCGCCACCGGCCAGCTGGGTCGGCTGGTCGTGCAGGGCCTGCTGGAGCAGGTTCCCGCCGACGAGCTCGTGCTCATCGTGCGCGACCCGGCCAAGGCCGAGGAGTTCGCCGAGCGCGGAATCCGCGTCCGGCCCGCCGCCTACGACCAGCCCGAGGCGCTGGCCAGCGCGCTGGCCGGGGTGGACGCGCTGCTGTTGATCTCGGGTAGTGAGGTCGGCCAGCGGATCGAGCAGCACACCAACGTGGTGCGCGCCGCCAAGGCGGCCGGGGTGAGCCGGATCGCCTACACCAGCGTGCTGCGCGCGGACACCACGCCGCTGATCCTGGCGCCCGAGCACAAGGCGACCGAGGAGGCCATCCGCGAGTCCGGCATCCCGTTCACCTTCCTGCGGAATGGTTGGTACACCGAGAACTACGGCCAGCAGGTAGCCGACGCGGTCACCACCGGCACGTTCGTCAGCAGTGCGGGCGAGGGCCGGGTGGCCAGCGCAACCCGCGCCGACTACGCGGCAGCCGCGGTGGCGGTGCTGGTTGGCGAGGGCCACGAAAACAAGGTGTACGAGCTGTCCGGTGACGTCGCGTGGACCTTCGACGAGTTCGCGGCCGCGATCACCGAGGCCGCCGGCAAGCCGGTCAAGGTCGAGCACGTGACCACCGAGCAGCACAAGCAGCTGCTGGCCGACGCGGGCGTCCCCGAGGCGACGGCTGGTTTCGTCACCGCCCTGGACGCGCAGATCGCGGAGGGCCTGCTGGCTGACACAACCGGCGACTTGAGCCGGCTGATCGGCCGCCCCACCACTCCCCTGGCCGACACCATCCCAGCACTGCTGCCCGCCTGA
>DASZNF010000006.1:0-44789 GCA_035551355.1 Pseudonocardiaceae bacterium | reverse complement strand
CGGGTTGTTCGGCGCCGCGCTGGGGCTGGTGCCCGCGGGCGAGCCGGTGTGGGCGCAGATCGCGCCCGGCAACGCCCAGTCGATGCGGGCCGCGCTGGGCGCCGGGTTCCAGCCGGTGGGCGCGGAGGTGCTGCTGGCCCCGCCGGAGAGGCTCGCGGATCCCGGCGACGCCGGAGACTTCGGCTGGTTCCGGAGCGAGGACGGTGCTCAGCCCGGCGAACCCGGCGAACCCGGCGAACCCGGTGATGAGCAGCGGCCCGACGAGGCCGACCACGCCACCGACGCCGCGGTCCAGCTGCCCGTCGGCAACCTGTTCGAACCTCACATCCAGGTCACCGCTTCACCCGAACAGGGGTAACTCTCTCGAGATTCGCACTTCGCAGGTTGACCAGGCGTTCGCGCGCTGCGACTGTCCTTACGTCATTTTCACTCGTCCGGGTGTCGGGGTCGGACGTGTACTCAGGAGGACCCTGTGCGTGCATCCTCTCGTCGCAGATCCATGGCCGCGCTGTCCGGTCTCGCGGTGGCCGCGGCCACCGTGGTGACCGGGATCGGGACGACCGCGGCCGCGGCCGGCGTCATGACCCCGGCCATCGGCGCCCATCCCCAATACCAGGTCGCCGGACACGTGACGTCCGACCCCTCGGCGACCACCTTCGCCTGCCAGACCACCACCCCGGCCGGCTGCTACGGCCCGGCCCAGATCCGCGCCGCCTACGGCATCGACAAGCTGGCCGCGCAGACCAAGGTCACCGGCGCCGGTCGCACCATCGTGATCGTGGACGCGTTCCAGAGCCCCACCATCTCCAGCGACCTGGCCACCTTCGACCAGCTGTTCGGCCTGTCCGACCCCACACTGCGGGTGATCGCGCCGGACGGGCTGACCCCGTTCGACCAGAGCAACGCCGACCAGACCGGCTGGGCCGGCGAGATCACCCTGGACGTGGAGTGGGCGCACGCCATCGCCCCCGGCGCCACCATCGACCTGGTGCTGGCCAAGAGCGACCAGGACGCGGACATCTACTCCGCCCAGCGCTACGCGATCACCCACGACCTCGGCGACGTGCTCTCGCAGAGCTTCGGCGAGGCCGAGCAGTGCGAGGACCCGGCGATCCGGGACAACACCCACAAGCTCTACGAGCAGGCTACGGCCGAGGGCATGACCGTGTTCGCCTCCTCCGCCGACCAGGGCGCGGCGCTGCCCACCTGTGACGGCAGCTCCTACTTCAAGGCGGTCAGCACCCCGGCGTCCGACCCGCTGGTCACCGGCGTGGGCGGCACCACGCTGGACGCCGACGGCAGCACCGGGGCCTACCACTCCGAGACGGTGTGGAACGAGCCGCAGTACGAAGCCGCGGGCGGCGGCGGGTACTCCACGGTGTGGAGCACCCCGGCCTACCAGCGTTCGCTGCACCTGGCCAGCCGCGGAGTGCCGGACGTGGCCTACAACGCGGCCATCGGGGCCGGCGTGCTGGCCGTGTGGAGCACCTCCGGTGAGGGTTCCGACCTCGTGTTCCGGTTCGGTGGCACCAGCGCCGGTTCACCGCAGTGGGCGGGTCTGGCCGCGCTGGCCGATCAGCTGGGCCACCACCGCATCGGCTGGATCGACAACCAGCTCTACGCGTTCGCGCACACGCCCCTCTACGGCGCGGCGTATCACGATGTGACCACCGGCGACAACACCTACCACGGCGCGGTGACCGTCCCCGGTTACGCCGCGACCCGCGGGTGGGACCCGGCGTCCGGTCTTGGCTCGCCCAAGGCCAACGTGCTGATCCCGTTGCTGGCCTTCTGATTCGCTGACGTGGTGAGTGGCCCGGGAACGCTCAGTCGTGACCGGCGCCGCTCACCACCGGCGAGTGCACCTCGATCCGGTTGCGCGCCTGCGGCACGACCAGCCGGGACTTGCCCCGGCGCAGCACGTCCACCCGGTCGTGCCCGGGCCGCCCGACCACCCAGCTGGCCCCGGAAATGGACTTGGCCTGCTGTTTGAGCGGCGCCAGCAACCGGGACACGGTGGCGAAGTCACGGGCCGTGTGGTCCATGCACACCATGGTGGCCAGGGACAGCGTGATCGGCCGGTCCTCCACCGACCAGGCCTGGTCCACCAGGTGCCCGCCGACGGTCATCAGCTCGTCAAGGCCGGTGACGAACAGGAAGTCGTCCCCGCCGATGTGTCCCACGTGGACGTTGGGCAGCTTTTCCTTGGCCACGGCCAGTGTCTGGCCGATCCGGCGGATCAGCTCGTCGCCCGCGGCGAAGCCGAACCCGTCGTTGATGGACTTGAAGGTGTCCACGTCCAGCCAGCTCACCGCGAACATGTCCCGGGCGGCGATGCGCCGGTCGACCTCGCGGGCGATGGAGTCGCTGCCGGGCAGCCGGGTCAGCGGGTTGAGCGCGGCCGCCTGCTCGATCTTGCTGTCCGCGACCGCGCGGATCAGGTCGGCCACCCGCACCACGCCAACGCACCGGTGCGCCGCGTCGATCACCACCAGGTCGTCGTTGGTGCGCTCGCGTTCGGTGTTGGTCAGCATCTCCAGCAGGGACAGCGCCGAGGAGCCGATGGGCACCACCCTGGGCTTGTCGGCCAGCCGGGCCGCGTCGCGGTTGGCGTGCAGCGCGTGGCCGTAGGGGCCGGTGACGGCGAGCAGGAACCGGTTGCGGTCGATGGTCCACAGTGGACGCTCGTTCTCGTCCAGCAGCACCACGCAGTTGACCGAGTCCTGGCTGGCCAGCGCGGTGCGCACCTGCTCGGCGGTGGCGTCCGCGGGCAGTGCGGTTGGCGGGTGCATCAGCTCGGTGACCTTGGGCCCGGCGGTCGGCCCGGGTTGCGCGACCGGCCCGGTGGCGGCGCCTGGATCGGCCGCCATCGGCGGGATGGCCAGGTGAGCGGCGGGCCTGCGGCTGGGTGGATGCAACAGGTTGCCCTGCGCCGCCCGCACGCCGAGTTTGTGCAGTGCGGCCAGCTGGTCCGGGCTCTCCACGCCCTCGGCCACCAGCTGGATGTCGTTCTCCTCGCACAGGAACAGCAGCGCCCGCAGGGTGGCCTTGCGGCGCGGGTCGGTGGCGATCTGGGCGGTGATGGCCCGGTCGACCTTGAGCATCTCCACGGCCGGGTCGGCCATCAGGGTCAGCGGTGGGTCGCCCTCGCCGACCCCGTCCACGGCCAGCCGGAAGCCGATCTCGTGCAGCATGGTCAGGCCGTGTTCGAACGCGGCCCGGCGCACCGAGCCGAACGGCGGGCTCAGTTCGATGGTCAGCTCGCCCGGGCGGCGGCCGGTGGCGCGCATCGCGCTGGCGATCGGCTCCAGCGCCACATGGGCCCGGCACACCGACTGCGCGAGCAGATTCACGTGCAGCGGCACGAGCACGCCGTGCTCGGCTGCCCGTAGAATGGCCGAGGCCGCGAGACCGTAGTCGGTCGGCGTCAGCTGACCCGTGTCCGCTGCCTCGCGCAGCAGCTCACGGACTCCTCCATTCGACGGCCGTGCCAGCGCCTCCACCGCCGTCACCGCACCTGTTTGCAGGTTGAACAGCGGCTGGAAGGCAAAGTGCACGTCGTCCAGCAACGCGGGCACGCCATCATCTTGCCTGGTGATCAGTCGCGGCCGGTAGTGACGTTCACCGGTTGTTCACGGCATACCGGAAGGTTGGTCCATGTGGGTGTGGCCCTGCTCACCACGATCACGCCAGGACAGCGCACCGTGTGGGAATGGCTCGACTCAGTAGGCGACCATCGTGGGCCCGCGGTCGTGCCGGGCCGGCCTGGAGTCCGACCGAGAGTCCGGCCGGAAGTCCGACCGGGAGATCGGCCGGGTGGGTTGCGCCACCGGCCGGATGTCCGACCGGCTCAGCGAATGCCGGCCGGTCAGGCCGGCCCGGTAGGCCGCCCGGGCCCGCAGCACCCGCCGGGTGCGCCGGACCAGCAGCCGCACCAGCCCGATCTCCGGCGTGCCGCGGCGCTGCTGGTAGGCCAGCATCCACACCGCGCCGCCGATGGTGGCCGCCATGGTGAGCAGCGCGGCGATACTGATCAGCAGTCCCGCGCCGCCCCGGGCCAGCCCGATGAGCAGCCCGATCACCAGCACCGGCGGGGCGGTCCAGGCCGCCGCGGCCAGCAGCAGCTTGCTGGCCCGCGCGGTGCGCCGGTCGTCGGTCAGGATCCAGTGCAGCAACTGCACGGCGCCGGTGGGCGCCTGCTCCCGCGCGTGTTCGGCCACGTCGCCTGTTCTATCGGGAAACCGTGCCAAATGGGGCGGCCAACCAGACCAAGGTCATCCCCGGGCCGGAGCCGCCGATTGGCCGAGTCCGCCGGTGACCCGGAACCGGTAGGCCTGGCAGATGTAGGGGAACTCGATCTCGTTGCTGTCGCGCAGGTCGGAATGCCCGACGATCAGCCCTTGCACCGCGGCCAGCAATGTGTTCCGCGCCGGCGGTGGGAGGGTGGCCACCCGGCTCCAGGTGCCCGCCAGCGCCACCAGTTCCGCCCCGGTCAGCCGCTGCCGCCAGTCCACATTCACCAGCTCACCCGGCTCGAAACCGGGCAATACGGGCGATTTCGCCTCGGCCCGGGGGACCTGGCCGGGATGAGTGAGCCGCAGCAGTTCGCGCACCCAGCCCGCCCGCGCGTCCGGCACGTTCCACAGCAGCCCCAGCACCCCGCCCTCGGTCAGCACCCGGCGCGCCTCGGCCGCCGCGGCCGCAGGCTCGGCCCAGTGCCAGGACTGGCCGAACAGCACCGCGTCCACCTCGGCGTCGGCGACCGGCAGGGCCTCGGCCGTCCCGTCCCGCACCTCCACATCGGACATCCGCGCGGTCATCTCCGCCCGCATCAACGCGTCCGGTTCGACCGCGAGCACGGTGTGCCCGGCCGCGCGCAACGCCTGGGTCAGCTTCCCGGTGCCCGCCCCCACGTCGGCCACCCGCAACCCGCGCCCGGACACCAGGGCCTCGATGGCCGCGGCCGGATAACCCGGGCGCAGCCGCTCGTAGTCCGCCGCCTGCCGACCGAAGGACCGGGCCCGCTCGTCGTCGCTCACCCCCGCATGATCGTCGCCGCCGGGCCCGTTGTCGCGTCGTTTCCGGCTTTCCGAGCCTGATCTCGGCCCTCGGCGTGAACTACCGTTGGCGGCATGACCGAGCCGCAGGCCGATCCCCGGGTCGCCCGCCGATCAGCGGGCCTGAACATCGGGGCCGTCCCGTCCGACCTGGCCGCCCGGGCGTTCCGGGTGGACCGCGACCGGGTCGCCAGCTCACCGTTCTTCGCCCGGCTGGCCGGGGTCACCCAGGTCGTCTCGCCCACCGGCTCGGGCCTGCTGCTGCACAACCGGCTCACCCACAGCCTGAAGGTGGCCCAGGTGGCCCGGGCCATCGCCGAACGACTGGCCGCCCACCCGGACACCGAGGGCCTGCTGGACAAGCTGGGCGGCTGCGACGCGGACGTGGTGGAGGCCGCGGCGCTGGCGCACGACCTGGGCCACCCGCCGTTCGGGCACCTCGGCGAGGAGGTGCTGGACCGGCTGGCCAGGCACCGTTTCGGCCTGCCCGACGGCTTCGAGGGCAACGCCCAGTCCTACCGGATCGTCACCACCACCGACACGCACGGCCCCGGTGGCCTCGGCCTGGACCTGACCGCCGCGGTGCGGGCCGCGCTGCTGAAGTACCCGTGGACCCGGCGGGCCGATCCGCGCCCGCACCCCAGCCGGATGCCGGTGCCCCCGCGCGGCGCGTCCGAACCGGCCGACGCGCCGGGCAGCGGATCGGCCAAGTTCGGCGCCTACGTCACCGAGATCGAGGATCTGGTGTCGGCCCGGGCCGCGTTCGCCGGGCGGATCGAGCCGTGGCAGCAGACCGTGGAGGCGTCCGTGATGGACACCGCCGACGACATCTCCTACGCCATCCACGACGTGGAGGACTTCCACCGGGTGGGCGTGCTGCAGCACGCCACGGTCGCCGCCGAGCTGGGGGAGTGGTGGACCCGGGCGGTGGAGCTGGCCGGACTGGACGAGGCCGAGCTGGCCGCGCAGTCCCGGCTGCCCGGCCGGGCGCTGGAGGCGCTGCGCCGCCGCCTGCACGTCAAGGACTCCTGGATCGTGGACGACGACGCGTTCGCCGACGCCGTGTTCCGGGTGCGCCGGGAGCTGGTGGACGAGCTGCTGGCGGTGCCCTTCGACGGGTCGGTGGCGGCCGAGCAGTCGGTGGCCCGGTTCTCCGCCCGGTGGACCGCCCGGCTGGTCGAGGGCGTGATCGTCAGCGCCGATCCGACCACCCGGTCCGGGCACGTGCTGCTGAACGTGCGGCAGTGGCACGAGGTCGCGGTGCTGAAGTTCGTGCACCGCCGGTTCGTGCTGCGCCGCCCGGATCTGGCCCTGAATCAGCACGGGCAGGCTCGCCTGCTCACCGCGCTGGTGGACGAGCTGGACCAGTGGCTCGGCGACCGGCGCGAGGCCGACCGGCTGCCCCGGCGCCTGCACGACCTGCTCGAACTGGCCGAGGGCGAGTACCGGCGCCTGGCCGCCGACCGCCCGGACCTGCTGGCCGGGCCCGGGGGCACGGCGCCGGACGGGCCGGACGCGGTGCGCGCCCTGGCCCGCGGCCGGGCCGTGGTGGACTTCGTGGCGTCGCTGACCGACAACCAGGCCGCTGCCCTGCTGGACGCGTTGTCCGGCCGGCGCGGTCAGCTGTGGACCGACGCCTTCTCCCTCTAGAAACTCTGGAGACCCTCGCTCGCTGGTGGTGCAGGGGAAGCCGTCAGTGCAGTCGGTGCGTGAGACCGCCGGTCACGCCTACGGCGCGGGGTGCGGGCGCGGCGGTGGGCCGGATCGGTTCGGCCGGGGCGGGAATGGCCGGCTGGGGCCAGTCCCACTCGATGCCGAACACTCCGGGACCAACGCCGAGACCGACCACGTGCACCTCGCCGGTCGGGCTGATCACCAGGTTGCGCCGCCGGGCCATGCGCACGTCCTCGGCGGGCGAGGAGAACTGCTGGCAGCGCACCGGCACGGCGTCCGGGTGGAACTGCACTTCCAGCACGTAGTCCCGTACCGGCAGGCGCAGCCTGCGGATGTGCGCGTCGGCGACCGGCGCGCGGTCACTGGGCGGGTTGTTGATCTGGAACTCCATGATCACCGTCTCGCCGGTGGCCAGCGGGCGGTCGAACAGCAGCTCGGCCAGCAGGGTGTGCGCGTCGTAGTCGACCGCGGTGCGGCCGAGCCGGCAGTTGCGCATGGCGATGATCTGCGGCGCCTGGTCGGTTTGGAACTCCCAGTCGTAGACCAGCACCCACCGGTCGATGCCGTCCTGTTCGGCCCGCATCACCTGGGTGATCTGCACCGAGTGCAGCTGCCTGCGCTCGTTGACCTGGCAGCGGTCGTGCTGGCTGATCCTGGTCAGCGAGCCGTCGAAGGACGTGTCGATCCGCTCCAGCAGGCCGGGCAGCCCCTCGTTGCTGGTCCACAGCGCGTCCATGGCCAGCTGGCGGCCGGTGCGCCGCCTGCGGCCCCGCGGCCGGGGCGGGCCCAGCAGCGCGGTCAGCGCATTCGGTGGCACGCGCAGCACGGCTTCGAGATGGCGCAGCGCATCCAGCGACTCCGGCCGCTCCGGCCGACGCCGTCCTGACTGCCAGTAACTGAGAGTCGCCACACTGATGGTGACTCCTCGCAACTGCAGCCGATGCTGAATCCGGTCCAGACTCAGCCCACTACCCTTGATCGCAGCCCGCAAAGCTTCCGGAAACGGACCTCCCGCAAGGAGTCTGGCCAGTTCCGGTCGTACGGCCGATGTTCGGGTTGGACTGAAGTCCGGTCGCCTCGCAGCGATCGTCATGGTGACTCCCCGTCGTCAACTCGTCACGCCAGAGTTACCCTACTTGGGTGACGCCGATTGTTACACCCCCGATCGGCCCATTTTCATCAGACGAATGGTGGCGACGATATTCGGGCATCTGCGCGGGTGAAAGGCGGTTGCGCCGTTCGATCTCGCCGCCACTACGGTGAAAAGGTGACCGAATTGGGGTTGCGGTTACCTACTCGGATGTGCTGTGCAATTTTGGTGACGCACGGTGGTCACCGTCCGGCCGGCGTGCGCGCGCCGACCGGACGGGTGACTGCGAACCGTTCCGGGGTTGCCGGCCCGGCTCGCCGGGTCTGACGTACGTGAGCCTCATTCGGTTTCACTTCGGACCAAAAATTTCAAATTGGTCACGGCGGGCCGTGTCGTCCCTGGTCAGACCGGATGTCCGGCGATCAAGGGCCGGTCATCCAGGCCCGCACCGCGAAACCGCTGGCGCCCCTCCCGTAGACTGGGGGACGTGGCGATTCGAGCGGACACGCACTAGCGCTGGAGTTCGCCGGTCACGACCGGTGGACCGCTTCCGCATGCCCTGATCCGCCCGCCATCTTCTCGGAAGAGTTCCCGTGATCTCCGCTACTGATCTTGAACTGCGCGCTGGTTCGCGCATCCTGCTCGCCGACACCGCGCTGCGCGTGCAGCCCGGCGACCGCATCGGCCTGGTCGGCCGCAACGGTGCCGGCAAGACCACCACCCTGCGCGTGCTGGCCGGCGAAAGCGAGCCCTACGCCGGCGCGGTGCGCCGCTCCGACGAGCTGGGCTACCTGCCCCAGGACCCCCGCGAGGGCGACCTGTCGGTCACCGCCAAGGACCGGGTGCTGTCCGCCCGCGGCCTGGACGAGCTGCTGCGCGAGATGGAAAAGGCGCAGACCGCCATGGCCGAACTGGTCGACGACAGCGCCCGGGAGCGCGCCATCCGCCGCTACGGCCGCCTTGAGGAGCGCTTCGCCGCGAACGGCGGGTATGCCGCCGAGAGCGAGGCCGCGCGCATCTGCGCCAACCTGGGGCTGGAAGATCGCGTGCTGGCCCAGCCGCTGCGCACCCTGTCCGGCGGTCAGCGCCGCCGGGTCGAGCTGGGCCGCATCCTGTTCGCCGCGTCGGAGTCCGGAGTGGGCGGTCGCTCGGCCACCACGCTGCTGCTGGACGAACCGACCAACCACCTCGACGCCGACTCGATCACCTGGCTGCGCGGCTTCCTCAAGGCTCACGACGGCGGCCTCGTGGTGATCAGCCACGACGTGGAGCTGCTGGGCGCCGTGGTCAACAAGGTGTGGTTCCTGGACGCCACCCGGGGCGAACTGGACACCTACAACATGAGCTGGCAGCGCTACCTGGACGCGCGCGCGGCCGACGAGAAGCGCCGCCGCCGGGAGCGGGCCAACGCGGAGAAGAAGGCCGGCGCGCTGATGGCGCAGGCCGACAAGATGCGGGCCAAGGCCACCAAGGCGGTCGCCGCGCAGAACATGGCCCGCCGCGCCGAGAAGCTGCTCTCCGGCCTGGACGAGACCCGCCAGGCCGACAAGGTGGCCAAGATCCGCTTCCCGGACCCGGCCCCGTGCGGCCGCACCCCGCTCACCGCGGAGGGACTGTCCAAGAGCTACGGCTCGCTCGAGGTGTTCAGCGGCGTGGATCTGGCCGTGGACCGCGGTTCCCGGGTGGTGATCCTCGGCCTCAACGGCGCGGGCAAGACCACCCTGCTGCGGTTGCTCGGCTCGATGGAGAAGGCCGACTCGGGCGGCGTGGTGCCCGGGCATGGCCTGCGCATCGGCTACTACGCCCAGGAACACGAGACGCTCGATCACGAGGCCAGCGTGTGGCAGAACATCCGGCACGCCGCGCCGGACGCGCCCGAGCAACAGCTGCGCACCCTGCTTGGCACGTTCCTGTTCTCCGGCGAGCAGCTCGATCAGCCGGCCGGGACGTTGTCGGGTGGGGAGAAGACCCGGTTGGCGTTGGCCGGCCTGGTGTCCAGTGCGGCCAACGTGTTGCTGTTGGACGAACCGACCAACAACCTCGACCCGGCCAGCCGGGAACAGGTTTTGGATGCCTTGCGCCGGTTCGCCGGTGCTGTCGTGTTGGTCACCCACGATCCGGGAGCAGTGGAAGCCCTTGAGCCCGAGCGGGTGATTCTGTTGCCGGATGGCTCCGAGGACCATTGGTCGGAGGACTATCTGGAGCTGGTCCAATTGGCCTGATCAGGCAGATGGAAAGGGATTTCTGCCGACCCGGCCGAATACTGCATGTGAGTGATCAGCGGCTCGTGACACGCCGATCACCCTACGAAGATTTTCTTCATTCACCTGGCGTTGGAGCCGATCCTGTTCGATCATTGCGGCCATAGGGGCCGCACGCGGCCCGACCTGCACCATGGAAGGCGGGACAAGGTGGCTGCTGATCTGAAGAAGGGTGCCCGGATCACCGGTGCCACGCGGGACAAACTCGCCGCGGATCTGAAGAAGAAGTACGAGAAGGGCGCCAGCATCCGGGCGCTGGCTGAGTCTACGGGGCGTTCGTACGGTTTCGTGCATCGGGTGCTGTCCGAGTCGGGTGTGCAGTTGCGTGGGCGCGGCGGCGCGACGCGCACCAAGAAGAAGTAGAGCCGAGTAAGCTACCGCGCGGTAACACTTGAGACCGCGCGGTAGTGCTCGTCCGACCAGGCCGGTCGGGGCAGGTGCCGCGCACTGCAGTGGAGGTGCCTGTGCCGACGGCCGACGTCGATCCCGATCTGTGCAAGCGTGGCGGCATCCGGTTCACCGTGGACGGTGCGTGCGCGACGATCACTCTTGATCGCCCGGATGTGCTCAACGCGATGGTGCCCAGCACCTGGGAAGCGCTGCGGCAGATCGGCCTGGGGTTGGCCCCGGACGTCCGCGTCGTGGTCGTCCGGGGCTCCGGGCGTGCCTTCTCGGCCGGCCTGGACAAGGCCATGTTCACCCCGGATCAGGTGCCCGGCGAGCCAGGGCTGACCCAGATCGCGAGCGTGCCCGCGGCCGAGGGCGACGCCATCATCGACTCCTTCCAGCAGGGTTTCCGCTGGCTGGCCGATCCGGACCGGATCACCGTGGCGGTGGTGCACGGGCACGCCATCGGCGGCGGGTTCCAGCTGGCGCTGGCCTGTGATCTGCGCATCGCCACCCCGGACGCCAAGTTCACCATGGCCGAACCCAGCCGGGGCATCGTGCCCGACCTGACCGGCACGTTGAACCTGGTCCGCGCGGTGGGCTACTCCCGGGCGGTGGACATCTGCCTGACCGGCCGCCGGGTCGGCGCCGAGGAGGCGCTGGGCATGGGCCTGGTCAACCGGATGGTGGCCGCCGAGGAGCTGGACGCGACGGTGGACGCGCTGGTCGCCGACCTGCTCCGGCCGATGCCCGGGGCGAGCCGGGAAACCCTTGGCCTGCTTGCGAAAGCGGCCGACAATCCGACGCTGGATGTGCAGCGCGCGGCGGAACGCGAAGCGCAGTTGCGACGACTGGCCGAGTTGGCCGCACTACTCGGCGGCAGCTAGCGAAGGCATCCCTAAGACGCGATAGGGACGCTTTTCCGAACTGGCAACCGCATTCCGGAAATAGCCCGCCCAATCGGGCGGCGCGATTCCGGTGTCGAATGCTGCCCAGGCGATTGCGGCGCGCAGCATTTCGAAATATGGCGAATCAGTCGATCATCGGAATGGACTCGATGGCGGGCGCTTCGCCGGCGCCCCGCCCGGCCCCGATCATGGCCTCCTCGATGGGCGCCGGGCGCGGCGCGCGCAGGGTGAGCGCGGTGGCCAGCAGCACGCACGGGTAGATCAGGTAGCCGTAACGGGTGGCCGGGGCGAGCAGTACGGCCGCGGCCAGCCCGGTGGCGATCCGGGCGGCGGCCGCGGCCGCGGTTCGTGGTGGCCTGCGGTAGAGCCAGATCGCCATGGCCAGCGCCAGCCCGGCCAGCAGGGCCAGCGCGGTGCCGTGCCCGACCGGGCCGAGCCGGGAGATCAGCTGCCCGGGCAGCGGGCTGGCCGCGGGGGAGTGCGCCAGGCCCATGCCAAGCGGAAACCGCACCACCTGCTCGATGAACGCGGTGGGGTCGACCAGGCACACCGGCACGGTGAGCAGCAGCGTGGTGCCGCCCGCGGCCGCCGCGAACCGCCGCAGCCCGAGCATTCCCCACATCCCGAACACCGCGACCGCCAGCACGATCGCGGCCGGTCCGGCGATCAGCTTCATACTCACCGCGATCGCGATCACCGTGCCCGACCAAGCCACCCGGCCACGGTGCAGCAGGGCGATGGCCAGCACGGTGAGTGCGGCGATGGGCAGATCGTCCCCGGCGATGGCGAAGGTCAGCGCGGTCAGCGGGCACGCCACCGCCAGTTGCAGCGCCCGCACCGGCACCACCGGATATCCGGTCAGCCGCAGGGCCAGCGCGATGGCTCCGATGCCGACCAGCGCGAACATCACCCGGGCGTCGGTCACCGCGGAGGGCCCGAAGATGGCCCGCGGCAGCCCGAACACCGCCATCGCCGGTCCGTAGGGGACGTAGTCGGCCACCGTCGGCGGGCGGTGCAGGAACGCGAAGCTGGCGTAGGGGGTGCCGGTGCGCAGCAGCAGGGCCGCGCCGCGCTCGACCACCCACACCTCGGGCTGTTCGCTCCACAGGTGGTTGGTGGCGGCGCGGCGCAGCACCAGCACGACCAGCGGGATGACCATGCCCAGCGCGGCGACCAGCCCGACCGGGGTCCAACGCGAGCCGGCGATCCGCCCCGGGAGCCGGACCCCGAAGGCCAGCAGCAGGGCCTGGGTCACGCCGAACAGGTAGGCGGCCAGGACGAGCGAGCCCCAGATCCGGTAGTCGGCGAACTGGGACCACAGCGCGCTGGTGCCGGCGAAGGCGGCGAAACCGAGATAGGCGACGGCGTCGACGAGCAGCGTGCGGCGTCTCGGGTCGATGCGCCGCATCGTGCTCCCCTCTGCCGTAGCCAGGCCGGTCGCGGGCTCACGCTACCCAACGGCTGAGCGGATTATCCGCGCAACGCGGGAACCCGTGGAGTGAACCTGGCGAACAGTCCGGCGTTGGCTTCGTCGCCGCCGGGAACGTTGGAACTGCGCCACAACGGCAGGGTGACGCCGGTGTCGGTGGCGAGGTCGAGGACCCGGCCGAGCAGCAGATTCCAGAGGAAGGCGTTGACCACGGTCGACACCGGCGCGGTTACCGATTCGTCGGCCGGGTAGGTCGCGTCGCCCGGCGGGACGAGCGTGTCCAGCACGATGCTCGCGGTCTCCGCGACCCGGGTCCCGGCCCGCAACGGAGCCGCCGAACTGGCCGGCCCCGAGGTGACCCCGATGACCGGCCGGTCGGCCGCGCGTCCCAGCTTGGCCAGTTCGACCGGATACGGATTCACGCCCGAGGTGGAGAACACGACCAGCACGTCGGCCGCTCCGGGTGTCCCGAGCACCTCGGCCGCGAGCCCGGCGCGCCGCTCGGCCTTGGTGCTGGCCATCGCGCCGTGCATGGGGAGAAGGTCGGGGTGGTAGAGCGGCTTGACGCAGGCCAGCCCGCCCGCGCGGTAGAAGGTCTCCGCGACGGCGGCCAGCGAGTGCCCGGCGCCCGCGGTGAGCAGGAGGCCGTCGGCGAGCACGCAGTCCAGCACCGTTTGGGCGGCGGTGTCCAGTGCGGCCGCGTTGTGCTCGGCCACCTTGGCCAGGTGTGCGCCGGTCGAGTCGAGGATCGTCATTACCCACCCTTTCCGTGATTGGTCTATACCAACCTAGGGCAGACCGGCCGTCCGGTCCATGCCGTCCACGGGTGGCGCACTCAGCGGTTCGGCGTCGTGTGGTGGCCGGGCTCAGCGCAGCAGATCTTCCGGCCGATCCAGGTCGGCCCCGTCCGCGATGTCCTCGCAGGCCACCAACCGGGTTCGGTGCGCCCGCAGGTAATCGCGCGCCCCCGCGTCCCCGGTGGCCGATTCCCGTGCCCCGGCCCAGTGTTCCCGCCCCAGCAGCACCGGATGCCCCGGCGCCCCGTCGAACGACGCTCGGGCCAGAGCCTCCGGCCCGGCCAGCTCAGCCAGCCGCCGCACCGCGTCGGCGCTCACCCCGGGGGTATCGACCGGCAGCACGATCACCGCGCTACTTCCGTTGTCCGCCAACGCATCCAGCCCGACGCGCAGGGAGGATCCCATCCCGGTGGCCCAGTCCGGATTGTCCACCAACAGGCATCCCGGCAATGCGGCCTCGGCCCGCACCCGATCGCCCGACGCCCCCACCACCACGATGACCGGCGAACATCCACCCGCGCGCAACGTGGCCGCCGCGATTTCGATCAGCAGCCGCCCCCGATACTCGACCAGCGCCTTCGGCCCGCCCATCCGCCGCCCAGCCCCGGCCGCCAGCACGATCCCGGCCACATCCGCCACCCAGCCACTCTAGCCAGCCCCGAGATCCCCGACCTCGTGCCTTGGCCTCAGAGCCCCGGCCGCCCGCCGACCAGTCCGACGCATCTGCGCCCGCGCGCCCCGGCTGCCTGTGCGCCCCGGCTGCCCCCCAGCCGCCGCGCGTCCCGGCCGCCCGCCCCACGGCTGCCCACCCAGCCCCGGCCGCCCGCGCCCCCCGTCCGCCCGCGCTCACCGATCCAGCAACCGCGCCAACGCCGCAGGCGCCCCCGCCGCCCCCGACAACGGCGCCCACCGCCCCCCACTCTGCCGCGCCAGCTCCTCCGCCTGCGCACAGTCATCCGCAGGCGCCAGGATCACCAGTTCGGGCATCCGCCGCGCCACCGGCACCGGGTCCTGTTCGTCGGTGGCCCGGCAGTCCGACAGCAGCACCACCACCCGGCGCGCCGCCCGCGACCGCGCCAGCTGATCCGACGCCGCCTGCAACGCCGAGGTCAACGCCGTCACCCCGTGCCCGCGCAACGTGAGAATCGAGTCGACCACCGCCGACGCCGGCCGGTCCGACCACAGTGGACGCAACGTTCGCGTCTCCCGGGCGAACGACACGATCGCGTGTTCGGCCGGCGCCCGCCATGCACAGGCCGCCGCGGTCAGGGCGGCCGCGGCCAGTCGCGCGCCGGTCATCGAGCCACTCGTGTCGATCACCAGGCACAGCGCCAGATCCGGCTTCTCCCAGTGCCGGGTGACCAGCTCGTCGGCCCCGGGCAACCGCCCACCGGCCCGCGCCTCGACCAGCGCCCCCAGCGACGCGTCCAGGTCCAGCTCGCCGCCGAGCTCGGCCGGTCCCCGCCGCAACCGCCGCACCCCACGCGCCCGGGGCGCGCCATGCCGGGCCAGGTCCAGCACCAGCTGCCGGGCCAGCCGCCGGGCCTCGGCCCGCAACCGCTCGTCGGTGGCCGAGCCCATCTCCACCAGCATGGTCATCGCCGCGTCCGGATCGTGCTGGTACGCCACGTGGAACGCCTCCTCGTCCAGCACCCCGACCTCGGGCGACACCTCGGAAAACCTGGCGTGCCGCGACAGTTCACCGCGCGGGGTACTGCGCCGGCCCGGACCGCGCCGGGGTCGAGGAGAGTCAGAACTGCCCGCCGGTGGCGGGCTCAGGCTTCCCCCGGCGGGTCGCCACCGTCACCGGAGTCATCGTCGGAAGAAGGCGGATCGCCGAACACCGCCCGATACAGCTCCTCGATCACCGCTTCCGCGCTGCGCCCGCTGGATTCGTGCAGCCCGATCCGTCCGGACAACCCGACCAGCGCCGCGTCCAGCCCGAGATGCCACTCGGTCGGCTCCGTCTCCCGCAACCGTGCCAGCGACACCGCCAACCGCACCACGTCGATCGCCCCGCGGACCGACGACCCGATCCGCACATCGGCGTGCGATCGCGTCCGCCGCACCAGATCCACGACCGAAGAACGCCACGCGTCAGGCACCGAAGGCGCCCGCCGGGCCACGATGTCGGCCTCCTCGCCCGCGTCCTGGTAACCCATCACGATCCGGCACACCCGGTCGTACACCGCCGCCGAGATCCGCGCGGTGCCCACCGCGTCGAACGGGTTCATCGCGGCCACGAACCGGAAACCGGCCGCCGCGCGCACCACGCCGAGCCGGGGCACGTGCAACTCGCCCTCGGACATCACCGTGATCAGTACGTTCATGGTCTCTTCGGGAATCCGGTTGACCTCTTCGACGTACAGCAAACCCCCGGCCCGCAACGCTTCCACCAGTGGACCGTCCACAAAGGTCTCCGGTCCGTACCCCTTGGCCAGCACCTGCGAGGGATCGAACTGCCCGAGCAGCCGCGCCGGGGTCAGCTCCGCGTTTCCTTCCACGAACACGAACGGCACCCCGCTGCGCTGCGCGATCGCCCGCAGCAGCGTGGTCTTCCCGGTTCCCGGCGGCCCTTCCAGCAGCACGTGCGCGCCGCAGTCCAACCCGGCCACCAGCAACTCGATCTCCCGTACCCGGCCGACCACGTCCTGCGTCAGCTCGGCGAACCGGCCCCAGGGGCCGGGTTGCGAACCCGGCCCCTGGGTGGACACCGCTGCGCTCATCAGTGCTCGTGCACCAGCACGCCGCGCACGTTCTTGCCGTTGAGCAGGTCGTCGTAGCCCTCGTTGACCTGGTCCAGCGTGTATGTGCGGGTGATCAGCTCGTCCAGCTTGATGTCCCCGCTCTGGTACAGCCCGAGGATCTTCGGGATGTCCGTGGTCGGGTTGCAGTCGCCGAACAGGCTGCCCTTCACGGTCTTCTTGAACAGCGTCATGATCGTGCCGGGCAGTGTGACGTTCTGCTCGGTCAGCTTGTTCAACCCGGTCAGCACCACGGTGCCGCCCTTGCCGGTGGCGTTGAACGCGCCGGTCACGATCTCCTCGGTGACCACGCCCGCGGTCACGATCGCCTTGTCCGCGCCGTTGCCGTTGGTCATCGACTGGGCCAGGGCGGCGGCCTCCTCGATGCTGGCCACCGCGTGCGTGGCGCCCAGCTCCATGGCCTTCTCCCGCTTGTTCTCCAACGGGTCCACCGCGATCAGGTTCTTCGCCCCGGCGTACCGCGCGCCCTGCACCGCGTTGATGCCGATGCCGCCGACGCCGGACACGATGACCGTCTCACCCGGTTTCACATCGGCCGCGTTGACCGCCGAACCCCAGCCGGTCGGCACCCCGCAGCCCACCAGCACCGCCTTGTCCAGCGGCAGGTCGTCGTCCACCTTGACCACCGAGTTCTGGTGGATAGTGGCGTACTGGGAGAACGTGCCCAGCATGCACATCGCGCCGTATTCCTTGACCGGCCCCGGCCCGCTGAACGGGAAGTGCTCGCCGGGCAGGTAGCCCTCCAGGATGGTGGCGCCCATATCGCAGATGGCCTGCTGGCCGGTGGCGCACCAGCGGCAGGTGCCGCAGTTGGGGATGAACGAGCAGACCACGTGATCGCCGGCCTTGACCCGGGTGACCCCGACGCCGACCTCCTCGATGATGCCCGCGCCCTCGTGGCCGAGCACCATCGGCAGCCGGGCCTCCAGATCGCCGTGCGCGATGTGCACATCGGAGTGGCACAGTCCGGCGTAGGTGTAGCGGATCAGCACCTCGCCCTCTTTGGGGCCTTCCAGGTCCAGTTCCACGACCTCGATGGGCTTGCCGACCTCGTAGACCACCGCTGCTTTGGTCTTCATGCGTGAAACTCCTTTGTTTCTCGGTGTGTCACAGGGCGATGTTCACGGCCTTGGTCTGGGTGTAGAGGTCCAGCGCCGCGCCGCCGAGCTCCCGGCCCCAGCCGGACTGTTTGTAGCCGCCGAAGGGCATCGCGGTGTCGAATCCGTTGTACTGGTTGACCCACACGGATCCGGCCTTCAACGACTTCGCCACACGATGCGCCTTGGACACGTCACGTGTCCACACCCCGGCGGCCAAGCCGTACTCGCTCCCGTTGGCCGCGGCCGCAACGCCCCGCTCGGCGTTGAACGGCAGCGCCGACACCACCGGCCCGAAGATCTCCTCGCGCACCACGCTGAAATTCGGTTGCACGTCAACGAAAACGGTGGGCTCGATGAAGTATCCCTCGGTGCCCCAACGCTTTCCGCCGGTCAACGCCCGCGCCCCGTCGGCAAGGCCCTCGGCCAGGTAGCGCGACACCCGGTCGAACTGCTCCTGCGAGACCATCGGCCCGAGCTGGGTGGCCGGGTCCATACCGGGCCCGATCTTCACCTGGGACGCGGCGTCCGCGACGGCCTGGGTGAAGTCGTCGAAGATCGTGTCCTCCACGTACAGCCGGGTGCCGGCCACGCAGCACTGGCCGTGGTTGAACATCCAGGCGTTGACCGAACCGGGCACCGCGATGTCGAAGTCGGCGTCGGCGAACACCACGTTCGGGCTCTTGCCGCCCAGCTCGAGAGAAACCTTCTTGAGGTTGCCCCCGGCCGCGGCCACGATCTTGCGGCCCACCTCGGTCGATCCGGTGAACGCGATCTTGTCGACGCCCTCGTGCGCGGCCAGCGCGGCGCCCGCGCCGCCGAAGCCGGTGACGATGTTGACCACCCCGGGCGGAATCCCGGCCTCGGTGATCAGTTCGCCCAGCAGCAGGGCGGTCAGCGGGGTCTGCTCGGCCGGCTTGAGGATCACGGTGTTGCCCGCCGCCAGCGCCGGGGCGATCTTGAACGCGGCCATCAGCAGCGGGAAGTTCCACGGCACGATCTGCCCGCACACGCCGACCGGTTCGCGCAGCGTGTAGGCGTGGAACTCGCCGCCGGGCACGAACGGCATGGACACGTTGACCGTGCTGCCCTCGATCTTGGTCGTCCAGCCCGCGTAGTACCGGAAGATGTCGGCCGACCACGCGGTGTCCACCATCTGCGCGATGCCCGCCGACTTGCCGTTGTCCAGGGCTTCCAGCTGGCCGAAGATCTCCGCGCGCTCGGAGAGCAGGTCACCGATCCGCCAGATCAGCCGTTCCCGCTCGTTGGGCTTCATCGACGGCCACGGGCCTTCCTCGAACGCCCGGCGGGCCGCGCGCACCGCGCGATCCACGTCCTCGGCCTCGCCGTGCGCCACCTCGCACAGCAGTTCGCCGTTGGCCGGGTCGTAGGTGGGGAAGGTACGGCCGGAGGCGGCGGGCACCCAGTCGCCGCCGATCAGCAGATCGCGCGGGCTGGACACGAAGTCGCGTATCGCCGCGTGCACCGGGTACTGCATCGTCGCTGTCATCGCAGACCTCCTCACTACGGTGTGATGGAAGCCATCCTGGGCCGCGCGGCCGGGGGTCGACTGTTACAGAGTTGGACAGTCCGCGTCGATGTCCAGCGCCTGCATCCGCCGGTACAGGGTGGTGCGGCTGACGCCGAGGCGGCTGGCGGCGCGCAGCTTGTTGCCTCCGGTGGCCGACAGCGCGGTGATGATCGCGTTGCGTTCGGCCAGTTCCCGCCCGCCCAGCCGGTCGGTGCGCGCGGTGCCTCGGTAGCGCGCGGGCAGCGCTTCGGTGTCGATCACCCCGGCACACGGCGCGGCCGCCACCTCCCGCACCACCGCGCGCAGTTCGTGCAGGTTGCCCGGCCAGGGCTGGGCGCACAGCGCGGCCAGCGCCCTCGGGGTGAACCGGATCGGCTGGTCCGGGCGTTCGGTGCGCAGCATCGACTCGGCCAGCGCGGGCAGTTCGTCGGTGCGGGCCCGCAGCGGGGCCAGCTCCACCCGGCGGCCGCAGTGCGCGGCCAGCGCGGCGGCGGGGGAGTGCTCGGCCGGGCAGGCGGTCAGCGCCACCCGGGCCGCGGTGCCCCCGGCCAGCGCCTCGCGCACCACCGCCCGCAGCCGTTCGGGCAGCAGGTGCACGTCCTCCACCAGCACCACGCTGCCCGCCCGGGCGGTGTGCCGGACGAACCGGGCGGCCCAGTCGCGGGGGTCCTGGGTGAGCGCGGAGGCCGCGTCGAACACGGTGACCGGATCGGAACCGGCGAACTCGCGGGCCCGGGCCGACCGCCCGGTGCCCGGCTCGCCGATGACGAAAACCGTGCGGCAGCCCCGGTTTTCTCGCGGTCGCGGCACCGGCGCGATGGCGCTGGGCACGATCCGGTTGACCTGGAACACCGTGCCGTCCCGGGTGCCCGGCACCCGCTCCGCGGTGACCGCGAGCCGGGCGCCCTCGGGCAGCGCCAGTTCGGTACGCAGCCGGCCGCGTTCGGGCACCCGGGGCAGCAGCGCCCGCAGCAGTGTCGGATCGGCCGAGCCGAGTTGGTCGGTGCAGCTGCGGTTGGCGAACACCACGTCCTCGCCGAGCACCGCGACCGCCGCCGACCGGCGGTGGGTGGCCTGCTGGAAAGCCAGGAACAGCTTGCGTTCCGCGGCCCGCGCGCCCTCCACCATGCGCTGCCGCACATCGTTGACCGCTCGCGCCACCACCGGCCCGAACAGCGGATTGCCCTGCTCGGCGCTGGTGGTGATGTCCAGGACCCCTTCGATCCGGCCGGTCAGCGGGTGCCGGATGGGGTGGCCGTAGCAGCTGAAGCGCTTCAACGCCTCCGCGAAGTGCTCCTCGCCGTGCACCTCCACCGCGCGCAGCGATTCGTACGGGGTGCCCAGCGCGTTGGTGCCGATCCGGCCCTCGGCGAACTGCGAGCCGAGCACCACGCCGATGTCCTCCAGCGACCGCTGCAACCGAGGGTCGCCGAACCAGCGGTAGACGATCCGGCAGTCGCGGTCGGCCAGCAGCACGCTGAACCGGGTGCCCTCCAACTGCCGGGTCAGTTCGTCCAGCACGGGTTGACCGGCGCTCATCAGCCGGCTGGCGCGGTCCACCTCGCTGATGGACACGCAGTTCGGGGACAGTTCCGGGGCCAGCCCGCTCTGCCGGGATCGTTGCCAGGACAGGGCGATCTCCGGCCGGGGCGACGACCCGACGCGGCGGCCGTCATCGGTGACCATCGTGTCGGACCTCCGTTGGTCGACAGGCCGGTAGCGGCTCGACCGACCATACCCGCTGTCCAGCGGGCCGCACAGCGAGAGGTGCGTCCGAATGGCCCAGTCGCTTGACCAGGGAAAGGCGGGTCCGAACGGTCCAGCGACTACCGACCGGTCGGCCGGTGCAGGTAACGCCCGGCGGGCGTGCCCAGCACCTTGCCGTCGCCGAACACCTGCTGGCCGCGCAGGAAAGTCGCCTTCACGGTGGCGCCGATCTCCAGGCCGCGGAACGGCGTGTACTGCTGGGTGGAGAACGACTCGGCCGGGTCCACCACGAACGAGCGGTCCGGGTCGACCAGCGCGATGTCCGCGTCGAACCCCTCGGCCAGATCGCCCTTGGTCGGCAGGCCGAACCGGCGGGCGGGCGCGGCCGAGGTCAGCTCGGCCACCCGGTTGACCGACAGGCCCCGCTTGCGGCCCTCGCCGACCAGTCCGGGCAGCAGGTACTCGGTGCCGCCGAACCCGGACTTGGCCGCGAACACGTCGTCGGGGTCCTCGCCGAACTTGGTCTCGGCCTTGCAGCAGGCGTGATCCGACACCACCCAGTCGACCTCCCCGGCCAGCACGTGCTCCCACAGCTTTTCCACGTCGTCCCGGCCGCGCAGCGGCGGATTGACCTTGCCGCCGATGCCGTCGGCCGTGGTGTAGTCGGTGAGCAGGTGCCCGGCGGTGACCTCGCGGCGGAAGTCCACGTGCGGGAACGTCCTGGCCATCAGCAGCGCCGCCGCCAGCGCCTTGGCCGAGGACAGGTGCAGCAGGTTGATGGTGGGCAGTCCGGTCTCGTGGGCCAGATAGGAGGCGATGGTGACGGCCAGCCCCTCCGAGTGCGGCGGCCGGGACGCGCTGTAGGCCTCCAGCCCGGACAGCGTGCCCTCCTGTTCCACCAGCTTGGTGTAGGCGGTCATGATCTCGGCCGTTTCGCAGTGCAGCGACAGGGAAATCGAGTCGGCCAGTTCCGGGTACCGCTCGCGGGCCCGCTGCACGCCGCGCATCACGAACTCGAAGTGGGCCAGGTCGTAGCGCTCGCCCTCGGGGATCATCAGGAACGAGTTCTGGTCGGCCGAGCGCCCGTGCAGGCCGTGGCTGCCGTAGAACATGAAGATCTTGAACGAGGTCACGCCGTGCTCGGCGACCAGTGCCGGGATCTCGTCGATGTGCGAGGACTGCATGGGCGCCAGGTGAAAGGCATAGTCCACAAAAGACTTACCCGCCGATGCGGCGAGGACCTCGGGGAACACCTCGGCGTAGCTGCCGCCGCGGTTGAGATAGTACTGGCCGGTGCGCATGTAGGTCAGCGAGGTGGTCACCCCGCCTTGCGCGCAGGCGCGGCTCTCGCTGCCGGTGTCCTCGGCCAGCGGGTTGTAGATGCCCCAGTGCTGGTGCGCGTCCACCACCCCGGGAAAGGCCAGCAGCCCGCCGCCGTCGTGCACCCGGTCGGCCTCGCCGGCCGGGATGTCCGGCGCCACCCGGGCGATCCGGCCGTCCCGCACCGCGATGTCCGCGTCGGTCGCGCCATCCGCACCGGGCCGCACCACGCGCACGTTCTTGATCACCAGGTCGTAGCTCGTCATCTCGTGACTTCCCTCTGCTGTCGGGGCAGGAATTCCGTTGCCGCGTGGCCCGCGGCCAGATAGGCCAGGCCCAGGGCGGGCAGCAGACCGTTGCCCGCCAGGTATCCGGCCGCGCCGTGGCCGGAGATGCTCACCGCCGCGCCACCGGCGGCGTACAGCCCGGCGATCGGCGTGCCGTCCGCGCGCAGCACCCGGGCGTCCGCGTCGATCCGCAACCCGCCCTGGGTGTGGAACAACGCCGGCACCACCCGCACCGCCCGCAACGACCCACCCAATCCGGGCCCGAATCCGGTGCGCCCGAACCGATCCGCGCTGCGTCGCCCGGACGCGACCTCGGCCGCCTCGGTCAGTTCCGCGTCCAGCGCGTCGGCCGGGACGTCAATGGATTCGGCAAGCGCCGCAACGGTTTCCGCGCTGCGCACCGCACCGGATCCGGCCAGCTGCCGGTAATCGGTGAATTTTCGGCTCAGCTCGTCGATGCGCTCGTCGAACACCAGCCAGCCGGTCGCTCCCGGTCTTGTGGCCAGCTCGACGGCATACTCGGAGTAGCCGACCGTCTCGTTCCCGAACCGGCGCCCATCCGTGCCCACCAGGATCGCGCCATGCATCACTGTGGTCCAGGTGACCAGTGTGCGCGCTGCCGCCGACAGTCCGGCATGCCCCTGGTAGGCGTCCAGGAACCCCGTGTCCGCACCGAGTTCCGCCCCGATCCGCAACGCGTCGCCCCGTGAGTACTCACTGCCGTGGTAGTCCGCCGCCGCGATTTCCGGCGCATAACGCGAAACCAGCTCCGAATTAGCGCCGTACCCGTTGGTGGCCAACAGAACCGCACCGGCGCTGACCCGCTCGGTCCGCCCGTCCGGCTGCCGCAACTCGGCGATCAGCCCGCCGCCCTCCGCTTGCACCGCAACCAATCCGGACGGCACCAGCAGATCGATCAACGGTTCGGCGTTGACCCGCGCCACCAGCGCGCCCAACAGCGCCGAACCGTGCCGCCCCGGCACGCTGTGCACCCGAGGCACGGAATGCCCTGGATAGCCGAAGTCGGTGGGCAGTTCGATCGGCAGCCCGGCGTGATCGGCCAGCCATTCCACCAGTTCCGCGCTCACCCCGGTCAGCGCCGTCGCCACCACCGGATCGGCGCCGCCGTGCGTCTTGGCCTCGATGTCGGCCCGGAACCGCTGCGGCGAGTCCTCGATCCCGGCCGCCCGTTGGTACCGCGAGCCCGCGCCGGGCACCATCGCGGTGGACATCGAGGTGTTGTTGCCCCGCTGGAAATGCGGATTGGCCTCCACCACCAGCACCCGCAGGCCGAATTGGGCCGCGCGCAGCGCACCGGCGAGCCCGCCGCCCGCTCCGGCGACCAGCAGATCGGTGTCGGTCACCCACAGCCCCTTCCGCTGTTTCGCTGACATCACTGTTCCGTTGGCGGAAACGCCTACTCCCTCCACCCTGACACCCGGCGGAACGTCGAGTCAATACCGAACTCCACGCTGCCCATTGAATTCGACGTCATTCCTGTTCTATGGTCGCGGAACAGCATCGGAACGGCGGAAGCACGGTGTTCCGATGAGAGAAACGATGGAGGCGATGTGCTCGAACAAGCAGGCACCGAGGCCGCCGTGCGAGTCGCGGACGTGCTGCTGGTGTTCACCGAGGGGCCGTCCACCATCGGGGTGTCCCGGATCGCCCGCGAGCTGGACCTGAGCAAGGCCGTGGTGCACCGCATCCTGCAGTCGCTGGCCGCGCGCGGCATGGTCGAACTGGACCCGGAGCGCCGCGAGTACCGGCTGGGCCCGGCCGCCGCCGCGCTGGGCGCCCGGGCGCTGCGCGACTCCGATCTGCGCGGCGCCTCCCTCGACGTGCTGCGGAGGCTGCGTGACGAGGTCGGTGAGACCGCGACGCTGTCCTCGCTGGTCCCGCACGGCCGGGTCTACCTTGACCAGTTCGAGGGCGTGCACGAGATCAAGATGACCGTCGAACTCGGCCGCCGCTTTCCGTTGCACGCAGGCAGTTCCGGCAAATGCGTGCTGGCTTTCCTGCCCCCGCAACAGATCGACGAGCTGCTGGGCGCGCCGCTGGCCCGGCTGACCGAGCACACCGTGGTCGACCCGGCCGCGCTGCGGGCCGAACTGGCCGAGATCCGGGCCCGCGGCTGGGCCCGCTCCGGCGGCGAACGCCAGTCCGACGCCGGTTCGGTGGCCGCGCCGATCTTCAACGTGGCCGGTTCGGTGGTCGGCGCGATCTCGGTGTGCGGCCCGCGCTACCGGGTGACCGGCGAGTTCGTCGACCGCATCGCACCCCGGCTGACCGCGGCCGCCGCGGAAATCTCGCACCGCATGGGCGCCCGCCCGGCCGCCCGGCGAAAGGAGGCCTGAGCATGTCCCAGCCCACCCCAGGCGACCAGCCCGGCCTTGGCAACCGGCCCAGCCCGGGCGACCAGCCCGGCCCGGGTGACCAGGCCACCCTTGGCGATCAGCCCGGCCGGGGCGCCCAGGCCATCCCTGGCGATCAGCCCGGCCCGGGTGACCAGCCCGCGTCGGCCGCTCATGCCAACCCGGGCGCCCTGCCTGGCCCGACCGCGTTGTCCGGCCTGCGCGTGCTGGATGTGGCCACCCTGTTCGCCGGTCCGCTGGCCGCCACCCTGCTCGGTGATTTCGGCGCCGAGGTGCTCAAGATCGAGCACCCCGACGGCGACCCGGCCCGCACCCACGGCGCCCGCAAGGACGGCGTCGGCCTGTGGTGGAAGATGTTGGCCCGCAACAAGAAGTCCATCACCCTCTACCTGGGTTCGCCGCGCGGCCAGGACCTGTTCAAGACCATGGTCGCCGACGCCGACGTGGTGATCGAGAACTTCCGTCCCGGCACCCTGGAGCGCTGGGGCCTCGGCTACGACGAACTCTCCGCCATCAACCCCGGCCTGGTGCTGGCCCGGGTGACCGGTTTCGGCCAGTTCGGCCCGTACGCCGGACGGCCCGGTTTCGGCACCCTCGCCGAGGCGATGAGCGGGTTCGCCGCGGTCACCGGCGAACCCGACGGCCCGCCCACCCTGCCGCCGTTCGGCCTTGCCGACGGCGTGGCCGCGCTGACCACCGCGTTCGGCATCATGACCGCGCTGCGGGCCCGGGAGTCCACCGGCCACGGCCAGGTGCTGGACCTGGCCATCATCGAGCCGCTGCTGACCCTGCTCGGCCCGCAGGTCACCCAGTTCGACCAGCTGGGCACGCTGCAACCCAGGCAGGGCAACCGTTCCGGCAACAACGCGCCACGCAACACCTACCGGTGCGCCGACGGCAGCTGGGTCGCGGTGTCCACCAGCGCCCAGTCCATCGCCGAGCGGGTCATGGTCCTGGTCGGCCGGCCGGAGCTGATCGACCAGCCGTGGTTCGCCTCCGGCGCCAGCCGCGCCGAACACGCCGACGAACTGGACGAGGCGGTCGGCGGCTGGATCAAGCAGCGCTCCCGCACCGAGGTCATCGACGCGTTCGACAAGGCCAACGCCGCCGTGGCCCCGATCTACACGGCCGAGGACATCCTGGCCGACCCCCAGTTCGCCGCCCTGCACAGCATCGTCACCCTGCCCGACGCCGAACTGGGCGAGGTCAAGATCCAGAACGTGCCGTTCCGGCTGTCCGACACCCCGGGCTCGGTGCGCAGCACCGGCCCCCGTCTCGGCGAGCACACCCAGGAGATCCTGGCCCGCTACGGCGTTCCCGAGCCGGACCTGACCGGCCTGCGCGAGCAGGGGGTGATCCGGTGATCGAGCTGACCCGCAGCTGGCTGTACGTGCCCGCGCACCGGGCCGAGCTGCTGCCCAAGGCCATGGCCGGCGCGGCCGACGCGGTGGTGCTGGACCTGGAGGACGCCGTCCCCGCCGACGCCAAGGCCACCGCCCGCGCCAACGCTCTTGCCGCCCTGGCCACCCGCGCCCCGAAACCGTTGTGGGTAAGGGTGAACGCACCGGATTCCGACTGGGGCCGCGCTGACCTGGCCGCGCTGGCCGGCGCCCCGGCCGCCGGTCTGCGCCTGCCCAAGGCCGAGGATCCCGCCCTGGTCCGCGCCGTCGCCGACCAAACCCGCCTGGCCCTGCACGTGGTCCTGGAATCGGCCCTCGGTGTGGAACGTGCCTTCGACCTGGCCACCGCGCATCCGTTGGTGGCCCTGCTGTCCCTTGGCGAGGCCGACCTCATGGCCGACCTCCGCATCCGCGATCGCAGCGCCCTGGACTGGGCCCGCAGCCGGGTGGTCAACGCCAGCCGCGCCGCGAACCTGCCCAGCCCGCCCCACGCCGCCTGGACCAACGTGTCCGATGTGGACGGACTGGCCCAGGATTCCCGGATCGCCCGCGCCCGAGGCTTCTTCGGCCGTTCCGTGCTGCATCCCGGTCAACTGGCCACGGTGAACGAGGTGTTCACCCCCAGCCCCGACGAGGTGGCAACGGCCCGCGCCCTGCTGGACCGCCAGCGCGCCGAGTCCTCGGCCGCCTGGCTGGACGCCGAGGGCCGGTTCGTCGACCCGGCGGTGCTGGCCAACGCCCGCTGGCAGGTCGACCTGGCCGACTCACTTTCCCGCGCTGCCAACGGAAGGACCCCCGCATGACCTCCGCTCTCCTGGCCGCCGCCGCGGGCACCCGCACGGTGGAGTTGGGGCAGCCGCTGTTCACCGGCATGCCGTGCTCGCCCAACCATCCCGGATTCCGCATGACCCTGGCCCGCAGGCACGGCGACATGACCCGGCCGGACGGCAGTTCCGCGGCCAACGAGGTGATCATCACCGGTGGCCATGTCGGCACCCACATCGACGCCCTGGCCCACGTCAGCTACCAGGGCAAGCTCCACGGCGGTCTCGACGCGGCGGAAACCCAGGCCGGCGGCCAGTTCTCCGACCACGGCGTGGACAAGGTCCCGCCCCTGATCACCCGGGGCGTCCTGCTGGACGTGGCCGCCGTGCACGGCGTCGATTCCCTGGACCCCGGCTACGGCGTCACCACCGCGGATGTGGTCAGCGCCGCCGAACGCGCCGGAGCGACCCCGGGGGAGGGGGAGGTGGCCCTGGTCCGCACCGGCTGGGCCCGCCACTTCGGAGACGCCGCCCGCTACCTCGGCCACGACACGGGAGTGCCCGGGGTGACCGAGGAAGCCGCGAACTGGTTGGCCGACAAGGGAATCGTGGCCACCGGCACGGACACCACCGCCTACGAACAGATCCCCGCCGGTGCGGGCCACCGCCTGTTGCCGGTGCACCGGGTTTTGTTGGTGGAACGCGGAATCTACCTCATGGAACACCTGAACCTGGAGGACGCCGCGGAGCAGGGCCTGACCGAGTTCCTGTTCGTGGCGGCGCCCCTGCGCATCACCGGCGGCACCGGCTCGCCCATCCGCCCCTTCGCCGTGGTGGCGTCATGACCACGCGCGCGAACGCGTCGGCCCGCCCGCTCGCGGAGGTGGCCCCGTGACCAGCACCCCCGCGCGACAACTTGCCGCCCTGGCCGCCGACACCGCGCGCACCGGCCTGCCCACCGAGCTCCGCACCGACATGGCCGGCCGCATGGTGGACCTGCTGGGCAACTGCCTGGCCGCGCGCGGCGAGGAACCCGGCCGGATCGTGTCCGCGCTGGTCGCCGAATGGGGTGGCGCACCGACCGCGACCGCCGTCGGCTCGCCAACGAAACTCCCCGCCCCATCCGCCGCCCTGGTCAACGGCACGCTCGCCCACAGCCTCGATTTCGACGACACCCACCTGCCCTCCGTCCTGCACCCGTCCTCGGCCGTGCTGCCCGCCGCCCTGGCCGTGGCCGAGGCGACCGGCGCGTCCGGCCCCGCCCTGCTGGACGCGGCCACCGTGGGCGTGGAGGTGACCTGCCGGCTGGGCCTGGCCGGCTACGACCAGGCGGCCGCCAACTCGGTGTTCTTCGATCGCGGCCAGCACGCCACCGCGATCTGCGGCGCGGTCGGCGCGGCGGTGGCCGCGGGCATGCTGCGCGGCCTGGACGCCGAGGCCCTGACCTCGGCCATCGGCATCGCCTGCAGCATGGGCGCCGGGGTGATCGAGGCCAACCGCACCGGCGGCACCATCAAGCGGGTGCACTGCGGCTGGGCCGCGCACGCCGGCGTGGTCGCCGCCGACCTGGCCCGGCACGGCCTGACCGGCCCGCCCACCGTGCTGGAGGGCCGATTCGGCTTCCTGCAAGCATTTCTGGGTGATCGGGTCGACCTCGACGCGCTGACCACCGGCCTGGGCGAGCACTGGGAAACCCCGGGGATCTTCTTCAAACCCTATCCCTGCAACCATTTCACCCACGCCGGCATCGACGCCGCCCTGCGGCTGCGAGCCGCCGGGCTCCGGCCCGGCGAGATCACCGCGCTGACCCTCGGCGTGCCCGAACCGGTGCTGCACACCATCGGCGAGCCATCGGAGGAGAAGGCGAAGCCCCGTTCCGGCTACCACGCCGCGTTCAGCGGCCCCTACACCGTGGCCGCGGCCCTGCTCGGCGGCGGTGGACTGGGCGTCTTCCATGAGGATTTCACCGACGACGCCGCCCGCGACCCGGACCGGCTTGCCTTGGCCGCCAAGGTGTCGGTGGTCGCCGACGAGGAGTGCTCGGCCATCTTTCCCCGCCAGTTCCCGGCCGTGCTCACCGCCGAACTCGCCGACGGCGGCACCCGCACCGAGCGGGTGTCGGTGAACCGGGGCGGTCCGCGCAATCCCCTGTCGGACGAGGAATTGACCACGAAGTTCGTGCGCAACGCCGAACGAGCCACCGGCGAGGCGTCCGCCCGGCGCATCGCCGAACTGGCCTGGGGGCTGCGCACCGCACCCGATGTCCGCGCGCTGACCGAGGCCATCGGTTCGCCAAGCGGAACAGGATGACCGATGCTCTCATGCTCCCTTTTCGACCGCGAATAATCAGGCTTCGATCGGCATTCAATCGTTGACAACAGCAGGCAGGAAGTTCATATTTCTGGTCACGTTATCCCGTCGGCCGTTTCTCCTGGCGGAACACCGGAATCCGAGGTGAGCACGGTGAAAAAGCAGGTTCGCTGGGTGACCATAGCCACCCTGTTGATACTGATTGTGATCAACTACATCGACCGCAGCGCCATTTCCTACGCGGTCGATCCACTGTCCTCGGAATTCCACATCGACACCGCCGGGTACGGGCTGATCAGCAGTGCGTTCTCGGTGGGCTACATGGTGTTCGCGCTTCTGACCGGCCCGCTGGTGGACCGGTTCGGCCCGCGCCGCATCCTGCTGACCGGCATGGTGGTCTGGTCGCTGGCCACCGCGATCACCCCGGTGTCCGGCGGATTCACCGGTTTGCTGCTGGTGCGCATCATCCTCGGCGCGGGCGAGGCTCCGGGCTTCCCGGCCGCGACCCGCACGGTCAGCCGCTGGCTGCGGCAGGGCGAGCGCGGTTTCGCGCTGGCGCTGCTGGGCGGGGTGGCGGTGTCCGGCAGTCTGCTGATCGGCGGCCCGATCGTCACCTCGCTGATCAGCGCCACCGGCTGGCGCGGCATGTTCTGGGTGCTCACCGCGGCCGGTCTGCTGTGGACGATCGCGGCGGTGTGGTTGCTGCACAACACCCCCAAGGACAACCCGAGGGTGACCGAGGCGGAGCGCGCGCACATCGAGGCCGACCAGCGGGCCGAGGAGACCGACGGCGAGCGCCGCCGGGTGGACTGGAAGTTGTTGCTGGCCAACCGGAATCTGTGGATCATCGGCGCCGGGTACTTCGCCTGGGGCTTCATGTTCTGGGGTTTCCTGTACTGGCTGCCGCAGTACCTGCAGAAGTCCTACCATCTGAACCTCAAGGAAGTCGGCGCGTTCTCGGTGGCGCCGTGGGCGGCCGGCGTGGTCGGCGCGCTGATCGGCGGGATCGTGGTGGACCGGGTGTACCAGCGGACTCGGCGGGTGCGCAGCCGGTTCTCGGTGATCGGGGTGGCGCTGTTGTTGTCCGGCGCGTCGCTGATCCCAGTCGTGGTGGCGCCGTCGCTGACCACCGCGATGATCTCCATCTCACTGGGCGTGGGCTTCGGCTTCATCACCGGCGGCATCTGGTGGGTCGCGTCCATCGACGCCGCGCCCAGCCAGCCGGCCAGCGCCGCAGGCTTCGCCGACGCCGCGTTCGCGTTGTCCGGAATCGTGGCGCCCACGGTGATGGGCTTCATCGTGCAGAATACCGGGACGTTCACCAGCGGGTTCGTGCTGATGTGCGCGCTGGCCCTGATCGGCGCGGTGCTGATGCTGGCCTGCACCCGCGAACCCGCCGCCTCCGCGACCGCCGGCCCCCGCCAGCCCGCCGAACTGGACGCAACCAGCTGACCCAGTCGCCCGCACTGCCCACGGCCCGCACCGCCCAGAGCTCGCACAGCCCGCACCGCCCCAGAGCCCGCACCGCACCCCTTCCGTCGCCCGCTGCCCGCAAAAAATCGCGGTCGCCCTGCTACTCTCAGTAGTTGATCGTCCGCTTTCCGAATGATCACCGGTTCGAGTGGTCGAAGGCATAGAACCCGGCGCGTCCCCTGCCGCACGTGACGCTGCGTCACAAAAACTGGGAACCCGATCGGGTGGCGTCATTCGTTAGTGTCTAATTGCCTTTCCGGCATTTACGCTCTGCCCGCATTTTCCGACATGCCGTCGCCGCAACGGTTTTGAGGCCTACAAGGACCTTGATAGCTTTCTGGCCGCTCCCCACCACGTCTGCATCATCACGGCTCGCGACCCCGAACATCGCGCGCAGGTTGGCGTGCGCGGCGGACGCGACGTGGATCTCGTTTTTTCTTACAGTGAAGGGATTCTTCATGCGGGTTAACCTGCTGCGCACCAGCGGTGTCATCGGCCTGTCCGCCGCCGCGGCACTGCTGGCCGCCGGTATCCCGGCCTCGGCCGCCACCGCGGGCACCGGCCAGGGCTCCGCCTACGGCGCCGACGCCAGCGTCACGCTCCTCCCCGGCGTGCTCCCCGCAGGCGGCATCACCGTGGACACCGGCAAGCTCGCCCCGTCCAGCACCGAGGGCCCCACCTCCGCCTCCACCGTGGACGCCGCGCTGAAGGGCCTGGTCACCGCCAAGGTGATCACCTCTTCGTCCAACCACGACTCGAGCACTGGCGATGTCACCTCCACCGCCAAGCTGGTCGACGCCTCGCTGCCGGTGCTGGCCCCGGCTGCGGGCACCACGCCCACCGCCTCGGTGATCAGCTCCCAGTGCCACTCCACCGCCGACGGCATCACCGGCAGTTCCGACCTGGCCGATGTCAACCTCGGCAGCATCGGGCACATCTCCGCGGCCACCCCGAACCTGGTCCTGGACGTTCCCGGCGTGGTCAAGGTCGTGGCCGACGAGCAGGTGCACAACGCCGACGGCAGCCTGACCGTCAACGCCCTGCACATCACCCTGCTGGGCGGCGCCGCCACCGGCGCCCTCGGCCACGGCGACATCGTGCTCGCCTCCTCCACCTGCGGCCCGGCCAGCGCGGTCACCCCGCCCAGCACCGGCGGCAACCCGCCCGGCGGCGGCAGCGGCGGCAACCCGGGCGCGGGCAACCCCGGCAACCCCGGCGGCGGTGAGGTCAGCGTGGTCCCCGCGGGCGCGCCGGAGACCGGTGACGGCAGCCTGGCCACCGACATCGTGGACCGGCCGTGACCCACTCCCCGGCCCCCCGTGGGCTGCGCGCTGTGGTCGGGGTGCTGCTGGCACTGTTAGCGACGGTCTCGCTCACCGCCTGCGGCTCCTCGACTCCCACCGCGGCTCCCGTCCCGTCGACGAGCACCTCGTCGACCCCGGCCGGGCCGCCGCGGATCATCCCCACCTCGATCGAGATTCCCAGCATCGACGCCAAGTCCTCGCTGGTGCAGCTCGGCCTGAACGCGGACAAGTCGGTGGAGGTTCCGCCGGTGGCCCAGCCCCTGCTGGCCGGCTGGTACAAGTACAGCCCCACGCCCGGGCAGGACGGGCCCGCGGTGATCCTCGGGCACATCGACGGCGACCACCAGGAGGGCATCTTCTGGCGGCTGCACGAGATGAAGACCGGGGACAAGGTGATGGTCGGCCGTCAGGACGGCTCGACGCTCACCTTCACCGTCAGCAAGGTGGACGAGATCGCCAAGTCCGCCTTCCCGACCAGCGCGGTCTACGGCAACACGCCGGATCCGGAACTGCGCCTGATCACCTGCGGTGGCGCGTTCGACGCGTCCGCGCACAACTATCTGGACAACATCATCGTCTACGCGACGCTGTCCGGGTGATCCGCACGATGCCGCCGTGGGCGTGAGCGAAGGCTCGCCCCACGGCGGTTGTCGTCAGCGGAAACTCAGCGGGAGAGGTGTTCCAGCAACAGGCCGGACAGTTCGCTCTCGGCCTCCTCGCACACCCAGTGCGAAATGTCCTCCAGCATCTCGAACCGGTACGGCCCGGTCACCCAGTGCTCGGTGGCCAGCGCCGCGGTCGAGCCAACGGCCACGTCCTCGGTGCCCCAGACATACATGGTCGGCACGGATACCTTGTCCGCCTTGGCGAACCCCTTGCCCATCGCGCGGTACCAGTTCAACGCCGCGGTCAGCGCGCCCGGTTCGGTCAGCCGCCCCACGTAGTCGTCGATCCGCGAGGGCGGCACCTTGCGGTCGTAGATCGAGCGCAGCGCCTTGGCGTTGCCGGCCAGCAGCCGCTTCTCCGCGGTGCCCGGCTGCCGGAACATCTGGATGTAGGCCGAGCGCTGGGCCTGGTCCTCGTCCTCGCGCACCGCCTGCGCGTAGGGGATCGGGTGCGGGACGGACACGGCGGTGAGGCTGCGCAGCCGGTCGGCGTGCAGGCTGGCGAACGTCCACGCCACGGCCGCGCCCCAGTCGTGCCCGACCAGGTGGAACCGGTGCCAGCCCAGCTGGTCGGCGATGGCCAGCACGTCGCCGATCAGGTCGTCCATCAGGTAGTCCAGGACGTCGGCCGGGCGCACGTCGGGGGAGTAGCCGCGCTGATCCGGTGCGACAGCGCGGAAACCGGCCGCGGCCAGCGCGCCCATCTGGGCCTCCCACTGCACGGCGGCCTCCGGGAAACCGTGGAGCAGCAGCACTCCGGCGCCGTCCTCGGGCCCGGAAGCGAGCGCGTCGAAGGTGCCCGCTGGGGTGGCGATACGCAGCTGTTCGATCACCGTACGACTCTATCCGTAAGACGGTGGTGGCGGCGGTTGTGGCGGGGGCGGCTGCTGCGGCGGTGGTTGCTGCGGCGGTGGTTGTGGCGGCTGACCGGCAGCGTTCGCCGCGAGGAGGCTGACTATGCTGGTCGAGGTGGGGCGGCGGACGAGCGGTCCGGCGGACGGAGGCTGATGAGCGGCGGAAACGGGCCCGCGATCGGGATCGGCTGGCGCCCCGAGATCGACCTGACCGTGGAATCGTTGCCCGGCTTGGATTTCGTCGAGGTCATCGCCGAGGGCGTCGATCCGGCGCGGTTGCCCGAGTCGTTGCGGGTATTGCGGTCGCGGGAGATTTCCGTTGTGCCGCACAGTGTTTCGCTGTCGTTGGGTGGCGCGGCCCCGCCTGATCCGGCCCGGTTGGACCGGCTGGCCGAGGTCGCGCACGCCCTGGACGCGCCGTTGGTCAGCGACCACGTGGCCTTCGTCCGGTCCGGCGATCGGGAGACCGGTCACCTGATGCCGGTGCCGCGGACCCGCGAGGCGCTGGATGTGGTTGTCGCGAACGTGCGTGCCGCGCAGGAAAGACTGGGCCTACCGTTGGCCGTGGAGAACATCGCGGCGCTGCTGGCCTGGCCCGAGGACGAGCTCACCGAGGCCCAGTTCCTGACCGAGCTGCTGGACCGGACCGGGGCGCTGCTGTTGCTGGACGTGGCCAACCTGTATGCCGTGGGCGTGAACTTCGGCGCCGATCCGGCCGAGGCGCTGGATGAGTTGCCCCTGGAGCGGGTCGCGTACGTGCACGTGGCCGGGGGCGTGAACCTCGACGGCATCTGGCATGACACGCACACCCACCCGGTGACCCAGCCCATCCTCGACGTCCTCGCGGCCGCGGCCCAGCGGGCCGAGCTGCCCGCGGTGATGCTGGAACGCGACGGCAACTACCCCTCGCCGGAGGACCTGGCCGGTGAACTGACCGCGATCCGCCAGACGACGAGCCAGGAGCAGTCGACGAGCCAGCCGCGCGGCTTCCCGACCCCAGCGCCGATTCCCGCCCCCGCGCCCGAGCCACCGCCCGCCGTGCGCGCCCGCACGGCGCTTGCCGGAGGGCAGGCCCGCCTGGCCACCGCCCTGGCCGAGGCCAGCGTCGAGATCGAGCGCTTCGATCTGGGCCGGGTGCGGGTGCAGCGCTCGGCGTTGGTGCGCAAGCGTTCTCGCGCCGTGGCCCGGCACGCGCCCACGGTGGCCCGGCTGCTCGGCGACCGGCTGGACTCCCTGTTCGCCGAATACGCCGACGCCCAGCCCAAACCGTCCGGCGACGCGTTGGCCGACGTCGACGCGTTCCTCGCCCACCTGCGCGCGACCGGCCGCCTCCGTGGCCGCCGCCGACCCCGTCTGGTCGGCTGAACCGCCTGGCCCAGGGCCGGAAAACCGCCGCCGACCCCGCGAAACGCCAGGCCAGGCGCGGGTGAACCAGCTGTGAATCCCGTAATCACCCGGTCGGGCAACGTGTCGGCGGTTCGCACGTCCTCAATTCCGGGAGAGCATGGACCTCGGCAGGAGGTGCGGCGATGGCATACGGGACCCCGCGGGCCTACGGGACCCGAACCCAGGCATACGGGACCTCGCGGGCCTACGGGACCCGAACGCAGGCCTACGGGATCCCGGACCCGCGCGCCTACGGGACCCCGACTCCGCGTCGCCGGCCGCGCCGCCGTGGCTTCCTCAAGACCATGGCCACCTTCCTCGTCCTGCTCACCCTTCTGGTCGTCGGCGGCTGGTTCTACCTTGATTTCTCCCTGCACCGCACCGCCGCGCTGGCCGACTACCCGGGCCGGGCCGGGCAGGGTGCGGGTGAGAACTGGCTGATCATCGGATCGGACAATCGGGATGGATTGACCTTCGCTCAACAGGAGCAGCTCGCCGCGGCCGGCAATCCGACCGGCGCGCCCGACACCGCGATGATCTTCCATATGCCCGGCGACGGCGCCAAACCGACCCTGGTCAGCCTGCTGCGCAACTCCTACCTCGACGTCCCCGGCCACGGCATGAACACCCTCGCCGCCGCCTACGGTCTGGGCGGCACCCCTCTGGTCGTGCGCACCGTCGAGCAGGCCACCAGCCTGCGCATCGACCACTTCGCCGACGTCGGGTTCGGCGGCCTGATCGACATCGTCAACGACGTGGGCGGCGTCAATCTCTGCCTGCCCGCCGCGATCGACGACCCACTCGCCGGACTGAACCTCGGCCCGGGCTGCCAACTGCTCAACGGCGCCCAGGCCCTGGGCTACGTGCGCACCGAGTCCACCCCGCAGGCCGACCTGGAACGCGTTGTGCACCAACGGGACTTCCTCACCGCGCTGCTGCGCAGGATCGCCAGCCCGTCGGTCTACTTCAACCCGGGCAACCTGTTCCCACTGCTGGTCGACGCCCCCAGCGTGGTCACCATCGACAACGGCGACCACCTGCTCGACCTGATCCACCTCGCCTTCGCCATGCGGGACGCGCCGGTCGGCACGACCGTCCCGATCATGGACACCGAAGACGTTCCGGGCGTGGGCAACGTGGTGGTCTGGGATCAGAACAAGGCCGCGCTGCTGTTCAGCGACCTGCGCACCAACACCACCGTCGCGGCCAACCTGATCAGTTCCCAGTAAGCCGAAACCGGCCTCAGCCGGCCGCGGCCGGCCCCGAGCCAACGGAGCCGCTCGAACCGGGCAGTACCCGGTCCAGCGCCCCCCAGCCGGTGTCCCGCTCCCGTAGCGATTCCTCGGCCCGGCCACCCCCGCGCAACCCGAACAATCGCTTGGCGAACAGCAGATACACCACGATCGCCAGGTTGATCAGCAGCGTGATGATCTTGGTCGCGGACACCTTGTCGGTCAGTTCGTACACCTCGGGGATCAACAGCACCGCGGTGGCCACGAAGGTCAGGTACTCGGCCCACCGCTTGGCCAGCCACAAACCGACCGCCTCGACGCCCTCCAGGATCGCGTACGCGGCCAGTGCCGCGCCGATCAGCGTCAGCGTGCTCGACCGCGCCGCGAACGCCTTGGACAACTCGGCCAGCAACCCCCGCCCTGCCGTGCCGCTCGCCCCGCCGACGCCGTTCTGCACCGCGTCCAGCACCCGGTAGAACTCGCCGGACAACGCGTCCCGCTTGTGCGCGAACACGAACACGGCGACGGCCAGCGCGCCGAGCAACACGAAGTGCACCACGCGATCCAGCGCGATCAACCGGAGAACGTACCTGTCCCGCAACGGTTTTCCGCGCAGCGGCAGCTCGATTCGGTGCCGCTGCGGCAAAGTCGGGGCCGCCGGGTGCGTGGGCGGGTGCACGGGCAGCCAGGCGTCACAGCGCAGGCACCGGTGCCAGCGCAGCCCGGAATGCTCCCGGGCCAGCGCGGCGTCTTCCGCGCGCACCTCGGCCGCGTCCACACCGACCAGCCGGTGGCCGTGCAGCGCGCAGCCGATCAGCTCGTACCGCAGCCCGCGCCTGGCCGTGGTGCCAATGGGTTGTTCGGTCGGTTCGGTCACGCGGCACTCCCCGGTCGGCGATCGTTCCGGCATTATGGCCGTGATCCACCCGACCGGCACGCAGGACATGCCCAGCCGGCAAGCGGGGCTGATCTGCCCGGCCGACAAGCCTTGCGAGGATTACTCGGCCGAGGGCGCGGTGCTGGTCAGGTGGTCGACCAGCTGGTTCAACCCGGACAGCGCGGACAGGATCGCCTCGCGGTCCTGACCGGGCAGTTTGTCCAGCGCGTCCTCGATGCGCCGCTCGTGCGCCCGTTTCCACTCGGTCAGCTGGGTGCGGCCGGCCTCGGTCAGTGCCACCCGGGCCACCCGCCGGTCGGCCGGGTCGGTTTCCCGGCTGGCCAGCCCGGCCTCCAGCAGCTGCTGCACCAGGCCGCTGACCGTGTTGGGCGCGAGCCGTTGCAGGGTGGCCAGCTGGCCGATCTTGGCCGGTTCGTTGTCCTCCAGCGCCATCAGCAGTTCCACCTGTGCCATCGGCAGCGACTCCCACGGGTAGTCGGTGCGGATGCTGGTGCGCAGCGCCCGGCGCAATCGGGTCACCACCTCGGTGAGCTGCCGGGCGTCGCTGACGGCGGCACGGGGGCCCGAGTCGGGTACGGAACTGACCTGCGTCATGTGCTCAGCGTAATGCCCCGTTCACCCCTGTCTCGCTATTCAGGACAGCCGCAGGTCGACGGCTCGAAAGATCGGCAGCCGACAGAATTCGCGTGGCTGGTCCGATCAGCGGCCGGTCCGATCGGCAGTGGCCGGACGGCTCAGCAGCGGCCGGTGGCGATCAACCGGGACGCGGCGTCCGGCTCGACCGGTTCGCCCAGGTAGGGTCCGGCGCCGACGCGCACACCCAGGTCGGTCAGCAACCGGGCGGCCGCCGCGTCGGCCACGCCGTTGGCGATCAGCGGGACGTCCAGCTGCTTGGTCAGCGACACCAGGTGGCCAAGGCCCTGGGCGAACGGGGAGTCCGGGCCGGAGCCGATCACCGCGCGGGTCGCCTTGGCCGAGGTGGACACCCCGTGAATGGGCAGTTCGCGCAGGTTGACCAGGCCGACATTCCCGTTTCCGTATCCGGAGACAATGACCTTCACGTCGATTCCGTCGAAGAAGCCCAGATTGTCCAGGGTTTCGCCGAATCGGTCGACCACGACGTCCGATGGAATGCTCAACCGCAGTTTGCTCACCGGCAATCCGGTGTCGTCGATGATCTCCCGAAGCATCTTGATCAGATCCTGCTCCCGGGCCAGCCGGTCGGTCATGCTCAGCGTGACGATGGGCATCGCCTCGCCGTGTTCGGCGTACCAGCGGGCCATCAGCCGGCCGGTCTCCTCCAGCACCCACCGGCCCAGCGGCACGATGAACCCGGTCTCCTCGGCCAGGTCGAAGAAGTCCTTGGGGCGCAACAGACCCAGCTTCGGATGATGCCAGCGCACCGAGGTGTGGAAGCCGGCCAGCGTGCGGTCGTCCAGGTCGGCGATGGGCTGGAAGGTGATGGCGAACTCGTTGGTTTCCAATGCTCCGGGGATCGCCGCGGCCAGCCGGAACCGTCGCCGGTCCCGTTCGTCCAGCTCCGGATCGTAGAGTTCCCACTGGGCCTTGCCGTTCACCTTGGCCCGGTGCGTGGTGAGTTCCGCGGCCTGCACCAGTTCTCCCGCGGTGAGACCGAATGCGGGCCGTTCCACGATGCCCGCGCTGGCCGACACGCCGACCCCGGTCTCGTTGTCCACGAAGATCGGTTCGGTCAGCAGTTGCAACATGTCCGAGACGCGCTCGCTGAACTCCGAACCACCGCGGCTCGCGGTCAGCAGCACGGCGAATCCGTCTCCGCCGATCCGGGCCACCGTGGCGTTGGGTTCGGGGAACGCGGTCAGCAGCGTGTGCGCCACCCGTCTGAGCAGTTCGTCGCCGAACTCGTGGCCCACCCCGTCGTTGATGACCTTGAACCCGTCCAGGTCGACGTAGCACAACGCGATGTGCTCGCCCGGTTGCGCCTTGCGCAACGCATCGCCCAATGTGGACATGAACTGGGTGCGGTTGGGCAGCCCGGTGAGCTGGTCGCGCAGCGCGTGCACCAATTGGTCCTGGCGCAGCAGGTGTAGGTCGGAGATGTCCTCCACCATGGTGACCGCGTGCGATGGCGCGCCGTACTCGGTTTTCACCAGCGAGATGGACAGCCGGGTCCACACGGGTTCGCCGTCGCCGCCGATGAAACTGACGTCGCCGACGTACTGGCTGTCCGGCCCGTGCACCGCCGTGGCGAACCCGTCGGCCACCTTCGGTGCGTCCTCGTCGGTGCACAGTTCGGCCAGCGGACGGTCCACCAGGTCGGCGTCCGGACGGCCCAGGATCACGCCCAGCGATGGATTGGTCAGCTCGATGTGCCCGGACAGGTCGGCGATGGCGATGCCGACCGCGGTGGACTGGAACACCGCGTGGAACCGGGCTTCGCTGGCCAGCCGGGCTCGTTCGGCCGCGTCCCGCGCCCGGAACACCGCGGTCTTGATCATTTCCTGTTCGTCGAACAGCCGGTCCCGCACGGCTTCCACGTAGCCTGCGGAGAACGAGCCGGTCACCTGGGCCAGCCGGTCCAGCCAGGGCGCGGTCTGCGGCAGCCCGGCGGCGGGCAGAAGTCCGTTGCCCAGCAACCGAAGCGTGTGGTTGAGCGCGGCCGAGGTGGCGAAGTTCTCGGTGACCAGCCTGCGCCCGTCCTCCGCGGCGGTCTGCGGGTCGAACGGTTCGGCGTGCAGCAGCTTCACCAGATGCGCCGCGATCTCGCGCAGCACCAGCTCGACCTCGCCCCGGGAGACCGGTGTGTGGCTGGTGCTGATCGCCGCGATCGCCCACTCCCGGACGAACGCGGTCAGGCTGTCCGTGCCGGTTTCCGGAACGGCGAGCCGCGGATGCTCGTCAGCCATGGCTGCCGTCCCGCACCGCGGTTCCTTTCGAGGGCGACTGGATGTACCGAGTGTAGAGATCACCGGGTCGTGCGCATATTCGGAAGGGGCAATTCGGGTGCCAGAACCTGCAACTTTACGCCAAAAGAGTGACATCCAGCGGCAGGTTACCGACGAGTTCGTGGCCACGGGTCCGAGAGGATAACCGATCCGTCGACACGCGCTGTTATCGAATCGATGTGATCTCGTCCGCCGCCCGGGTGACAACGTTTTGGCCGCCCAACACATACCCTGGGTACGGGGGATGGGAAGGGGTGCCACGCGTGCGGCAGACGGCGGAGTTCGTCGGGGGCCCGTTGGACGGGCGGCGTGAGCCGTTGGCGGCCGCCAAGTCGGTCGTCGGCAACATCGTCACGCACGTCCACTTGCACGACGGACCCAAGATCGAGACCCGCTACCGCCTGGACCGCGCCGAGGACGGCGCCTGGATCTACAGCCCGGTGGGCGACGACGTCATCGAAGGCGCCGAGGGGTAATCGGCGGTGTCACCCGTTCGGGTGTAGAGATCACTCGCCCGAGTGTGCTATGCCCGCTGGTCCATCTGTTATTTGTTAACAACCAACCGCACCTGGCCCATTGCCTCACTCGTTAGGTCACCCGGAGCATCGATCATCGCCGACTGTGGCACCCGGCGAGCACCGTGATCACCGTGTGATCGGAAATGAGGCATGTATGGGGCTTTTGGATCACTCCCGTCGCGCGGGCGGGTCTGTGACTGTCAAACGCCGTGTCCGGGGCCTCGCGGTCGCCGTCGTCGCCGCGTCGGCAACCGTGTTGTCCCTGGTGGCTGCACCGACAGCCAGTGCGGCGACCGCGCACGCCAGTCACCACAGCTCCAGCAGTGCCACCTCCGGCCTGGTCGCGAACTTCGCGTGCAACTCCGCGTCCGCGGCTGATCAGGTGCATTGCCTTGGCAAGCTGAAGGTGAAACGGGCCAGTAACGGCCGGCTGGCTCCGCTGGTGACCAGCGGTCCGACCGGCTTCGGCGCCCCCGACATCCAGTCCGCCTACAACCTGTCCGGCTCGTCCGGCAGCGGGCGGACAGTGGCCATCGTGGACGCCTTCGACGACCCCAACGCCGAGGCCGACCTCGCGCACTACCGCAGCCAGTACGGGCTTCCCGCCTGCACCACGGCCAACGGGTGCTTCAAGAAGGTCGGCCAGGCCGGGACCTCCACACTGCCCACCGCGGACGCGGGCTGGGCGCTTGAGGAGAGCCTCGACCTGGACATGGTCTCGGCGGCCTGCCCGAGCTGCAACATCGAGCTGTTCGAAGCGAGCTCGGCCAACGACCCCGATCTGCTGGCCGCGGTGAAGACCGCGTCCACCACGCCGGGCGTCGCGGCCATCTCCAACAGCTACGGCGAGTCGGAGAGCAGCAGCACGGAAGGCACCTGGGACGCGGTGCTGAAGGGCATCACCGACAAGGCGGTGACCGTCAGCTCCGGTGACTCCGGGTACGGCGTCGAATGGCCCGCGGCCTCGCAGTACGTCACCGCTGTCGGTGGCACTTCGCTGTCCAAGGCGAGCAACACCCGTGGCTGGAGCGAGACCGCATGGTCCAGCGCCGGTTCGGGTTGCTCGGCCTACGAGGCGAAGCCGTCCTGGCAGACTGACGCCGGTTGTGCCAAGCGGTCCGTCGCGGATGTCTCCGCGGTGGCCGACCCCAACACCGGCGTCGCGGTGTACGACACCTACAACACCTGCGGCACCAGCTCGCTGTGCGACGTCTTGATCTCGCTCGGCTTGGTTCAGGGTGCCGACGGGTGGGTGGAGGTCGGTGGGACCAGTGCGTCCTCGCCGATCATCGCCAGTGTCTACGCACTCGCGGGCAACACTGCGTCGACCAACTACGGGTCCACCCCGTACGCGCACACCGGTTCGCTCAACGATGTGACCTCCGGGTCGAACTCCACCAGCGGCTGCACCCCGAGTTACGAGTGCACCGCCGGTCCGGGTTACGACGGTCCTACCGGGTTGGGAACACCGAACGGCACCGGGGCGTTCTGACCCAGTGTGATTGTGTGATCTTCGGCCGGTCCCGCTCGCGGGGCCGGCCGAAGTCGTTGCAAGGTTTAGGCTCGATGGCGATCACACATGGTTGACGCACGTGATTCGGGATGAGGCGCGATGGCACAGGTTGGTTTGACCGCGGCACTGGAGCAGTTCCCACCGAGGGAGATCGTGGACGTCTCGGCGCTGGCCGAGGAACACGGTTTCCGCGGCGTGATGGCGGCCGACCATTTCCAGCCGTGGGTGCCGCAGCAGGGCGAGGCATCGTTCGTGTGGAACGTGCTGGCCGCGCTGGGCGAGCGCACCCAGGGCGACATGGGTCCCGGCGTGACCTGCCCGTCCTTCCGGTTCCACCCGGCGCTGGTAGCGCAGGCCGCGGCCACCCTGGAGTCGATGTACCCGGGGCGCAGCTGGCTGGGCCTCGGTTCGGGCGAGGCGCTCAACGAGCACATCATCGGCGGCTACTGGCCGGAGGCGCCGGGCCGGGTGAGCCGGCTGTTCGAGGCGCTTGATCTGATCAAGAAGCTGTTCACCGGCAAGGACGTCAAGCACGACGGTGAGTTCTTCACCATGCACAAGACCCGGCTGTGGACCATGCCGGACGCCCCGCCGCCGATCTACATCGCCGCCGCCGGCCCGGTGACCTCCAAGCGCACCGGCGCCCAGGCCGACGGCATCATCACCCCGGCCGCATCGCTGTCCAAGATCGAGGGCATCCTGGCCAAGTTCGGCGAGGGCGCCAAGTCCGCGGGCAAGGACCCGGACGCCATGCCCAAACTGCTGCAGATGCACCTGTCCTGGGCCCCCTCGGACGAGGAGGCGTGGGCCAACGCGGTGGAGCAGTGGCCCAACGGTGGCATGAAGTTCCCCAAGGCCGACATCCGCTCGCCGTTCGACTTCGCCGAGATGGCCAAGCTGGTGCGGCGCGAGGACTTCGAGGGCCGGATGGTCATCTCCTCCGACCCGGACAAGCACCGCGCGGAGATCCAGAAGTTCATCGACGCCGGCTTCTCCTCGGTCTACATCCACAACGTGGGTCGCAACCAGGAGGAGTTCGTCAAGGTCTTCGGCCGGGAAGTCCTGCCCAAACTGACTCACTGAGCACCGCATCGAGGGCGCGGACGGCGCTGGCCCTCCGCGCCCTCGCGCGTGTCTACAGCTCGTAGTCCAGCTCCAGCTTGGCCTTGACGCCCTCCTCGCCGGTCCACACGTAGCGGCCGGTGCCGCGCAGCCCGGTCAGCTCTCCGGTGCCCGACTCGGGCACGATCACGCAGTCCGCGACCAGCCCCTTGCCCTCGGTCCTTCCGTTGTGCTGCAACACGAAGGTGCCCTTGCGGCCGTCCAGCGCGCCGGTCACGTTCTCGTAGCCGACGAAGTCGCAGCCGGTCGGCCGGTAGGCCAGCAGATAGGCCACCGTGCTGGTGGCCTCGATGCCGCCGGTGAAGGTGCCGTTGGCGGTGACGTCGGACAGCTTCCGGGTGTCGTCGATCTCGGCGTACGTCTGTTCTTTCCAGTCCAGCGTGTCGTACTCGCCGGTGATGCGGGTTGTCATGGCGGTAACCCTGACGGCAATACCTGACATCTGCTGTCAGGATTGGGTGCACAATCTTCAGGTATGCGTGCCTCCCGGTTGCTGTCGGTCCTGCTGTTGCTGCAGAACCGCGGTCGCCTGACGGCCGCGGAACTGGCCGAGGAGCTTGAGGTCTCGGTCCGCACGGTGTACCGGGACATCGAGTCGCTGGCCGCGGCCGGCATCCCGGTCTACGCCGAGCACGGCCCGGCCGGGGGCTACCAGCTGGTGTCCGGCTATCGCACCCGGCTGACCGGCCTGACCGAGCAGGAGGCCGACACCCTGTTCCTGGCCGGGGCCCCCGGCCCGGCCGCGCAACTGGGTCTGGGCGCGGACCTGGCGGCGGCCCAGCTGAAGGTGGAGGCCGCGCTGTCGCCGGATCTGCGGGCACGGGCCGGGCGCATCCGGGAGCGGTTCCATCTGGACGCGCCATCGTGGTTCCGGTCGGCCGAGGAGACCGGTTTCTTGGCCGAGGTGGCCGACGCGGTGTGGCACCAGCGCCGGATTCGCATGCTGTATCAGGGCTGGAACGCGCGATTGCCACCGGCGCAACGCGAGGTCGACCCGCTGGGCGTGGTGTGCAAGGCGGGCCAGTGGTACCTGGTGGCCGCCGCACCGGACGGCAAGCCGCGCACCTACCGGGTGGTCCGCATCCAGGAGTTGACCGTGACCGACGAGCGGTTCGACCGCCCGGCCGGGTTCCGGCTGGCCGAGTTCTGGGCGGGCTGGGCCGAGCAGTTCGAGTCGAACGTGTACCGGGCCGAGATGACGGTCCGGTTGGCGCCCGCCGCGCTGGGCCTGCTGGTGCACATCTGGAGCCAAGTGCCGGCGGAGGCGGCGCAGGCGGCCGGTCCGCCGGACGAGCGGGGCTGGCGGCGCGCGGTGATCCCGATCGAGTCGGAGAAGCACGCGGTGCACGAGGTGCTCAAACTGGGCCCGCTGATCGAGGTGCTGGAGCCCGAGTCGTTGCGCGAGTGGGTAGCGAGGGAAGCGGCGGAAACCGTTGCGCTGTACGGGAAGTAGCAGCGCAACGGTGTCCGGGCAGGGTCAGCGGTCGGCGAGGAAGGCGCGCCAGGTGGTGGGGGAGAAGGCGAGGGTGGGGCCGTCCGCGTTCTTGGAGTCCCGGACGCCGACCCGTTCCGGCCGCACCGCGACCTCGACACAATCGCCGTTGCCGCCGTTGCTGTAGCTGCTCTTGCGCCACGAGATCTCGACGCAATCGCCGTTGGTCCCGCCGCTGTAGCTGCTCTTGCGCCAGGCGACTTCGACGCAGGCACCGTTGGTTCCACCGCTGTGGCTGCTCTTGCGCCA
>DASZNF010000005.1:0-168355 GCA_035551355.1 Pseudonocardiaceae bacterium | reverse complement strand
GGGGCCAGGCGGCCGACCTCGCGCAGCCAGTCCACCGTGTCGCGGAAGGTGTCGGCGATCGGACGGCGCGTGCAGTCCAGGTCGGCCAGGGTCGCGGAGTCGTCGGTGGGCGTGCCGCTGGTCATGATGATCGCGGCCTCCTCGGACAGCGGCGGCGCCTCCTCGCCCCGGGCCCGCATCGCGTCGCATTTGCGGCCGAGATCGATCAGGTCCTCGGAGCTGACCTTGCGGGAAAGAATGTCCTTGCCGGCCGCGGCGGCCACCGCCTCGGTCCACTCGGCCCAGGTGACGAACCGGCCACCGGCCAGGTAGCGGCGCGGACCGCGACCCGGCTGCAGGGCCTGGGCGAACATGATGGCCAGGTCGCGGACGTCGATCACGCCGAGCCCGCCGTCGGGCACCAGCATGGCCGTTTCCAGCGCGCTGAGCAGGGCGATGAAACCGGCCTGGAAATGCGGCGAGATCGGGCCGTAGACCGCGCCCAGAGTGAACGTGGCGATCGGCGCGCCCTCGTCCTGCCACTGCCGCACCAGCAACTCGGCGTCCCGTTTGGACACTCCGTAGCTGGACAGCGGGGTGGCCAGGGGAGTAGCCGGCGTGATGACCGGATCGGTCGACGGGAGGTAGGCCTCCACGGTGGAGGTGTAGATGATCGGGTCCAGCCCGGCCTGCACCGCGCCGCCGATCACGGTGCGCACGCCCTCCAGGTTGGCACCGCCGGTGGCGCCGGTGCCCTTGGCGACGCCGACCTCGCCCGCCGCGTGCACCACCGCCTGGCAGCCGCGCAGCGCTTCGGTGACCGCGGCCCGGTCGGTCATGTCCCCGGCCGCGGTCTCCGCCTCGGCGCCCAGTGCGGCCAGCGTCGGCCCGACCCGGGCCGGATTCCGTGCCAGCACGCGCACCTCGTGACCGCGTCGGTGCAGCTCGGCGGCGGTGTGCGAGCCGATGTAGCCGGTGGCTCCGGTGACCAGGACCTTCATGGGTGCGCCTCCCGGGCGGGGTCAGTACGAGCAACTGGACATCCGTCCAGAAAGTAGTTTACTTTGAGGGCGGCGGCGCACTCAAGGCCCGACGGAAGGCGACGACGTGTCGATTGTCCTGACGTATGAGCAGGGAGGAATGCTGGTCACCGGCGGCACCGGCCGGGTCGGCGAGGGCGTGGTCCGCCGCCTGGCCGAGGCCGGAGTGCCGGTGGTGTTCACCTACCGGCGTCACGCCGACGCCGCGGCAGCGCTGGTGAAAGACCTGTGCGGGCAAGGGCATCAAGTGCGCGCGCAGCCGATGGAAATGGCCGATTCCGAGTCGATCGCCACCGCGTTGCACCGGGTCGACGAGGAGTTCGGCGGGTTGCACGGCGTGGCCTGCGCGGGCGGGCCCCGGTTCGACTTCGACCGGCTGATGGACTTTCCGATCGAAGAGGTCGAGCGCTTCCTCAACGGGGACGCGCTGGGCGTGTACCGGGTGGTGCGGGCCGCGGTGCCGGTGCTGCGGAAGCGGGGTGGTGGCACCATCACCGTGTGCACCACCATCGCCACCCGGCGGGCCATCGAATTCGACGGGCTTTCCGCGCTGTCCAAGGGATCGGTGGACGCGCTGGTGCGCACCGTCGCCGCCGAGGAGGCGGCGCACGGCATCCGGTGCAACGGCGTGGCCGTCGGCTGGGTGGAGCAGCGGACCATCGAGCAGGTGCGCGAACACACCCGGCTCGGCGTCACCGATCCGGTCAGCAAGCTGGACCGGATCAACGTGCTCATGGAGCAGATGCTGCGGCTGGCCCGGCTCGGCCGGCCGGTCACGCCCGAGGAGGCGGGCACGGTGTTCGCGTTCCTGGCCTCGCGGCAGGCGGAATACCTGACCGGGCAAGTGATCTCGCTGGACGCGGGCGCGCTGCTCTGAGCGGTTGGGAGCTCATGGTCCACAATGGAGGGGTTGGCACATGGCAAGTCGGTATCACACCCTGCGGCACGCGGAACTCGCCGCGCTGGTGCCGGAATTGCTGCTGGCCGGGCAGTTGATCGACCGGTCGGCGATGGCCTGGTGCATCGGCGCGTTCGGCCGCGAGGAGATGGTCCGGATCGCCATCGAGGAGTGGATGGCCGCCAGCCCGATCTACACCAGGCGGATGCAGCGCGCGCTGGGTTACCAGGGCGATGACGTCATCACCATCTTCAAGGGCCTGCAACTGGACATCGGCGCGCCCCCGCAGTTCATGGACTTTCGCTACACGGTGCACGACCGGTGGCACGGCGAGTTCCACCTCGACCACTGCGGTGCGCTGATGGACGTCGAGCCGCTGGGTGATGAGTACGTGACCTCGATGTGCCACGACATCGAGGATCCGACCTTCGACGCGACCGCGGTCGCCACCAATCCCCGCGCTCAGATGCGCCCGATCCACCGGCCGCCCCGCACCCCGGCCGATCGGCAGCCGCACTGCGCCTGGACCGTCACCATCGAGGAATCCCACCCGCCGGTGGCCGAATCCGAGGGCTGCCGGGAGTTGCGCGGATCGCGGGCCGCTGGGGTGGAACTCGATCCGATCGAGGCCGTGGGCGAGGGATTGTCCGACTACACCGGGCCGTTGCGCAGTGATCTGGTGTTCGCCGACTTCTCCCAATCGGCGCTGGTGCGCATCGCGGACGAGGTATGCCTGCAGATGCAATTGCTGAACCTGGGGTTCGTCCGGGCGGTCGCGCAGCGCGCGGATGCCGCGCAGGCCAAGGACATCTGCGCCAAACAGCTGCTCGGCATCGCCGGGGTCGCGGCCGAGCGGATCCACCGCGCGCTCGGACTGTCCTCGGACGTCGATGGCGCGCTGCGGGTGCTGGAATTGCACCCGCTGGTCAACCCGGCCGCCTACGTCAACGCCTCGGTCGGCCGAGGCGCCCTGCGCGTGCGCGAGTCGGCGGCGCACGCGGACGGCGGCTGGATCTCGTTGTGCGGCCCGGAACAGACCGCGCCGTTGCAGGCGATCGTGCGGGCCGTCGACCCGCATTTCGACGTCGAAGTGCGTGGCGATGAGCGCGACTGGACCGCGCGGGTGACCCGGAATGCCCAGCCGGCCAAGGAGTTCGGTGAGGTGAGCGTGACCAAGGTCAGTTCCGGCGCGGGTTTCGTGTTCCAGCCGCGCCGCTCGATCCCGATCACCCCGGTAGGAAGCTGACCGGGGGAGCTAACCGCGGCGCTGCCGTCGCGGGCGCGCCGGTTCGGGCGCGCCGGCGCCGGCCGCGTGGAACATCTCGGCGATCGCGGTGAGCCGCTTGACCAGGTCGTCGAAGGACAGATAACCCATGCCCGCCAACAACATCCCGCCGACGAAGGCCATGGTGATGCCGTCGGCCGCCGCCCGCTCGGTCTTGCCGAGGGCGTGGGTGAGTCGGCTGGCGATCTCCGCGCCGATCTGGTCGCGCAGCCGGTTCACCTCGGGGTCGTCGGCCAGCAGCACGGTGGTGTAGGCCCGGGTCATCTCCGGCTCGTCGGAGAACACCCGGACCACCGAGCGCACGGTCTCGGCGATCACGCCGGGCGCGGAACCGCTGGGCGCGTGGTCGGGCAGCTCCTGCAACTTCTCGCCGACGACCGCGCAGATCAGGTGTTCCTTGGAGGCGAAATAGGTGTACGCGGTGGCCGGGGACACGCCGGCCCGTTTGGCCACCGACCGGACGGACATCTCGGGGAAACCGACCGCGCGGACCTCCTCGACGGCGGCGGCCATCAGCCGTTGCACGGTGTCCGCGCGGCGGCCGTCGACGATGCGGCGAACGGGCTCCATCACGCCACCGGCAGACGTTCGCCAGGTGCGGGTGTCCATTCAGGTGTCCAGTCAGTCATGTCGCGATGATATCCGTGCGTCCGTTGTGTTTCCCGTCCTGTCGGCGCCCCCGGTCAGGTGGTCTTCTTCGCTTCCTTGGCCCGGGCCGCGATGACCTTCTCCACCACCGTGTTGAGCTGGCTGCCCAGCGGCCAGCCCACGTAGTGGGTGACGAACAGCGCGACCTCGCGCAACTGGTCCTCGGCCAGTTCGCCGTTGCCCAGCGCCGCGCGGACCTGGACCTCGGCCAGGTTGTCGATGCCCAGCGCGGCGATCACGCCGAGCACCAGCAGCCGCCGGTCGCGCAGGCTCAGCCCCGGCCGGGTCCACATGTCGGCGAACAGGTGATCGACCGTGGTGGCGAAGTAGTCGCCGGGCAGGTCGGGCATGTCCCAGCCGTAGACCTGCTTCATCATGTCCAGGCCCCGCTGCCGCCGCTCGTCCATCAGGCGTCCTCCTCGGTCGGTGTGGGCACGCCGAGTTCCCCGGCGAGCCGGTCCAGGGCCAGCCGGGCCAGCGGCAGTTCCACGCCGAGCATCTCGCCCAGTTCGATGGCCAGCGACAGGTCCTTGGTGCCAAGGCCCCGCACGTGCGACAGGATCGGGTACCAGTTGTCCTTCGGCTCGACCGGCGCGGCGGTGGGGCGCAGCATGATCGCGCCGGGCCCGCCGGTGATCGAGTCGGAGTGGCGCACCACCTTGCCCAGTTCGACCAGATCGATCCCGGCCGCCTCGGCCAGCCGCGCCGCCTCCCCGGCGGCGGTGAACGCGGCGAAGTGCAGCAGGTTGCGGGCCAGCTTGGCCGCGGTGCCCGCGCCCGGCGGGCCGGCGTGCATGACCAGGCCGGCCCACTTCTCGAACGGCTCGCGGCAACGCTGGAACGCCTCGTCGGTCGCGCCGACCATCACCGCCAGCGAACCGTTGCGCGCGGCCATCGCCCCGCCGCTGACCGGCGCGTCCACCACGTGGATGCCTTCCCGCGCGGTCAGTTCGGCCAGCCGGGCCACGGTGGCCTGCCGGACGGTGGAGTGGATGGCGATGACCGTGCCCGGCCCGGCCGTCTCCAGCAGCCCGGCCGGTCCGGTGACCACCTGCTCGACCTGGTCGTCGTCGAGCACCATCACCGAGATCACGCCCGCGGTTTCGGCCACCTCGCGTGGACTGGCCGCCGCCTTGGCGCCGTGCTCGGCGAACTTGGTCATCGCCTCCGGTCGCGCGTCGTGCACGATCAGCCCGCCGGGCCAGTCGGCCAGCTGCCTGGCCATCGGCTTGCCCATCTGGCCGAGTCCGATGAATCCCACCGGTTTCATGACACTCCTTGGCTCAGGACCGGATGATCTGGCCGCCGTCGACGTTGAAGATCTGCCCGGTGATCCAGCTCGCCTCGTCCGAGAGCAGGAACAGGCACATTCCGACCAGGTCCTCGGGCCGGCCCATCCGTTGCAGCGCCAGGTTCTGCACCATCTGCTTGCGGAACTTCTCCGGCACCATGGCCCGGGTCGCCTCGGTGTCGGTGGGGCCCGGCGCGATGGCGTTGATCCGGATCTTCGAGCCGCCCAGTTCCCGGGCCAGTTGCTGGGTCAGCCCGTTGACGCCGACCTTGGCCAGCCCGTAGAAACCGGAGTAGACCCAGGCGGCGGTGGAGGACTGGTTGATGATGGCGCCGCCGCCGCGTTTCATCATGTGCGGCCGGACCGCGCGGGTGCACAGCAGCGCGCCGTCCAGGTTGACCGACATGAATTTCTTGTAGTAGTCCCAGTCCACGGTGCTCAGCAGGTCCAGCTTCATGCCGCCGTAGATGGCTGCGTTGTTGACCAGGTAGTCGATCCCGCCGAACTTGTCATGAGCGGACTCGGCCAGCGCGAGGGTGGATTCCGGGGAGGAGACGTCGACCCTGACGAACGCGGCCGAGCCGCCGTCCGCGGTGATCTGCTTGGCCACGCTCTCGCCCGCGTCCACGTTGAGGTCGGCCACCACCACGGTGGCCTCCTCGGCGGCGAGGGCCCGGGCGTAGGCCTCGCCGATGCCTTGTGCGGCACCGGTCACGATGGCGACCTTGCCGGTGAAGCGACCCATGACGTGTCTCCTCCTACGCGAGTTCGGCGACGAGCTTGGTTTCCAGGTATTCCTCGAATCCGGCGGTGCCCATCTCCCGCCCGATGCCCGACTGCTTGTAGCCGCCGAACGGCGCGTCGACGGAGTACCAGACGCCGCCGTTGACGCTGAGGGTGCCGGTCCGGATCTGCCCGGCCACCCGCCGCGCGCGGTCCCGGTCGCCGCCGTGCACCGCGCCGGATAGGCCGTACGGCGAGTCGTTGGCGATGCGGACCGCGTCGGCGTCACCGTCGTGCGGGATGATCACCAGTACTGGCCCGAAGATCTCCTCGCGCGCGACCCGGGTTTCGTTCGACAGACCGGAGATCAGCGTCGGCTCGACGTAGAAACCCTTGTCCAGTCCGGCCGGGCGGCCACCGCCGCAGACCAGCGTGCCGCCCTCCTCGACGGCCAGATCCAGGTAGCCGCGCACCCGAGCGTGCTGCCTGGCCGAGATGAGCGGGCCGCAGACGGTGCCGGGATCGGCCGGATCGCCGACCGCGATCTTGGACATCGTCTTCGCCGTGATGTCCACCGCGGTGTCGTACTGCTCGCGGGGGACCAGCAGCCGGGTGGTCAGCGCACAACCCTGGCCGGCGTGCGTGCACACGGTGAACGCGGCCATGGAGCAGGCGGTGCGCAGATCGGCGTCGTCGAGCACGACGAACGCCGATTTGCCGCCCAGTTCCAGGAAAACCCGCTTGAGCGTCCTGGCCGCGTCGGTCATCACCGAGTGGCCGGTGGCGGTGGAACCGGTGAAGGACACCAGATCCACTCGCGGATCGGCGGCCAGCTGCGCGCCCAGCGCGTGGTCGGCCGAGGTCACGACGTTCACCACGCCGGGCGGGATATCCGTTTCCTCGGCGATGATCCGGCCGACCACGGCCGCGCACCACGGCGTGTCCGGAGCCGGTTTGAGCACCACGGTGTTGCCCGCGGCCAGCGCCGGGCCGAGCTTGGCCATGGTGATCTGGTGCGGGAAGTTCCACGGCGTGATCGCGCCCACCACCCCGGCCGGTTCCCGGTGCACCCAGCGGTGGGTGGCCACGCCCATCGGGGCGGCTTGACCGAGATCATGGACCCACTCGTAGGACTCGGCCAGATCGGCGAACCAGCCCAGATCATTGACCGGGATGTCCAGCTGCGGGCCGTGGGTGAACAGCACCGGAGCACCGGCCTCGGCCACGGTGATCGCGCGCAGTTCGTCGGCGTTGCGTTGCAGGGCTTCGCGCAGCTGACGCAGGCAGTGCACCCGGAACGCCACATCCGTTGCCCAGCCGGCGGTGTCGAAGGCGCGCCGGGCCGCGTCGATCGCCCGGTCCAGATCGGCGGAATCGGCGTTGGCGGCGGTGCCGAGGACTTCCTCGGTCGCCGGATTGACGGTGTCGAACTCACCCGCGCCACCGGGCGTCAACCGCCCGGCGATCAGCAGCTGGGAGGACGTTCGCCGGGCTGACATCCAACCTCCAGCGTTGGTAGACAACTGTCTGGAATGTAGTTCAATAGGGTGTCGGGTGCAACGGTGACGAGGAGTGGTCGATGTCCGGGGATTGGGATGCCGAGGTTGACGTGTTGGTCGTGGGTTTCGGCGGGGCCGGCGCCTGCGCGGCGATCGAGGCCGTCGACCGGGGCGCGGACGTCCTGGTCCTCGACCGGTTTCGCGGCGGCGGCGCGACCGCGATCAGCGGCGGGATCGTCTACGCGGGCGGCGGCACGAAGTACCAGACCGAGGCCGGATTCGCCGACACCGTCGAGGCGATGACCGACTACCTGCGGCAGGAGACCGGGGACGTGGTCTCGGCCGGGACGTTGCGCCGGTTCTGCGACGACAGCGACGCCAACCTGCGCTGGCTGGAGGAGAACGGGGTGCCGTTCGAGGGCAGTATGGCTCCCCGCAAGACCTCCTATCCCACCAACGACTATTACCTGTACTACTCGGGAAACGAGCTGGTGCCGCCGTTCCGGGACACGGCCGAGCCCGCGCCGCGCGGCCATCGCACCAAGGGCCGCGGCACCTCGGGCAAGGTGCTGTTCACCGCGCTGGAGCGGGCCGCCCGCAGGCGCGGCATCCCGGTCCGGTGCCAGACCGCGGTCACCGAACTGATCACCGACGCCGACGGCCGGGTGATCGGCGTCGCGGCCAAGGAGATTCCGCGATCGGCGATCGTCGCGCGGACGCTGCACCGGTGGATGTCCCGGGCGAACCGGAAACTCAACATCTACTACCGGCCGCTGGGCAAGCTGATGGATCAGCCGATTCGCCGGCTGGAGGCCGAACACGGTGTCCCGCGGCGCTTCCGGGCCCGGCACGGGGTGATCCTGGCCGCCGGGGGTTTCGTGTTCAACCGGCGCATGCTGGCCGAGCACGCCCCCGCCTACCGCAGCGGTTCCTCACTGGGCACCATCGCCGACGACGGCAGCGGCATCCGGCTGGGCACCTCGGTCGGCGGCGCCACCGACCGGCTGGACCGGGTGTCGGCCTGGCGGTTCTACAATCCGCCGATCGCGCTGGTCGAGGGTGTGCTGGTGAACCGCGCGGGGGAGCGGATCTGCAACGAACTGTGTTACGGCGCGCGGATCGGCGATCACATCGCCGCCCAGCCGGATGCCAAGGCGTACCTGGTCATCGACCAGCGGGTGCTGTCCGAGGCCAAGCGCCAGCTGCCCGAGCAGACGCTGTGGTTCCAGCGGTTGCAGGCCACCTACCTGTTCACCGCGGGGCACGTGCGGGCCGACGATCTCGGCACGCTGGCGCGCCGGGCCCGGATCGACGCGGACGGGCTGCGCAGGACCATCGAGGAGTACAACGCCGACGCGGCGGCCGGGCGGCCGGATGCGTTCGGCAAGGACGCCGAACACGTGCGCGCGCTGACCAACGGGCCCTACTACGTGCTGGACTGCTCGCTGCGCACCCAGCGCGGCTTCCCCTGCCCGATGATCACCCTGGGCGGCCTGACCGTGGACGAGTCCAGTGGCGCGGTCATCACGGCCGAGGGCGCGGCGGTGGCCGGGTTGTACGCGGCCGGCCGGACCGCGGTCGGGGTGTGTTCGGAGTCCTATGTCAGCGGGTTGTCGATCGCGGACTGCGTGTTCTCCGGCCGCCGGGCCGGGGCCGCGGTCGCCACGCTGGTCAACCGGGACGACCACGGTTCTGGACGTTAATCTGGACATGTGTCCAGTTGGGATGTTAGCGTCGTTCGCGCGACGAAAACCTGATGTGTGGCGGTGAACGGAAGAACTCTCTCGACGGCGAGCGAGGTGCGCGATGACGGTTCCGGCTGTCCGGTTGTCCGATCCCGAGGTCTACGAACAGGGCGTTCCGCACGACTATTTCGACCATCTCCGGCGGGAGAGCCCGATCCACTGGCACGAGGAGGAACCGCCCGGCCGGGGCTTCTGGGCCATCACCCGCTACGCCGATGTGGTGGCGGTGTCCCGGGACGCGGAGACGTTCTCCTCGTTCGTCGGCACCACCTCGCTCAACGACTACGACGAGGACGTGCGGACCAAGCAGCAGGCCATGATGATCAATCATGACCCGCCCCGGCACACCCGGCAGCGCAACCTGGTCAGCCGGGGCTTCACCCCCCGGGTGATCGACCGGCTGGAACCGCACATCCGGGACATCTGCGACTCGCTGGTGGCCGGTGTGGAGAAATCCGGCGAGGTCGACTTCGTGCACGACATCGCCGCGCAGCTCCCGCTGGCGGTGATCGCCGAGCTGATGGGCGCGCCGGGCGAGGACCGGGAGAAGCTCTACGACTGGTCCAATCAGATGATCGGCCACGAGGACCCGGAGTTCCGGGACGCCGCCGAGCGGGCCGCGGCCGAGATCTTCCTGTATGCCAACGCCATGGCCGAGGACCGCCGGTCGTGTCCGCGCGAGGACATCGTCACCAGGATGATCGCGCCGGACGCCAGCGGGGACGTGTTGAGCGAGATGGAGTTCAACATGTTCTTCGTGCTGCTTGTCGTGGCGGGCAACGAAACCACGCGCAACGCGGCCTCCGGCGGCATGCTCACCTTCCTGGAGAACCCGGACCAGTGGCGAAAACTCAAGCAGCACCCGGAGCTGACCGCCTCGGCGGTGGAGGAGATCCTGCGCTGGGTCACTCCGGTGATGGACTTCCGCCGCACCGCGCTGCGGGACACCCGCATCGGCGACCAGCCGATCAGCGCCGGGGACAAGGTGGTGCTGTTCTACCCCTCGGCCAACCGCGACGAGGCGGTGTTCGCCCAACCACACCGCTTCGACATCGAACGCGATCCCAATCCGCACATCACCTTCGGCGGCGGCGGACCGCACTTCTGCCTCGGCGCCTACCTGGCCCGGCTGGAACTGCGGGTGCTGTTCGAAACCCTGGCCCGGCGGCTGCCGGACATCGAGCTGGTCGGCCCGGTGCGGCGGCTGCGGTCCAATTTCATCAACGGCATCAAGGAAATGCCGGTCCGGCTGCACGCCTGAGGCGGGCAACCGAGCCGAGCCTGGAGGGTGACCCGTGACCGACACAGCGTCCACACCGGTGGTCTTCGACCCCTACGACTACCGGTTCCACGACGACCCCTACCCGACCTACGCGCGGCTGCGCGCGGAGGAACCGGTGTACGAGAACCCGGACATCGGATTCTGGGCGCTGTCCCGGTATTCCGACGTGGTCGCCGGGCTGCGCGATGCCGCACACCTGTCCAGCGCCAACGGGGTGTCCCTGGATCCGGCCGCGTGGGGACCGCACGCGCACTACACCATGTCGTTCCTGGCGTTGGACGATCCGCGGCACATCCGCATGCGTTCGCTGGTCTCCAAGGGGTTCACGCCCCGGCGGGTGCGCGAGTTGGAAGGCCGCGTCCTGGAGCTGACCACCGAATACCTGGACGCGGCACTGGACAAGGGCGAGTTCGACTACATCGGCGAGTTCGCGGGCAAACTGCCGATGGACGTGATCTCCGAACTGGTCGGCGTGCCGGTGGCCGACCGGGACCGGCTGCGCCGGCTGGCCGATCTGGTCATGCACCGCGAGGAGGGCGTGCTGGACGTGCCGCCGGCCGCCGTGGAGTCGGCGCTGGAACTGGGCCAGTACTACGCCGAGATGGTGAAAGCCCGGCGGGCCAACCGAACCGAGGATCTCACCTCGGCGCTGCTGGACGCCGATCTGGACGGCGATCGGCTGTCCGATCAGGAGATCATCGGTTTCCTGTTCCTGATGGTGGTGGCGGGCAACGAAACCACCACCAAGCTGCTGGGCAACGCGGTGTACTGGGCGTGGCGCAATCCGGCCCAGCTGGCGACGGTACTGGCCGATCCGGGGCGGGTGCCGGACTGGATCGAGGAGACGCTGCGCTACGACACGTCCAGCCAGATCATCGCCCGGACCGTGGTCGGCGACCGGGAGTACCACGGCCGCACGGTGCCCGACGGAGCACGGATGTTGCTGCTGCTCGGATCGGCCAACCGGGACGGCGATGCGTTCTCCGGCGGCGACGAGTACGACCTGGACCGGGACCGGTCCACGCCGATCGCCAGTTTCGGCAGTGGTGCGCACTTCTGCCTCGGCGCGCACCTGGCCCGGCTGGAGGCGCGGGTGGCGCTGACCGAACTCGTGCACCGCGTCTCCGGCTACGAGATCGACGAGCCCAACGCGGTCCGGGTCCACTCGACCAACGTGCGCGGATTCGCCAACTTGCCGCTGCGCGCGCAGAACCGTTGACCTGCCCCGGACTCCGCGGAAGGAGAACCCATGACGCTGCCTGAGCCCCCGATGGTGTCCGGCGACATCGACGACCAGGGCCATCTCAAGGAGCTACGCACCGATCCGCTCGGCCTGATGCGCCGGGTCCGGGCCGAATGCGGCGATGTCGGCGCGTTCCGGCTGGGCCAACGGCAGGTCGCGCTGCTGTCCGGCGCGCAGGCGAACGAGTTCTTCTTCCGGGCCGGCGAAGAAGAGCTTGATCAGGCCGAGGCGTACCCGTTCATGAAGCCCATCTTCGGCGAGGGCGTCGTGTTCGACGTCAGCCCGGAACGCCGCCAGGAGATGCTGCACAACCAGGCCCTGCGCGGCGAGCACATGAAGGGCCACGCCACCACGATCGCCGACGAGGTGTGCCGGATGGTCGAGTCCTGGGGCGACGAGGGCGAGATCGACCTGCTCGACTGGTTCGCCGAACTGACCATCTACACCTCATCGGCCTGCCTGATCGGCAAGAAGTTCCGCGACGAACTGGACGACCGGTTCGCCCACCTCTATCACGATCTGGAGCGCGGCACCGACGCGCTGGCCTATGTCGACCCGTACGCGCCGATCGAGAGTTTCCGGCGGCGCGACGAGGCCCGCGCCGGGCTGGTGAGCCTGGTCAGCGAGATCATGTCCCAGCGGCAGGCCGCGGGTCCGGCCGACAAGGCCGACCGGGACATGCTGGACGTGCTGATGCTGGTCAAGGACGAGCAGGGCGTGGCCCGCTTCACCGCCAGCGAGATCACCGGCATGTTCATCTCCATGATGTTCGCCGGGCACCACACCAGTTCCGGCACGGCCGCCTGGACGCTGATCGAGTTGCTGCGGCGGCCCGGCCTGCTGGCCGGGGTGGTGGACGAGCTGGACGAGCTGTACTCCGACGGCTCGGAGATCAGTTTCCGGGCGCTGCGCCAGATTCCCCGGCTGGAGTCGGTCATCAAGGAGACGCTGCGGCTGCATCCGCCGCTGATCCTGTTGCTGCGGGTGGCCAAGGAGGATCTGGAGGTCGGCGGCCACCGGATCGCGGCGGGGTCGCTGGTCGGCGCGACCCCGGCCATCTCCAACCGGATTCCCGAGGATTTCCCGGAACCGGAGGAGTTCCACCCGGAACGCTACCTGGAGCCGCGCCAGGAGGACATCGTCAACCGGTGGACCTGGATTCCGTTCGGCGCCGGCCGGCACCGGTGCGTCGGTGCGATGTTCGCGCAGGTGCAGCTCAAGGCGATCTTCTCGGTGTTGTTGCGGGACTTCGAGTTCAGCCTGGCCCAGCCGACCGACAGCTATCGCAACGACCACAGCAAGATGGTGGTGCAGCTGGCCCGGCCGTGCGTGGTGTCCTACCGGCGCCGGAGCGCGCGATGAGAATCGTGGCCGATCTGGAACTGTGCCAGGGGCACGCCATGTGCGAACTGGAGGCGCCGGAGGTGTTCAGCGTGCCCAAACGGGGCAAGGTGAGCATCCTGGCCGAGCGGCCCGCGCCCGGCCAGCTGGGCGAGGTGCGCCGCGCGGTGCAGGAATGCCCGACCCAGGCGCTGCGCCTGGCCGAAGAGAACGCCGACGAGGACTAGGAGAACGACGAGATGGCCGCATTCCCGCGTACCGAGCTGGACGAGATGGTTCGCCGGTGGCTCAAGGGGAACGAGCAGTGCGAGCAGACCGGTGACTGGCGTTCGCTCGCCGAGATGTACACCGAGGACGCGAACTACGGCTGGAACGCCGGGCCGGACCAGGAGTTCATGGCGGTCGGCCGGGACGAGATCCGGGATATCGCGCTGGGACAGGAGATGCAGGGCCTTGAGCACTGGTCCTACCCGTACCAGAAGTTCGTCATCGACGACCAGAACGGTGAGGTGATCGGCCTCTGGAAGCAGATCGCCGACGCCACCCGGCCGGACGGCACCGCCTACGAGGTGGCCGGCATCGGCGGCAGCTGGTTCCGGTACGGCGGGAACTACCAGTGGTGCTGGCAGCGCGACTTCTTCGATTTCGGCAACATGTCCGCGTTGTTCATGGAACTGATGCGGGACAAGGCGTTGTCCGACGGCATGCAACAGCGCATCGACCGGGCCATGTCCGGCCAGCGTCAGCCCGGCTACTTCCGACGCGGTAAGTCACCGGTTCCGATCTGGTGAAGGGGGCACGACAATGGCGTCGTACCACCGATCCGAACGGCTGACCAAGCTGAAGTACGAGGCATTCGGCCTGGTACTGATCATCCTCGGCGCGTCGTTCGTGGCGCTGACCGTGGCCGTCTACGAGAAGGCGTTCTCCTCGGCCGTATCGGTCACGCTGGAGACCGATCACGTCGGCAACCAGCTCGATCCGGGCGCGGACGTGAAGGTGCGCGGGGTGCTGGTCGGCGAGGTTCGCTCGATCAGCACCGCGGGCAACGGGGCCACGCTGGACCTGGCCATCGATCCCGGCCAGCTCAGCGTGATCCCGGCCAACGTCACCGCGCAGCTGCTGCCCAAGACGTTGTTCGGGGAGAAGTACGTGGCGCTGGAGATCCCGGCCACCCCGGAGGGTCAGCTCTACGCCGGTGAGGTGATCGGGCAGGACCGCAGCTCCACCGCGATCGAGGTGGAGAAGGTCCTCGGCGACGTCATGCCGTTGCTGCAGGCGGTACAGCCACAACAACTCGCCGGCACGCTGAACGCGATGTCCACCGCGCTGTCCGGCCGCGGCGCCCAGCTCGGCCAGACCCTGGTGCGGTTGGAGAACTATCTGCACCAGCTGAATCCACAGCTATCCACGATAGACAGCGACATTCAGCGATTCTCCTCCGTCGCCGACACCTACGACCAGGCCGCACCGCGACTGCTCGGCGCGTTGTCCGATCTGACCACGACCAGCAGGACCCTGGTTGAGGCGCAGGACAACCTGCGCACCCTCTACGGCACGCTCACCACGTCCGGTACCGACCTCCAGGATTTCCTGCGGACCAACGAGAACAACACCATCCGGCTGGTGTCCGACAGCACCCCGGTGCTGAACGTGCTGGCCCGGTACGCGCCCGAATACCCCTGCTTTCTGCGTGCGGTGGTCGCCTCCATTCCGGCCGCGGACAAGGCGTTCGGCAAGGGCACCGACCATCCGGACTCCTCGCAGATCAACGTGGTGATCGCGGCCAGCCGCGGCAGGTACGTGCCCGGCCAGGACATCCCGCAGTGGAACGACGATCGCGGTCCGCGCTGCTACACCAACGGCACGGCCACCAACCGGTCGCCGCAGTACCCGGCCGACGGCCCGTTCGACGACGGCTCGACCCATCCGCCGCCCCCGAAGGGCACCTGGGACGGCAACCTGCAGGACCTGCCCGGCGCGCCCACCACCTCGGGCACCAACCCGCAGGCCGCGGCCGAACCCGCGCAACTGGCCAACTCCGCGGCCGAACAGCAGTTGCTGGCCGCGCTGGTCGCGCCCGGGCTCGGCGTCGGTCAGGACACCGTGCCGGACTGGGCCAGTCTCCTGGTCGGGCCGCTGTTCCGGGGCGCGGTGGTGACGGTGAAATGATGACCCTGAAGGTGCGCGTCCGGCTGCTGATCTTCGCGGTGATCACCGCGGTCGCGGTGGTGTACGCCGGTTTCCAGTACGTCGGACTGGGCAGCCTGTTCGGGGTGCACGGCTCCGTGGTGACCGTGCAGCTGGCCGATTCCGGCGGAATCTTCGTCAACGCCGAGGTGACCTATCGCGGCGTGACCGTCGGCCGGGTCGGCACCATGCGGGTGGCCGGTTCCGGGATCGCGGTGCAGCTGGATCTCGATCCGTCCGCGCCGAAGATCCCGGCCAGTTCCCGGGCCGTGGTCGCCGATCGGTCGGCGGTGGGGGAGCAGTACATCGACCTGGAGCCGACCACCGGCGCCGGGCCCTACCTGACCGACGGATCGGTCATCCCGCAACGCCGGACCGCGACCCCGATGGCCCCGCAGACCCTGCTGACCGATCTGGACCAGCTGGCCACCTCGGTGCCTGCCGGCTCGCTGCACACCGTGATCGGCCAGCTGGGCATCGCGTTCGGCAACACCGGCCCGGCGCTGAGCACCCTGCTGGACGCGACGGATTCCCTTACCCAGAGCGCTGTCCAGCATCTACCGCAGACCGACAGCCTGCTGGACGACGCCAACACCGTGCTGGCCACCCAGCAGGCCGAGGCATCCCAGATCACCTCGTTCAGCACCAGCCTGAACCTGCTGGCCGGGCAGCTGAAACAGTCCGACCCCACCATCCGGTCGCTGATCTCCGAACTGCCGCCGGTGGCCCAGCAGATCGACGACCTGCTCCGCCGGTCCGGCACCGACATGGGCGTGGTGCTGGCCAATCTGCTGACCACCGCACAGATCACCGAGACCAGAACCAAGGCGATCACCCAGATGCTGGTCGAATGGCCCTACGCGGTTGCCGCACAGAGCAGCACCAACCCGGGCGGGGTGCCCCGGCTCGGCTTCGTGCTCGACTTCTTCGACCCGATGCCGTGCACCAACGGCTACAACACCACCGAACGCCCCGGCGGGGACGTCACCCCGAAGGCGCCGGACGAACAGGCCTACTGCGCCGAACCGGCGAGCAGCGGAATCGACGTGCGGGGCGCGAACAACGCACCGTTCGGCGGCATGCCGGTCGAGTCCACGCCCGCGCAACCAGCGGAAAGCGCCGCACCACAAGGAAACTTGCTCGGCAACGCAAGCACCGGCCCCACCACCCTGGCCACACTTCTGGGAATCGGGTGACGCGGATGACCGAATTCAACCTGTCCACCGTGTTCGACACCGTGGCGAAGACCGTGCCGGACCGGGAAGTGCTGGTCTGGCGCGATCGGCGGCTGTGCTACCGCGAGATGAACGCGCGCATCGACGGCGTGGCGCGGTTTCTGCACGCGCGCGGACTCGGCGCGCACACGCCGCGGTCGCGCGTGGCCAACCACGAGTCCGGTCAGGACCACGTCGGGCTGTATCTGCGCAACGGCAACGAATATCTGGAATGCATGGTGGCCGGATACCGGGCCAGGACAGTGCCGTTCAACGTCAACTACCGGTACGTGGACGAGGAACTGGCCTATCTGCTCACCGACGCCCGGCCTCGCGCGCTGGTCTACCACGCCGATTTCGCGCCCCGGCTGGCCGCGATCCGCGACCGGCTGCCGGATCTGGAGGTGCTCATCCAGGTCGCCGACGACAGCGGGAATCCGCTGCTGCCCGGCGCCATCGACTACGAGTCGATCACCCGCACCCCGCCCGGCCCGGAACCGCTGCCCGAACCCAGCGGCGACGACGCCTACTTGATCTACACCGGCGGCACCACCGGCATGCCCAAGGGCGTGCTGTGGCGGCAGCACGACGTGTTCCTGGCCGCCATGGGCGGCATCCCGTTCGGCACCGACCAGCCGATGACCGGCTACGCCCAGCTGACCGACCAGGTGCGCCAGGCGGCCGGGGGCGTGCGGATGTTCATGTCGGCGCCGTTCATGCACGGCGCGGCCCAGTGGTCGAGCTTCCACATCATCAACGGCGGCGGCACTCTGATCCTGCCCGACGACGTGCACCGGCTGGACTGGGCCGGCGCGCTGCGGGTGATCGCGGCCGAACGGGTGCTGACCTTTCCGATCGTCGGCGACGCCATGGCCCGGCCGCTGCTGGACGCGCTGGCCGCGGGCGAGTACGACCTGTCCGGCCTGGCCGCCATCAACAACGGCGGCGCCCCGCTCACCCCGGCCGTGCGGGCCCGGCTGCTGGCCGCGCTGCCCGCGATCCTGCTGCTGGACGCGGTCGGCTCCTCGGAGACCGGCATCCAGATGAGCCACGTCTCGCAGGCCGGGGCCGAGGCCGACACCGCGATCTTCACCCCCGACGAGAACACCACGGTGGTCGACGAGGCCCGGGAACACGAACTGGCGCCGGGGGACGGGACGGGCTGGCTGGCCAGCCGGGGCGCGGTGCCGCTGGGCTACCTCGGCGATCCGGACAAGACCGCGCGGACCTTCCCGGTGATCGACGGCCGTCGGCACAGCGTGCCCGGCGACCGCGCGGTCCGGCTGCCAGACGGCCGCATCCAGCTGCTCGGCCGGGACGGGCTCACGGTCAACTCCGGCGGCGAGAAGATCTTCGTGGAGGAGATCGAGCGGGCGCTGGCCGCGCATCCGGACGTGCGGGACGTGATCGTGGTCGGCCGGCCGTCGGCGCGGTGGGGCAGCGAGGTGGTGGCCATCGTGGAGCTGGCCGAGTGCAGTGCGGTCACCGACGCCGACCTGCTCGCCGAATGCCGCAGGCATGTCGCCGGTTACAAGATGCCCAAGGCGATCCTGCGCCGCCCGGAGATCACGCGTTCGCCCAGCGGGAAGGCCGATTACCGGTGGGCCAGGCAGGAGGCGCTGGCCGAAGGCTGATCGGGAACCTTACAAAGCAAGTGCTTGGTAGGGTAGCGTGAGCGGGCGGCAGCGCCGAGCGGCCGGCCCGTGGCGCCGCGAGCCGAGCAGTGCAGCTCTAGGGAGTGATCAATGCCGATCCGCGTAGCGCTCGTCGGCACCGGCAACGCCGGTCGCCTTGCCCTGCGCCACCTGCTGACCGACCCGCGGTTCGAGCTCACCGGCGTCGGCGTGCACAGCGCGGCCAAGGTCGGCCAGGACGCCGGCGTCCTGGCCGGGCTGGACGTCACCACCGGGGTCACCGCGACCGACGACTGGGACGCGCTACTGGCCGGCAAACCGGACTGCCTGGTGTACACCGCGATGGGGGACACCCGGCCGGCCGAGGCGCTGGCCGACTGCCGGCGGTTCCTGGCCGCCGGGGTCAACGTGGTCGGCACCTCGCCGGGGACGCTGAGCTACCCGTGGGGGCTGCTGCCCGGCAAGTACCTGGAGCCGCTGGAGACGGCGGCCAAGGAGGGCAACGCCAGCCTGTTCGTCAGCGGGGTCGACCCGGGATTCGTCACCGACCTGCTTCCGTTGGCCCTGGCCGGAACCTGCCGCCGGATCGAGCGGATCCGGTGCGTCGAGGTTGCCGACTACGCCACCTACGACGGCGCCACCGTGATGTTCGACGTGCTGGGATTCGGCTTCCCCGCGGACAAGACCCCGATGCTGCTGCACCCGGGCGTGCTGTCCATGGCCTGGGGACCGGCGATCCGGCAGTTGGCCGCCGGGCTGGGCGTCGAGGTGGACGAGATCACCGACTCCTGCGAGCGGGAACCCGCGCCCGAGGCGTTCGACGTGGCGGCGGGACACATTCCCGAGGGCGGCATGGCCGCGCTGCGCTTCGAGATCACCGGAAAGCGCGAGGGAAAGCCGGTTTTCGTCGTGGAGCACGTCACCCGGCTGCGCGGTGACCTGCGGCCGGACTGGCGGCAACCGGCGCAACCCGGTGGCTCCTACCGGATCGAGATCACCGGCGAACCCTCCTACGCGGTGGACATCTGTCCGACCAGCCGCGACGGTGATCACAACTACGCGGCCATCCTGGCCGGGGTCGGACGCGTGGTGAACGCGATCCCCGCCGTGGTCGCGGCGGAACCGGGGCTGCGCACCACGCTGGATCTGCCGCTGATCGCGGGGAACGGGCTGTCCGTCCGGCCGGACGGCGACTGAGGGAAGGGAACTGGGCATGGGACGTGTGGACGGCAAGGTCGCGCTGATCAGCGGGGGCGCGCGCGGCATGGGCGCGGCCGACGCGCGAGTGCTGGTGGCCGAGGGGGCCAGCGTGGTGATCGGCGACATCCTGGACGACGAGGGCGCGGCGCTGGCCAAGGAACTCGGCGACGCGGCGCACTACGTCCACCTGGACGTCACCGAGTTCGACCAGTGGCAGGCCGCGGTCGAGGCGGCGGTGAGCACCTATGGCAAGCTCAACGTGCTGGTCAACAACGCCGGTATCGCCAACGGGAATCTGCTGCAGAAGTTCGATCACCAGCAGTGGCAGCGGATTCTGGACGTCAACCTCACCGGCGCGTTCTACGGCATGCAGGCCGCCGCGGACGCGATCATCGCGGCCGGCGGCGGTTCCATCGTCAACGTGTCGTCCATCGAGGGGGTGCGCGGCACGCCCTGGGCGCACGGTTACGTCGCCTCGAAGTGGGCGCTGCGCGGCCTGACCAAATCGGTCGCGCTGGAACTGGCCTCGCGCGGTGTCCGGGTCAACTCCCTGCATCCGGGCCTGATCCGCACCCCGATGACCGAGAAGATGCCCGACGACGTCATCCCGGTTCCGCTGGGCCGCCCCGGCGAGCCGGTCGACGTGGCCAATTTCGTGTTGTTCCTGGCCAGCGACGAATCGGCCTATGCGACGGGCGCGGAGTTCATTGTGGACGGTGGCACTGTGCAAGGAATTCCGCACAAGACCTCGTGATCCGCGGACGCGTTTCCGGCCCGAGGGCAACGGCGGCTGCCGCAAGGTCACCCAGACCGACACGGCGGGCGTGTGGGGCGAGAAGGGCGCGCCTCGCATCGCCAGCCGTACTACGTGCCGCTGAATCTGGCGATCCCGCAACAGACGCCGGTCGCCAAGGCCACCCCGGACCAGTTGCGCGGCTGGATCACCCCGAAGCTCGGCTGAGTGAGGAATGTCAAGGCAGCACAGGAAGCCGGGTGTGAGTGATAGCGTCGCGGCATGGGGGTTTCTGCCGGGATCCGGGCGAGCGCGCGGGAGTTGCTCGACCCGGGTGACCGGATTCGCTACCTGTTCCCGGCCGAACTGCTGCTGAGCACGCGGCCCTACGTCTACATCATGATCAGCGATCGGGCCGTCACGGTGCTCGCTACCGGAATCCGGAAGCGAGCACCGTTGTCCGTGCGGGCGAAGTATTCGCGGGACGTGCGCATCGGGCCGCCGGAGTTGACCACGCCGCCCAGCTTCGTGGTCGCCGGAATCTGGTACCAGATCGAGGACGAGTACGTCGCGGTCGTCAACGCGGCCAACGCTGAATTCGACGGCTCGGACGGCCTGCCGCCCGACCCGCTGGCCGAAATGTAGCCACACCGGAGGAGTCGAGCGGCGGGATGAACCTGAAGCTCAGCTGAATCGGAATGCCGGAACCCTGAAGGGAAAGTGGGCGGGAGTCAGTGACTCTCCCGCCCATTTTCCGGCTTCGAGCACGGGGAACGTTCGGCGGTGATGCGGGTTGCGTACCGAGAACAACTTCACACCCGGGCATCGCGCTGGGCGGCCGGCGCATCTCTTCGGGTGAGAGGGATCGAACGGCACGGGTTCGACCGGGACATCTGAGGAGCGATCATGAACACCACGACCAAGCGCATCACCGTCGCCGCCATCACCGGGAGCGTGGCCCTGGGTGGTCTGCTGCTGGCCGGCGGCACCGCCAACGCGACCACCCCGGGGATGCCGTCCAACACGCCCTGCACCCCCTCGGACGTGAACGTCAGCGTCGCACCCGACCCGACCCACTCGGCCGGGCAGGAGGCGTTCGTGATCACCTACACCGCCACCTCGCCGACCACCAACTGCGAGCTGGTGGGCACCCCGACCAACGTCAGCTTCGTGGCCGGCGGCCAGGGCAGCTCCAGCAACACCACGGTCACCCCGGACGCCCCGGGCAGCGCCCCGGCGCCGGTGAACCTGCGGGACGGCCAGCCCGCGCAGTCCTACATCCTGCAGTCCGCCGACGCCGCGCCCACGTTCAGCCCGGACGCGCTGAACATGAGCCTGCCCACCGGCCCGGACGGCTACTCCACCACCGTCGCCTGGCCGGCCAACGCCCCGCTGAAGGGCACCACCGCCGAGGTCACCGCGGTCGCCCCGGTTCAGGGCAGCTGATCCGCGAAATACCGGTGGCGGCAGTCCCGGGGGAGGACTGCCGCCACCGCTGCCTTGTTCCAGGACAACTTTGTTCAGGACAATTTGTTTCAGGACAACGCTTCTGCTTCGGCGGCTCCGGCAACTGCGCAGGCGGCTGGTCGCGGCTCCGATGTAATCGGGTGTAAGCGCAATGTAATTCTCCGGGTTCAGCGTGTGGTCATGGCTATTTCGGATGGAGGTAGCAGATGAACCGCATGCTGCGAAGAATGAGCCTGGTCGGCGCGGCGGGCGCGCTCGCCGCCGCCACGCTCGGTGTGACGGCGGGGACGGCGAACGCCGCGACCTGTCCGTCCACCGGGGCGGCCTGCTTCTACTGGCAGACCAACTTCAACGACGACAGGCTGGTGTACTACCCGAATTCTGGTTACAAATACCACCAGGCGGGCATCATCGGTGTGCGCAACCGCGCGCCGTACACGGTGTGCTTGTTGGACCCGTACGGGGATTACGTTTCTGTCCAACCTGGCGGCTACGATTCCGATATCAGGGTGTTGATCGACAATTCCGATCTGGAGCTGTATTTCCACGGTACCGGGACGACCTGTTGATCACCCGGCCGCCGTGCTGGCCTGCTCGACCGGACTCAGCGGTGGCACAAGGGGAAACTCGTCGTGCAGGGCCACGCCGGGCTGGGCCATGATCCGCGGTTCCAGCCCGGTGTGCGGTTAGTCCGGCGGAGTATCGGCGCGGCGGGCGGGCACACCGGGGATCCTGCGGGTCGCCGGAGCGCCCGGTTGCGCGTGGTGGCCCGGTTGCGGGCCGTAGGCCGGTCGTATGGATCCCCGAACGCGGGCCCGGGAATCCGATCGGTTGATGTGCCGGGTATCCATCGCCTGGAAATGTTTGCCGCGCGCCCGGTACACGCCGGTGTCGTCCAGGTGGTCCAGGTAGTCGGTGAACGACTGGTCCGCGCTGGACAGGACCTCGATGACCGAATTGACCGCCGCCGTCTCGGCCCGGAACGTGCGGCCGGGCTGGTCACGAAGATCGACCACCAGGACCGGATGATCCTCGCCTGCGAAGGTCACCTCGTCGGCGACCAGCAGCACCGGATGCGGACCGTCCGGGACCAGTGCGATCAGTTGAGCCGCGGTCAGGCCGGTGTATTCGGGCTCGTCGACGAACGTCACGCTGTCGTCGGCGAGATCCCACACCACGTCGAGTTCGTCCTGCACGGCCAGCCAGGCGCGGCCGTGGGTGAAATCGGTGCGCACCAGCAGCGGCGCCTCGGACTCGGGTAAGGAATCGGGCATGTGTCCTCCAGTTTTCGGTGCCGTGCAAGGCTAACCGACGGCGGCTATGGTGTTGACATGATCGAGGTTCGTCGCGCGGACATCGCCGATGCGCACGCGCTCGGCGAGATTCACGCCGTGTCCTGGGAGATCTCGCACGCCCCCTTCTTCGCCCCGAAGTTCGGTGCCCAGGAGGTGCGGGACCGGCGCACGCGCTGGCCGGATCGCCTGCGCGACGGACCGGGCACGGTTCTGCTGGCATTGCTGGACGAGCGGCCGATGGCGTTCTGCTGGTTCCGTCCCTCGCAGACCCGGCCCGGGCAGGCTGAGGTCTACAGCCTCTACGCGCACCCGGACGGCTGGGGTACCGGGGTGGCCGCCACGCTGATGACCGAGACGCTGCGGCTGATCCGCGCCGAGGGGGTCGCCCGGGTGCACCTGTGGACGCTGCGCGACACCCCGCAGTCCCGCCGGTTCTACGTCAAATCCGGTTTCACCGAGACCGGCAAGAGCCGCCACTTCGACTACGGCGACGGCACGCCGATCGATCAGGTCGAGTACGCGCGCGCGTGTTGATCACGAATCGAGGCGGCCGATTCGCCGGTCTGTTACCGAAAACGCGGTGGCGCGCCCCATACTGGTGAACCACACAGCTTGGGGAGGGGTTCATGTCCGAGCCGCACGACGAGTCCCCGGTCGCACCACCGGAGCCGTCCGCGCCCCCGGAGATGACCGCACAGCCCGACGCTTCCGCCGTGCCGGAAATGGCCCCACCGCCGGAAGCCGCCACCCCATCGGAAGCGCTTGCGCCAGCTGAAACGGCCGCGCCGCCGGAGGCGGTCCCGGCTGTCGCGTCACCCGGGGCGACCGCATCGCCCAGCCGGGGATCCGGGCGGCCGCTGCTGATCACGCTCGGCGCGCTGGTCCTGGTGCTGGCGGTGGTCGCCGGGCTGTCGGTCTGGCTGGCCCGGCCGACCGGACCGGCGCTGGCCACCGATCCGTTCGCCGAGGCGGTGGCGAATCTGGCCACGGCGCCCGCCGTGCACTACCAGTCGAGCCTGGACAACGGCTCGACCATGCTGGACGTGCGAGTCACCAGCTACGGCGAGATGGTCGGCACGATCACCATGGACGGGGACACGGCCTCGGTGCTCGCCGTGGGCGGTCAGACCTACCTGAAAATGCCGGACAGCGACCTGTCCGGTCTGGACCTGCCGGTGCCGGACGCGGTGCTGCAGAACAAATGGCTCACCGGGAGTGAGATCACCGGCGATCAGCTGCTCGGCCCGGTGCTGGCCCGGCTGATGACCCCGGCCAAGCTGTCCGCGAAGCTGCACGCGGCGCTGCAGCAGACCTGGGACTATCCGGCCACCACGGCCCCGGCCACCACGGCCGGTGGCGTTGCCGCGCTGCGGGTGACCACCCCGATCGGCGATCTCTACGTCACCAAGAACGCGCCGTACCGGGTGCTCCGCCTGACCCCGGCCACGCCGTCCGCGACCAGCCGGCCCGATCTGAGCCAGCTGTTTCACCTACCCACCACTCCGCCCGGCGGTAGCACGACCAACCCGAGCGCGCCGGCCACCCCGGGTTCCCGGACCGCCACGCCACTCCCGGGCCGCCCGGCGGCCTATCGCGTGCAAACGCCGTCCAACGCCGATGCCGGCGACACGAATTTCCCGGACATGACGCCGGACGCCGTGGACGGCGCCTACGCCGATCTGGAGTCGGACACCAAAGATCTGGCCGGCAACTCGCTGGACGCGGACATCCATTTCGACCTGACCGGCCAGGCCCAGGTCGCCTGTGATCCCGGCGGCTGCACGAACACCGCGAACGTCACCACCGATGTGACCACCACCGGCCCGGACTCCACGATCACCTCCGGCCAGGTGGCCGCCGAGCTGTACGCGACGAACACCATCGACGGCCTCCCGGCCGGTGCGTGCACGGCCACCGCCACGCTGCCGCTGGCCGGCGCCAGCTCGATCTCCTGCGTCAATCCCGGGGCCGGGCCGGTCTTCAGCTCGGAACTGGCCGCGCGGAAGTCGCAGGCCCAGGCGGAGGCCGAGGCCGAGGCGGCAGCCAGCGGATCGGCCAGCGTGCCCTACGAGGTCGACTTCGAGACCGAGACGTTTGTGACCGCGACCGCCCAGATCAACGTCCAGCAGGAGATCCAGGACGAGCAGGATCACCAGGACGCCGCCGACTGCCAGGTGGCGGCGGCCGATCTGGGCGCCACGCCGAACAGTTTCCTGCCCGGCACCCCGGTGCTGCTGGCCGACGGCGCCACCGAGTCGATCGAGCAGGTGACCCCGGGCACCGAGGTTGCCTCGTTCGACCCGGTGACCGGCACCCGCACCGAGGAGCCGGTGCTGGACCGGATCGTGGGCAGCGGGCGCAAGGATCTCGACCGGATCGACATCTCGGGTGGCGGGGGAGCGGGCACGGTCACCGCGACCGCGAACCATCCGTTCTTCGACCCCGACTCCCGGGCCTGGGTCGACGCGAGCGCACTGCGTCCCGGCGAGCACCTGCGCACCGCCGAGGGCGGCCTGGCCCAGGTGGCCGGCGTGACGCCGTACAGCCAGTCGCTGACCGTCTACAACCTGTCGGTGGCCGGGTTGCACACCTACTACGTCGCGGCCGGGCCGGTCGCGGTGGTGGTGCACAACGGTAAGAAGCAGCGATTCTGCGGGCTGAAATCCGGTACGCCCAAAGAGGACTGGCAAACCAAGGGTTATCACGTGCGCATGCCCGGAGACCAGCGGGAAGTCAGTTTCTACGGGGCGCCCCGGTACAATTCGAAGAACGAGATCGTCGGTTACGACGTCCGGGTCAAATCGACCTTCAGCACGCCGAACAAGGTGGCCTCCGCCAAGGATCTGCAACTGGCCATGGCCGAACTGGAGAGCCCGGCGTTCCGGCGGGACGTCCTGACCCAGGGCACGGCTGGAGTACAGTACCTGCAACAGAATTACCCCAAGAGCGGCCAGATCCAGGGGTTGGAGTATCTGGTCAAGGCCGTGCAGGAGCTGGGATAGCGCGCAATGACGATCACCGATGTCATGGCCGAATTCGCCCGGACCGCCGCGATCGGCGAATTGCGGATCGGCCTGACCGGGCCGCCGCTGATCCACGCGCTCAACGAGATCGGCGTGTCCGTCGACCCGGCCGACACACCCGATTTCGACGACGAGGTCGGCAGCCTCGAAGTGCACCTGCGCGGCGGTGAGCTCATTCAGCTCGGTATGGACAACCTGGGAGACTTCACCTTCGAGTTTCCCGGTGATCCGGACCGGATTTCCTTCACCATGAACGAGTTCCTGGCCGTGCTGGCCGACCGGCACTGCCGATACGGGCCCGACACGGCGTTGACCTACGAGGGCCAGCAGCGGGCCATCCGCACCGCGGCCGGGGTCTCCATCACCTTTGTCCCGGACGAGTCGGCCGCAGGCGAGTACCGCCTGCACTCGTTGTACTCGACCGCTCGCTGACCGCCCTCCCCGCTCGCTCACGGCCGCCCCGGACCGCGAGCCGATTCGTGCTGCCAAAGCCCCGCTGCCGCGCCCCCCGCCTGACCGCCGGGGGCCGCTGCGCGTCGGTCGGTGGGCCGGAAAAACCGCGAGCGGTCGCTCGCTATTATTCGGCGCATGAGAATTCTGTTCGGCGCCGTGCCCGCCGCGGGCCATGTGCTGCCGCTGGTTCCGCTGGCCGACGCGGCCGCTGACGCCGGTCATCAGGTGGCCTTCCTGACCGCCGCGGACATGGCCGGTTACCTGGGCGGCCGCCCCCTGCTGCCGGCCGGGCCCGATGTGCCGACCCTGCTGGTGGAGACCGAGCGGCGCACCAGCGGCGGGGACGCCCGGCACCCGGGCCAGGCGGCGGTGGAGAACTTCGCGGGCGCCCGGGTCGATCTGACCATCGACGAGGCGCGTGACCAGGCCCGCCGGTTCGCCCCGGACCTGCTGGTGTGCGAGGCGTTCGACTTCGTCGGACAACTCCTGGCCGCCGAGCTCGACCGGCCCTGGGCCAAACACGCGATCTGCGCGCCACTGCCCGGACCGCTGGACGCCGCCATGCAGGAACGGGCCGAGGCCCAGCACGCGGCCCGGGGACTGACACCCCGGGAGCGGATCGCGCTGATCGATCCGCTACCCGAGGTGTTGCGCTCGGTCGACGATCCGCCCGGGCCGGCCGACCGGATCGCGCTGCGGCCGGGTGCGCACGTCGGCGGCCGCAACCAGGGTGCGCCGCAGCCGATTCCCGGGCAACGGCCGCGGGTGCTGGTCACCGCGGGCACCTCGGTGCACGAGCCGGAACTGTTGGCGGGCTTGGTCTCCTCGGTCGCCGAAGCCGGTTTCTCGGTGGTGGTGACCGTGGAACCCGGTGCGCTGCCGGCAGATCCTCGGGTGCACGCGCTGGGCTTCGTGCCGCTGGCCCGATTGCTGCCCGCGGTCGACGCGGTGGTCGGCGCGGGCGGCTTCGGCACCTTGCTGGCCACCCTGGCCGCCGGGCTGCCCACGGTGTTGCGGCCGGTGTTGGCCGACCAGCCGTGGAACGCGCAGCGGGTGGTCAAGGCGGGCGCCGGACTGGTCATCGAGGATCCGGCCGAGGCGGGTGCCGCGGTGCACGCCGCGCTGACCGAGCCCGGCTACCGCGCCGCCGCCGAATCGGCCGCCGTCTCGATACGATCGATGCCCGCGCCGGAGGCCGTGCTGACCGAACTGCTGGCCCGGCAACGTTCGTCCGTGCGGGCCTGAGCACCGGCGCGGCGATCACCCCGGGAGCCGCTGACCATGCCGAAAATCAGTCCGCAGTACCGAGACGCGCGCCGCGCCCAGATCATCGACGCGGCCCGCGAGGTCTTCTCCCGGCAGGGACTGACCAACACCTCGATGGCGGACCTGGTCGCGGCCACCGGCATGTCGATGGGCGCGATCTACCGGTACTTCGCGAGCAAGGACGAGGTGGTGGCCGCGGTCGCGGAGGGCCGGGACGGCACCGTGCACGGCGTCTTCCCGGCCGGCGAGTCGCCGGGCGAGATCCTGGCCCGGCTGCTGTCGCACGTGTCCGGACCGGCCGGGACGGCGCATGCCCGGCTCAGCGCGCAGCTCTGGGGCGAGGCCGCGGTCCGGCCCCCGCTGGCCGAGATCGCCCGCACCCGGCACACCGCGCTGCGCGACCACCTCGCCGCCCGCCTGAGCGCCTCCGCGTCCACCGTGGATGACGCAGCTGAACTCGCCGACGTCCTGCTGGCGGCGCTGATCGGTTACGCCGACCTCGCCGCCGCCGGTTTCGACGTCGATCCAGTTGCGTTCCAACGAATCCTGGGTGGATTGCTGGCCTAATCCTGGCGATCGCGCAGCCACTGGTCGAACTCGGCGGCGATGATCCGCTCGTCGTGCACCCCGGCGGCTTTGTCGGAGGCCAGCCAGACGATCGGCGGTCCCATCACCTCGGGCTCCAGAACCCGTTGCCCCGCAGGCACATCCTCGCGGGAGAGCATGCCGCTGAACGTCGCGCCACCGGGCAGCAACACGTTCACCGTGACGCCGGTGTCCTTCAGATCGGCCGCCATCACCCGGGACAGCGCCTCGCTGCCCGCGCGCGAGGGCCCGTAGGGGACGAACCCGGCGCGGCGCATGGTCGGCAGGCTGGTCGAGATGTTCACGATTCGTCCGTGACCCGCGGCCAGCATTCGGGGCACGACCTCGCGGGCCACCAGGAAGTAGCCGGTCAGGTTGGTGTCGACCACCGCGCGGAAGCCGTCGACCGGGACGTGCCAGAACCCCTGCGGCTCGGTCATGAACCGCGGATTGACCGTGTTCATGCCGATTCCGGCGTTGTTCACCAGCAGGTCGATCCCGCCGAGCCGGGACCAGGCCCGGTCCACCGCGGCGGCCACCGACGCGGCGTCGCGCACGTCGAGCTCGATGCCGAGCGCGCCGGGCAGTTCGGCCGCCACCGCCTCGGCCCGCGACCCGGACCGCCCGGTGAGCGCGACCGTCGCACCGGCCGTGGCCAGCGCTTTCGCCATGGCGAGCCCGAGTCCGCTGGTTCCACCGGTCAGCAACACATTCATCGCCGCGAGCGTAGGGGCTGGAGCGCGCTCCACGTCAAGCCGACGATGATCACCCGGTGTCCGGGCCGAGTACACACGGCTGGTGGCTGCTCCTTCGACTACTTGCCTTGTCGGAAAGAAGTGAGTACTTTCCAGATAGGCAAGTAGTCGAAGGAGGCTGTCATGGACGAGTTGGACGAGCGGCAGGCGGCGGACGCGCTGGCGACGGTGCGGGCCCACCAGGAGCGGACCCGGCGGGCGGCGCGGGTGCCGTGGTGGCTGTATCCGGTCACGTTCGTGGTGAGCGCCGGAGTCACCGCGGCCAACGATTTTGTGAACCTGACCGGCGCCAAGATGATTTCCGGTGTGGTGCTGGTGTTGTTGGTGGTGGTGTTCGCGACCAGCTTCATCAGCGGGAAACCGTTGCTGAGCACGATTCGTGGCGTGCAGGCCCGGCAGGCGTTCGTGCCGTGGGCGTTCGCGGTCGTGGTGCTGATCGGCGGCGTCGGCGGTTGGCTGGTTTTCCGCTACGGCAACGGTTTCACGCACAGCGTTGCCAATGCGGTCGGTCTGCCCGGCTACCCGAACACGGCGGCCGGGGTGATCTATGGCGCCGCGTTCACCGCGTTGTTCGCCCTGTCGCAGTGGCTGGTCGCGCTGTCCCAGCGGCAAGCCACCCGATGACCGGCGAATCGTCCGGGGCGAGACCGGATACCGGCGAGGGATCGTCCGGGGCGAGGCCGGAGTTGGACCGGCTGCTGTCGGATCCGACGCGGCTGGCCATCATGTCGGTGCTGTGCGCGGCGGAATGGTGCGACTTCGCGTTCCTGCGCGAAGAGGTCGCGATGTCCGATTCGGCGCTGTCCAAGCAGCTGACCACGCTGCGCAAGGACGGCTATCTTGAGCAGCAACGCACCTATCTGGGGCGGGTGCCCAGAACCACGGTGCGGGCCAGCGGTGAGGGACGGCATCGTTTCGTCCGGCACGTCGAGGCGCTGCGGATGATCGTGGAACGCACGCCGCGCTCGGGGTCGGACCGGTCCGGTTGAGATTCGAACGGACCATGGGCTGCCACCGACGAAGCGTTACGTTCCGGAAGGCACTGTGACACTGATGGCCGCCCCTCGCACCACCGCGCAACGCATTCGCGACACCTGCTCGCGGCCTTCCACACCAAGTTCGACGGGTCGGATCCGCGACAGTGGGCCGGTGTCGTCATCGAGGTGCGACCGTCGAGGACTCGGGCCTGGCGGGACGAGGACGAGATCCCGGGCCGGACAATCATGCGCCGGGGCGATTGGCTCAGTTGAGCCAAATCCGGCACGGCAGTGCCTCGATCAGCCGCGCCCGATCCGGCGCTGATCGTCGGTCACCCCTTGGCCGGCCCGGCCCTCGTCGGCCACCTCGGCGGCACCGGCCGACGCGGCGCGCGGGTCGAGGTAGCGGCCGGAACCGACCATCGCCATCCGGTCGTCGAATTCGTACACCAGTGGAATCCCGGTGGGCACGTTGAGTCGCACGATGTCCTCGTCACCGATCGATTCCAGATGTTTGATCAAGGCCCGCAACGTGTTGCTGTGCGAGGCGACCAGCACGGTCCGGCCCACCGCCAGCTCCGGGAACACCTGTTCGTGCCAGTAGGGCAGCAGCCGGTCGCGCACCTGGGCCAGGGATTCGGTGCGGGGCAACGGATCGGCCAGTCCGGAGTACCGCGGATCGGCGACGGTGCTGTACGGGCTGTCGTCCGGTAGCGGCGGCGGGGTGCCGTGGAGCGATCGGCGCCAGTGCAGGAACTGATCCCCGCCGAACTCGGTCAGCACGTCCGACTTCCGCTTTCCTTGCAGCGCACCGTAATGCCGCTCGTTCAGTCGCCAGCTGCGGGACACCTCGATCCACAGCCGTCCGCACTCGTCCAGCGCGAGGTTCGCGGTCTGGATGGCGCGGCCGAGCAGCGAGGTGTGCACGGTGTCGGGCAACAGCTTCGACTCGGCCAGCAGTTCGCCCGCGCGCCGCGCTTGGCGGGCGCCCCGCTCGGACAGCGGCACGTCGATCCAGCCGGTGAACCGCTGCTGCTCGGTCCACTCGGAAGCACCGTGCCGCAACAGGATCAGCCGTCCGGTCATCGGGAAAGTCCGCAACGGACATCAATCAGACGGGAGTGCGGGCGGCCAGGGGAGTGTCGGCGCCGACCGGGCCGATCTTGGCCGCACCGCCCGGCGAACCGAGCGGCTCGTCCCGGCCGGGCAGGGGCTCGGCGAAGAACGCCGCGTTGTCGTCGCGCCACGGTACCTCCGCTTCGCTGATCCGCAGATCGGACGTGATGGCCGAGACCGGGCACACCGGCTCGCAGGCGCCGCAGTCGATGCACTCCCGCGGATTGATGTACATCTTGCGCTCGCCCTGGTAGATGCAGTCCACCGGGCACTCCTCGGTGCACGACCTGTCCAGCACGTCCAGGCAATCACCGGCGATGAAGAATGGCATTGCGTTCCCTCCAGACGGAAGCGGTCAGGCCAGGCGGAAACGGTCAGGCGGCGGTCTCGGTGGAGTGACCGGGAAACAGGGCGGCGGCCGGATTCGCGGCGGTGGCCGCGTTGTTCACCGCGAGCGCGGCTTCGCCGAAGCCGACCGAGATCAGCCGCACCTTGCCCGGATAGTCGGTGATGTCCCCGGCCGCGTAGATGCCCGGCACCCCGGTGGACATGGTGGAGTCGACCACGATGTGCCGGTCGGCGATGCGCAGCCCCCAGTCCCGCAACGGACCCAGGTCGGCGGTGAAGCCCAGCGCGGCGACCACTCGGGTGCAGGCCAGTTCGGACAGTTCGCCGCCGGTGGTGTCCCGCAGCACCACCCGCTCCACCGACTCCGCGCCGTGCACCTCGTGCAGCACGCATGGGGTGCGCACGATGGCCGAGGACGCGTGCAGCCGGGCGACCGAGCTCTGGTGGGCGGTGAACCGGGGGCGGCGGTGGGCCAGGGTGACCGATTCGGCGATCGGCTCCAGGGTCAGGGCCCAGTCCAGGGCACTGTCTCCGCCACCCACGACCAGCACGTGTTCACCCGCGTAGGCCGAGGGATCGGTGACGAAGTAGTCCACGCCTCGACCCAGGAACTCGGCGCCGACCGGCAAGGGGCGCGGGGTGAAGGTGCCGATGCCGCCGGCGATCACGATCGAGCGGGTGGTGACGGTCTCGCCGCCGATGGTGTGCACCCGCAGCCGGCCGTCGGGCAGGCGCTCCAGGTGGTGCGCGGACTGGCCGAGCAGCCAGGCGGGGGAGAAGGCCTCGGCCTGGGCCAGCAGGCCGGCGACCAGTTCGCGGCCGCGCACACCGGGGAAACCGGCGATGTCGTAGATCATTTTTTCCGGGTACAGCGCGGAGATCTGGCCGCCCGGTTCGGGAAGTGAGTCGATGATGGCGGTCCGCAGGCCGCGGAATCCGGCGTAGTAGGCCGCGTACAGGCCGGCCGGCCCGGCACCCACGACCAGCAGATCGACGTCGATCACGTGCACCTCCTAATGGTAATACCATTATGCCATGGAAGTGAGTGCGCGCCAAGACCACGGTGGTCGGTGCCGTGGTGCGAGAGAAGGAAAGGGGCGCTCAGGTTTCCTGTTGCAGGGTCTTCTGCACCCGGGTCACCCGGCGGGCGGTGCGCTGCAGATGCGCGCGCGTGATCTCCTGGGCCCGCTCGGTGTCCCGGGCGGCGATCGCCTCCACCAGGTCCCGGTGCTCGGCGGTGCCCCGGTGGCCCATCAGTGGCGCGGCCACCTGGGCCTCGCGCAGCGACATCAGCAGTGGCCCGTGGAAGGACCGGACCAGCATCTCGATGGCCGCGTTGTGCGTGCAGGCCGCCACCCGGACGTGGAACGCGGCCGACATCGGCATGCCGTACTCGCCGTTGCGCAGCGCCGCCTGGTGGGTCCGGACCATCTCGCGCAGCTCGGCGAGGTCCTCGTCGGTGGCCCGCTCCACCACGATCGGCACGATGCCCAGCTCGAACACCTGCCGGGCCTCGGTGATCTCGGTGCCGGTGAGCGGGGACAGGCTGATCAGGTCGGCCAGGTCGGTGCCGATCTTGGCCGAGGTCGGCGCGGTGACGAACGCCCCGCCGCGCGCTCCCACCTTGATCTGGATCAGCCCGCCGGCCTCCAGCACGCGCAGGGCCTCGCGCACGGTCACCCGGCTCACGCCCAGCTGCTCGCCGAGGTCGCGCTCGCTGGGCAGCCGGTCGCCCGGGCGCAGCTGTTCGGTGCGGATCAGGGTGCGGATCTGCTCGACGATCGCCTCGGACATCCGGTTGGACGAGACGGTCCGGAAGAGATCGGCGCTCGGCCGCGCGGCTTGCGTCCCGGACTTCTCAGGCACCGGATCATTGTCGCACAGGGGCATCGCGCCCTCACTCACTGGTGATTTCGCCGCGCGTGAGATGAGTCATACGGTTTGTCGGTCAGGCCAATGACCCGTTCGGCGTCAGACCACGACCTTGGTCATCACACCGGCCGGGAACACCTCGTCCGCGGAGGCCAGCCGGTGGGCGATGCCCTGCTGGTGGGCATACCGCAACAGCAGATCGATGGTGGTCCGGTTGGGCTCGATGCCATAGGGGAACGGGTCGCCGCCGAACTCGTCGGCCATCTGCCGGCCGTAGGTGGGCAGCCAGGGCAGCGGATAGCGGGATACCGCCGGGTCGAGCAGCCGGGTCACGCTGCGCTGCTTGGACTCGGCGAAGGCGTTGTAGAGGTTGCGGGCCACCCACGGGTGCTCGTCGACGACGCTTCGGCGCATCGCGATGATGTGCATGATCGGCCAGACCCCGGTGTCGCGGTAGTAGTCCCGTTCCCGCTGCTGGTAGTCCGGGAACAGCCGGACCACGTCGGGATGCCCCGCCAGGAAGCAGTTCGGCGGGCGGGCGATCAGGGCGCAGTCGATGTCGCCCGCGGCCAGCAGTTCCGACAGCGACCGGTCGGCCACCCGGGTCAGCCGCACGCCGTCGGGCAGGTCGAGCTCCACCTTCTCCGCCCGGCCCGGGGCGTTCGCGCCGGCCTGGTACCAGTGCACGTCGGTCAGCGGCACGCCCGCCTCGTTGTGCAGCCAGCCGCGCATGTACACCGCCGCCGAGTGGGCCCACTCCGGCGAGCCGATCCGCTTGCCGCGCAGATCGGCCACACTCTCGATGCCGCTGTTGCGGTTGACGTAGAACGCGCCGAACCGGAACACCCGCGAGCAGATCACCGGCAGGCCGATGATGTCCGGGTCGGCGCGGGTGATCTGGGCGGCGAACTTCGCGATGGACAGCTCGGCCACGTCCCACTCGCGGTGCGCGGTGAACCGGGCGAACACCTCGTGATGGCTGAGCACCGACCAGACATGCTCGATGCCCTGGGCGGTGACCGCGCCCGACCGGAAGTCCCGGAAGTGGTCGTAGTCCGTGGTGGCGATGCTCAGCCGGAGCGCGCTCATCGAACTCCTCAGGCGGTCTGATGGTTAGTCCTTATCTGGGGACAGTACTAGGCTGGGCACCGTTGACAAAGGTCCTACCGTCAGTCCATCGTGAGAGGGCTCAAGCAATGGTCAGGCCAAAGGAAGGCGGGCGCGATGCGCGAGGAGTACCTCAAGGGCGTGTTGTCCAGTGAGAAGAAGAACCTCAGCACCTCGGAGATCGCCGCGCGGGACGAGTTCAACCGGCAGCACCCGCCGAACAAGGGGCTGGTGGTCGAGGACGACCTGCGCAAGATGGAACTGCCCGCCCGGCCGTGGCGCAACAACCGGGGGCACTACTTCGACCTCGCCGACTACGAGGTGCTCTCCGCGCACATCTCCGAGCTGAAGCCGGGCAACAACTCGGTGCGGCACCGGCACACCACCGAGGCGTATCTCTACGTGGTCAAGGGGCACGGCTTCTCGCTGATCAACTACGAGGACGAGCCGGTGGACGTGGTCGAGTGGCAGGAGGGCACGCTGTTCGCCCCGCCCCGCTGGGCCTGGCACCAGCACTTCAACCTGGACCAGAACGACACCTCGCGGTACCTGGCCATCCAGGACACCGGCCTGCTGCGCACCATGCGGCTGCACAACATCGAGCGGCATGCGGTTCAGCTCTCCCCGGAGGAGGGCAGGAAGCTGCTCGACGAGGCGGTCAAGTCGGGCGCGACGCACGGGGCGAAGAACCGCTGATACCGAGCTGTGCCCTTAAAGGGCTAATGGTATAGCCTTTAGAGAGATCGGGTCGTGCGGAAGATCGGCGGCGAAAGGCGGAGGCGGATGCTCAAGCAGGAGATCAACGAACTGTTGACGCGGACCGGTCCCGGTACCGAGATGGGCGATCTGTTCCGGCAGTACTGGATTCCGGCGCTGCTCGCCTCCGAACTGCCGGAGGACGGCTGCCCGCCGGTGCGGGTGAAACTGTTGTCCGAGCGGATGATCGCCTTCCGGGACAGTGCCGGCCGCTACGGCCTGATGGACGAGTTCTGTGCGCACCGCGGCGCCTCGCTGTGGTTCGGCAACAACGAGACCGGCCCCGGCGAGGCGTCCGGCCTGCGGTGCGCCTACCACGGCTGGAAGTACGACGTCACCGGCCAGTGCGTCGAGGTGCCCTCCGAACCGGAGAACAGCAGCTTCTGCGCCAAGGTCAAGCTCACCGCGTACCCGCTGGTCAAGGTGGGCGACATCCTGTGGACCCACATGGGCGATCCGGCCAGCCGGCCTGCGCTGCCCGAGTTCGAGTTCGCACAGGTGCCCGCCGAGCAGGTGTACACCTCCAAGCGCTGGCAGGAATGCAACTGGCTGCAGGCGCTGGAGGGCGGCATCGACTCCAGCCACGTGTCCTGGCTGCACTCCTCGGGCCTGCGCGACGATCCGTTGTTCAAGGGCTCCAAGGGCAACGAGTACAACATGAACGACCGGCGGCCGTTCTTCGAGGTGGTCGACTCCGAGGGCGGCCTCTACGTCGGGGTGCGGCGCAACGCCGAAGAGGGCCACTACTACTGGCGCATCACCCCGTGGGTGATGCCGGCGTTCACCATGGTGCCGCCGCGCGGCGACCACCCGGTGCACGGCCATTTCTGGGTACCCATCGACGACGAGAACTGCTGGGTCTACTCCTTCGACTACCAGCCGGTGCGGGCGCTCACCGAGACCGAGGTGGCCGCGATGAAGGCCGGGCACGGCGTGCACAACGAGTACGTGCCGGGCACCTTCCGGCCGTTGCAGAACAGGGACAACGACTACCTGATGGACCGCGACGCCCAGCGGCGCGGCGAGACCTTCTCCGGTATCAAGGGCATCGCCATGCAGGACGCGTCGCTGCAGGAGAGCATGGGGCCGATCGTCGACCGCGGCAAGGAGCGGCTGGTGTCCGCAGACAGCGGGATCATCAAGGCCCGGCGCAAACTGGTGCAGGCCGCGCTGGATCTGCGCGAGCAGGGCACCACCCCGCCCGGGGTCGACCCGGCGCACCACCGGGTCCGGTCGGCGGCGATCGTGCTGCCCAAGGACGAGTCGTTCCTGGAATCCGCGCCGGAGGCGATGACCGCCCGGCCCGGCGTCCGGCAGACCACGGTCTGAGGCACCGATGCGGCCCACTCTGCTGAACAGTTGCGCCCGGGCGGCCACCGCGGCCGAGGCCCGCTACCGGATCGACGCGGCCCCGCAGACCGCCCGGTCCACCCGGGTGGTTGCGCTGGATTCCGGCGCCGCGGCGGTCGTGCTGCCGCTGCCCGAACTGCCCTGGCGCAACGCCCGATTTCTGCGCTACCAGGCCGAATCCGGCCATCCCGGCGGTGAGCTGGCCGATCTGGCGCTGGTCGGCTCGGCCGGGGAAACCGCGCGGTTGAGCCAAGAACTGGCGCAGGCCGACTTCGTGCTGATGATCGCCACCAGCGACGAGGGCGCGGTGGCCGCCGCGGCCATCGGCAACGCGTGCACCCTGCGCGGCATCATGACCGCCGGGCTGGTGCTGGGCGAATCCGCGGGCGGCGCGGGTGCGGCCAACGGCGCGGTGACCGCGCTGCGTCCGCACGCCCGGGTGCTGCTGGTGTCCCGCGATCAGCGGGACGCCTCCGGCCTACTCACCGCGCTCGGCGCGTAGGAGTTCGAATGACCGAGAAGGTGACGATTCCGGCGCTGGGCCGGATGAAGCGGGACGGCCGCAAGATCGTCGGTGTGGTGGCCTGGGACTACCAGCTGGCCCGCATCGCCGAGCGGGCCGGCGTTGACCTGCTGGTGGTGGGCGATTCGGTGGGCGTGAACCTGTGGGGGCACGCCAATCCGCTCGAGGTGACCCTTGAGGAGATGATCCTGGTCGGCCGGGCGGTGCGCCGCGGCGCGAGCTCGGCGCTGGTCGCCTGCGACGTTCCGTTCGGCCCGGTGCAGGAGGGTGCGGACAGCGCGGTGCGCGCGGCCATCCGGCTGGTCAAGAAGGCCGGGGCCGACCTGGTCAAGCTCGACGGCGCGGCCGACTACCCAGAGGCCGTGGAAGCCGTCAACCGGGCCGGCATTCCGGTGTTCGCGCAGTTCGGCCTCACCCCGCAGACCGCGCTGCGCTACGGCGTGGACTATGCGGCGCAATCGAAACCGGGCGCGCAGGTGCCCGAGTCGATGACCGACGCGCTGGTGGCCGAGGCGAAGCGGCTGGAGAGCGCCGGGGCCAGCCTGCTGGACTTCACCAACTCCGGTCCGGTGGCCGGCGCGGCGGTGGCGGCCGCGGTGTCCATCCCGGTGCTGGGCGGGTTCGGCGGCGGTCCCTGGCTGGACGGGCGGGTGCGGATGGCGCACGCGGCCATCGGATACGCGGCGTCCGGCGTGGATGCTCCGCCGGACACCTACGCCAACGTGGCCCGCATCGCGCTCGATGCGTTCACCGGGTACGCCGAGGATGTCCGCGCCGGCCGGCAGATCCGCGGCGGCCTCCCGGTTCCGCCCGTGAACTGAGGAGAAAACCCTTGCCCACCGCGGAAACCGACGGCATTCGCACCCGCTACGAGGTCACCGGCTCCGGCGCTCCGCTGTTGCTGTACTCGCCCGGCGGGTTCGACTCGAAGCTGGAGAACTGGGACACGCTCGGCATCTACCAGCGGACCAAGCTGCTGGCCCGGCTGCGCGAGCGGTACGCCTGCATCGCCTTCGACCGCCGGGAATCCGGGCACTCCGGCGGCCGGCTGCAACGGATCGGCTGGGCCGACTATGTGGCCCAGGGTATCGGGCTGCTCGACCACCTGGGCATCGAACGCGCGCATCTGATGGGCGGGTGCGTCGGCTGTTCCAGTGTGCTGGCGCTGGCCGTGGCCCGGCCGGACCGGGTCGGCGGGCTGGTGTTGTACTCCCCGGCCGGGGGCGTGCACTACCGGATGCGGCAGCACGCCCGGTTCGCCACACACGCCACTTTCGTTGAGCAGCACGGGCTTTCCGGCGTGGTCGAGCTGGCCCGCTCGCACACCGACGGCTTCACCAAGGATCCTCGGGTCGGCCCGTGGGTGACGGTGATCCGCACCGACGAGCGGTTCGCCCGCGCCTACGCCGAGCACGACCGGGACGACTACCTGGTGCTGGTGCGGGGGATCGCGCGCCTGCAGTTCGACCGGGACACCGTGCCCGGGCCGGAACCGGAGGATTTGCTGCGCCTTGATGTTCCGGCGCTGGTGGTGCCCGGGCAGGACACCTCGCACGCCACCTCGGCCGCCCGCTATCTGCAGGAATGCCTGCCCCGCGCCGAATACTGGGATGTTCCGGTCAGCGAGCAGACCGAGCGGACCGCCCCGGCCCGGGTGCTCGATTTTCTCGACTCGGTGCCGCTTGGTTGAGGTGCGGCCTCAGCGCAGGGATTCGCCGCGTTCCAGCGCGGCGATCTGGTCCAGGCGCTGCTGGTGGCGGCCGCCCTTGAACGCGGTGGCCAGCCACAGCTCGGTGATCTTCTCGGCCAGTTCGGCGTCGATCACCTTGGCCCCCATCACCAGCACGTTGGCGTCGTTGTGGGCCCGGGAGATCTCCGCGGTGAACAACTCGTGGCACAGACCGGCCCGGATACCGCGGATCTTGTTGCAGGCGATCTGCTCGCCGCTGCCACTGCCGCCGACCACGATGCCCCGCTCGGCGTCCCCGGCCACGACCCGGCCGCACAGGTCGGCACACAGCGGCGGATAGTCCACGGTGGCCTCCGCGTCGTGCGAGCCGAGATCGCGGACCTGGTGGCCCTGCGCGGTCAGCCGGTCGATCAGCCTGGCCTTCAGCGCGAAACCGTTGTGGTCTCCGGCGATGACGATCCGCATGGCATCCATCCTCCCGTGTGCTTCCCGGTCAGCCGATCAGGTCGCGGGTCTCCGCGGCGAACAGCGAGTCCACGTCCGGCCGCCGGTCCAGGATCCGCTGGTCCACCGCGTGGCCGATGAGTTCCTTGAGGACCGCGCGGTTGGGTTCGACGCCATAGGGCAGCGGGTCCGCTCCGGTGATGTCCATGACCCGCCGGTGCATCCGGTCCACCTCGGTCGGCTCTTCGATCGCCTCGGCTCGCAGTCGCTCGACGTAGCGGGTCTTGGCTTCGGCGAAGGCATCGAAGAGGTCGGTGGCCAAGCCGGGATGGGCGCGCAGCAGCTCGTCGCGGACCACCACCAGGTGGTTGATCGGGTAGTGGCCGCGTTCACGCAACGCGTTGAACCCGGCCTCGTCCGCGTCCGGGATCAGCGTCGCGGTGTGCGGCTGGTCGACGCCGATGGTCGCGGCCAGGTCGCCGGAGGTCAGCAGTTCGGGCAGTGTCGTGCCCTCGGGCATGCCGACCACGTTGGCCGGGGGCCGGTACGCGGCGACGTGCTCGTCGCCGGAGAGCACCCAGGTGACCTGGTTCGGGTCGACACCGTGCTCGGTGGCCAGGATGCCGCGGGCCCACACCCCGGTGGTCACCGTGTAACCGCGGTTCACTCCGACCCGGCGGCCGAGCACATCCTTGGGGGAGCGGACATCCGAGTGGATGTCGCGCCGGATGGCGCCGTGGTGGAAGCCGCGGACCAGGAAGATCGGCAGCGCGGTGAACGGCGTGCCGTGCGCGCGGGCGCACAGGTAGGTGGTGATGGCCATCTCGCACACGTCGAACTCGAGATCGCGCACCATCCGGCGGAAAGCCTTGACCAGAACGGGAACCTCCTCGAATGCGAGGTCGACCTCGCGCGGGGTGACCGTGCCGTCCTTGAGGGCGCGGTTGTTGCCCTGGGTCCGGGTCACGGTGGTGAGCGTCAGCTTCGCCATCAGGCCGTCACTTTCGGTCGCCCTGTCCTACCGGCACTGGTATAACATCAGACCATAAGACCACACAACCGGTTGTCCTCGAAGGGGAGGATCGTTCATGGCCGAGCGGGTACTGGCCGCGGTGCGGACCGCGCCGGGCACCACCGAGTTCCGCGAGTTCCCGATGCCGGACATCCCGGACGACGGCGCGCTGATGCGGGTCGAGGTGGCCGGAATCTGCGGCACCGACGTCAAGATGTACGGCAGGCCGCCGTTCGCCGATCCGGTGATCATGGGACACGAGAACGTCGGGATGATCGCCCGGGCCGGCCGGAAGTTCGTGGAGCGGCACGGATTCGGCGAGGGCGACCAGGTGTTCGTCGAGCACTACGTGGGCTGCATGCGCTGCGCCTGGTGCCACGCGGGGGAGTACCGGCACTGCGAGTACACCGACTGGCGGACCAACCCGGACGCCCGCCGCTACGGCTACACCTCGGCCGAGAATCCCTACCACCTGTGGGGCGGCTTCGCGCAGTACCTGTACCTGCCGTGGAACGCGGTGGTGCACCGGGTGCCCGATGGCGTGCCGGCCGAACTGGCCGGCATCGTGACGCCGCTGTCCAACGGCATCGAGTGGGCGTTGTTCGACGGCGGCGTCGGCTACGACTCCACCGTGCTGATCCAGGGGCCGGGCCAGCAGGGCCTGTCCCAGACGGTGGCCTGCAAACAGGCCGGCGCGTCCAACATCATCGTCACCGGCACCACCCGGGACGCCACCCGGCTGGACCTGGCCAAGGCCCTGGGCGCGGACCACGTGATCGACGTGCAGACCGAGGACCCGCGGGCCAAGGTGCTGGAGTACACCGGCGGGCACGGCGTTGACGTCGTGCTGGACTGCACCGCGGGTGCGGGCACCGCGCCGGTGCTGCTGGGCATCGACGCGCTCAAGCGCCGCGCCGGCACCCTGGTCATCCAGGGCGAACTGGCCAAGTTCCCGGACTTCCCGGTCAAGCGGGTCACCGAGAAGGCCATCACCATCAGGAGCGCGCGCGGGCACAGCTACCGCGCCTGCGAACTGGCCCTGGCCCAGCTGGCCTCGAAGCGCTTCCCGCTGGAGCGGCTGACCACGCACACCTACGGAATGTCCGATGTGGATCGAGCTATCCGGTCGGTCGGCGGCGAGTACGACTCGGACGTGGTGCACGTGTCGCTGCTGCCGCAGCAACCCTGACCAGGAAAGGAGAAGCTGGCATGCCGGTCGTGCTGCGCGGCATCGACCCGGAGACCGGATTCCCCTGGGACGACACCAAACGCCACATGGACGACGTCAGTCCGTCCACTCCGGACTACGGCAAGATCTTCGAGGGCAACGACCGGCGGGTGTATCCACGGTTGAACGAGTGGCTGACCGGCTAGTGTCCTGCGCCGGAATTACCACCATGATTTCTGGCGCCTAGGAGCTGGGCTTGCCGAGCCGCCGGGCGGTGCGGCCGATGTGCTTACGCATGATCTCCATGGCCTTGTCCGCGTCCCGCTCGGCCACCGCCTCGACGAACTGCCGGTGCTCGTAGACGCCACGCTGGCCCATCAGCGGCTCGGCCACCGCGGCCTCGCGCAGCGACATCAGCAGCGGGCCGTGGAAGGAGCTGACCAGCATCTCGATGGCCCCGTTGTGGGTGCACGCGCCGACCCGGTTGTGGAACTCGGCCGACATCGCCATGGTGTACTTGCCGCGCTTGAGGGCCTCGATGTGCCCGGCGGTCAGCGCGCGCAGCTCCTCGATGTCGGCGTCGGTGGCCCGCTCCACGACCGTGGGGATGATGCCCAGCTCGAACACCAGGCGGGCCTCGGTGACGTCCAGCGCGGTGATCGGCGCCAGGTTGATCAGGTCGGCCAGGCCCGCGCCGATCCGGTCCGAGGTCGGGGTGGTGACGAACGCGCCGCCGCGGGCGCCCACCCGGATCTCCACCAGACCGCCGGCCTCCAGCACCCGCAGTGCCTCGCGCACGGTGACCCGGCTGACCCCCATCCGCTCGCACAGTTCCCGCTCGCTGGGCAGGCGGTCGCCGGGGCGTAGCTGGTTGGTGCGGATGAGCGTCCGGATCTGCTCGACGATCGCCTCGGACATGCGATTCGTGCTCACCACGGTGAACAGGCCGCCGTCGTTCGCACTGGCGGATTTCTCCACGCCCACCGTCACTTCCAGACCACTTCCAGGTTGCTACCAAAGGCGTAAGGGTACGCCCATTTGTTCAATCGTCCAAATCGTCCGATGTGCCGTGCGCTGGCCGTCACCGCACTGGTCCTTGCGGCTTCTCGGGCTAATGGACTAACCTTCAGGCCTCGCCAGGTTTGGTCTGACATCCGGGAACGAAACCCTGAGGAGCCAACGATGAGCAAGAGTGGCCGTGTCTTTCTGCGCGGCATGACATCCGAGTCGTACGGCCTGGGTGAATTCCGCGCCAAACAGCTGGCCGCGCCCCGCGTGCGGGACGACTCGGTGGTGGTGGACGACGCGAAGGTCGCGCACTCCGGTGACTCGGCCAAGTCCAGGACCTGGTGGCGGGTCGGGCCGGGCGACGACCCGTTCCTGACCCAGACCCTGCAGGTGCACTTCGTGCAGTTGCCCCCGCAGTCGTCCAACCACGGGCACGGGCACCAGAACGAGGCCGCCTTCTACATCCTGGAGGGCAAGGGTTACGAGATCCACGACGACCAGCGCTACGACTGGCAGACCGGCGATCTGGTGCTGGTGCACACCGATTCGGTGCACCGCCACTTCAACCCCTACGACGAGACCGCGACCGCGCTGGTCATGAAAGCCAAGTGCGCCTGGATGTTCCTCGGGCTGATCCAGCAGGGCCGCAGCGGCCCGGTGGCGGGAGAGGAGCGGTTCGGCCCGCGCGAGGACTGGTCGCAGGTCTGGACTCCGGGCGTGCGGCAGCGTAAGAAGGTGGTCTCGTCGGCCGACGCCGAGTGGCAGACCACGCCGCTGGGCGAGGTGCGCGTGCTCTCCTCGCCGGAACGCGGCGATGTGCGCACCTTCAGCGTGGACGCGTTCGAGCTGAAGATCCCGGCGGGTAGCCGGTCGGGCAAGCGCTGGCACATGGCCGATGAGGTGCTGTACGTGATCTCCGGTTCCGGCTACAGCCTGCACTGGGAGGTCGAGGCGGAGATCGCGGAGAAGTACCACGCGCGCATAGCCAAGGAGCCGACCCGGCACGAGCTCAAGGCCGGGGACACCCTCTACGTCCCGCAGAACACCGTCGCGCAGCATTTCGCCGCCGACGGCACCCCGCTGCTGATGCTCTCCGGCCAGAACCGGTTGTTCAAGCAGCTGGGCTATGACAACGTGCACTTCTTCGAGAACGCGCCGGAATACGACGCGCAGGCGCCCGCGGACGCCGTGGCCTCGGCCTGATCGCCAGACCCTTCCTGCCGCGGCGATGAGGACGCGCCCGGACCCCGACCCCGCTGGGACGTGCCCTCGTCGCCGCCTCTTCTTTCCGCTTCCGGCCCCACGAAATTCCTTGACCGGCGCATCTGCTCGAACTATGGTCTGACCAATAGCTCTTTCGGTGCCCCGGTCCTTCCGCTCGGCTCGCGGTTGCACGCGCTTTCCCCATCCCCGGTTGCGCGCCCGCGTCGCTCGTCCACAAGGGAGTGGTCAGCATGGATACGACCTCTGTCGCACCTGAGGTCGCCAGCCGCACCTCGTCTCGTCGCTGGCTCCACGTCGGCATGCCGTTGCTGATCAGCTTCGCGGTGGCGCAGCTGATGAAGACCTCGGTCGGCATCGTGGTGGCCAGTCCGGTTTTCCAGCAACGGTTCGGCGTCACCGCGCACTCCGCCGCGGTGGGCTGGGTGTCCAGTTCCTTCCTCTACGCCTACGGTGTCGCCCTGCTGCTGTGGGGTTTCCTGGTCAAGGCCTGGGGACCCCGGCGCGCGATGCTCGTGGGCAGCGCGATCTGGGTGATCTCGCTGGGTATCACGCCGTTCGTGACCAACCTGCCCGAGCTCTACGCCACCCGGATCACCCTGGGCATCGGCGAGGCCTGCTTCTACCCGGTGGCGCACACGCTGACCGCGCGCTGGTTCCCCATCCAGGAACGGGCCCGGGCCAACGCCTCCTGGCTGTCGGGCATCTTCGTCGGCTCCACGTTCGCCTCGTTCCTGACCACCGCGACGCTGTCCGGCCTCGGCTGGCAGGGCACCTTCTTCATTCAGGCCGGCATCGCGCTGATCCTGGCCTTCGGGCTGACCTTCCTGTTCGTGCACGACAATCCGCGCGTCGCCACCTCGGTGAGCAGCGGCGAGGTCGACCACATCGAGAAGAACCTGTTCGAGACGACCAGGTTGATTCCCAAACGGGGGCCGGATTCGCCGTATCGCAACTACCGGTACTGGCTGACCATGCTGATGTACCTGGGCAGCAACATCCCGTTCTACGGCCTGGTCACCTGGCTGCCCACCTTCCTGCGCGAGCAGCGGCACCTGGACTTCGGCGTGGTCGGCGTGATCCTCACCGCGGCGAACGCACTGTCCATTGTGGTCATGCTGGCGGTCGGCATCGGCTCGGACAAACGGATGCGCCGCGCCGGGTTCGCGCTGATCGGGTTCGCCATCGAAGGAATCGGAGTGCTTGGCGCGGCCATCGGGCCGGCCGACACGGTGGCCGTGGGGCTGTTCGTGTTCCTCGGGCTGGCCGGCAACGCCTGGTGCATCGTGGCCAACTGGGGCCTGCTGCACAGTCTGATGCCCACCCGCTCGGTGGAGACCTCCAGCGGCCTGTTCTCCTCGCTGACCAACATCATCGGCGCCGGCGCGCCCGCCCTGATGGGCGTGCTGCTCACCGCGACCGGCACCTACACCAGCGGCTTCCTGCTGCTCGTGGGCACCGTCGTGATCTCCATGATCTGTTGCGTGATCCTGATGCCCCAGGGCTACTGACCGCTCATCCCACCACGAGTTCAGCACTCCGCAACGACGCGAGAGGCGACACATCATGCGGGCACGAACCATTGTCAGAAGCATCGCCGCGGCGGGCGCGGCGGCCGGGATGTTCCTGGTGGCGGGGTGCGGCGGCAGCGCCTCCGCGTCCGGTCCCTCGCTGTCCTCGGTGACCAGCCTGACCCCGGCCAAACTGCAGTCCACCGCCGAGCAGGAGGGCCAGCTCAACTGGTACACCACGTTCGCCGCGGACGACGTGAACAACATGATCTCCGCGTTCCACAAGGTGTATCCCAAGATCAAGGTGAACGCGCTGCGACTGTCGGCCGACCAGCTGCCGCCCCGGGTGATCACCGAACAGCGCGGCGGCGAGTTCAACGCCGACGTGGTCTCCGGCGACGCGCCCCAGGTCGACCAGCTGATCAACGCCAACGCCATGCAGCCCTACTGCGCGCCGGACGGGCAACCGTTGCCGGATGGACAGTCGATGCCCAAGGGCTACTGCGGCAACGTCTACGTGGTCACCACGGCGATCGTGTACAACCCGGGCGCACTGACCACACTCGGCGTGCAGCCGCCGAAAACACTCTCCGACCTCACCGACCCCAAGTGGCAGGGCCATTTCTCCATGGACCCCAGCGCGGTCAACCTCTACGAGGGCCTGATCACCACCATGGGGCATGACAAAGCCCTGGCCCTGCTGAAGAAACTCGGCGCCAACAAGCCGAAACTGGTGGAGAGTCACACGTTGGCGCTGACCCAGGTGGAGGCGGGCGAGCCGGCCGCATCGGCCTCGGCCTACGGCTACAAGGCGGCCAGCGAACAGAAGAAGAACCCGGGCAGGGTCGCGTTCGTCAACCCGGATCCGCTGCCCACCTCGTTCACCCCGATCGATGTGGCCCGCAACGCGCCGCATCCGGCCGCGGCCGCGTTGTTCATCAACTGGATGGTGTCCCAGCAAGGACAGCAGGCCATCGTGGACACCACCGACCACACCTCGCTGCGCACCGACGTGCGCAACGACCCGACCGTGTGGGACACCACGAAATGGACCCCGGCCTGGGGCCTGGCCAGCATCACCGCCGATCAGTACAACCAGTACGCCACCGAGATGAAGCAGGCGCTGGGCGCCGACTGACGGGGTGGAGGACCACGTTCATGGCCGTCCTGACCGAGCTACCCGAACCTGCCGCGCCGCCTCCGGCCCCGCCGAAGCGCCGCCTGCGGATCGAACCGCGCTACCTGGTGCTGGCCGTCGCGGCGGTCATCGTGGCCTACCTGGCGCTGGTGCCGGTGGGCACCATGCTGGTGGCCAGCCTGCAGTCGGACTTCCTCGGCCTTGGCCCGGCGAGTTGGACGTTCGCGCACTACGTGCAGACGTTCACCTCGGCCGGCTTCGGCACCCTGGTGGCGAATTCCTTCGAGTACGCGCTGGCCACCGCGGCGCTGGCGGTGGTCGTCGGGTTCGGCCTGGCCTGGCTGGTGACCCGGACCAACACCCCGGCCAAGGGGTTCGCCCGGGTCGCCGCGGTGGTGCCGCTGATCATCCCGGGCATTCTCAACACGGTCGCCTGGGCGCTGCTGTTCTCCCCGCAGACCGGCCCGCTCAACGGTGTGCTGCGCGCGGCCCACCTGCCGATCTTCGACATCTATTCGTTGCTGGGCATGGTTTTCGTGCAGACCACGCACATGACCCCGGTGGCCTATCTGATGGGGGTGGCCGCGTTCAGCGCGATGGACTCCTCGCTGGAGGAGGCCGCGTTGAGCTCGGGCGCCGGGCCCCGGCGGGTGTTCGCGCGGATCACGCTTCCGTTGGTGCGTCCGGCAATTCTGTCCGCGGCGCTGCTGATGTTCATCCAGACCATCTCGACCTTCGAGGTGCCGCAACTGCTCGGCGTGCCCAACCACACCTTCGTGTTCGTCAGCCGGATGTACGAGGCGATCCAGTCCTTCCCGGCCGACTACGGTACGGTCGCGGTGATCGGCGTGTTCGTGCTGTTCCTGGCGGCGGTGGGACTGGTTGCCTCGCAACGGATCGTGCGCCGCTCGCCGACCCAGACGGTGACCGGCAAGGGATTTCGGCCCCGGATCACGGATCTAGGCCGCTGGCGCTGGCTGGGGTTCGCCGCGTTCGTGCTGTTCTTCGGCGTGACCGTGGTGCTGCCGGTGGTGATGCTGCTGTGGTCCTCGCTGCTGCCCACCTACAGTCCACCGTCGGCGGCCGCGCTGAAAACGGTGTCGCTGCACAACTACGCGACCCTGTTCTCCTCGCCCGCGCTGCTGGGCGCGGTGCGCAACACCGCGATCACCGCGCTGTCGGCCGGGGTGATCGTCACCGTGCTCACCGCAGTTGTCGCCTACCTGACCACCAAGACCCGGATTCGCGGCCGGGGGCTGCTGGACGGGCTGGCCACGGTGCCGATCGCGGTGCCCAGTATCGTGCTCGGCGTCGGGGTGCTGTACTGGTACCTGGTCGCGCCGCTGCCGTTTCACCTGTACGGCACGCTGACCATTCTGGTGATCGCGTTCGTCACCATCGGCCTGCCCTACGGCATGCGTTATCTGGCCCCGGGTTTCGCCCAGATCAACGACGAACTGGAGGAGGCGGCCACGGCCAGCGGCGCGGGCTGGTTCCACGCGTTCCGCCGGATCTACCTGCCGCTGCTGATGCCCTCGCTGCTGGCGGCCTTCCTGTACACCACCATCGTGGCGTTCCGGGAGATCTCGGCGGCGATCTTCCTGTATTCGCAGAACACCGACGTGATGTCGGTGGAGATCTACAACCTGTGGTCCAGCGGCGACTATCCGGTGGTCGCGGCCCTTGGCATCCTCATGGTCGCGCTGCTCACCGTGGTGGTGGCCGTGGTGCGGCTGGTCGGCGGCCGGGTCGGGTTGAGCAATCACTAGCTGGGTTGGGTAGGTGGAGGCGAGATGATCAGGCTTTCCGGTGTGGTCAAGCGGTATCCCGGGCGCACCACGACCGGCAACGCGGTGGACGGCATCGATCTGGAGATCGCCGAGGGCGAGCTGGTGACGTTGCTGGGCCCCAGCGGCTGCGGCAAGACCACCACGCTGCGGCTGATCGCCGGCCTGGAACGGCCCAACGGCGGTGAGATCAGCATCGGCGACACCGTGGTGGCCGCGCCGGACAACGGAATTTTCCTTGGGGCGAACCGACGGCCGATCGGCATCGTGTTCCAGTCCTACGCAATCTGGCCGCACATGACGGTGCTGGAGAACGTGCTGTTCCCGCTGCGCTCGCACCGCCCGCGGGTGAGCAGGACGCAAGCCCGCGAACGGGCCCGGGCCGCGCTGGACGGGGTCGGCCTTGCCGATTTCGCCGAACGCTCGGCCACCGCGCTGTCCGGCGGGCAGCAGCAGCGGGTGGCGCTGGCCCGGGCACTGGTACGGGAACCGCAGGTGCTGCTGCTGGACGAGCCACTATCCAATTTGGACGCGGGGCTGCGGGACCGGATGCGGGACGAGATCCGTGCGGTGCAGCAGCGGCTGGGCATCACCACGGTGTTCGTCACCCACGACCAGGACGAGGCGCTGGCCGTGTCCGACCGGGTGATCGTGATGAACGGCGGCCGGGTGGTGGAACAGGGCCTGCCGCAGGAGATCTACACCTGGCCCAGTGCCGAGTTCACCGCGCGCTTCCTCGGCGTGTCCAACACGATGACCGGCACCGTGCACGGTTTGGACGGTGAGACGGTGGAACTCACCGTGGCGGCCGGGAGGTTGCGCTGCCGGGCGTGCGACGGGCTGACCCCGGGGGAGCAGGTGAGCGTGTTCATGCGGCCGGAGAGCTTCCGGATGTCGCGGCGGCGGCGCACCGAGCGGGACTGGTCCGGGGTGGTGGATTTCAGCATCTACCAGGGCGACTGCTGGGACTACCACGTCACGCTGGACAACGCGGAGTCGGTGAAGGTGCGGGTGTACAAGGAAAAGGTAGGATTGGCCCACGGCGACCGGGTGTATCTGGAACCCGACCAGGACGCGGCGCTGGTGATGCCGGCCGCCGGCGTGGCCCGCCGGGTCACCGCCGAACCGGCCTCGGCCACCGGATCGTGAGCCTCGGGGGCGGGAGCGGCCGCCCCCGGGGCTCGCCCGGTCGTCGCGTCAGTTCTTGCGGGCCATGAACAGGCAGGTGATCAGTCCGCGCCAGGCGATCTCGTGGTCGGTCAGCCCGGCCGCGGTCAGCGCGTCGAAGTGGTCGGCCACGCCGGTGAGTGGATAGTTGTGGTGGTGCGGTTTGGACGTCTTGCCCTGGGGCTGAAAACGTTTGCGGACGGTGCGCAGCCGCTGGTTCCAGGTATCATCGCGGGGTCCGATGTGGTCGAGGTTGACCAGCCAGCCGCCGGACGCGAGCCGCTCGCCCGCCTCGCGGTAGAAGTCGAACAGCGCTGGGCGGTCCAGGTGGTGCGCCGCCCGCGAGGTGAGCACCACGTCGATGTCCCGGGGCAGGTTGGCGTGGGCCAGATCGGTCATGTCGACCAGTTGGTACTCGACCCGGTCGCCGTACTCGGCCAGCCGGGTGCGGGCGATGTCCAGCATGGCCTCGGACGCGTCGGTCCACACGCCCCGGGCGTCCGGGAACTCATCCAGGAACACGGCCAGGAACTCGCCGGTCCCGCTGCCGATGTCCACGATCTTGTTGGCCTGCGGTCGATCCTGCTTGACCAGTGCGGCGGAGACGGCCCGCGGGAAGGCGAGCAGGCCGGCGATCGTGTCCGCCTCCACCCAGCCCCTGACGAACTCCTCGTCCTGCCACGGCCCGGCCGCATCGAGGCCCAGCTCGGTCATTGACTACCTCCTTATTAGAGGTATAAGGGTATGACCAATATGAGCCGAACCGCAACGGCGTGCCTCCGCTCGGTAGGACGGAAACGCGCCGTTCCGGTCGATTGGGACGATCAGATGATGGTGCCGACGTCGTTGGCCACGATCTGGTCCAGCGCCCGCTCGGCGACCGCGGCGATGGTCATCGACGGGTTGCAGGCGCACGTGGTGCCGGGCATCAACGCGCCGTCCAGCACGTACAGGCCCTTCTTGCCGAGGACCCGGCCGTCCAGGTCGCACACCTGGTCGATGCTCGCGCCGCCCAGCGAGTGCCAGGTCGAGTTGACCAGGTCGTTGGTGTTGATCAGCAGGCTCTCCGGGCCGGCGATGCCGCTGATCCGCTGCTTGATCCGTTGGGCCAGCGCGGCATCCCCGCCCGCGGGCCAGTGCAGATCGGCCTGCCCGGTCAGCGAGTTGTAGGTGAACCGGCCGCGGGTCGGGCTGACGCCGTAGCCGACCAGCATGGTGGAGTGCAGATCCAGCGGGGGCGTGGCGATGCTCGCGGCCGCGGGCAGCAGCGCGGTGGGCAGCAGGGCGCCGGCGTTCACGCTGATCGGCGGCAGCGACGCCTGGATCACCGTGTTGGCCGGCTGGTTCGGGTCGTCCCATTCGAAGCTGCCGTAGACCACCGGGCCACCCTGCGGAGTGCCGAGGTCTTCCTTCAGGTCGGTCCACACGTAGATCTGGTCGCCGTTGGTGCCGTAACCCTGGCCGACCCCGTCGGGGAGATCGGCGATCCTGCCCTCGGCGCCGGCCCGCACCAGCAGCCGGGAGGTGTTCACCGTGCCCGCGGCCAGCACCAGCGCCTTGGTGCTGATGATCTTCTGCTCCAGCACGGTGCCGCTGGTGTCGGTGCGGTTGACCGACACCTCCCAGCTGCCGTCGGCGGCCTGGGCGATGTCGGTGACGTTGTGCTGCACCGCGACGGTGACCTTGCCGGTCGCCAGCGCCTGGGCCAGATAGGTGACGTCCACCGAGTGCTTGCCGCCGTTGTTCACGCCCAGCGCGCAGTCACCGTTGGTGTAGCTGGGTTTCATCTGGCCGGCCAGCTCGTCCAGCGCGTAGGTCCAGTCGATCGGCATCGGGATCTTGGTCAGATCGTACCCGGCGGACTGCACGTTGCGGGCGAAAGCCCTTGGCGGATAATAGGTTTCACTGTTGATCAGCTCGTCCGGGGCGGTCTCGATGCCGAGCATCCTGGCCACTCGCGGGTAGTAGACCGAGTTCATCGTGGCGTAGTCCAGCTGCTCCGGGAACCAGGTGTTGAACACCTCTTCGCTCGGTTGCAGCGTCATTCCTTGGTAGACCAGGGAACCGCCGCCCACACCGGCCGCCACGATCGCGGTCAGGTTCTCCCCGATCACCGGCTCCAGCAGGCCGACGTAGGGGTCCAGCCCGACCGGCTGCCCGGCCACGTTCGGCCATGCGGTGTAGAACAGGTCGCGCTTGTCCGGGGTCGCCGCGTGCGGGAACGTCTCGGCGTTGGGGCCGGTCGGCCACCATTTGCCGCGTTCCAGCACCAGCACGTCCACCCCGGCCTGGGCCAGTCGTAACGCGGTGACCCCGCCGCCGAAGCCGGAACCGATCACCACCACCCGCTCCTGGGAGCGGGTCAGCGGCACCCGGCTGGTGCTCGCCGATGCGGTGGTCGCGCTGGTGGGCAGGGCGGCCGCGCCGACCGCGGCGGCGGCACTGCCCAGGAAGGTACGACGGGTCAACCCGGTCATCGGAGCTCCAGCCTGGTTTGCCGAGGGTGGTGTCCTAACTACGGGCCGTCAAACTAGACAGTATCAAAAAAAGTGTCAAGTTTCTGAGGTCAGGACAGCAGTGGCTCCAGCCAGCGGGTCAGGAATCGGCGCAGATCCTCGTCGCTGCGGGTGCGTTCGCTGTCGAACACGACCACGGACAGCGCCAGCCGGGTGATCAGTTCGAGCAGCGAGTCGTAGTCCGGGGACAGTGCCGGGTTCCGCTCGAGCAGCGGCGCCAGGTGGGTGCGGGCCACCGGCAGTGCGCGGCCGATCATCCCGGCGTCGAACAACGGGTTCTGCTGCTCGGCCCGCAGCAGCGCGAGCAGCGCGGGCCGGCCCAGCAGTTCCCGACGGCACGCGACCAGCAGTTCGACCACATACGCACAGGCGGTGTCGGTCGCGGCCGCGGCGGCGGTGAGCACGTCCATGACCTCGGTCGCCACCGCGATCACCGACTGCGAGACCAGTTCCTCGCGGCTGCCGAAGATCGAGTACACCGTCTGCCGGGACACGCCCGCCGCCGCGGCCACCGAGGACACGTTGACCGAAGTGAACCCGTGGTTCTCGATCAGGTCGAGCGTCGCTCCGATGAGGGCGTCCCGTGATCTCACGAGCCGACCACCGGCGCTGTCGTGCTAATCATGCGCTCCATTGTGGCCCGCGTCGGACGGTCGGCCCGGCGTGGTGCCCGGCAGGCGGAATCGCGCGACCAACCGCTGGTGGCGCAGCGGCAAGCCGTCGGCCCCGGAGATCCGTGGCCCGGGTAGATCGCTGGGACGCTGTCACCCGGCCATTCCGGCCGCTCTCACCTGTGGCTGCCGTCCAGTTGAACGATGACCTTGACCCGGCCGTTGTCGTCGCGGTGCGCAATGGCGTGGCCGGAGCGGTCGGAACCGCCCAGCTCCAAGAAGATCGGGCCGCCGTCGCCGGTGAAGTTGCGCCACCAGTTCTTGGCGTCGGGCAGCTTGACGTCGATGGTGACGGTGTCGCCGGTGCGGCGGAAGGCCACCGGGGTGCTGAAGGTGCGCCCGGAGCGCCGTCCGGTGTAGGTGACCGTGGTGAAGCGTTTACTGATCGCCCGCCCCCAGCGCGGCGAGGTGCGCAGGGTGTTGACGCAGCCGTTGACCCGATCGACGGTGCGCCGGGGCAGGGGTCCTTGGTGACGCACACGACCTCCAAATCGGGGAACGCGGTCGGTGTGATCGCGCCGCTGGTCACGACGGTAGCCGAGGAAGTGGAAGTCCTCATCCACTTGAGTGCAGGTGAGAGAGATCCTTTCGACGGTCTCTCGCCTGTCCTTCGCCGGAATTTGACAGTTATCAACGCGGAGTCGGCAATCCTTGCCGGGCGGTCGGCAAGGTAGTTACCGTCATAAACGGCTCCTCGAACAATATCCGAAATTTCGAACAAATACCTGGAACGTGAATGGTGTGCCAGGAATGCTCGACGATGAGCAAGAACAGGAGAGCCGGAAATGAAGCCTCGGTTACGCCGAACGCGGATGAACGCGGCGGCCTCGGTGGTGCTGGCCAGTGGCGCGCTGGTCGCCGGTGTGGTGGCCGGCGCCGGAACGGCGCAGGCGGCGACCTCGCTGCCGTGTGACATCTACGCCGCCGCCGGCACGCCGTGCGTTGCCGCGCACAGCACGACCCGGGCGCTGTACGCGTCCTACCGCGGGTCGCTGTATCAGGTGAAGCGCTCCTCGGACGGGCACACGACGAACATCGGCGTGCTCTCCACCGGCGGTTACGCCAACGCGGCGGCGCAGGATTCCTTCTGTGCCAACACAACTTGCGTGATCACCGTCATCTACGACCAGTCCGGCCGGGGCAACAACCTCACCGACGCCCCGGCCGGTGGCGCCGCGAGCGGCCCGGACAACCTGGCCAACGCGACCGCCGCGCCGATCACCGTCAACGGCCACAAGGCCTACGGGGTCTATGTGGCGGCGGGCACCGGTTACCGCGTCGACAAGACCTCCGGTGTGGCCACCGGGGACTCGGCCGAGGGCGAATACGCGATCCTCGACGGCACGCACTACAACAGCGGTTGTTGTTTCGACTACGGCAACGCGGAAACGAACAATGACGACAACGGAAATGGTCACATGGAGGCCATCTACTTCGGAAACTCGACCACCTGGGGCTACGGTTCCGGCAGTGGTCCGTGGATCATGGCCGATCTGGAGAATGGTCTTTTCTCTGGCGTGAACCAGCATTACAACTCCGGTGACGCGACGGTGAATCACCGCTACCTGACCGCCATGATCGAGGGCGGCCCCAACGAGTGGGCGATCCGCGGCGGCAACGCGCAGTCAGGCAGCCTGTCCGCCTACTACAGCGGGGTGCGGCCCGACGTGTCCGGCTACAACCCGATGCACAAGGAAGGCGCGATCATCCTGGGCATCGGCGGCGACAACAGCAAGAGCTCGGCCGGCACGTTCTACGAGGGCGTGCTGACCTCCGGCTATCCGTCGGCCTCGACCGAGAGTTCGGTGCAGGCCAGCATCGTCGCGGCCAGGTACGGCGGCTGACCCGGCCGGTCGTGGGACGGACCCGGCCTCCCTCGGGTCCGTCCCACGGTCGTTGTGTCGCAGGGGCGATGGCCGGATCAATCGTCGTCTTCGTCGACACCGGCCCGCGCGATCGCCTTGCTGAGTCCCTGGATCAGGTGGTCCTCGGGGACGTCGACCCCCACGCTCGGCCTCCTGATCATCAGCGACAGGCGCACGTCAGCCGCGGCGGCTGACAAAAGCCGTTGGCGGATAAGGTTTCGGCCGTGACTGACGGGGAGTGGTTGCGGGACGCGGCGGAGTCCTACGACACGGTGGCCGACAACTACACGGACTTCGTGCGGCCGGCGATCGAGCGGGACCCGATGCTGCGCGGCGCGCTGGCGTTGTTCGCCGAGTACGTCCGGGACGGCGGCGGGCCGGTCGCGGATGTGGGGTGCGGGCCGGGGTTCATGACCGCGCACCTGAGCGACCTGGGGCTGGACGCGTTCGGGATCGACCTGTCCCCGGGGATGATCGAGATCGCCCGCCGTAACCGGCCCGACCTGTCGTTCGAGGTGGGCTCGATGACCGAGCTCGCGCTCGCGGACGGCTCGGTCGGCGCGGTGCTCGCCTCCTGGTCGGTCATCCACGTGCCGGACGAGGAGATTCCCACGGTGTTCGCGCACTTTCACCGGGTGCTGCGGCCGGGCGGGGTCGCCCTCATCGGGTTCCACGTCGGCGATCGGTCCAAGATCAAGACCGAGGGCTACGGCGGGCTGCCGATGCGGATTCCGCTGTACCACCGGCCGATGGACCGGATGGCGAGCTGGCTGCGCGCGGCCGGGTTCGCGGTCGAGTTCGAGCTGATCGAGAACCCGGGCCCGGCGCCCACCGCGGGCATGGTCCTGGCTCGCCGTCCGGTCATCGACGGATCGTCATCCGCGCGCTGACCCGGTGATCAGGCCAGCGCCGTCGTGCTGTACCGGCCCAGGAATCCCGGATCGGCCAGTCCCATCTGCCGGCAGGTGTCGGCGTGCAGGCTCAGCAACTGGTCCATCGGCACCGGCTGGCGCGTGGTGCCGGCCAGGTCGTCCTGGGCCTCGGCCGACCACAGGAACGGGTAGAACGACAGCCCGCCGCGCGGACCGACCGGGCCGACCTCGTCCCGCCACCCCGGCCACAGCAGGCCCTCGTACAACTCGGCCAGCCCGCCGCACACGATGGCCGACAGCCACGCGCTGTGGCCAAGCCCCATCGCGTCCCATTCCAGCGAGCGCGGCGAGAAGTAGGTGACCTCGCCCGGCTGCCCAGGGCGGCCTGCGGCCTCGGGGTCGATGCCGTTGAGCGCGAACACGCCGCCCAGGACGTCCTGCGCGATGATCAGGCCGCCGCTGGGCGTCCAGGCCAGGTCCACCTCGGCCGGGAACCCGTTGATTTCGGCCATGCTGGGCAGCCCGTCCGGACCGGCCGGATTCGAACCGCCGAAAATGCGCAGGAAGCCGTCGTGCACCAGGATTCCGCCGCAGTTCAGGGCGATCGCGCCCAGCGGCGAGCGGACCGTCACCTGTAACTGCAGCAACGTGTTGCGGGCCTGGGCCGAGTCGGCGGGCAGGATTTCCGCGGTGGTGAAGCTGCCTGCGAACTGATCGACGACCATCGGCCAGGACGGTTCCACGTCGATGAGTTCCTCGAATTCACGCAATTCTTTTCCCTCTCGTCCTGGGGTTTCCCCGTTGCTTCGGAGAAACGTAGCGGCCGGCCGGTCGGCGGCCCGGCGATCCTCCACACCGGAACGAAAGACAGGGGTTTCCCCTTGGACCCGGCTGGTCCCCGAGAAAGGTAGGCAAGCTACGTAGCTGTACTGTGTAGGCAGGCTACCCAGTTGGGCGGCCGGACGGAGGTGGCGGATGGCCGGGGAGACGACCGGATCGGCGTCGGCGGTGGCGCTGGCCGCGGCCGAGGACCTGTCCACGGTGTTCCGCCGCCTGCGGGTCCTGCTCTTCGCGGCGCCGACCGGCGGGCTCACCCCGTCTCAGCGGTCGGTGCTGCTGCGGCTGTCGAAGGACGGCGCGTCGACGACGACGCTGCTGGCCATCGCCGAGGGAGTGCGGTCGCAGTCGATGACCGCGACGCTGAACTCGCTGGACGAGGGCAGGCTGATCGAACGACAGCCCGATCCCGACGACGGCCGCCGCAAGATCATCACGCTCAGCGCCGAGGGCCGGGACCGGGTCGCGGCCGACCGCCGGGAGCGGCGCGAATGGCTGGCCCAGGAGATGGACCGGCGGTTCGGCCCGGACCAGCTGGCCACCATCACCGCGGCACTGGCCCTGCTGGGCGAGCTGGCGCAGCCGTGAGCCACGGCCCGCGCTTTTCTGCTCTGGAAAGGAAAACATGTCCGACTCACGCACCGTCCTGCTGGTGATGGACTTCCAGCACGGCATCGTCGAGCGCTTCGAGGACACGTCGGTCCTCGACGCGGCCGACCGTGCGGTCAAGGCCGCCCGGGCGGCGGAGATCCCGGTGGTGTTCGTGCGGGTCGCCTTCCGTCCCGGCTACCCCGAGACCAGTGGCCGCAACGCGTCGTTCGGCGCGATCTCGAGCATGGGTGACGTCATGACCGAGGCCCACCCGGCCACCCAGATCCACGCCAGCCTCGAGCCGCAACCGGGCGACCCGATCGTGACCAAGCGCCGGGTGAGCGCGTTCAGTGGCAGCGACCTGGCCGTGCTGCTGCGCTCGCTGGACGCGGAATCCCTTGTGCTGGCCGGGATCGCCACGAGTGGCGTGGTGCTGTCCACGCTGCGCGAGGCGTCCGATCTGGACTACCGGATCACCGTGCTGTCCGACGCCTGCGCCGACGCCGACGCCGAGGTGCACCGCGTGCTGCTGGAGAAGGTCTTCCCCCGGCAGGCTCAGGTCACCACGACCGACGCCTGGGTGGAGACCGTCTGACCTGGCGATACGGCTCAGCCCGGCAGCACTGCCGAGCATGACCGGGCGTAGCGCTAGGCTTCGCCGCCGTGGCCGCGCCCGAGCTGACCCCCGCAACCCGTACGCGTCCACCCAAGGCCGCGCGCAGCGCACATTCCGCGGCGCTGGACGGGTTGCGGGGGCTGGCCGTGCTCGGCGTGGTCGCCTTTCACGTCGGGGTGCTGCCGTTCGGCTGGCTGGGCGTGCCGGTGTTCTTCGTCCTCAGCGGACACTTCATCACCCGCGTCCTGCTGGAGCGCCGGTCCAGCGGCCGGGCGGCCATGCTGCGGGACTTCGCGCGCAACCGGGCGCTGCGACTGGCTCCGCTGTACCTGCTGGCCTGCCTGGCCCTCACCGTGCTCGCGGTGACCGGCGGCGGGCCGCGTCAGCTGGCCGGGGACCTGCCCTACCTGTGGACCTGGACCTACGACCTGCATCCGCTGGTCGCCGGGTTCGTGGACAACAACCTCTACGACCACCTGTGGTCGCTGGCGGTCGAGGTGCAGCTCTACCTGGTGTGGGCCGGGCTGGCGCTGTGGTTGTCCCGGCGGTGGTTCGTGCGGGTGGTGCTGGCCCTGGCCGTGGGCGGGCCGGTGGTGCGGCTGCTGGTGTGGGTGGGCCTGTTGCTGGCCGGGTATCCGCATGACCGGCTGGCCGCCGTCACCTACGAACTGCCCACCACCTATCTCGATGCGTTCGCCATCGGCGCGGTGACCGCGATCCCGGAGATCCGGGCCCGGTTGTGGCCGGCGCGGCGGTCGCTGGCGATCACCGGCGGGGCGGTGCTGGTGGTCGTCTGTGGTGAGGTCGGGCTGGCCGCGGTGCGGCACGGGCAGGTGCTGACCGATCTCGGCTTCCCGATCGGGTGTCCCTACCAACTGGGTTGGGTGTGGGAGTACTCGCTGATCGCGGTGTTCGCCGGGGCACTGGTGCTCGCCGCGGCCCGGGACGGCCGGGTGGCCGGGGTGTTGTCTCGTCCCATGCTGGCCCGCGCCGGGTTGTTGTCCTATGGGATCTACGTGCTGCACCGGCCGCTGGTCGAACTGGCCGACCGGATGTTGCCTGCGCGGCCCGGCTGGCCGGAGCTGGTGGCGGCGACGGTGGTGGTCGCCGGGGCGAGCACGCTGTGCGCGGCGATCAGCCACCGGTGGCTGGAACGCCCGTTCATCGCGCGCAAGCGCAACGCGCTGACGCCCTGATCCGGTGAGGTGTGAAATAAAAGATCCATTTATGATTCTATATGCGCTGCCAGTGGGAAAGAATCCGATCCTCCCAATTGATCCTTCCTGGGTGTTGTGTAGAGTACTACACTCGCCTCTGTGTTGGACTACAGTCCAGTTCGGATCATGGACTTCCTCGATGAAGGTCAGCGCGCTGAACTCAGAGCACTGGGTGGTCCCGTCCGGTTTCCGGCTGGGCAGACCATATTCTGGGAGGGGCAGCCCTCTCGCTCCGTTCTGATCATTCGTGATGGTCATTTGAAGGTCACGCGGCGTGCGGCCGATGGCACCGAGGTCCTGCTCGGGATCTTCGGTCCGGACGAGGTGATGGGTGACGAGGGCGCCCTGATGGACGAGAGGCGATCGGCCACGGTCACCACGATCACCGAGGTTTCCGGGCTGGACATCTCTGCGGAGCGACTGTTCGATTTCGTCGAAGCGCAACGGCTGTGGCCACTGATGTACCGGACCGTCGTCCACCGAAGACGTCAGATGAGTCAGCAGGTGCTGCTGTCCAGGCTGAACGTCAGGAGCCGACTCGCGGACTGCCTGCTCCTCCTGGCAAGAGAGGTCGGTGAGGAGGTAGGCGATGATTGGGTCATCGAATCGACCCTGTCTCAGCGTGACATGGCCTCCCGGATCGGTGCGTCGAGGGACGCGGTCGCGATCGAACTGCGACGCTTTCGCCGGCAGAAACTGATCACTACGGGGAAGCGACGTATTGTTTTGCATGATCTGGATGCGCTGCGGCGACTCGCGGTGGATGAGAGATTGGTTGGGAGTCCGCGATGAATCAGCTGGGACCCTTTCAGTCGATGTGGCAGGCCTGGGACGAAGTGCACGACGATCTGATGGGGAAACCGCTCTCGCACTTTCGACGGTCGATGGAGATTCAGTTCGACGAGATGCAGGACCATATCGATGCGGGGGACCGGGAGGCCGCAGCGCGGGAGGCCGCTGACATCATTGGAATAGGACTCAACTGCCTCCGCTGGCTTGGCTACTCGCCCGCAGAGATCGCCGACCTCGCGCAGGCCCGCACGGAGAACCGTATGCAAGGGCGGACTCCTGAAATTCTCGACAAGTACCAGCGGTTACACGGCATCTGATGTGGTGACGAGGAGCAAGCGTAATGTCCGGCCAAGCTGACCAACGGGCGGTGCACCGAACCATCCTCGTTGTGGACGTGGAAGGGTTCGGGGACCAGCGGCGGAACAACCCGAACCAGCTAGCGGTGCGTAGCGGGATGTACCAGTCGCTCGAGCTCGCCTTCGGCGCGGCCGAAATACCCTGGCGTGGCTGCCGGGTCGAGGATCGAGGCGACGGAATCTTCGTACTGGCCCCGCCTGATGTGCCGAAGTCGGCCTTCGTGGAGTCGCTGCCGTCAGCCCTGTCCGAAGCCCTGCGACGACACAACCTGGGACATCCGTCCGAGGAACAGATCCGCCTCCGGATGGTCCTGCACGCCGGTGAGGTCAACTATGACGCCCACGGCGTCGCAGCGGCCTCGGTGAATCATGCCTTTCGCCTGCTGGAAGCACCGCAACTGAAGGTGGCGCTGGCTGAATCCTCCGGCGTGCTGGCCCTGATCGTCTCCGCCTGGTTCTACGAAGAGGTCGTCAGGCAAAGCCCTGTGGTCGATCTCGCCTCGTATCGGCAGATCGACTTCTCGGTCAAGGAAACCAACGGCCAAGCCTGGATCAACCTGCCGGATCATAAGCAACCGCGCAGCGCGACGCCACCGGATGCGGTGTTCGATCGATCCGGCCACCAGCCGGCCAACCGGCTCGCTCCTCGGGATCTGCCGGCGCTGCAGCGCACCTTCGTCGGCCGGATCAACGAACTGGCGGCCTTGACGGAGGCGTTGGACGCCGCAGTGGAGAATGACTCCATCGCAATCTCCGTGATCGCTGGGATGGGTGGCCTGGGCAAAACATGGCTGGCGGTGGAATGGGCACACAAGAACACCGCGCGTTTTCCGGACGGGCAGATCTATGTCAATCTGCGTGGCTTCGACCCGTCCTCCGACCCGGTCGCTCCCGCTGTGGTGATTCGTCGCTTCCTGGACGCGCTTCAGTTGCCGGCGGGCTCGATACCACTCGATGCCGATGCGCAAGCGGCGTTGTACCGCAACCAGGTCGCGGGCCGACGGATGTTGATCATTCTCGACAACGCCAGCAACAGTGAGCAGGTGATACCGCTGCTGCCTGCCACGCCGACCTGCATGGTGCTGGTGACCAGCAGAGAGCAGCTGCATGGGCTGATCACCAGACACGAGGCTCGGCCCGTTCCGCTGGGTACGTTGGGCGATCTCGACGCCGAAGAACTGCTGGCCAAGCGCCTCGGGCGGGAACGGGTCGCCGCCGAGCAAGACGCGGTGAGCGAGTTGGTCCGGCATTGCGCGGGTCTGCCACTGGCCCTGGCCATCATCGCCGCGCATGCGGCGACGCATCCCGACTTTCCGCTCTCTGCCCTGGCTTCGGAGCTCAGCGAGACGTCCGGCCCCCTGGACGCGCTGAGCGGCGGAGAGCTGACTGCCAACCTGCGCGCCGTGCTGTCCCGGTCGTTCGATGCGTTGACCGCCGAAGCAGCCGAGGTGTTGCGGCTTCTCGCCTCGGTTCCCGGCCCGGACATCGCGGTGCCCGCCGCATCGGTGTTGATCGGACGGCCCGGCAACGATGTAGCCGCGCTGTTGAACCAGCTGGAGAACGCACATCTCATCTTGCGCTACTCGCCCAAGCGCTACCGCATGCACGATCTGATCCGGCTCTATGCGACGGAACGTGTCGACGCGGACGGCCAGCAGCGCTGCACGGACGCCTTGCGGCGGCTCATCTCCTACTACGTCTATGCGACATATGCCGGTGAGCGGCTGCTGTATCCACACCGCAAGAATGTCGAAATAGGCGAACCGCCTGCGGACTATCCAATACCGATCTTCGACGATGACACATCGATACTTCAGTGGTTCGATGCCGAGCGCTTCTGCTTGCTCACCGCGCAGGAGGCCGCGGTCAAACGCGGATGGCATCGATTCGTCTGGCAACTGGCCTGGACGTTGCACGGTTATCTGTGGCGTCGGGGTCACCTGCTGGAGCAGTTGCACACCTGGCAGCTTGGCCTTGCGGCCTCCCAGGAGCTGCGAGATCCCCTTGCGGAAGGCGTAGCCAGTCGACTTCTGGGACAGGCATGTGCCCGGGCGGGCATGAACGAAACCGCGTCGGAACATCTGCACCGCGCACTGAAGCTCGCCAGACAAACTGGCGACACACACGGTGAGGCCCGAGCGCACTATGACCTCACGTGGGTTTGGCGGAAATCCGACGATGAGCAGGCACTGGGCCACGCGATCAAGGCGCTACGTCTGTTCCGGACACTCGACGCCCCAGTCTGGGAGGCTGAGGCCCTCAGCATGATGGGGTGGCATCAAGCCCAGCTTGGTCGATACGACGTTGCCCGAGAGTCGTGTGAGCAGGCGTTCAGTCTGTTCCATCAGGAAGGCAACAGACAGGGACAGGCCGTCACGCTGGACTATCTCGGTTACATCGCGTATTACTGCGGTGAGTACGGCCAAGCGTTGAATTACCTCCGTGAATCGCTCGACGTGTGCCGTGATCTGGGTGCGACCTACTACCAGGCGGACACTTTGGATCATCTCGGGCTGACGCTTGCCGCGTCGGGCCACGCCGACGAGGCCCGGCTCGTCTGGCGACAAGCGCTCAGCCTCAACCGGGTACAGGACCGGACCGCCGACGTTCAGCGCATCGAGCAACAGCTGGCCGTTCTCGAAGACACGGCCTGACTCAGACGACCGTCAGTCTCCACGGCATTCGCAAGCGCAACGCGCTGACGCCGTCGTAAACCCTTGTGGTGACCGGCATTCCGGGTGGAACGCTCGTCTTCGTCGTCCGCTGTGCGCACGAAGTCCGCTGTGCGCACGAAGATCTCGCCGTGGTCATTCTGGACCGGCGGCGACCGCAGCGGACACGAACCGGCGCACCAGCCGTTCCCGGGCGTGCGGCAGGAAAGCCAGCGACACCGGGGAACTGGGCGCGTCCACCAACGGCACGAACCGCACGGCGGAATGGATGTTGCGGCGCATCGCCACCTCGGGCACCACTCCGATGCCCCGGTTGGCCGCCACCGACTCCAGCCACTCGTCGAAGTTGGCGGTCGCCACGACGCGCTCCGGCCGGGCGCCCTCCGGCCAGGACCACGGACCGGTGGTGCCGCTGATCGTGTTGACCACCAACGGCCAGTTCGCCACCTCCCGCCAGTGCAGCGACGCCGCACCGGCCAGCTCGGACTCGACCGAGCAGACCGCGACCCGGGTCTCGTCGAACAGGTGCACCACCCGCGCCGGCGTGTCCGGATCGACCCGGCCGCGCACCACCGCGACGTCGATCAGGCCGCGCAGCACGCCCTCCAGCGGATCGTCCACCCGCAGCAGGGACACCGAACCGCCAGTGGCCCGCTCGAAGCCGCGCACCGTGCGCTGGGCCCACGGGTCGGGCAGCAGCCAGCTGAACCCCAGCCGCAGGGTGACCTGTTCGCGCACCGAGGCCAGCGCCCGGTCCAGCGCGGCCAGCACCTGTTGCGCCCTGGCCAGGAACTCGGCCCCGGCCGAGGTCAGCGCCACGTGCCGGGAGTCGCGGTCCAGCAGCCGCACCTCCAGCGTGGCCTCCAGCTGCTTGATGGTGCGGGTCAGCGCGGGCTGGGTGATCAGCAACTGTTCGGCGGCCCGGGTGAAGGACAACTGCTGGCCGACCGCGACGAACGCCCGCAGGTGGCGGACCTCCACGTCCATAACCGCTGAGCATAGATGCACCAGCACCGGCATTTCCGGATCGGTCCGGGCGTGCCTAGCGTCGAAAGCAGCCCCGGATGCCAACGACGGAAGAAGTCCCGTGATGACCGCGCTCGCCGACCGGCCGACCGACTCCGAGCCGCACCGCTCCGGCTGGGCCGTGCTGGCGGCGGGGGCGGCGGCGCTGGCCGTGGCCATGGGCATCGGCCGGTTCGTCTACACCCCGATCCTGCCGCTGATGCACGACCAGGCCGGGCTGTCCCAGTCCGGCGGCGCCACCCTGGCCACCGCGAACTACCTCGGCTACCTGATCGGCGCGCTGATCCCGATCGTGCGGCCGGCGCTGCTCAAGTCCGGGTGGCTGCTGCGGGGCAGTCTGCTCGCCGTGATCGGCACGCTGGCGCTGATGCCGGTCACCCAATCGCAGCCGATCTGGTTCGGGTTGCGGTTGATCGCCGGGGTGGCCAGCGCGCTGGTGTTCGTGATCGCGGTCAGCGCGCTGCTGGACCACCTGCACGGCGCCGCGCAGCACCTCGTCGGCTGGGCCTTCGGCGGGATCGGCGCCGGTATCGCGCTGTCCGGTCTGCTGGTGCTGGTGTTGCGCACCGTCGGCAGCTGGCGGACCGGGTGGTGGGCCTCGGCCGCGCTGGCCGCGCTGCTCACCGTGCTGGCCTGGCGGCTGGCGCCCGAACCGGCGAGCGCCAAGGCCGGTCCGGGGCGGATGTCCGAGCGGCCGACCACCCACCGGTGGTTCGTCACGCTGCTGACCGGCTACACCCTGGAGGGCGTCGGCTACATCATCGCGGGCACCTTCCTGGTCGCGGCCATCGGCCAGACCTCGCCCGGCTGGCTGGGCAGCGGGGCCTGGGTGCTGGTCGGGCTGGCCGCGGTGCCCGCCTCGGCGTTCTGGGCCGCGCTGAGCCGGCGGTGGAGCCGGCCGACGCTGCTGATCGTCATGCTGTTCGTGCAGGCCGTCGGCATCGCGCTGCCCGCGTTGTCCGGGGGCGCGGCGGCCGCGCTGGTGTCGGCGGTGTTGTTCGGCGCGACCTTCCTCGGGGTGGCCTCACTGGTGCTCGCGGTGGGCGCGCACCTGCGGTTCCCGCACGCGGTGGCGCTGCTGACCACCGGCTACAGCGTAGGCCAGATCGCCGGTCCGTTGCTGGTGAGTCCGTTGCTGCACAACGGATATCGCCTCCCGCTGCTGATCGCCGCGGCCATCGTGGCGGCCGCGACGGTGGCCGCGGCCGCGCTGCGGGTGCGCTTCCCGCACCGGGTTGGCCCGATGGTCGAACCGTCCCGGCAGGCCCGTTCCTAGCGGGCGCTCCACGGGCGGCGCGGCTCCTCGGCCGGACCGGAGTTGCGCAGTGCGTAGCGCACCGCGTCGGCCCGGGAGTGGAAACCGCCCTTGGCGAACAGGTTGTTGATGTGTGTCTTCACCGTGGCCTCGCTGATCACCAGCCGCTGCGCGATCTCCGGGTTGCGCAGGCCCTCGCCGATCAGGGTCAGGATCTCCCGTTCCCGCGCGGTCAGGGTGATCATCGGATCGTTCGAGGACACGTCCGTGCGGTCCTGGCGGGAGGCCAGCGCGAGCAGCCGCTGCTGGACCTCGGGGGCGAGCACGGTCTGGCCCTGCGCGGCGCTGCGCACCGCCTGCAGGATGGTGGTCCGGTCGGCCTCCTTGGTCAGGTAGCCGCTGGCGCCGGCCTGCAACGCGGCCAGGATCGACTCGTCGTCGTCGAACGTGGTCAGCACCAGGACGGTGGTCTCCGGGCTGGCCGTGCGGACCCGCCCGGTCGCCGCCACTCCGTCCAGCACCGGCATGTTCAGGTCCATCAACATCACGTCCGGGTGATGCTTGGTGGCCACCTCGATCGCCTCGGCCCCGTTGGTCGCGGTGGCCACCACGTCCACGTCGGCGTCGAGGTCGAGCATCACCGCCAGCGCCTCCCGCACGGTCGCCTGGTCGTCGACCACGGCCAGGGTGATGGTGCCGGTCATCTCGGTATCTCCAGTTCCACTGTCCAGCCGTCTCCGTCCGGAGAGGGCCCAGCGTGCAGGGTGCCACCCAGCAGGGCGGCACGTTCGCGCATGCCGACCAGGCCGAGGCCGGTGCCGTCGGCCAGCCCGGTGGCGCGCTCGGTCCGCGCCGGTCCGTTGTGCACGGTCAGGGTGGTCGCCGCCGCGGTGAAGGCCAGCCACATGGTGCGGATCGCGCCGGGGGCGTACTTGGCCGCGTTGGTCAGCGCCTCCTGGGCGACCCGGATCACGGTGTGGGTGGCCTCGGCGCCGATCGGCGCCGGTTCGCCGTCGATGCCGAAGTCCACGCCGTTGTGCTCGGCCAGATGTCGCAGGGTGTCCGGCAGCGGGAGGGTGTCCTCGCGCAGCGCGTGCACGGCGCGCCGGGTTTCGCTGATGCCGTCCACGGCCAGGGCGCGGGCCCGCCGGATGGCCGCGGTGACCTCCTCGTCGCGGCCGCTGTCCCGCAGCGCGTCGGCCATGTCCAGTTGCAGCGCGATACCGGACAGCGAGTGGCCGAGCACGTCGTGGACCTCCCGGGCGATCCGGCCGCGTTCCATCAGCGCCGCCTCCCGCGCCTCGGAATCGGTGGCCCGCCGGGCTTCCTCGGCCGCGCGCACGGCGTTGAACACCGCGGCCGCGCGGTCCCGGTTGGCGATGCCGATGTAGACGGGCAGGCCGACGGCCAGGGCCAGCCAGAACGGCCACTGGGTGTCGGTGGGATGCAACTGCTCGACCACCCAGGTGGCCACCGCGGCGACCAGTGAGCCGCTCACCGCGATGCCGATGGCGGCTCGCCGGGAGTCCAGCTTCGCGCCCGCGGTCGAGGCGGCGAAGAACGGGATCAGCGTGGCCGAGGTGATCGGCGTGACCAGCGGCAACAGCAGCCCGCCGAGCACCGCGTAGGCGACGAACAGCCCGATCTGGACGCGCTCGGGCAACCGGCCCCAGGGGAAGATCGCGGCGATGACGATCACCGAGACCAGTGCGAACAGGGTCAGCGCCAGCGGCTGGTAGAGCACCCGGTCCGGCCGCCAGGACACGATCGTGCCGCCCACGGTGACCACGGCGAACAGCGTGCGGATCACGTAGTCCCGGGTGGACTCCGGAGGCCGGGCGGCCCCGGCTCCGGTGTCCCGGGGCCAGGGTTCGGTCGGTGACGCCATGGTCACCGGTGGTCGTTCTGGAAGTAGTCGCCGGAGTACCGGTTCTGGCGCCGGTCGTGCCGGTCGGCGCGGCGGTCGTCGGTGCGGAAGTCGGTGCGGAAGTCGGTGCGGAAGTTGGCCTGGTCGGACAGGGTGCGCCGCATGTTGTCCAGCATGGGCGACATCTGCCGCGGGCCGCGCTTGGACTCCTCGGCCCACATCACCCGGTGATCGGCCCGGAGCGCCCTGGACATCACCACCAGACCCTCCACCAGCATGCCCGCTCCCAGGGTGAGCATCAGGCTGTTGCTCACCGCACTCGCATCCTTCGCGTCGATCGCGCCCAGCGCCAGGTTCCCGCCGAACTTGATCACCACATTGGCCACCCACAGCGCCACCGTCAAGCCGGTGTACCGGGCGAAGGCCACGCCGTCGCGGGCCGAGATCTTCACCGTGGCGCCGCGCAGCGCCCCGATCACCACGCTGATCCCGGCGGTCGCCACCAGGAACACCACCGCCATCGGGCTGCCCAGCTGATGGGACACATCGGACAGTCCGATCACGCAGAGCACGCCGGGCAGCACCAGCATCCGCTTGGCCTGCACGGGCTCGCCCATCAGGCGCCGCACCATGACGTAGCCGATCGCCGCCACGATCAAAAGGATCTCGATCGGACCACTCATCTGACTGCCTCCCGGCTCTTCGCGCTGTTGTTCGACGACAACACGAAGTTATTCGTGACCTGGGCGGATGTCGTGCAACGAGCGCTGTATCCCCGGGTGGAGAAATCCTCCACCCGGGTGGAGACGGGCCCACCCGAAGAGACGGCCGTGACCGCGGGACGGCGCGATCATCCGGTCACAACGTGGCCGCCGGGAATCGGGCCATCACCATCGGCGAGGCGCCCGGCGCGGTTGCGGGAGAACGGTGATGGGCGAGCGAGTCGTGCTCGTGGGCGCCTCGCTGGCCGGGCTGCGGGCGGCGGAATCGTTGCGTGGAAACGGGATCACCGGTGAGCTGGTGCTGATTGGGGACTTGATCAATCCGCGCCTGGTCGCCGATCCGCCACGCGCCGAACGAGTCCGGGCCGGGCGGATCCGGGCTGGTCTAGACCGGGATCTCCGCCCACACGATCTTGCCGCGCCCGCCACTGAGCACACCCCAGTAACTGGCCAGCGCCTCGACCAGCAGCAGGCCGCGGCCGCGCACATCGGTCGGCCGGGGGTTGTGCGGCTCGGGCAGTTCGGTGGAGGCGTCGCGCACCTCCACCCGCAGCCGGCGGCCCGCGGCCACCCGCCAGATGCGCGCGCCCACCGGCGCCGCACCGTGCTCTCGCGCGTTGTCCACCAACTCGCTGACCACGAGCAACGCGTCACCCCGCTCGTGGGCGTCCACATCGGCCAGCGCGGCGTCGGCCAGCGTCCGTGCTCCCGCGCTGTCCGAGATCGGCCGCCACCCCACATCCCGTTTGCCCGGATGCCCCGGGGCGGTTGTGGGCCGAGCCTGCTCGATCGCCCGGTTTCCCATGGTCTCAGCTCCTCGTCCGCTGGTTGCTGAACGGACGTATGGAGAGCTACCACGAGGGGAACAACTCCTAACTCCCCTGGCCGCAGGGAATTCCCCGGCGGCCGCGGTGAGCTGGGCTGATTCGTGCTGTGGCCGCCCCGGTATTCCGGCCGAACCGGACGATCCCCGGCGCTGCTCACAACTCGGTGAGGGTGATGTCGGCGATCACGATCGGGCCCACGGTCACCACCACTCATGCGTCAGAGATCCAGTCGGACGCCCGAGATCTCCCGGATCGGGATGCACAGCGCCTGATCGCAGGGTTCGGCCGCCCACGGCCGTGGTTCGCCGCGGGCGACCAGGTCGGCCACGTCCAGCGCGGGCGCGGTCCGGGCGTGGCCGAGCACCACCACGCTCCACCCGGTCCGGCCGTCGAAATCGCCGGCCTGGAAGGCGACCGTCCGGTCCTGCACCGCGATACGCACCGGATCGGACACCCAGACCACCACGCGGTGCCCGGCCACGCCGAAATGCACCGGCTGGATCCAGGGATTGTCGTCGTGCTGGTAGGACAGTCGTCCCAGGGAGGACGACCGCAACAGGGTCAGGCATTCGCGCGGGTCCAGCCGGACCGACTGACCGTGCATGACACTCCTCGTTCGTTCCGCCCTGAATATGCCCGGGCCGCCCGGTGGCCTAAAGGGCGCATCATGCTCGCCGACTACTACGCCGCCTGACCCGGGCCGGTGCGGGCCGCGGCCGGTAGACCGCGGCCCGTCCGGAACTCAGTTGCCGCACAACGCCTCGGCGGCCAGCTCGTTCGCCGCGGCCTTCGTCGGTGCCGGTCACCACCCCGGGCAGCCAGCGGGACACCGGATCGTCCAGCGACAACCGGTGCTCGGCCTCCAGCCGCAACAGCAGGGTCGAGACGAATGCCTTGGTGTTGCCGCCGATGCGGAACCGGTCCTCGGGCTGCGCCGGCCACAACTGTTCCGGCGCACCCATCCTGGCACCCGGCCGCGCCGGGCTCGACCACTCGCTGATTTACCGTGGGACCGAAAGATCCCGACCAGGTCTGGAGAGCGCGAATGACCGGGAGCCTGTCCATCGTCAACGCCGCGGTGTTCGACGGCGAGTCGGCCGAGCTGCTCGACGGCCCGGTGCACCTCGCCGAGGGCCGGATCACCGGGCTGGGCGGCGCGCCCGAGGCCGGGGCGCGGGTGCTGGACGCGCGGGGCGGCACGGTGCTGCCCGGGCTGATCGACGCGCACTGCCACGCCTACGGCATCGACCTGGACATGCTCGGCATCGAGAGCCGGCCCCTGAGCTACGTGGCGCTGAAGGGCGCGCAGCGCCTGGCCGGGGCGCTGAGCCGCGGGTTCACCACGGTGCGCGACCCGGCCGGCGGGGACGCCGGACTGGCCCGGGCGATCGGCGAGGGCCTGATCCGCGCCCCGCGCTACCTCTACACCGGTCCGGCGCTGAGCCAGACCGGCGGGCACGGCGACGCCCGCGGCACGGACAGCGAGGTGTGCGGCTGCTTCGCGCACTCCTTCGAGGTGGTCGACGGGGTGGACGCGCTGCGCCGCGCGGTGCGCGAACGGTTCCGGCGCGGCGCGCACGCCATCAAGGTGATGGCCTCGGGCGGGGTGGTGTCGCTGACCGACCCGATCCGGGTGCCGCAGTACTCGCCGGAGGAGATCCGCGCGGTGACCGAGGAGGCGACCCGCCGGGGCAGTTACGTGGCCGCGCACGCGTACTCGCCCGAGGCCATCCGGCACGCGGTGGACAACGGGGTGCGCAGCATCGAGCACGGCAACCTGCTGGACGAGCCGACCGCGCGGCTGCTGACCGAGCGCGGCGCGTTCCTGGTGCCGACGCTGGTCACCTACGAAGCGATGGACCGGCGCGGCCCGGAGATCGGGCTGAACTCGGTGTCCCAGGCCAAGAACCGGGAGGTGCTGGCCCAGGGGCGGCAGGCGGTGGAACTGGCCAGGGCAGCCGGGGTGCGGATCGGGTTCGGCACCGACCTGATGGGCGTGCTGGAGGACGAGCAGTCCAGGGGGCTGCGCATTCAGTCCGAAGTGGACGGTGTGCTGAATCTGTTGCGCTCGGCCACCTCGGTGAACGCGGACCTGCTCAACCGGCCGGATCTGGGCCGGGTCGAATCAGGGTGCGTGGCCGATCTGCTGATCGTGTCCGGTGATCCGTTCCGCGAGCCGGAGCTGCTGTGGGGCGCGCCGGAACGGCGCACGGTGATCCAGGGCGGCGTGCCGCTGCCGAGGTAGAACTACTTGCGCCTGGCGGGTTTCTGGCCGACTCCGCACCACATGAACGGGCCTGCCTCGCGCTCCTCGGGGGTGATCTGGTGGTTGGGCCGCCAGTCGGCCAGGTGCACGATGCCCGGGTCGACGATGGTGAAGTCGCCGAACCAGGAGGAGATCTCGGTGCGGTCGCGCAGGAACGCCGGATTCTGCGTGTTGCGGTACTTCTCGGCCAGCCGCGCGATCTGGGCCGCGCCCTCCGGTTCGCTGTCCTCGTTGCAGATGTGCGAGAGGGCCAGCCAGCTGCCCGGGGCGAGCTTGGCCCGGTACTGGCGCAGCACCTCGGCCACGTCGGTTTCGCCGCCGATGAAATGCAGCACCGACACGATCAGCAGGCACACCGGCTTGGTGAAGTCCAGCAGCCGCCGGACCTCGGAGCTGTGCAGCACCGCGTCGCGGTCGCGCAGGTCGGCCTTGACCACGCCGACCCAGTCGGTGGTCTGCTCGCGGTCCAGGATCAGCTCGGAATGGGCCACCGCGACCGGCTCGTTGTCGACGTAGACCACCCGGCCCTGGTCGGCCAGTTCGTGCGCGGCGACCGCGGCGTGCACATTGCCGACCGTGGGCACGCCCGAACCGAGATCGAGGAACTGGGTGATGCCGGCGTCCAGCGCCTCCCGCACCACCCGGCCGAGAAATCGCCGGTTCGCCCGGGCGAGTGGTTTGATCAGCGGGAACTCGCGCACCGCCTGATCGGCGAACATCTGGTCGACCGCCCAGTTGGTGGTGCCGCCGAGATAGGCGTCGTAGATCCGGGCCGCACTGGCCTGCTCGAGATTGACGCCCTCGGGCGCGTCCGGTGTCTGGCTCGACGATCCGCTCACGCCGCGCGTCCTCCCCGTTTTTCCGTCCGGTCGGCACGAGCATATCGATTAGGCTGAGCCGATGTATTCGACCCGGGTGTCGCGGCTGGTGCGGGCGCCGCGCGCGGCGGTCTATCGCGCGCTCGTCGACGCCGAGGCGATCGCGACCTGGCGGGTGCCGGCCGGAATGTCGGGCCGGGTGCACGAGTTCGAGGCGCGCGAGGGCGGTCGTTTCCGGGTGTCGCTGACCTACGACCAGCCGGGCGCGGCCGGTAAGTCGGCCGCGCACACCGACACCTATCACGGCCATTTCGCCCGGCTGGTGCCCGATGAGCGGGTGGTCGAGGTGGTCGAGTTCGAAACCGAGGCCGCTGGGCTGCGCGGTGCGATGACGATGACCACCACGCTGGCCGATGTCCCGGGCGGCACCGAGGTTTCCGTTGTGCACGAAGGAATCCCGGACGACGTGCCGCCGGGGGACAACGAGACCGGCACCCGGATGGCGTTGGACAATCTCGCCGAACTGGTGGAATCCCAGGTCAGCCGATGACGACGGAGCAGGCCGGGGCCTCGGGCCACTGCTGAGGTTGAGCAACTCGGGCTGCTGGAACGCGGTCGGCACCGCACCGTCGCCAACGCAGGATTGGGAACGCTGAATTGGGGGCGCGGCGGAACCGTTGCGCTGGTGTGGCAAGTTGCCGGTCAGGGGCGTTCGCCGTGCATCCGGGCGATGTAGCGCTCGGCGGAGCGGCGGATGGCGCCCGGCCCGTCGCTCAGCACCACCCGGCCCCACCAGCCGCCGTACACCCGGTCGAAGGCGAACCGGGAGACGCGCTCGGCGATGTGCCGGACGGTGGCCTCGTCCAGCGGGATCAGATTCGGGTAGCTCCACATGAAGCTGACCCAGTCCCGGTCGGACACCACGGTGATGGTGTCGCCGGTGAGCAGCGCGCCGCGCCCGGCCGAGCCGGCTGGCCAGTGCAGCACGGCCGCGCCGTCGAAGTGGCCGCCGATCCGGGCCAGGGTGAGGCCGGGCACCGGCTCGGCCTCGTCGTCGAACAGTTCGATGCGGGGCGAGGGCCGCTGCACCCACTGGCGATCGGCCCGCGGGATGAACACCCGGGCGTCGAAGGCGTCGGCGAATTCGACGTGCGCGGCGTAGAAGTGCGGGTGGGACAGGCAGATCGCGGCGATGCCGCCGAGTCCGGCGATGCGTTCCCGGGCCGCGTCGTCCAGCAGTGGCACGCAGTCCCACAGCACGTTGCCGGCCGGGGTGCGCACCAGCAGCGCGCGCTGCCCGATGGCCACCGCCGGTTCCACGCCGACCCCGGTCAGGCCCGGTTCCTCCTCACGCAGCACCACCGCATGGTCGCCGGCCAGGTCGGCCATGGTGGTCCACTGCTGCCCGCCCCAGCCGACGTACTGCCGTTCGTCCGCGCAGATCGGGCAGAGCGTCGGCGCGGTGCCGGTGTCGGCGTACTGCACCCCGCAGGTGACGCAGATCCAGGCAGGCACGGCGGTTCCCCTCCGATGGTGGCCCGCCCAGCCTGCCTCGCCGCCCGTACGGGGACAAGCGGAGTCCTCAGCGCTCCCGGGCGAGTTCGGCGCGGCGACGGCGCACGAACACCACCGCGGCGATGATCACCAGCACCGCGATGATCGCGCCCAGCAGGTAGGTGGGGCCGTGGAAGGCGTCGGCCACCGACTGCCAGCGCGCGCCGACCGCGAAGCCGATCGCGCCGAGCGCGGCGGTCCAGGGCAGGCAGCCGGCCGCGGTGAACAGGCCGAACCGCAGCGGTGGCATGGCCGCGACCCCGGCGGGCAGCGAGATGAAGGTGCGGATGACCGGCACGATCCGGCCGACCAGGACCGACCAGTTGCCGTGCCGGTCGAACCAGGCCTGGGCCCGGTCGATGTCGCGTTCGGTGAGCAGGACGTAGCGGCCCCACCGCCGCCACGCCGACTGTCCGACGTACCGGCCGACGGCCCACGCGAGGTAGCTGCCGATCACATTGCCCAGCGCGCCGACCACGATGACCGCGATCAGGTTGAGGTGGGCGCCGGCCACCGCGCCACCGGCCAGCGCGCCGCCGAGTAGCATGATCAGTTCCGAGGGGATCGGAATGCACGCCGATTCGGCCACCATCAGCACGAACACGGCCAGGTAGCCGTATTGGGCGATGAACTGCTGCACCGGGGCTCCTCCAGGTTTGTACTACTTATTTCGTAGTAGTTGAGCCCAGGCTACTACATCGATGTAGTAGGTCGGCGGCGGTGCCGGTGATCGTGGTAAGGCTGGATTCATGAGAACCGTCGCGTTGGAGGAGCACTTCTGGATCGACCGGCTGGCCGACGAGGGGGACTCGGCGATCCTCAGCAGAGCGTTCGGACCTCAGCTCACCGAAGACCTGCGCGACCTGGCCGAGGGACGGCTGGCCGCGATGGACGCCAGCGGGATCGACGTGCAGGTGTTGTCCCACAACACCCCCGCCGCGCAGCAACTCCCCACCACCGAGGCGATCCCGGCCGCCCGCGAGGCCAATGACACGCTGGCCCGCGCGGTGGCCGCACACCCCGGCCGGTTCGCCGGCTTCGCCACGCTGCCCACCGCCGACCCGGCCGCGGCCGCCGACGAACTGGAACGCTCGGTCGGCGAGCACGGGTTCGTCGGCGCCATGGTCAACAGCACCCTGGGCACCAACGGAAAATTCCTCGACGACCCGTCCTTCGAGCCGCTGTTCGCCCGCGCCGAACGCCTGAACGTGCCGCTCTACCTGCACCCCTCGGCGCCACCGGACATGCTGCGCGAAACCCTCTACGGCGGCTTCGAACCGCCGCTCCAGATGCGCCTGGCCACCGGCGCCTGGGGCTGGCACGCCGAACTCGGGCTCAGCGCGGTGCGCCTGGTTTTGGCCGGGGTGTTCGAGCGGCACCCGAACCTGCGCGTGGTGCTCGGCCACTGCGGCGAGATGCTGCCGTTCATGCTGGGCCGCATCGACCAGATGCTCCCGCCGGAACGCACCGGCCTGCCGCTGCTGCCGTCCGAGTACTTCCTGCGCAACGTGTGGATCACCACCAGCGGACTGTTCACCGTGCCGCCGGTGCTGTGCTCGATCGCGGTGTTCGGCGTGGACCGGGTGCTGTTCAGCGTCGACTACCCGTACAGCGCCAACGACGACGGCCGGCAGCTGCTGAACGAACTGCCGGTCAGTCCGGCCGACCTGGCCAAGATCGCCGGTGGCAACGCCGATCGGTTACTGGGCCTGCAATCCTGACCCGGCGGTGGTCAATCCGTCGATCATTCGTGTTGGCGCGGATAGAGTTTCCTAAATGGATCTCGTCACCGTCGCCGTGCCGCACACCCTTGCCGAACTGACGCCTCTGCTGCCGCCACCGCCCGCTCGCCTCCTGGAAGCCGGGTGCGGTCGGGGTGCGTTGGCCGCCGCGCTGGCGGACCTTGGCTACGCGGTCACCGGCGTCGACCGCGACGCGGACATGGCGGCCGCGGCCCGGAACCGTGGCGTTTCGGTCATCGAGGCCGATGTCCTGGACGTCTCCGGCGAGTACGACGTCGTGTTGTTCACCCGCTCACTGCACCACGCCGAGAACCTCGACCGCGTCCTGGACCATGCCGCCACTCTGCTCGCCCCGGACGGGCGGCTGATCATCGAGGAGTTCGCCTGGGAACGGGTGGACCGGGCCGGTGCGCACTTCCTCTACGACAACCGCGCGCTGCTGGTCGCCACCGGTCTGCTCGACGCCGATTCTCCCGCAGGCGATCTGCTGGCCGCCTGGGTCGAGGGCCACGACCACCTGCACCGGGGTTCGGCCATGCTCGACGCCCTGCGCCGGGTCGGTACCGAGTTGACCACGGTGGGTTCGAGCATGCTGTGGCGCCTGGTCGACGGCCGCGGCGGCGCCTGGGTCGAGCCCGGCCCGCATACCCCCGGCGCACTGAACGCCATGCGTGATGCCGAGGAGCGCGGCATCGCGGCCGGTCTGCTGCCCGCGGTCGGGCTGTACGCCTCCGTCCGCCGATGACCGTCCTACTCGGCGGGCAGCCAGACGCGCATGCCGCCGGAATCGCGGTTTCCCCACATCTGAAAGGGAATCGCGGTGCGGGCGAGAAGTTCGGCAAACGTTTGCCGTCCCGGCCGTAGGTGTGCCAGACTTCCTCGTCAAGACCGGGAAGGAAGCAGGAAAAAAGTTGCCGAGCGAAGGCCGGCGGCCGACCATCGTGGATGTCGCCCGGCTGGCCGGGGTGTCCGCGGGAACCGTGTCCAAAGTGCTCAACGAGCGCGGTTCGCTGAGGGAGAGCACCCGGCGCCGGGTACTGGAGACCGCCGAGACACTGGGTTTCCGGCCGAACTCGCTGGCGCGCGGGCTGTTGTCCGGGCGCAGCTACACCGTCGGCCTGCTGACCACCGACCACGTCGGCCGGTTCAGCCTGCCCGTGCTGCTCGGTGCGGAGGACACCCTCGGGGTCGGCGAGATCTCGGTTTTCCTGTGTGACAGCCGGGGAGACGCCATCCGCGAGCGGCAACACCTGCGCACCCTGCTGGCCCGCCGGATCGACGGGCTGATCGTCACCGGACGGCGCACCGATCCGCGTCCGCCGCTGCCGGTGGACGTGCCGGTGCCGGTGGTCTACGCGATGGCCCCGTCCACCAATCCGGCCGACATGTCGGTGCTGCCGGACGAGGCGGGCGGTGCGGAACTGGCCGTGCGGCATCTGCTGGCCACCGGCCGGACCCGGATCGCGCACGTCACCGGCCCGCAGCGGCACAATTCCGCCCGGGTGCGGGCCGAGCGGGCCGAGGCCGTACTGGCCGAGGCCGGAAGGCCGATGGCCGCGGGCGGCCCGCGATTCGGCGAGTGGAGCGAACGCTGGGGCCGGCAGGCCGCCCAGGCGGTGCTGCGCGAGCAACCCGACTGCGACGCGATTTTCTGTGGCAGCGACCAGATCGCGCGAGGCGTGGTGGAGATCCTGCGCGAGCTGGGCCGGGTGGTGCCCACCGACGTCGCGGTGGTCGGCTTCGACAACTGGGAGGTGATGGCCACCGCCGCCCGGCCGCCGCTGACCACCGTCGACATGGAGCTGGCGGCGCTGGGCCAGGCCGCGGCGGAACGGCTGCGCGCGGCCATCGACGGCTCGCCAATGCCTGGGGCGCAACAACTTCCGTGCACTCTGGTGTTGCGTGACTCCACCGATCCGACCCTGGCGCCGGTGCGGGCGCCGCGTCCGCCGAAACCTCCGGCCAAGGCGGGCCGCCGGCGGTAGCCGATGTTTCGCCGTTGTGACCGGACGGTTGACACGGGTTACCCACCGGCTCCACACTCGGGATTCCGAAACTCGATATTTCGAATTTTGATCGAAATTTCGAACAAACAACCGGCCCGAATCCGAGGAGAGGTGTCCTCGTGAGCAGCCGTACCGTCGTCCTCGCCGCAGCCCTTCTCATCGCCACCGCAACCATGGCCGCCTGTGGTTCCACCGGCGCCGAACCCGATGTCAGCGCACCGGGTTTCGGCGACGACGCCACCGGCGTGGTGACCTTCTGGGACCGCAACACCACCTCGCCCTACGGCCAGGCGCTGGTCAATGAATTCAATGCCACGCACCCGCACCTGAAAGTCGAACTGACCCAGGTGCAGGACACGGTGTACGTCACCAAACTGGCCACCGCGATCCGCGCCGGCTCCCAGCCGGATCTGGTCGGCGTCGACGACATCAACTCGCAACTGTTCATCCACAACCAGGCGTTCGCCGACCTGACCCCGGTGGTGAACCAGTTGCCGTTCCTGAAATCGCTGAGCCCGGGCCAGCTCAACCTGGCCACCGACAACGGCCGCTACTACGGAGTTCCTTACGTGGCCGACGTTTCCCTGCTCTGGTACAACAAGGCGCTGTTCCGGAAGGCCGGGCTCGATCCGAACACACCGCCGACGAACTACGCGGACATCCTGGCCGACGCCAAGGCGGTCGCCGCGCTGGGCAACGGAATCTCCGGATTCAGTTTCGCCGGCCGGTGCGAGGGCTGCCTCGGCTTCACCGTGCTGCCCGACATCTGGGCCACCGGCACCTATCTGCTCAACGGAGCGTCCGGCGCGCAGACCGCGGATGTGGCCGGGAATGCCGCGCTGCGCCGTACTTTGCAGCTGTACCGCCAGTTGTGGGCGCAGCACCTGTCCTCGCCGACCTCGCTCACCGAGAGCGGCGCCACCTGGGGCAACGACTTCCTGACCGGCAAGGTCGGCATCTTTCCCGGCGGTTACGGCACGGTGACCCAGAGCGCCTCGACCAGCCTGCTGCGCCAGCTCGGGGTGGTGGCGCTGCCCGGGCCGGACGGCGGCACCAGTATCTTCGACGGCGGCGCCAACTTCGCCATCCCCAAGGGCGCCAAGAACGCCTCGGGCGCCTGGGAGTTCATCAAGTTCGCGCTGAGCAAGGAAAGTCAGACCCAGGCCCCGGCCGAGGGATTCACCCCGGTGCGCAACGACGTGCTGACTCCGGCCTACGCCGCGAAATATCCGTTCGACGCGATCGCCATCCGCGCGCTGAACCACGGCTACGCGCCGAAAACGTTGGCCTACAACCTGATTTTCAACCAACCGGGCGGACCGTGGCTGACCCTGTTCACCGACGCGGTGATCCGCGGCGACGATCTCGACGGCGCGCTGCGCACCGCGCAGACCCAGTTCACCGACGCCATCACCGAGGCGGAATCATGACCACACTGTCCACCTCCGCCGGTTCGGCCATCCGCGACCAGGTCGGCCCGGCCGATCGCGCCCGGCGTGGCTACGCGGGCCGGGGCCTGCTGCTGACTTCTCCGGCGTTGCTGTTCGTGCTGGTGTTCGTGTTGTTCCCGTTGGCCTTCGCGGTCTACATGTCGCTGACCAACTGGCCGCTGATCGGCCCGTTCCACTTCGTCGGCGTGCGCAACTACGCGCAGATCGGCCAGGACGCGGTGTTCGGCGCGTCGGTGCGGTTCACCCTGGTCTACACCGGCATCGTGACCGTGCCGATCCTGGTCGTCGGGTACGCGCTCGCGGTGCTGGTTCGGGCCAACCGGGTCGGGGTGACCGCGCTGCGCACCGCGTTCTTCCTGCCGTTCGTGGTCGGCCTGACCACCGAGAGCTTCATGGTTTACCTTGAGCTGCAACCGAAAACCGGTGCGGTGAATTTCGTGCTGGAGAAACTCGGCCTCACCGACGGCACGACCGGCTGGCTGGTCAACTCGGTGCCGGCCATCGCCGCGGTGTGCGTGCTGGTGGTCTGGTCGGCCTCCGGGCTGACCATGATGCTGCTGATGGCCGGAATGCAGGGCATCCCACGGGAACTCTACGAATCGGCCGAAGTGGACGGTGCTTCGTGGTGGACGCGGGAACTGCGGATCACCCTGCCGATGCTGCGCCGCACCATCGCGCTGAGCCTGATCATCTCGGTGGTCGGCTCGTTCCTGGCGTTCAACCAGTTCTTCATCCTCACCCAGGGCGGGCCGGACGTGAGCACTACGACCGTGGTGATGTGGATCTACGAGAAGGCGTTCGTGCAGTTGCACGTGGGCGCGGCCACCGCGCTGTCCATCATCCTGGTGGTCGCGGTCGGCCTGATCAGCCTCGTGCAGTTCCTGTTGCTGCGGGACCGGGAATCGGAGGCGTGATGGCAACCCAGGCTGTGTCCCTGCCCCAGGTGAACCGGCGCAAACCCCAGCGGGGCAACCGATCCGGCCTGATCGCCTACCTGGTGGCCGGCATCGTTCTGGCTGTTGTGTTCGTGCTGCCGCTGCTGTGGGCGGTGCTGCGTTCACTGCAGCCGACCGACCTGATCACCGCCGCGCCCACCGCGGGCGACTTCACCCGGATCACCGGGGCGAACTACGCCGCGCTGCTGACCGGTTCGGTGCACATCCTCGAATACGTGGGCAACAGCGTGCTGGTCGCGGTGAGCACCGCCGTGCTGACCGCCGTGGTGGCCACCGCCGCCGGCTACGGTCTCGGCCGGTCGAAACTGCGCTTCCGCGGCGCGGGCCTGGCCTTCACACTGATCATCATCACCATGATGGTGCCGTTCCAGGCCATCCTGACCCCGCTGTTCATGGAGATGAACTTCCTGCACCTGACCAACAGCCGGATCGGCCTCGTGCTGTTCTACACCGCGTGCAACCTGCCGTTCGGCGTGTTCGTGATGCGCAACTCGTTCCTGCAGGTGCCGCGCGAACTGGAGGACGCGGCCTACGTGGACGGCGCGTCGGTGCTGCGCACGCTCACCTCGGTGATGCGGCCGCTCGTGGTGCCGGGCATCGCGACCACCGCGCTGTACGCTTTCCTGTTCGCCTGGAACGAGTTCCTCGGCGCGCTGACCTTCCTCACCGACGACCGGCTCTACACCCTGCCGGTGGCGCTGTTCAACGTGGAGACCAGCGCCTACGGCAAGGTCGACTACGGCTATCTGCTCTCCGGTGCGGTGATCGCCATGATCCCGTGCATCATCCTGTACGTGGCGCTGCAGCGGTACTACCTGCGCGGGCTGGTGTCCGGCGCGATCAAGGGTTGATCGGTCACACTTCCCTCGTCGCCGGGGTCAAGCCCATGACACCCCGGCGAGGAAGGGCGTGACCTGAGTGGACGAGGCGAGTCGGCTGACCGAGCGGTTCGAGGCGCAGCGCGACCGGCTGCGCGCGGTGGCCTACCGGATGCTCGGCTCGTCGGGCGAGGCCGAGGACGCGGTGCAGGAGACCTGGCTGCGCTTCCACCGGGCCGACACCGGCGAGGTGGACAACCTGGCCGGCTGGCTGACCACGGTGGTGACCCGGGTGTGCCTGAACATGCTGCGCAGCCGCGAGCACCGGCGCGAGGAACCGTTGAGCGAGCGGGAACCCGAGACCCTGGACGGGCCGCCCGACCCCGAGCACGAGGTCGAGCTGGCCGACTCGGTCGGCCTGGCCCTGCTGGTGGTGCTGGACACGCTGGCCCCGGCCGAGCGGCTGGCGTTCGTGCTGCACGACATGTTCGCGGTGCCGTTCGACGAGATCGGCCCAATGCTGGATCGATCGCCCGCCGCGGCCCGGCAGCTGGCCAGCCGGGCCCGCCGCCGGGTGCGCGGCGAGCCGGTGCCCGAGGCCGACCTGGGCCGGCAGCGGCGGGTGGTGGAGGCGTTCCTGGCCGCCTCCCGGGGCGGCGACTTCGACGCGCTGGTCGCGGTGCTCGCTCCGGACGTGGTGCTGCACGCCGACGCCGCGGCCGGGCCGACGCCCGAACCGCACGTGGTGCGCGGCCGGACGGCGGTGGTCAATGGGGCGCGCCTGGCCGCGCAGCGGGCCGCGTCGACCCGCCCAGCGCTGGTCGACGGCACGGTCGGGCTGGTCATGGCCACGCACGGCCGGCTGGCTCTGGCCCTGAGGTTCACCGTGGTGGCCGACCTGATCACCGAGATCGACGTGATCGCCGAGCCGGACCGGTTGCACGCGCTGTCGGTCTCGGTTCTCGACTGATCAGACGGTTGATCAGACGGTCGTCGTGCGGTGCCTGCGCATCGCGCGGGCGTGCGCCTCGGTGAGCAGGGAGCGGACCAGCTCGGCCGTGTCCGGCCCCGGGTTGAGCACCGACACCCAGGACTGCACCGCGTACACCGGATGCGGCAGCAGCCGGTCCAGTACGGCGTAGTCGATCCCCGGCTGCTCGGCGTGCGCGGCCGGCGGGTACCCGAGTAGCCGCGCGAAGGCGTCCCGGCCGACCGAGATGTTCAACCGGAACACCCCCGGCCGGTCCAGCCGCGACTCGGTGTCGAAGCCGGGGTAGTCCTTGGTCACGATGGTGGCGAACGGCATCCGGCGGTCGGCGGGCTGGTCGCGGTCGGGGTCGTAGTAGAAAAACGAGTCACCCCAGGCGATTTCGGGTGCTCCACTGGTGGCGTCCGCGGTCAGCGGATCCACGCCGGGCAGGCTGGAGATCAGGGCGATGAGGTCGTCCATGCCGGGACGGCTGGCATCCATGCCGCCGAGTGTGACACCCCGACCAGCCCTTCCGGGTGTGATTGACCGGTCGCGCGGCTGCGATTCACACGTCAAGGCCGACCGTCAGCGGTGTGTCAGTCCGGTCCCATACCCAGTCCATCCGGTCGCGCACCGCGGTCACCCCGGGGATCAGCGCGGTCAGGTGCACCGCGATGTCCACCTCGGCGGCGTACTCCAGCCGCCCGGTCAGCAGCACCTCGCCGTGCGCCACGCTGACCTCGTAGTCGCCCGGGTCGGCGCGCAGCGTGCGGGTGAACACGATGCGCTCGATCTCGGCCTGGATCTCCGCGTCCGGGCGGCGGCACGGGCGCAGCAGATCGCGCCGGGCCAGCACTCCGACCAGCCGGCCGTCGTCCACCACGTACAGCCGGCGCACCCGGTCGTCGGCCAGCCGCCGCGCCGCCTCGGGCAGCGGCGCGACCGACCCGATGGTCCGGGCCGGGGAGGTCATCACCTGCCAGGCGGTGTGCTCCTCCTGGTCGGGTTGCCGGGGCCGGCGCGCGGGTTCGAGCAGCAGCTCGGCCACGGTCACCACGCCCAGCAGCGTGCCCCGGGAATCGACCACCGGCACCGCGCCGATGCCCTCGCGCACCAGCTGCGTGGCGATGTCGCGCACCGGGGTGTCCGGGGAGACGGCGCGGACCTCATGGGTCATCACGTCCCCGACGTTGAGTTGTGTCATCCGCGCGCACCGCCTTTGGGCCGACCTCGCCCCCACGTCCTACCGTCACAGTCACGCCCGGTTTCCCGGTAGGGACCAAGGACACCAGCAGTGGGCCGACCGTCCCGGCGGACCGAACAGCGCGCAAAAAAATCCGAACAGTCCCGTTCGACGTAAGCCAAATGGCGTATGATCAGCACACCGTGAGTGGCTGTTCGATCCAACGTTCGACACGGTGAACGCGGGCAACGGGCGATCTTCGGGCGTGCCGCGAGCTTCGAGTTGCACGACGTGCTTGAGTGAAACAAGGCGGCCGGTGGCAGCGATTGACCGATGAGGCGGATGTGGAGGTGAAACGGATGCGGCGGGATCGGCCCTACGTGGAGTTTCGGCCCCCCAATCCTCCGCTGCCCGAACGCTTCCGGATCGGCGGCATCCTGGGCCGCGGCATGGGCACCGAGGTGTTCAGCGCGCACGACGAGCTGCTGAACAAGCCGGTCGCGGTCAAGCTGTTCCCGGCCAACCCCGATCCGACCGAGTGCCGCCGGGTGGCCGACGAGGCCCGCGCGCTGGACCGACTGGATCACCGCAGGCTGGTGTCGGTCTACGACGGCGGTCTGCACCGTGGCCGCCCGTATCTGGTGATGCAGCTGATCCGCGGGGAGAGCCTGGCCGCCCGGCTGTCCGGCGGGCCGATCTCCGCGGCCGAGGCGGTGCCGCTGGTCGCACTGGTGGCCGACGCGCTGACCCACGTGCACCTGCGCGGTGTCGTGCACCGCGATGTGAAGCCCTCCAACATCCTGCTGGACCGCCAGGGCCTGCCCTACCTCAGTGACTTCGGCATCGCGCTGCTGTCCGGGCTGTCCCGGGTGACCAGTGTGGACGAGATCATCGGCACGCCCGCGTACCTGGCGCCGGAACAGGTCTACGGCGGTCAGCTCGGGCCCGCGGTGGACATCTACGCGCTGGGCCTGGTGTTGCTGGAATGCCTGACCGGGCAACGGGAGTACACCGGCACCAACAAGATCAACGCGGCGATGGCCCGGCTGGAGCGGCCGCCGAGTATCCCGGCCGACCTGCCCGAGCCGCTGATCCGGCTGATCCGCCGGATGACCGAGCTGGACCCGGAATGCCGGCCGACCGCGCAGCTGTGCGTGGAGGCGCTGTCCTCGCTGCTCTACGACCTGATGGCCGGGCGGGTGCCGCATCCGGCCACGCCGGTGACCGGTTCGGTGGGCAAGCACACGCTGGTGTCCGTGGTGCCCGGCCGCCCGGCCCCGTACCGCCCGCGGCACGCCGCGAACTGATCACGCCGGATCGACGAACCCGGACAACACGCGGCGGACCTGTGCGCGCAGCCAGGTATGGGCCGGATCGGTGTCGTAGCGGTGGTGCCAAGCCAGGATCACCGGCACCAGCGGCACCTCGACCGGGATCGGCCGCACCACCAGACCGAGCCGCGTCCACACCGGACCGCAGATCTTCTCGGCCACGACCACCACCGAATCGGTGCGGGTCACCAGATCCAGCGCGGCCGCGCTGGTGGGCAGCGAGGCCAGCACCCGGCGGCTCAGCCCGGCCTCGGCCAGCCGGTCGTCGATGACGCCGCGCAGCCGGCCGCGCCGGGACACGGTGAGGTGGCTGGCGGCGGCGAACCGGGCAGGCGTCAGTTCGCCCTCGGCCAGCGGGTGCCCGGCGCGGAACGCGGCGACCATCCGGTCCGCGCCGACGTTGTCCCCGGCGATCTCCGGGCGCTCCGGCTCGGTCGCGCCGATCTCCAGATCGGTGTGCCCGCGGGCCAGATCGGTGCTGTCACCGGAGGGTTCGGGCAGCAGGGACAGGCGCACCCCGGGCGCCGCCGCGGCCACCGCGGTGATCAGCGGCTCGGCCAGCGCGCCGATCAGCGCGTCGTGCCCGCGGATGGTGAACACCCGGTCCAGCGCGGCCAGGTCCAGGTCCCGGGCCGGGGTGAGCACCGCGGCGGCCCGGCGGACCAGTTCGTGGGTCTCGTCGCGCAGTTCCAGCGCGCGCGGGGTCGGGGTCATGGACCGGCCCGAGCGCACCAGGATGTCGTCCCCGGTGGCCCGCCGGATCCGGGCCAGGGTGCGGCTCATCGCGGGCGGCGACAGGTGTAACCGGTCGGCCGCGGCGGCCACGCTGTTCTCTTCCAGCAGGGCGTCCAGCGCCACGAGCAGATTCAGATCCACATGCACCAGAGTAACTGGTGGCCTAACAAGAGTGCGCTGGACGTCATGAGCGATGGCCCATACCGTCGGTCTCGACACGCCGTTCCGGTCCGGGACGGCAGCGAAGGAAAGGGTCGTCACCGATGAGCACCGCCTCCGTCACCAGCAGCACCACCGAGGACCGAGCCCTGCTGGACGCCGTGGTCGCCGCGGCCCACGCCGCCGGCGACCGGCTGCTCGCGATCTACTCGACCGACGCCCGCCCCACCGGCCGGGGCGACATGTTCACCGCGGGCCGGCGCAACGAGAAAGCGTCCCTGGCCGGCTTACGCGAAGCACTCGAAGCCGCCCGCCCGGGCGCGGGCTGGGTGGCGGAGGAGCAGGAGACCACCGAACTCCCGGCCGGGGAGTGGTGGACCGTGGACGCCGTGGAGGGCAGCGTCAACCATGTGCACGGCATGGGCGAGTGGTGCGTGAGCATCACCCTGATCCGCGACGGGGCTCCGGTGCTGACCGTGGTGCGCCAGCCGGTCGGCGATCTGACCTACACCGCGGTGCGCGGCGGCGGCGCCCACCTCAACGACATCCCGCTGCACGTGTCGCCCAAGACCGAGCTCAACGCCGCGATCGTGGCCACCGGCCAAGCGGAGGCCGAGCAGACCGACACCTACCGGCGGATCGGCGAGTCGATCACCGCGATGCTGGGCAGCGCGCTGCTGGTCCGCGCCACCGTGCCGTCCACCTTCCCGATGCTGCTGGTCGCGGCCGGCCACAACGACGTGTTCTGGCAGTACGAGCCGGTGCTGCCCGGGGTCGCGGCCGGCGTGCTGCTGATCACCGAGGCGGGCGGGATCGCCACCCGGATCGACGGCAGCCCCTGGCGGCCGGGCAGCCCGGACATCCTGGTCGCCACCCCGGCCCTGCACCAGCCGGCCGGCGCCGTGCTGGCCACGGTCGCCTGAGCCGAGGTGCGGATCATGCAGCTCATTGTGCTCGCCGCGTCCGGCGCCACCGGCCGGCAACTGACCGGACAGGCCCTCCAGCGCGGGCACCACGTCACCGCGATCGCCCGGCGGCCCGAGCGCATCACCGTGCCCGACTCGGATCGGCTCACCCGGGTCGCCGCCGATGTGCACGACCCGGAGTCCATCGCCCGGGCCCTCAAGGACGCCGAGACCGTGTTGTCCGGACTGGGTATCGCCGGAGGCGACCCACCGGGGGCGCTGACCGCGGGCGCCCGGGCCGTGGTGGCGGCCGCGCCGGACCGGATCATCTGGTTGGGGGCGGTGGGCACCGGGGCGTCGGCACCGGCGGCCGGCTGGGCCACCCGGACTCTGCTGAGAGCGTTCATGGGAGCCGAACTGACCGACAAGGTGGCCGCGGATTCGGCCGTGCTGGCCGCGGGCGGCACCGTGTTCCACGCCGGTCCGCTGTCCAGCGGGCCGCTGTCGCGGACTCGCCGCACGGTCGGTCTGACCGGCGTGCCGAAGCGGTTGTTCCCCGCGCGGGTCAGCCGGGCCACGGTGGCCGCGGCCATGCTCGACGAGGCCGAAACCCCGCGCTTCCCGGGTGTCATCGCCGTCCCGCTGGAACGCTGAGGACGACAACCGAACGCCGCGGAATCCTTGCTGGGAAAGGATTCCGCGGCGTTCGCGAGGACGTCAGCGGTTGCGGGACTGCTTGACCGCCGCGATGTAGCCACTGGACTGCGGCAGATAACTCAGCACGCCCGAGATGATCGCCACGATGCCGCCGATGTCACTGAGCACGGTGCCGGAATGCCCCTGGGAGAACAGATCCAGCAACATCAGCACCGCGATCACGGCCAGTACGATCCGGGCCCAGTTACGCCCGGCGCGCAGTTTGAACGCGAAGAAGGCGTACAGCGCGGCGATGATCACCGCGATCACCACCACGACGCCCAGGCTGATGTTGGCCGCCTGCTGGAGTTCGGACTCCGTGACGTTCGGGTTGGACTGCCGCAGCGAGTCGACCAGCGTCTGCTTCTGGCCCAGGAACATCAAGCCACCGACCAGCATCAGCGCCGCCGCCAGCAGCCAGCCCCAGAACGAAGCCATGATCGACGCCGGGGGAGTGAGTGCCGGGCCGGATTCCTGCGGATTGACCGGCGGTGCCGCGGGATAGTTCGGGTGCGGTTGTCCCAACGGATCCGATGACATCTCTTACGCCCCAATCGACCTCGGCTGACCTGGTGTCGTCGGTCAGCACTCTAGCCCGGTAAATTCCCGAAATGCCGGATCATCAAACCCGTGTCCGGATCGGTTGGTGCTCGACTCCACCGTTCAAGTGAGCTGGGCGCCCTCCCGCCGGACACCACGCGCAGGATGTCCCGGGTGCCGGTTTCGCTGTGCTGCGGGTTCGCGATCGTCGGGAGGGTTTGCTCAGACGGGTATTTCGGCCCAGACCGTTTTGCCGCGCTGGTGCTGCCACACGCCCCAGGCGCTGGTCAGCGCCTCGACCAGGAGCAGGCCGCGGCCGTGCAGGTCGGTCAGCGTCGGCACCTGCGGTTTCGGCGGGGCCGACGAGGCGTCCCGGACCTCGACCCGCAGCCGCCGGCCCGCGGCGACCCGCCACACCCGGGCCGCGCCCGGCGGCCGGCCGTGCGTGCGCGCGTTGTCGACCAGCTCGCCCAGCACCAGCATGGCGTCCACCCGCCGGTCGGAGTCGACATCGGACAGCAGGTCGATGGCCCGGTCGTGGATGGCCGAGGTTTCGGTCAGCTCGCACCACGTGGTGGTGACGCCTCGGCGGTGGCACCGCAGGGCTCGGATCGGCCAGATCGCGTCGATAGAGCGGCTCATCCCGGCTCGCCTCGTCTCGTCGGTTCCGGCTTGAGGTGACGAACAAGAGGTGCCCCGGTAACCGGGTCGAATAACGCGGCGTCGGTCACTCCGTTGTCGGCAGCCATTTCTGCGCCGGGTCGTCGTCGTTGGCCGACAGGGTGGGGGAGAAGGCGCCCAGCGTGAGCAGTTCGCCGGTGGCCGCCGACCGGATCCGGTAGTACCCGGCGAAATCCCGGTCCAGGTTCCACAGCTGGCCCGGCAGGCCAACGAACGGCAGCTGGGTGAGCAGCGCGTGGCCGTCCGGGCCCACGGTGGACAGGACCAGCCCGGTGCGCCGCGACACGATGCGGTAGCCGCGGTCGGGTCCGGCGGTCAGCTGCCAGGTGTCGCCGCTGCCCGGCACGGCCAGCGTCTGCCCGGTGGTCAGCGCGGTGAACTGGTAGGTCCCCGGCGCCAGTGGGGGCGCGCCGGCTGGAGTGGGTACGTCGTGCGGCCAGTTCAGCCGGTCCACGTACAGGCCGCGGCCGGTGCCGACGTTGCCGTGGAAGAACAGGTAATCGGTGCCGTCCGGCCCGGTGACCACCACGTAATCCCCGCCGGGGGCCACGATCGCGCCGTTCCAGGTTTCGGTGTCGGTGAACGTGCCCTGTTTGGTGTACGGGCCGGTCAGCGTGCGCGAAACGGCGTATTTCATGTGATACGTGGAGTTCCAGTCGTCGGCCGAATAGAGCAGCACGTATTCACCATTGTGCCGGATGATGAACGGCGCTTCGGCCACGTTGTTCTCGTTGCCGGCTGGATCGGCGGTCAGCAGTTTCGTGCGCCCGCCGATGAAGGTGACACCGTCGTCGGCCACCTGGTTGATCCAAATGGAGTTCGGAATTCCGGCCGAGTTCGCGTTGTCCTTGTAGATCAGATAGTGCCTGCCGCCGAGGGTGTACGTGGCCGGATCGATGTCGCCGTGATCATCCGCGTTGCACAGCAGCGGCTGCGGTCCGATCGGGGTGAACGGCCCGGCCGGGGTGCGCGAGCCTGCGGCGCCGAGGCATTGCAGGCCGTTCTCGTTGTGCGCCACGTAATACATGATGAAACCGCCGTCGTCGAGACGGGACACGTCCGGCGCCCAGACATCGTTGGTGCCGTCGCCCGGGTCGTAGGTCACCCAGTTCGGCAGCACCGGCAGGGCGTCGGTGCCGGTGTCGGTCCACGGTCCGGTCAGCTTGGGCGCGCGGGCCTCGGGAATGTTGACCAGGCTGTCGCCGTAATGACTGTTGGTGGAATAGGCGTAATCACCGTACGGCGTTTGCAGCACGCTGGGATCGGGAAAATCGTGGATGATGATCGGGGTCGGCGCCCCGTCGGAATCGGTGGCCGCTTCGGCGGGTAACGCGTAACCGAGTCCCACCGCGACAACGGCGATGAGCACGAACGCGACCCGGCACAGCGGCGCGGTTAATCCCGCATCACGCGCATCACCCCCAGCGGTGAGAACGGTCGGAAAGAATCATTTCTTTCCGACCGTCCACACTCTAATCCCGCGCGGGGTTTTCGCCTAGCCCCCGTTTTTCACGGTGGGTTCACAGCCGTTCCGGCGCCTGGATGCCCAGCAGGGACAGGCCGAGCACCAGCACGTCCGAGGTGATCGTGGCCAGCACCAGCCGGGAGTCGCGCAGCTCGGCGGTCTCCGCGGTGAGGATCGGACAGCTCTCGTAGAAGCCGGAGAACGCGGTGGCCGTCTCGTAGAGGTAGGCGCACAGCTTGTGCGGGGCGTACCCGGAGATCGCCGCGTCCAGCACCGCCGGCAGCTGCAGCACCTTGAGCATCAGCGCCCGCTCGGCCTCCGCGCCGACCAGCACCGGCGTGCCGGGGGCGGGCCGGGCGCCGGCCTTGCGCAGCACCGACTGGATCCGGGCGTTGGCGTACTGCAGGTAGACGGAGGTGTTGCCCTCCTTGGCCAGCATCTTCTCCCAGGTGAACAGGTAGTCCTTCTCCCGGTCGTTGGCCAGGTCGGCGTACTTCACCGCGCCGATGCCCACCGCGCCGGCCACCGCCTCCTGCTCCGCCGGGTCGAGACCGGACCGCTCGGCCACCACCCTGGCCGCGTTGTCCACCGCCTCGGTGAGCAGCTCGACCAGCTTGATCGAACCGCCGGCCCGGGTCCGGATGGTCTTGCCGTCCTCGCCCAGGATCGTGCCGAAGTTGATGTGCACGGCGGTGTGTTCGTCGGTCAGCCAGCCGGCCATCCGCGAGGCCGCGAACACCATGCTGAAGTGCTGCGCCTGCGGGGTGCCCACCACGTAGAGCAGGTCGGTCATCTGCCGCTCGCCCAGCCAGTACCGCACGGTGGCCAGATCGGTGGCGGCGTAGCCGTAGCCGCCGTCCCGCTTGCGCACGATCAGCGGCAGCGGCTGGCCCTCCCGGTTGCTGAACCCGGGCGGGAACACGCACACCGCGCCGTCGGAGATCTCGGTCAGCCCCTTGGCCTCCAGCTGCTCGACCACGTCGGCCAGCGCCGGGTTGTAGAAGCTCTCGCCGTAGATGTCCTCGTGCTTGAGCAGTACGCCGAGCATTCGGTAGACCTGCTCGAAGTGCGCGGTGGACTCGTCCACCAGCTGCCGCCACAGGGCCAGGGTCTGCTCGTCGCCGCCCTGCAGGGCCACCACCCGCCGCCGGGACCGGTCGGCGAACGCCGGGTCGGCGTCGAACTTCTTGCGCGCGGCCTGGTAGAAGCTGTTCAGGTCGGAGATGGTGTGCTCGCCGGACTCGCCCGGCTCGCCGGTCCAGCCCTCGTCCACCAGGTGCTCGATGAGCATGCCGAACGGGGTGCCCCAGTCACCGAGGTGGTTGTGCGGGGTGACCTCGTGCCCGGCGAACCGCAGCAGCCGCACGACGGCGTCGCCGATGATCGACGAGCGCAGGTGGCCGATGTGCATCTCCTTGGCCACGTTCGGGCTGCCGTAGTCGATGGCGAACCGCCGCGGCGCGTCGGTCCTGGGCACGCCCAGCCGCTCGTCGCCCAGCAGCGCGGTGGCCTGCCGCTGCAGCCAGTCCGTGGTCAGCGCCAGGTTGATGAACCCCGGCCCGGCGACCTCGGGCTCCTCGACCATGTCCGCGGAGTCCAGGTGCGCCACGATCGCGGCGGCCACCTCCCGCGGCGGCTTGCCCAGCGTCTTGGCCAGGCTCATGGCCACGTTGCACTGGTAGTCGACCCCGGTGCGGGTGGACGGGCGGACCAGTGCCTCGGCGGGGGTGATCTGCACGTCCAGCGCCGCACGCAGCGCCGCGGCGACCCGCCGGCCGATCTCCAGCCCGACATCTCCCTGCACCACTGCGACAACCTCCTGCGAACCTGATCACGGGAATTCGATCCGAAGCCGCCCGGCCTGCGTAAACGACCGCATGCGGTGCTGGACCCGGTAACGAAATCCTACCAATCGGCCCACGGGGCTGGCGTCCGATATAGGGCTGGGTCCTCAGGAGGTGGTGCGGAACAGGGAGAGATTGAACAGTCCGCGCAGTGGCCGGTCGGCCAGCGGCAGCCCGAATCGGTAGCGCAGCGGCAGTTTCGCGCGCAGCTGCTTGGGCGGTCTGGTCACCCGGGCCGAGTCGACCAGTCGCAGTCCCAGCGATTCCAGCGAGCGCGGATCGTCGCAGGCCCACTGCCAGCGCGCGTCCATCCGCCCGGACTCGGCCGCCTTGTTCTGCAACTGCATGGTGCTGCGCCGGTAGGTGTCCAGGGCCACGAGGGAATCCGGGAAACGAGTGGCGATCCGGCGCAGCGTGGCGTGCACCCCGTCCTCGGGCAGGTAGACCAGCACGCCCTCGGTGACGAAGAAATACGGACCGGGCAGCGCGGCCACCTCGTCCAGCCACTGCTCGTCCAGCAGCGAGGCGGCCACCATCCGGCGCCGGTCGGTGTCGGCGAAGAACCGGCGGCGTAGCGCGATGGTGTCCGGCAGGTCCAGGTCCAGCCAGTGCACCTGCCCGTTGTCCACCCGCTCGAACCGGGTGTTCAGCCCGGTGCCCAGTTCCACCACGGTGCCGCCCGGATGCTCGGTCACGAACTCGCGCACCCAGCGGTCGAACAGGCAGGTGCGCACCACGGTGATCACCCCGCCGGTGTTCCTGACGTACCGCGGATCGATCTCGACCTGCTCGGCGATCCGCGCCGCCGTCGGGTCGCGCACCAGCGGGTCGGGCCGCCTGCTCTCCCGGACCCGGTCCATCAGCGGGATGAACAGGGTTTGCTGCACCTCACCCAGCCGCACCGGTTCCTGGTCGGTCATCTCACCATTGAAGCAGTTTCCGTCCGGTCAGGACGCAGAATGGACGCGATCACCGGAACATCGAGAAGGAGCGAGGACATGGCGGATCTGCTCGGCCCGGCGACCGACGGCCCGGCCCGGTTGCGCGCATTGCTGGCCGGTGACGAGCTGGTGGTGGCGCCCGGCGCGTACGACGCGTTGAGCGCCCGGCTGATCGAGTCGGCCGGCTTTCCCGCCGTGTACATGACCGGCTTCGGCGTCACCGGTTCGCTGATCGGCCGGCCGGACATGGGATTGCTGACGATGACCGAGATGGTGTCGGCCGCGGCCCGGATCCGGGGTGCGGTGGACATCCCGGTGATCGCCGACGCGGACACCGGCTATGGCAACGCGCTCAACGTGATCCGCACCGTGCGCGAATACGAGGCGGCCGGGGTCGCGGGCATTCACCTGGAGGACCAGGTCGCGCCCAAGCGGTGCGGGCATCTGGAGGGCAAGCAGGTGATCCCGGCCGACACCATGGTGGACCGGGTGCGGGCCGCGGTGGCGGCCCGGCGCAACCCCGACTTCGTGCTGATCGCCCGCACCGACGCGGCCGCGGTGGAGGGGCTGGACGCCGCGATCGAGCGGGCGCACCGGTATCGCGAGGCGGGCGCGGACGTGCTGTTCGTGGAGGCGGTGCGCACCGACGCGGAGATCGAGCGGGTGGCGGCGGAGTTCATCGGGGTGCCGCTGCTGTTCAACTGGGCCGAGGGCGGCAAGACCCCGCCCACCCCGCGGGCCCGCCTGGAAGAACTGGGTTTCCGGCTGGTGATCTGCCCGATCTCCGGGCTGCTGGCGGCCACCGCGGCCCTGCGCGCGGTGTTCGCGAAGATCGCCGAGGACGGCACGCCGATCAAGGCGATCGAGGGGTTGCCGGCGCTGACCGAGTTCACCGAACTGGTCGGCATCGACGAGGTGACCGAGATCGGCGAACGTTTCGGCCGGGGATGACTTAGGTCCTTTGTGGACATATTTTGGAGTCGGCGTTCCCGCGTGTCCCGGACCGGGCCGGGACGGCGTGTTGCTCAGCGAGGCCGCGGTGGCCCTTGGTTACCGCTATCCGTTGCGCAGCAATGATTCCGGTCTGCCGATGGTGGACGAACCGGATCGCTGGCGGGGCGAACCCGGCACCCGGCTGCCGTACGTCCCGTTGGCCGCGTACGGTACGTCCACACTGGATCTCGTGCGGGACGGTCGTTACCTGGTGCTGACCGGATCCGCGGGTCAGGCGTGGGCGATGGCCGTTCGTGCGATCGATCCGGAAGGCGATTTCCTTGACGTGGCAGTGACTTCCGGAGTGACAAAAGCGTGCGGCATCGGCGAACGGGGTGCGCTGCTGGTTCGGCGGGATCAGGTGATCGCCTGGCGGGCATCGGAATCCGTCCCGGATGCCGATGCGGTACTGGCCGATGTGGTGCGCCGGGTGTTGAATCTTGGTGGCGTCAACGGGCCGGATGCGGTTGACTTTCGTGATGAGCCAAGCACACTCGGTGCCCGGTGACCTCGATCCGGAAGAGTGGAAGTTCACGCTGACCGTGTGCTACACCGACGGCACCAGCGACACGGACTACTGGCGCGAGGCGCCGCACGACTACGCGAAGCACCTGACCATGGTCAGCACCGTGGTCGGCGCCCGGATCGAGGCGCGGGGCGCGGACCAGCCCGAATGGTACGAGTACCGGGATGGTGAACTGGCCGCACAGGCGCCCGGTCTAAAATGACCGCTCGTGACGCGTGTGGTGGTGGCGATCCCGGGCACGCTGTGCGCCCCCGCGGTGTTCCGGCGGCTGGCCGCACGGATGGGCGAACGCGTGGAATTCGACGCGGTGTCCTGGATGACCGAACCCGGCCCGTGGGACCTGGGCAGCATCGCCGACCGGATCGCCGCCCGCATCGCCGAGCGGCACACCCCGCCGGTGCTGGTGCTCGGCCATTCCACCGGGGGTGCGATCGCGCAACGGCTGGCCGTGGACCATCCCGAGTTGGTCGGGGCGTTGTTGCTGGTGGACACCGGCGCGCACATGCGCGGACACGGTGACGTGGATGGCATCCTGACCGCGCTGGCCAACGACTGGGGGCCGAAACTTCAGGCCGCGGTGCTGGACCGCTCGTTCGCCACCTCGCCCACCCCGGCCGACCGGCTGGAACTGGCCGACTACGCGGCGACCGTGCCCGCGCAGGCCGCGCTGGAAGTGTTGCGCAGCCAGCGCACCGAGGACCTGACCGAGGGGCTGGCCGGTCTGCGCTGCCCGGCAACGGTGCTGCACGGCCGGTTCGACCCGACCCGAACCGCCACTCAGGCCCGCGAACTGGCCGATTCGATTCCCGGCGCCCGGCTGCGCCTGCTGAACACCGGCCACACTCCGGTCTACGAGGATCCGGCGAGCGTGGCCGAGGAACTCGACGCACTGCTCGAGCGCTGGGCCGCGCGCTCCTGACGGCTGGCCCGCCCCCGGAATGCCGGTGCCGCCGCTCCCGGGACGAGCGAGAATTATTGCGCCGCAACCGTTTGCGGTGCGCCGAACCAGCGCGTCGCGGCGCTGCGCAGCCCGTCCAGTTCGCCCGCGGTGGGCTGGGCATTGCTGGTGGCCCAGGCCACGAAGCTGTCCGGCCGCAACAACAGCGCGGTCGCGGGAGCGCCGGGCGTGGTCGCGGTGATCACCTGGATTCGGTCCGGCCAGTCGCGCAACGCTTCGGAAACCAGGCCGTCCTCGGTCAGGTCGATCAGCAGCGGACGTCCCGGCCGGGTCAGCTCGGCCAGCCGGATCATGCCGGATCCGTTGTGCAGCAACAGGTCCGGACACCAGCGGCCGACAAGCGGGTGGCCGTCGCCGAGCGGGTAGCGGATGTCGGCGCCGGACATCAGGTCGGCGATGTGCTGGAGGACAACGGGTTCGCTGAACAGCTCGGTGACCAGTTCGCGCAGCGCGGTGACGTCCTGGCCCGGAGCGGCCAGCGCGCTCTGCGCCTGGGTGTGCATGACCACCCGCTGCGCCACCGGCCGCCGCTCGGCCTCGTAGCTGTCCAGCAGACCTTCCGGCGCCCGGCCCGCGACCGCGGCGGCCAGTTTCCAGCCCAGGTTCACGGTGTCCTGCAGACCGAGGTTCAGTCCCGGCCCACCCATCGCGGAGTGCACGTGCGCGGCATCGCCGACCAGGAACACCCGCCGGTCGCGGAACTTGTCGGCCAGCCGGGTGTTGGTGCCGGACAGCCTGCGCATCAGGAACGGGCCCGGACCCTCCGGCGGAGTCAGCGGCACCGGCACACCGAGCACGCGCTGGATGCTCTCGGCCATCTCCGCCAACGACATCGGCGGCTCGTCGCCGGTCGCCCGCCCCGGTTCCACCGTGGTGAAACCGGGGCTGCCGCCGGGCAGTTGCGACCAGATGAACAGGCCCCGGTCGGTGCGGTGGTGAAAGTTGATCGGCACGACGCCGTAGCCGGGTACGGACAGCGCCCCGGTGGCCGGGTCGATCCAGTCGGCCGGCGGCCGGGCACTGACCGAGCGGGACAGCTGGTTTTCCCTTGACACACCGGGAAAATCGATGCCGGACAGCTTGCGGGTCATGCTGCGCCCGCCGTCCGCGCCGACCAGGTACCGGCTCCGGAGTTCATACGTCCCGTCCGGTCCGGACACGGTCGCGGTGACCGTATCCGCGTCCTGCGCGAGCCCGGTCAGCTCGTGCCCGCGGCGGATCTGCACGCCCAGTTCCGCGGCGCGTTCGGCCAGCACCGCGGTGATCCGGAGCTGCGGCACCGGCAACAGATAGAGCGGATTGTCGGTGAGTTTGCCGAGTTCCAGCGGTAACGCGCCGAACATGAAGCCGGGCGCGGGCTGGGGTGGCTGCGCGCTGCCGGACAGGCGTTCGTACAGCCCGCGCCGGTCGAGCACGCGCACGACCTGACCGACCAGGCCGTTGGCCTTCGGCTCGGTGCTCGGTTCGGGCAGGGTTTCCAGGACGATCGGCCGGACTCCGGCCAGGCTCAGTTCGATGGCCAGCATGAGTCCGTTGGGGCCGGCTCCGGCGATGACGACATCGGTGTTCACGGCGATTCTCCTTGGTGGGTAACGAAAATGGACATGGCGAATCAAGCCATCCCAGGAAAGTGGTGGCTGCGTGCGGGAATGGAGTCAGCTGGGTTCGGGCAGCCCGGCGGCGAGCTGGCTGAACGCGTCGGTCAGCAGCGGGCCGATGGCGACCGGGGGATCGGCGCGTTGCCAGTGCGCCAGCGCCGCGCTGCGGGCGGCGGTGGCGGTCGCGGCCACGAGCCGCGGATACAGGTCGTGGTCGGCGTCGGTGCCGGTGCGCTCGGCGACCGCCCGGGCCAGTTGACCCTCGGCGTCGGCCAGGGCACGCAGCGCCTCACCCCGGACCGCCGGATGCGCGATCATCGCCTGCACCCCGGTCACCCAGTCCGGCGTCGGCGGCTGGTCGGTGTCGCCGTCCACGCCCATCGACAGGTGGGTGTGCACCGCCGCGTTCAGCGCGTCCCACAATGGTTCCGCGGCCGGGCGGGCGCGCAGTTCCCCGGCGACGAGCATGGCCCGGTCCCGTTCGCGGGCGACGATCGCCTCGGCCTTGTTGGCGAAGTAGTTGCGGAAGGTGCGCAGGGACACGCCGGCCTCGGCGGCGATGTCCTCCACCCGCACGTTCTCGTAGCCGTTGGTCACGCACAACCGGACCGCTGCCCAGCTCAGCGCGGTCCGGGTTTGCTGCTTCTTGCGCTCCCGCAGCCCGAGGTCCTCATCGGTCATGCCACCAGAGTAGCCAAAGTTGCCTAAAGTGCAATATTGCCGGATGTGCAATTTTTTAGTCGATCGGGGACAGGTCGGTGAGCGCCTGGTCGTGCCGGCCTGGGACCTCGGCATCGCGCTGGTGCCGGATCTCGATGGCCGGCGCTTGTCGATGCCGCCCGGCCAGCCACCTCGGTCCGGTCATCGCGCCCTCCGGTTTCGCTTTCCGCCGGCCTATCGTGCGCAAAGGGCGCGTACTCGCGAGGAGTACGCGCCCTTTGTCAGTGAAACTCAGCCGCCGAATCGGATGGAGACAATTTTCTTGTCGAAACCGAGGGTGGACAGGTCGGCGACATCGCCGGAGACCACCGCCGAGGTGCCGGTGCAATCAGGTCCGGTCCAAATCTTGATCGGGCCGCCGGACAATTGCAGTGAGGACGCCGTGTTGGGCCGGCTGACATTCTGGCAACCCGGTCCGGCCACCCCTTCCGAACCAGTGGGTTCCTGGAAATTGGTGCCCGAGTCCAGGATCACGCTGCCATTGCCCAGGGTCACCGTGCCGCTGCCAGTCGAGGTGCTGGTGGCCGGGGCCGAACTGGTCGCCGGCGCCGAGGAGGTGGCCGGCGCGGAACCGGCCGGGGGCAGCACCTTGCCGCCGCTGGGGGACACGGCGAACCAGGTCCCGCCGACGCCCTCGCCGTTGGTCTGCCCGGGCGCGGTGTCCTTGCTGAACCGGTAGACCGGCCAGCCGTGGATGGTCACCTGCCGGGTCCCGTCGGCGCGGGTCACGATGCCGATCTCCGAGGTGGGCACGCCGTCCACGAAGATCCGCGAACCGGGCCGCACGAGCACCGGCGGCCAGGTGGTGGCGCAGTCGCCGTTGCAGTTGGACTGCGAGGGGCGCGGGGTGTCCTTGTCGAACCGGTACAGGGTGAAACCGGCGCCGTCGTGCACGATCGGGTTGAGGCCGTTGGCCGAGCCCGCGGTCAGTTGCACCCACTTCATCGCGGCCGGGTCGGTGCGCGGGCCGGTGTAGAAGTCGCCGGTGTCGGGCGGCGCGTTGTGCTGCGCGGCGGTGCCGGTCTGGTAGTCCAGCCCGGTGTTCGGGTCGGTGCCCTGCGGGGACTGGCCGGCCTTGCCGCCGTCCGGCGTGATGCCGAACCAGGTGCCGCCCACGCCCTGGCCGTTGGTCTGGCCAGCCGCGGTGTCCTTGCTGAAGCGGTAGACCGGCCAGCCGTGCAGGGTCACCTGCAGCGTGCCGTCGGCCCGCTTGACCAGACCCACGTCGTTCTTGTTCACGCCGTCCACGAAGATCCGCGAACCGGGCTGCACGAGCACCGGCGGCCAGGTGGTGGCGCAGTCGCCGTTGCAGTTGGACTGCGAGGGGTGCGGGGTGTCCTTGTCGAACCGGTACAGGGTGAAACCTGCCCCGTTGATCACCACGGGGTTGAGGTTGCCGGCCGCCCCAGCGGACAGCTGGACCCATTTCATGGCGGCCGGATTGTTGCTGGCGCCGTGAAAGAAATCGCCGGTGTCGGCCGGTGCGTGGTTCGCTTGTGCGGTGCCGTTGACGAAATTGACCGATGCGGCCAGGCTGACCTGGTCCGCGCCGGAGTCGGAAGGTGCCGGAATCGCGGTTCCGGTGCTGCTGCAGGCCGACAGTAATCCGATTCCCACAGCGGAGAAGGCAGCGAGCAGCGCCAGGCGTGTGCGCATCATTTTTGCAGTACTCCCAGTGAATGTTCGGCAGGTTAATACGGCTTTTGTTGCTCCCCAGAAGCCGTGTCATCCGAGTACACGGACCGGGTCCGCGATCGGTTCACCGGGTTTCGAGAATCTTCGTTCGAGGTGGTCAGCCGAGGTTTTTCCGGTACCGGGCCAGGAATCCGGTGACCAGGACGGCGGTGAACTCCGGGTCGACCGGGGCGCCGGTGACCAGCACGCGGTAGTAGACCGGACCGAGCAGTTCGTCCACGGCCGCCTCGAGGTCGGTGCCGGCGGGCAGATCGCCCCGGGCCATGGCGCGCTCCAGTGGGAGCCGGTCGCGGGCCCGTTGCTGGCTGAGGTAGTCGGCCCGGAACCGGGCGGCCAGGGCCGGGTCGTGCTGGGCCTGGCCGGTCAGCGCGCGGAACACCGCGCCGGAATCGGATTCGGTGAGGAACTCGGCCACCCGGCGCAGATGGGTGTGCAGGTCCTCGGCCAGGTCCCCGCTGTCCGGCGGGGTGAGGTGCTGGGCCATGTCGTCGATGAACGCGTCGAACAGGATGTCGACCTTCGAGGGCCACCATCGGTAGATGGTCTGCTTGGCCACTCCGGCCCGGGCCGCGATGCCCTCGATGGTGACGGCGGCGAAACCGACCTCGGCCAGCAGGTCGTCGGCCGCGTGGAGGACCGCCTGCCGGGCCTGTTCGCTGCGGCCGTGGCGGTTTCCGTGATGGGCTGGCGCGGGCATGATCCTCCTGTTCGTCCAGGCAGCATACCCAGGACTAGCCTAGACGCAACGTTGCGTCTAGGCTGGCCGACATGACCAACACCCTGCGCACGCCGCGCGTGCACGACCTGCTCGCCCGGATGTTCACCGCCTCGGACGCCGACGACTTCGGCGTGGCCCCGGCCCGGACCGCCGGCTTCTGGGAAACCGCGACCGCACAACAGAAGGCGGACGCGGCGGCCGGGCTCTACCTGCCCGTCTCCCGAGCCGGCGGCGAACTGCTCTACCTGCTCACCCGCGCCGCGCGGCCGCACACCGTGGTCGAGTTCGGCACCTCGTTCGGCATCTCCACCATCCACCTGGCCGCGGCCGTCACGGACAACGGCGTCGGTCGGGTGTTCGGCACCGAACTGAGCGAGGCCAAGATCGCCGCGGCCCGGGCCAACCTGGCCGAGGCCGGACTGTCCGAGGTGGCCACCGTGCTGGCCGGTGACGCACTGGAAACCCTGGCCGAGATCCCCGGACCGATCGGGCTGGTGCTGCTGGACGGCTGGAAGGAGATGTGCCTTCCGGTGCTGCGGTCGCTGGAACCGCGACTGGCACCCGGCGCCGTGGTGGTCGCCGACGATATCGACCAGGCGAGCATGGCCGACTACCTGGCCTACATCCGCGACCCGGCCAACGGCTACGTCAGCGTCGCCTTCCCGGTGGAGGACGGCATGGAGATCAGTTGCCGGGCCTGATCACTCCGCCGGTGCGGCCGCCTCGCCGGGCCCGGCGGTGTCGGCGGACCTGGCGTGCCAGGTCAGCTTGACCTCCAACTGGCCCTCCACCCCGGTGCGGGCGATCACCGCGCCCGCCTCCACGTCGAACTTCACCCCGAACCGCAGTTCCACCGTGTCCGGCTGGTGCGCCATCTCCTGGAACTGGCTCAGCGCGGCGCCGGCCGCGTCCCGCACGGTGGACAGGGTCCGCTCGAACGACTCGCTCGCCGCGCGCACCACGTCCCGGCCGCGCCCGGCCAGCGCCGGACCGCCCGCCCGCTCCAGTTCGACCAGCACCTGGCCGCCATCGGCCAATCCGAATTCGGCGTACGCCATACCGTTTCGTGCTCCTCTACTCGGCCGGGCTCATCCGCTGCCACCACAGGTGTAGGTCCGGGTGTTCGCGCCGTAGGCCTGCGCGCGCACCTGGTCCAGCCCGGCCAGCAGATCGGGCAGGCTGCCCGGGTCGATCAAGTATCTCAGCACGGCCTGGGTGAACGCGGTGCTCATCGCCGGCGGCATCAGATCCGAGGCGTCGAAGCACAGCGCGTCGGTTGTGCGGGTCAGCATGGTCGCCACCTGCCGCTTCTCCGGATCGGCGTAGTCGGACAGCGCCACCTCGGAGTCGACCGAGAACGCCGAGCCGATGCCGGGCCAGATCCGCTGGGCGTCGGTCGAGGCCAGGTAGGCGATCAGCTGGTCCGCCGGCTGGGACGACCGGAACACCGTGCCGATGTCCGCGGACACCTCCTCGCCGGCGGTGTCCGCGCCGCCGAACGAGGGGAACGGGAAGAACGCGTAGTCGGCCGCCGGTTGCGGATTCCCGCCGCCGGGCAGGGCGACGGACTGGTAGCTGCTCATCACGAAGGACGCCTTGTGGTCGAGATAGCAGCCGGGCGGGGAGCCGAACATGGGCGTGCCTGCGGCGGCGAAGTTGGTGAGCAACGGATCCTGCGCGGCGTCCGCGGCCGGGTCGTCGGGGATGGTGTGCTGCGCGGAAAGCAGTGCGCCCCAGGCATTCCACGCGTTCTGCACCGGTGCCGAGAGCCAGGACAGCCTGCCGTTGGCCCAGTCCTGGTAGGCGCTCACCCCGGACTGGTGCAGCAGGATGTCCTCGATCCAGTCGGTGCCCGGCCAGCCCGAGTTCGGCGTGGCCTCCATGCCAAGGCACCACGGCGTCTTCCCGGCCGCGCCGATGGCCGAGGACAACGCGGTCAGCCCGGCCCAGCTCGTCGGCGGCCCGGTCCACCGTGGACCGAGGGCTCGCATCGCCTCGGGGTCGTACCAGACCGCGCTTTTCAGGTCGGCCTTGAACACGATCGCGTACTGCAGGGTGGGATCGGAATCCCGCGGCCGCAGTTGTTCCTCCAGCACCCGCCACTGCGACGGGTACGCGGCGATCTCGTTGTCGTCCAACGGGAAACCGCGCAGATCGCCCTGATCGGCGTAGAACTGCAACTCGCCGGGACTGGACAGCATCGCCAGATCCGGCGGATCGCCCTGCTGCACATCGGCCTGCAGTTCCTGGTCAAGGGACTGGGAGCCGTGGTAGAGGGCGGTGCAGCCGGTGGCCTGGTGGAATCCGTCCAGCACCTTGCCGAAGTCGGTGGCCTCGGTGCCGGTCCAGTTGCCGATCACCTCCAGCGTGCGGTCGCAGCCGGACGGGGCGCAGGCCACCGGCACCACCCCGGCGGCCACCAGCGACAGTGCCACGGCCAGCCGGGTCAACCCTGTTCTCGCCCGGATCATCGCGCCTCATAACGGTAATCGCGGATACGCAGGTGAATGCCCAGCCACAGCGACGCGATCACGACCGCGCCCAGCCCCGGAATCACGTAGCGCAGGCCGTACTCGTCGGGTGCGGCCGCCGCGCGGTCGGTCGCGTCGGTGGCGTCGGTCTCCTGCCGGGTCGGGGTGACCCCGCGCGGCAGGCTGGCGCTGCCGCAGCCCACCTGGGCCGCCTGCCCGCACATGCCGTCCAGCACCCGGGCCTCCCAGGTGCCGCCGCCCCCGGACAGCGCGCCGGGGGTGACCCGCCGGTCGGCCAGCACCGTGGCCACCGCGTCCCGGGTGCCGTCCAGCCGGGACGCCTCGATTCCGGTGATCACCCCGATGCAGCCGGCCAGGATCAGCAGCAGCGCGGTGGCGGCCAGCAGACCGGCGTTGAGCTTGCGCCGGAACCGGCGGGCCAGCACGATCTGGGTCGCCACCAGCAGCACCAGCAGCGCGGCGGCGGGCACCGCCCACAACAGCGCGGCCGGCGCGGACAGCCAGCCGGAGGACACCTGCGCGTCGAACGCCTGCTGTTCGGCCAGGAACAGCGCGTGCAGCGTGTCCAGGATGCCGCCGGAATGCATCAGCTTGGACGCATACACCACCTCGACCAACCCCAGCCGCGCGCTGTCGGTCGCGGTGCCGTCGCCGTAGTCCACGTAGGCCTGCGCGACCAGTCCACTGTAGATGGTTAGCTGGCCCTCGACCTGTTGCAGGTCAAGGCTGACCGGGTTGCCCACCACGTCGAACTGGCCGACGCCCTGCAGGCTTTGACCGGCCAGCGCCAGATCGTCGCGGTAGGTGGTGGCCTGCGCGCCGCGCTGCACCACGTTTCCGGCCAGCCCGGCCACCATCGCGGCGTCCGCCTCGATCAGCGCCTGCTGCGCAACCGAGGCGTTCAGCACCGCGATCGCCGACCGGCTGCCGGCCGCGGTGACCGTGTCGTGCGCCTGCTGGTAGGCCAGATAGGAGGTGGCCAGCACCAGCACGATGCCCAACAACAGCGCCGCGCGCAGCCGGGCCAGCACGATCCGGGTGGTGGACAGCCGGCCGGACAGCAGCACCCGCCGGCGCCACCAGGCCGGCAGCCGGGTGATCGGGTGCGGCAGTGTCGCGGTCACGACGGCGCGTCCAATGGCGTGCGGCAGTTCTCACACACCACCGCGTCCGGCGCGGACCGGTAGCCGCAGTCCTCCTTCGGGCATTCCCGGGGCGGACCGGCCGCGATCGGTGCAGGCGATTCCGGTTGCGCCGCAACGGAATACGCGGCAGTGAAGGCCGAACCGGCCTCGGTGGCCAGCAGCTCGCTGACCGACACGTCCCCGCGCAGCCGCACCACCCCGTTCGCGGCGTCCACCGTTTCCACCAGCCGGGCCAGATCGCGCAGCACGGCGGTGTTGCCCGACTCGGTGGCCAATCGCACCGCCCGGCCCAGTTCGGCGACCGCGGCCGGCCAGTCCTTGCTGTGGTAGGCATCGCAGCCCGCGCGGACCGCGTCGCCCAGCTCCTCCTGCCCGGCGTAGTGCGTGACCCGTGCGTCCAGCCGCGCGGTCAGCACCGGATCGTTGGTCCAGTGCACCATGATCAGCGCGGGCGGCGGGGTGTCGAGCTCATCCGCGTCCGCACCGCGCACCTCGACCTGCACCCGGGCGGCCAGCCGGTCCTCGCCGGGCTCCCGGTCGGCGGTGTCGATGCCGATGGCCAGCAGGTATTCCCGGGTCTCGTCGGCCCATGCGCCGGTGGTCAGCCGCACCGTGTCCGCGTCCACCCGGACCGTCTGCGCGGTCAGGTCGGCGACGGTGGGGAAGACCTGGCGGGCCTCGCGCAGCGAGGCCATGGCCACCGTGCGCACCAGCAGATCCACGTCCGGCACCGAGCGGCGCATGGCCGCGCCCATCAGCTCCCGGAAGTCGGCGACCATCTCCTCCAACCGGGCCACACCCCGGGTGGAACCGCCCAGTGCCGTGGTGATGTGCCGCAGCTCGGTGGGGTCCCACTCGTCGCCGATGCCGCGCGCGTCGCAGCCGAACCGCCCGGCGCAGCCGGTGAGCGTCTCGTTCAGATCGGCCCGGGTTTCGTGTTCCTGCTTGCCATCGGTGATCAGCATGGCGTGCCGGACCGCGCCGGAATGCCCGGCCAGCAACAGTTCGGCCAGGCGCAGCCAGCTGCTGATGGCGGTGCCGCCGCTGGCGGTCAGCCGGCCAACGGCGGCCTTGGCCGCGGCCCGGCTGTGCGCGTCGGCCGCGACCAAGCCCTGGTGCCCGGGGTAGATCATCCGGGCTTCGTGCGTGCCGTGCACTACGGCGAACCGCACGCCGTCGCGCAACGCGTCGATGGCCGCGTTGGTGGCTTCCTTGGCGGAGAACAGTTTGGTCAGCGGATCGGCCATGGAACCGGAGCAGTCCAGCAGGATCACCTCGGCCGCCGCGGGTCCGCCGGCGGGCCCGGCCAGCCGCTCGCCGGTGACGGTGAGTACCGCGACCACCTCGGTGCCATCCGCGGGCAGATACTTGTTCTCGTGCACGGCCAGGCTGAATCCGCCGCGCCGGTCCGCCGCGCCGGCGCCGGAGTCGTTGTCCGCCATCGCTTTCCGCACCACCTTCCTCACCACCACGTGTGCGGCCGGACCAGATTCGCCAGATCGATCAGGGTGTCGTGCCGGACTTCGCTGTCGGCCTGCCGCGCGGCCAGTTCCCGGAACAGCTCGGACATCCGCAGCCGCAGCCGCCGGTTGGAGGCGGGCAGGTCCATCGCGCGCAGCCGCGCGGCGTCGGCCCGGCTGGGCTCCTTACCGGCCAGCCAGGCCAGGTGGGACTGTCCGGCGAAGGTGAGCAGCCGGGCCCGTTCGGCCGGGCCGCCGGTGAACGTGCCCGGGGCCAGCCGGGCGAACGCGTCGACCAGATCCGCGACGCCGGGCGCCTCGATACCGTCGAAATGCCCGGCCCGCACCCGGATCGCGGCGATCCGTGCCGCCTCGTAGTGCCGGGACTGCTGCGGCACCTCGTCCAGGATGTCCACCGCCTTGTCCCGTTCCCCGGCCCCGATGTGCTGGCGGGCCAGCCCGAACACCGCGCTCACCGCGGTGTTGTTGGTGCGCCACACCGATGCGAAGTGCGCGGCCGCGGCCAGCGGGTCGCCCAGCCGTTCCGCGATGCAGCCCAGCGCCAGCCGGGGGGCGGGCTCGCCGGGCAACCGGGCCCGCACCTGGGTGAAGTGGTCGTGCGCCTGGGCCACCGTCACCAGATCGTCCCTTGTGGACTGGTGCAGCGCGAGCAGGCCCTGGTGCCAGGCCATCCGCCAGTCGTGCGGTTCGGGCATCCACCGCGCGGCCTCGGTGAGCGCGTGCCGCGCGGCGGCCGGGTCGCCCGCGGCCAGCTGGGCCCGGCAGCGCAGCAGTTCGATCTCGTAGGAGGGCTCGCCGAAGGTGTCCGCGGCGGCCAGCAGTTGGCGCGGGTCGTAGGTGTTGACCCCGGCCAGGAAGCCGGTGGCCACATCGCCCGGATCGGGCCGCGGATCGGGCAGCAGGGTGGCGATCCGGGCCGGCTCGGGCGCGCCGGTGTCCAGCACCGTCGGCGCCAGCACCGCCTCACCGGCCGCGCGGCTGGTCCAGGCGGCCAGGGTGGGCGCGGTGCCCAGCCCGTCGTCCATCAACGTCAGCAGGTCGCCGAACAGCGTGGACCGGGCCGGATCCGGCCGCTGCCCGGACAAACCGTCCAGCTCGCGCAGGATGCCGTGCAACTGTTCGCTCATCGCGCCCGCGGAGGCGAACCGCTGGTGCCAGTCCGGATTGTCGGCGCAGTCCAGGGCGAGCCGGAACGACTCGATGGCCGGGCGGAGCTTCTTCGGCGCCGGTTTGGCCGCGTGGCCGCCGGTGCTGGCCACCAGCAGCGTGCGCAGCGTCCGGCCGACGGTGTGCAGATCCGAGCGCACGGTAAGGCCGCGCCGCCGGATCTCCTCGCGGGACACCTGGAAACCGTTGGTGCCCCAGGCCGGCGAGTCCCGGTCGTCGACCGCGCGCACCGCGCCCATGTCGATCAGCCGCAGCTGCTCGCCCTGGTGGATCACGTTCTCCGGCTTGAGATCGCAGTACAGCAGGTCGCGATCGTGCAGGTAGCTCAGCGCGTCCAGGATCCAGATGCCGTAGCCGAGCACGGTGTGCACGGTCAGCTCCCGCTGCCCGGTGTGGCCGAGGTCCTTGATCCGCTGCAGGCTCCAGCCGTCCACGTAGTCCATCACGATGTACTCGACCGAATCCTCGCCGGCCGCCTCGGGATGGGTGACGAAGTCGTTGATCCGCACGATGTTCGGGTGGTTGAGCACGGTCAGCACGTCCCGCTCGCGGTGGATCGAGTCCGCCTCCCAGGACGCGCCGGACCGGATCAGTCCTTTGAGGACGACCGTGCGGTTGAGCCGTTCGTCGGTGGCCAGATAGGCCCAGGACAGCCCGCCGTGCCCGAGCGGATGGCGCACCCGGTATCGGTCGGCCAGCAGCTCCCCGCGGTGCAGCTTGGGCACGAATGAGTAGGGCGCGGCGCATTTCGGGCAGAAGCCCTCGGTGCGGCCCGGCTGGTCGTAGCGGCCGCGGCCGACCTCGGTGCCGCAGTTGCCGCAGTTGCGGTGCGATTCGGGCACGACAAGGCCCTCGGCCGGCTCGGTGCTCGGGTCGGCGGATTCGGCGATCCACGGCAGCCGCACGCCCAGCCAGTCGGCTGCCCCGGCGTGGTGCGTCGCCGGCGTGGTGCGCGCGTCGACGCCGGTGAACCGGTCGGTGCCGGTGGCGGCCCGGGTCGGTTCGACCTTTCCAGCCTGAGTCGGCTCGACCACCCCGGCCCGGGTCGCGGGCAACTCGCCCGCGGTGTCCGGCGCGGCCTGCCGGGTCGGCGGTTGCGCGGGAGTGGGCGGCGATTCCGGTTGCGCCACATAGAGATGGCCCTGTTGATCGCAGAACCCGCTGTCGTCGACCAGGCCGGTGCAGCCCGGCCGGTTGCACCGGATCACCCGTCCACCTCGCCGGTCAGGCCCTGCCTACGCCACACGGCGGTGACATAGCGCCATACCGCGCGTTCGGCGTCGGACAACCGGCACGGGGTCGCGGCCAGCAACCGGTGCGCCCGGTCGTAGTGGTCGGCCAGGTCGAGGTCCTCGGCCGCGCCGAGCAGCACCGCGCGGTCCCGGAACGCGTTGAGCAGACCGAGCAGCACCTCCGGCTGCCGGGCCAGTTCGGTGTAGCGCGACAACAACGCGCGACCCGTCTGCCGGGCGTGCGCGGCTCGCTCCTCGGTCTCGGCCAGCTTGGCCGGCACCCGTGGATCGGCCGGGGCGGCCAGTTCGGCGGCCCGGCGCACCCGGGTGGCGCGCAGCCGCAGCCGGGTCACCAGATCGGTCGGCGCCGGCACGTCGCGGACCCGGGCCCGCAGCTCGGGAAACCGGGCCCGGCCGGTGCTTTCCAGTTCGTCGATCTCGTCCAGCAGCGTGTCCAGTCCGTCCAGCCGATCGGCCACCGAGCGTCCGTTGGTCGCGTCCGGCGGCCGGGAAACGCTGGTGTACAAGGTGTTTCCGGTGATCCCGCCCAGTGGTTCGCGGGAACCGGCCACGATGCGCAGCCGCTGCGGGAACGCCTCGGCCAGCGGGCGCAGCACCTGGCCCAGCAGTTCGCCGGGATTGCGCGCGGTGTCCACCGAATCGACCACCACCACGACCGGCCGGTCCGGTCCCCGGTCGGGCCGCCGCAGCAGTGGGCCGATCCGCTCGGCGATGCGCACCGCGATCTCGCTGCTGGTCCGGCCGGCCGCGTCCACCGCGACGTCGATCCAGCCCGGCGGCGGCATGTCCTCGCCCAGCATGGACAACGCGTCCTCGGGCAGCCGGGGGCGCTGGCCCGGATCGTGCAGCGCGACCAGCATGATGATCAGCGGGCTGCGGTCGGCCTCCGTGCCGACGATGTTCACCACGTCGCCCGCCGGATCCTCGGTGAGCCGCCGGTTCAGCGTGCCCAGCTCGCTGACCAGGTTGGTCGGGCCGGTGCGCAGCCGGTTGATCACCTCCGGGGTGCGGTCCCGGAACACCTGGTCGGCCGAGGAGCCGCCGTTGACGTGCGGGCCGACCGCGGGCAGATAGCCGACGATGTTCTCCATCGGCAGCATCCAGCCCAGCCTGCGCTCCTGGTACTCGGCGACCACCATGCCCACCACCTGGTCGGTCTCCGGGTCGAGCACGGCCGCGCCGCTGAACCCGGCCTCGATGGTCACCCGGCTGTTCGGATCGATGTCGATCTGCACCAGCTGACCGCGCGGCCCGCCCGGGCCGGACAGGGTGGCGGCCAGCCACACCCCGTCGGACAGATCCCGGGGAAATCCCTGGATGGACACGGGCAGGCCGGCCAGCCTGCGGTAGGAGCGCTGGTTGGCGTTGGCCCATTCCAGGCCCTCGGCCGGCCAGGCCAGCCGCAACAGGGCGACATCGCCGTCGACGTCGGCCCAGCCATCCCGGGCCACCCGGGCCGGGGCGCGCGGCCGGTGCGGCTCGGCCACGAACTCGACGAACACCTCGGCCCGTTCGCCGCCCGCGGCCCGCACCACGTGTGCGCAGGTGAGCACGTGCCAGGGGGACAACAGGAATCCCGCGCCGCACAGCTCACCCTCGGAGTCCAGGATTCGGACCCGCCAGGGATATGCCGACGCGGAATTCTCCCCCATGTGACTGACATTACAAGATCGGTCAACTGATCAGGGAAAACAGGGAAATCAGCCCGCCGAACGTGCGAATGAGAACGGGCGCCGCGGGGGTCAGCGGCGGTGGGGTTCGATCCGGGGGAAGAGGGGCTGGGCCGGTGGCAGCCGGCCGGGTGCTGGGCCGCCGTCGTCGGCCGACACCGCGCACTGGGCGGCGATGCGGGCGGCGGCGCCGGGCAGGAACGGGGCCAGTTGCTCGGCCAGCGCGCGGCCGGCGGTGAGCAGGAGGGCGAGGGCGTCGTCCAGTTCGCGGCCCGCACCGGCGTCACCCGCGCGTTCGGCCTTGGCCAGTGCCCACGGCCGCGCCCGCTCCACGTACCGGTTGCCCTCCTCGACGATCCGCCACACCGCCGCCACCGCCCGCCGGAAATCCCCGCCCGCGAACGCATCCGCCACCTTCTCCGGCGCCGCATCGATCGCCTCGACGAGCGCGGTGGCATCGTCTCCGGCGTCCCTTTCCGGCTCGGGCGGGAATCCGTTGCGGTAGCGGTGGATCATGGTGATCACCCGGTTGATCAGGTTGCCCAGATCGTTGGCCAGGTCCTCGTTGGCCCGCGCGATCAGGCGCTCCTCGGTGAAGTCGACGTCGCCGACCCTGGGCACCTCACGCAGCAGCCACCAGCGCACGGCATCCACCCCATAGCGCCGGACCAGGTCCACCGGGTCGACCGTGTTGCCGAGCGATTTGCTGATCTTCTGGCCGTTGGCGGTCAGATAGTCGTGCACCAGCAGGTCGGTGGGCAGCGGCTCGCCCGCCGACAGCAGCATCGCGGGCCAGTACACGGCGTGGAAGCGCAGCACGCCTTTACCGAGCAGGTGCACCCGGCGGCCGCCGGAGACCCACCAGCGCCGGTGGTTCGGATCATCGGCGCCATAGCCGAGGCTGGTGATGTAGTTGCCCAGCGCGTCCCACCAGACGTAGATCACCTGCTCCGGATCGTCGGGCACTTCGATGCCCCAGCCCCGGGCCCGGCTCCGGGACCGGGAAATGCTGAAATCGGTCAGGCCGCCGGCGAGAAAACCGAGAACCTCGTTGCGACGGGCGGGTGGTTCGATGCGGAGTTCGCCGGATTCGATCAGGGTGCGCAATTTCTCCTCGTACCGGGACAGCCGGAAGAACCAGTTCTCCTCGGCCACCAACTGCGGCTCAGTGCCGTGCTCGGGACACCGACCGTCGATGAGCTCCTCGGGCGGGTAGAACTGCTCGCAATCCACGCAGTACCAACCCTGGTAGTACTTCCGGTACAGATCACCGGACTGCGCGCAGGCCCGCCACAACCTGGCCACGCCGAGCCGATGCCGCGGATCGCTGCTGGTCCGCAGGAAATCGTCGAAACCCAACTCCAGCGGCTCGTGCAACGCCGCGAACGCCTTGGCGTTGCGGTCGACGAGTTCGGCCGTCGGCACCCCCTCGGCCTCGGCGGCCAGCACGTTCTTCAGCGAGTTGTCGTCGGTTCCGGTGAGCAGGCGCACCGGTTCACCGAGCCGGCGATGATGTCGGGCCAGCACATCGGCCTGCACCAGCTCCAGCGCGAAACCCAGATGGGGCCGGGCGTTGACATAGGGAATCGTGGTGGTCACGTAGTACGGGGAAAGGGTCATCGGAACCTCCGAGGGACATCGGCTCGGGGCTCCGCACACAGCAATCTCGGCCCCGAACTTGCGGGGCCTGGCGAAATGGGTTCGTCCAGCGTCGGTCAGCCCCGCGAGCGGGACATCATCTCCAACGCCGAGGACGTGATCATGGTTACTATTCTAGCATTGCGGTGTCGCGCTGCGTGTCTCCGCTCGCGTGGGTGATCCAAACGGTGGTAGAACTGCCCTCATGCAGGAGAGGCGTCCCGCGACCGACTGGATTCCGGCCGGCGTCGACACGACCATGCCCAATGCCGCGCGAGTTTACGACTGGTATCTCGACGGCGCGAACAATTTCGATGTGGATCGCGAATTCGGCCGCCGCGCCGAGCAATTGTTGCCGGACGTGAAACACGTGGCCCGGATGAACCGGCAGTTCCTCGGCCGCGCCGTGCGCGAGCTGACCGAGGCGGGCGTCGACCAGTTCATCGACCTCGGCTCGGGGATCCCGACCGCGGGCAACGTGCACGAGGTCGCGCAGAAGATCAACCCGGCCTCCCGGGTGATCTACGTGGACAACGAACCGGTCGCGGTCGCGCACAGTCAGCTCATTCTGGAGGGAAATGAGCGGGCCGATATCGTGGCCGCCGACATCCGCGATCCGGACGCCGTTCTGCGGAATCCGGTCACTCGCCGGATTCTGGATTTCGACCGTCCGATCGTGGTCATCATGTGCACAATTCTGCACTTCGTGCTCGACCAGGACAATCCGCAGGATATCGTGAAACGCTATCGGGACGCCTCCGTTCCCGGTTCCTACCTGGTCATTTCGCACGGCACCACGGACAACCGGCCCGACCTGCAGGCCTTCGGTGACGCCTACCGGGGCACCGCGAACCAGGTCCAGTTGCGCCCGCGGCCCGACGTCGAGCAGTTCTTCGACGGCTACGAACTGATCGAGCCCGGCCTGGTGTTCACCCCGGCCTGGCGCTCGCAGATCCCGGTGGACGCGGACGAAGCGGTGCGTTCGGGGGTCTACGCGGGGGTCGGCCGCAAGCTCTGATCGCGAGAGTCCCTTTTCCCGCAAGGGGTTTCGGGCAATCCACAGGAGACGGTGATGGCCCGGTAGCCGGTTGGCCGCCGGGCCGTCCGGCTGCCCGGCTCCGAATGGCTCGCCGGCTCGTCGCCGCTCGCCTGGACAATTTCTTGCTCAGCCGAGCAAGGGCCGTCGAACAGGCCGGGCCGATCGCGCCGAGCGCCACGCCAACGGCGTCGAGGGCCGAACCGGAGGCGCCCGGCGGCAGGGAGAAGACGCGGCGGTTACGCGGGCACCTGGCCCGGCAGTTGCTGTTCGAGCTCGCCCTGCCGCTGGGCGGGTACTACGGGCTGCGCGCGCTGGGGGTGGGCAGCCTGCCCGCGCTGATCCTGGGCGGGCTGCTGACCGTGCCGTGGATCGGCTACGGCATGGTGCGCAACCGCCGGATCGCGGCCATGCCGGTGTTCACCCCTGGCCCTGCTGCTGGTGGGCGCGCTGATGTCGGTGGTGACCGGTGATCCGCGGGTGTTGCTGATCCGGGACGGCTGGCTGACCGCGCTGATCGGACTGTGGATGCTGGGCACGCTGTTCACCAGCAGGCCGTTCCTGCGCACCGCGTCCGTGTCGATCGTGGTGGCCAAGATCGGCGAGGCCGGGGCGCGGAAATGGGACGCCCGGTGGCACAACGAACCGGATTTCCGGCACCGGCTGCGGGTGCTCACCACCGTGTGGGGGCTGGGGCTGGGGCTCGCGCTGGACGCGGTGGTCCGGGTGGTGCTGGCCTACACGCTGCCGCTGGACGCCATTCCGCTGGCCGGCACGGTGCAGTGGCTGGTGCTGCCGGCCGGGATCATCGTCTTCCACGTGCGCTACATCAAGCGGCACGGCATTCAGGCCTGACGTATTCGTGCCCGCCCGGGCGAGAACGACTGCGTCCGGCCGAGCGGCGTGGCACACTCCGAAATCGGATTCATTGACCGGAAAGGGGAACCGTGCCGATGTCCGTCACCGGAATTCGTCGTCAGGCCACGCTGGTCGGCTCGATCGCGGTGCTGGCGTTGTGGCTGGCCTGTGTGCCGCCGACGGCCGCCGCGGCCGGCGGCCCGGCGGCGGCCCGGGCCACCGCCGCCGACGCGCCCGCCGAAACCGGACTGCGGCCGCTGGCCGAGCTGATCGTCCAGCGGTTGCTGATCAGCGACCAGGTGGCGGCGGCCAAGTTCGGCACCGGGCAACCGATCGACGATCCGGTGCGGGAACAGCAGGAACTGACCGCGGTGGCCCAGCGGGCCGGGGATCTGGGGCTGGACGTGCCCTCGACGGTGCGGTTCTTCTCCGATCAGATCGCGGCCAGCAAGGTCGTCCAGAAGGGACTGTTCCGGCACTGGACGCAGGATCCGGCCAGCGCGCCGACCTCCCGGCCCGATCTGGGCTTCATCCGGGCCCAGCTGGACCAGCTCACCACCGAGCTGCTCGGCCAGCTGGTGGCCACCGAGCAGCTGCGCGACCACCAGCCGCTGTGCACCGCCGATTTGCTGGCGGCCGGGGTGGAGGAAGAACTGACGCACCGGCTGGACGCGGTGCACCGGCACGCGTTCGCGGTGGCCGCCCGGTCGGTCTGCGTGGTCTGACCGACCACCCGCGCGGGCTGACCTCCGCGCGACGGCACTGGACAACCGTTGTCCCGGGCAAGGGTCTGGGCTGGATGTCGACAGTGGCCGGGAGGCCGGTTGCGCACTGCGGGCGACCGCACGCGCAACCGGTCGTGCGGCATTCGGACTCACGGCCGGCGCCGGATGGCCGGGAAAAGCCGGGTGCTGCTCCGTTCGGAGCAGTCGCAATTATTGACCAGTGTAATCGTTGTCAAGAGCAATTGACGGTGGCGAACATCTCCCTCGCCCGGGGATCGGGTAGAAAGGTGACATGACTCGCCAGGCATCTTCGGTGCCCAGATCCAGCGGCCGGACCAGCGGCGACGCGGATGCGGTGACCGATGCCGTGCTCACCGCGTCCCGCTTGCTGGTCGCGCTTTCCGCCCGGTCCATCGCGGCGATCGATGAGTCGATCACCTTGCCGCAGTTCCGGTTGCTGGTCGTGCTGTCCACCCGGGGCGCGGTCAATCTGTCCATGCTGGCCGACCAGCTCGGCGTGAACCCCTCCACCGCGACCCGGATGATCGACCGGCTGATCGCGGTGGGGCTGGTCAGCCGGGAGGTGAATCCGACCTCGCGCCGGGAGGTCGTGGTGAATCTGACCGACACCGGCGCCGCGGTGGTGCGCCAGGTGACCCAGCGCCGCCGCCGGGACATCTCCCGGATCGTCGGGCGGATGCCGGTCAAACACCGCCAGGGTCTGGTGGACGCGCTCGAGGCGTTCACCGACGCCGGCGGCGAGCCGTCGGTGGCGCTGGTGGACGGTTCCGGCACCACCGACTGGATCTGAGCCGCGCACCGTACAGTCCGATGTGGACTCCTCAATCTCGGAGCCCGGACACCAGCTGGTCGGCGATTTCCCCGGCGTGACTGAGCACTGCCAGGTGCCCGCCCGGGACCTCCTCCGGTTCGATGCCCAGCCGGGTGCGCACCAGCTCACGCATGAACGGCGCCGGGAAGAACCGGTCGTCCCGGCAGAGCAGGAACCGGGTCGGCACGTCCGGCCACGCGGCCAGTGGCCACGGCTGGCCGCACGGGGTGCCCGACTGCGGCCGCGATCGGGCCAGCTGGCGCCGGGCCACCTCCGGGTCCACCCCGGTGCAGTACAGCGCCAGCGGGTCGTCCGGGTCCAGGCCGTCGGCCGCGTCCAGCTCGGCTCGGGCCTGCCGGTAGCCGGTGGTGCTCCACCACTGGTCGACCGTCTCCCCGGGCGCCGGGATCATCGCGGACAACAGCACCAGTTGGCGGACCGGCAGCCGGTCGCACACCAGCGGTGCGGTGAACCCGCCCAGCGAGTGGCCGACCACCACCGGGTCGGGGTGCCCGGCGGCGGCCGCGACCACCGTGTCGGCGTACTCGGCCAGGCCGGCGGAATCGTCTTCGCAGGGCAGATCCGGGGTCACCGAGCCGTGGCCGCGGTCGTGCAGCGCGGCCACCAGCGGGCTCCAGTAGTCCGGTCCGGTCGCCGCCCCGGGAATCAACACGAAGGTCGCCATGCCGGGGTAGACGGTAGCCCGGCCGGGAACTCATCGCCGGCCAAGGATTTGCGTATGTGAATAGTTGTCATGCGCAAACCGGCTGGTCAAGGGCTTGGCGGCCGGGCTCGCCCTCCCGTCGGCCTGGTGACGTTGCGCACAGCGATTGCATGTCCGATAGTAGGAAGTAAGACTATTTGGTGTCCGATGATGGAGGTGGCTGGGGCGAACCGACGCTTCAGCCGGGCACAGTGCCGGAGGAGATCCCCATGGCCACCGCAGAGCTGTACGTGCCGGTGCACCCGGTCCGCTTCGTCACCGCGGCCAGCCTGTTCGACGGGCACGACGCCGCGATCAACATCATGCGGCGCATCCTGCAGTCCCAGGGCGCCGAGGTGATCCACCTGGGGCACAACCGGTCCGTGCGCGAAGTGGTCGACGCGGCCATTTCCGAGGATGTGCAGGGCATCGCGATCAGCGCCTACCAGGGTGGCCACGTCGAGTACTTCAGCTACCTGGTGGAGCTGCTGACACAGCGCGGTGCCGGGCACATCAAGGTGTTCGGCGGGGGCGGCGGGGTGATCGTGCCGGCCGAGATCGAGTTGCTGCACTCCCGTGGCGTGGCCCGGATCTTCTCCCCGGCCGACGGCCAGCGCCTGGGTCTGGCCCGCATGATCAACTCCATGATCGAGGCCTGCGACACCGATCTGGCCGCCGCCCCGGGGCCCGCGCCGGACGCGCTGGCCGCCGGTGAGCCGCAGGCGCTGGCCCGGCTGATCACCCGCATCGAGGCCGGCGAGCTGACCGAAGCGGAGCGCACCGGGCTGGACCGGGCCACTGAGGGCCGGGAAGTCCCGGTGCTGGGCATCACCGGCACCGGCGGTGCGGGCAAGTCCTCGCTGACCGACGAGCTGGTCCGCCGGATCCGCCTGGACCAGCAGGACAAGCTGCGAGTCGCGGTGCTGGCCATCGACCCGAGCCGGCGGCGCGGCGGCGGGGCACTGCTGGGCGACCGGATCCGGATGAACTGCCTGACCGGAGATCGGGTGTTCTTCCGCTCACTGGCCACCCGGCGGCCCGGGGCCGAGGTGCCCGACGGGCTGGCCGAGTCGATCAAGGCCTGCCGGGCCGCCGGTTTCGACCTGGTGATCGTGGAGACGCCGGGCATCGGGCAGGGCGACGCGGCGATCGTGCCCTACGTGGACGTCTCGCTGTACGTGATGACGCCGGAGTTCGGCGCGGCCTCGCAGCTGGAGAAGATCGACATGCTCGACTTCGCCGACGCGGTGGCCATCAACAAGTTCGAGCGGCGCGGCGCCGAGGACGCGCGCCGCGACGTGGCCCGGCAGCTGGTGCGCAACCGGGAGGCGTTCGGCCGGACCTGGCAGGACATGCCGGTGTTCGGCACCAGCGCGGCCACCTTCAACGACGACGGCGTCACCGCCCTGTACCAGCACCTGCGCGGCGAACTGGCCGAGCGCGGGCTGCCGGTGGGCGACGGGGCGCTGGCCGAGGTCGAGGGCAAGGTGTCCACCTCGGCGGCCACCGTGGTGCCCGCCCAGCGGGTCCGCTACCTGGCCGAGATCGCACAGACCGTGCGGGACTACCACCGCGACACCGAGGACCAGGTCGCCGCGGTGCGCCGGGCGGCCCACCTGCGCGCCGCCCGGGCCGAACTGACCGAGGCCGGCGCCGAGGTCACCGCGCTGGACGAACTGCTGGCCAAGGCCGAGCACGCGGTCGACCCGACCACCACCGGACTGCTGGCCGGCTGGCCCAGGCTGGTCGAGGACTACTCCGGCGACGAGCTGGTGGTTCACGTGCGGGACAAGGAACTGCGCACCCAGCTGACCCGGGAAACCTTGTCCGGCAACAAGATCCGCCGGGTCGCGCTGCCCTCCTACGACGAGGACGGCAGCCTGGTGCGGTTCCTGCGCAAGGAGAACCTGCCCGGATACTTCCCCTACACGGCAGGGGTTTTCCCGTTCAAACGGGAGGGTGAGGACCCGGCCCGGATGTTCGCCGGGGAGGGCGACGCGTTCCGCACCAACCGCCGGTTCAAGTACCTGTCCGAAGGATCCGAGGCCACCCGGCTGTCCACCGCGTTCGACTCGGTGACCCTCTACGGGCGCGACCCGGACACCCCGCCCGACGTGTACGGCAAGATCGGCACCTCCGGGGTGTCCATCGCCTCGCTGGACGACATGCGGGCGCTGTACTCCGGGTTCGACCTGACCTCGCCGACCACCTCGGTGTCCATGACCATCAACGGCCCGGCGCCGACCATCCTGGCCTTCTTCCTGAACACCGCGATCGACCAGAACGTCGAGCGCTTCCGGGCCGAGCACGACCGCGAACCGTCCGATGTGGAGCGGACCGAGCTCGCCGCGACCGCGCTGGCCACCGTGCGCGGCACCGTGCAGGCCGACATCCTCAAGGAGGATCAGGGCCAGAACACCTGCATCTTCTCCACCGAGTTCAGCCTGCGCATGATGGCCGACATCCAGGAATGGTTCATCGCCAACAAGGTGCGCAACTTCTACTCGGTGTCCATCTCCGGCTACCACATCGCCGAGGCCGGGGCGAACCCGATCAGCCAGCTGGCCTTCACCCTGGCCAACGGACTGACCTATGTGGAGTCCTATCTGGCCCGCGGCATGGACATCGACGACTTCGCGCCGAACCTGTCGTTCTTCTTCTCCAACGGGATGGACGCCGAGTACTCGGTGATCGGCCGGGTGGCCCGGCGGATCTGGGCGGTCGCCATGCGCGAGCGCTACGGCGCCAACGAGCGCGGCCAGAAGTTCAAATACCACGTGCAGACCTCCGGCCGGTCGCTGCACGCGCAGGAGATGAACTTCAACGACATCCGTACCACCCTGCAGGCGCTGTGCGCGCTCTACGACAACTGCAATTCCTTGCACACCAATGCCTACGACGAGGCGATCACCACGCCGACCGAGTCCTCGGTGCGCCGGGCCATGGCCATCCAGCTGATCATCAACAAGGAGTGGGGCCTGTCGATGAACGAGAACCCGTTGCAGGGTTCGTTCGTCATCGACGAGCTGACCGACCTGGTCGAGGAGGCGGTGCTGGCCGAGTTCGAGCGGATCTCCGAGCGCGGCGGGGTGCTTGGCGCGATGGAGACCGGCTACCAGCGCGGCCGCATCCAGGACGAGTCCATGCTCTACGAGCACCGCAAGCACGACGGCTCGTTGCCGCTGGTCGGGGTGAACACCTTCCTGCCGCCCGAGGGCGAGGCCGACGAGGTGACCGAGGTCGAACTGGCCCGGGCCACCGAGGAGGAGAAGCGCTCGCAGGTCGACCGCACCCGCGCCTTCGCCCAGAACCACCGCGGCGACTCCGAAGCGGCGCTGTCCCGGCTGAAGGCGGCCGCGACCGGCGGGGAGAACGTGTTCGCGGTGCTGATGGACGCGGCCCGGGTGTGCACCCTGGGCCAGATCACCGAGGCGCTGTTCGAGGTGGGCGGCCAGTACCGGCGCAACATCTGAATCCCGGTTTTCGCGCGACGGGTAGGGGATTTCGAACACCGGCCGGAAAAGTTGCCTGAGGAAGCTCTTTTCCGGCCATTCGGGTCGGTTTTCGGAGCTGGCATCGCCAGAATCGACAGCGTGATCCGTGGTCACGCGACTGCCTCCGGTCATCTGGTGTCGAAAAGCAGGGAATGGGCACCGGAATGGCCTCCGGGATTCGCGCAGGTCACTCGCGTGAGCCGACCGTTCCGGCCCACGCCACGCGGGCGCCAGCCCCGGCCGCGACCTCCGGACGGCCCCGGACAGCCGACCCTCCACTGAGGTCTCGGGCAGGCGTTGGTTTGGCCGCCCGGCCCCGGTGGTATCTGTGCGTGGATGTGTTCGTCCACCCGGGTGACCGGCTGCCCATCCGCAGGTCGCGGCGGGCATCCGTGCCGTGTCCCACCACCCGGGGGCGCGGTACGGTTCGCGGTGTACCGAGGGCAGGAGGGTGTGCGTGTCTGAGCTCCAGACGAGTCGTCCGCAACGGGTGCGGGACGTGGAAATTCGCACCAGCGCGGACGCCGAGCAGGTCGGTCTGCTCCGGTCGTTCGCGGTCGATGTGGCCATGCGAATGGATTTCGACCTCGATGTACTGGAGGACCTGCGGGTCCTGGTCGACGAGGCCTGCTCGTTGCTGGTGCGGCTGAGCCGCCCCGACTCGATGCTCATCTGCCGGCTGGAGCCGGGCGCGGAGGGCCTGTGGATGCATCTGCTGGTCGAAGCCGACCAGCCGACGCCGCCGTCGGCCGACCCGCTGGGCTGGCAGATCATCCGGGCGCTGGCCGACTCCGCGCAGGAACAACTCACCACCGCCGAAACCGGATACCGGGTGTCGCTGGAGCTGTTGGCCGGGCACAGCGGGACGGATCGAGGTGAGTGAGGCCCTCGTGGACGCCGACCCGCAGGAGGTCGACCGGTTCCGCCAGTTGGTCGAATTAGCTCCGGACGACCCGAAACGTGCTGGCGTCCGAGAGCAACTGGTCGCCGAGCACCTGCCACTGGCCCAGAACATCGCGCGCAAGTTCGCCTGGTCCGGCGAAGCGCTGGAGGACCTGGTCCAGGTCGCCACGATCGGACTGATCAAGGCGGTGGACCGCTACGACGTGGAGCGCGGGCACTTCTACTCCTTCGCGGTGCCCACCATCATGGGCGAACTCCGCAGGCACCTGCGGGACACCGCGTGGGCGGTGCGGGTGCCGCGCCCGCTGAAGGAACTGCACGCCACGGTGGTGGCCGGGCGCAACGAGCTGAGCCAGAAGCTGGGCCGCGCGCCCAAACCCAGCGAACTGGCCGAACACCTGGGCCTGAGCAAGGAACAGGTGTACGAGATGCTGGTGGTCGGCGCGGCGCGGCAGGGCACCTCGCTGGACGCCCGGCTGGCCGAGCCCGCGGGCGACCGCTTCGGCTACATCGACCAGCGCTTGGACGAGGTGGACAACCGCCGGATGCTCTCCGGAGTGCTCAAGGACCTGCCGGAACGGGAACGCAAGATCATCGTGCTGCGGTTCTTCCGCGGCATGTCGCAGGCCGACATCGCCCGCCGGGTCGGGGTGTCCCAGATGCACGTGTCCCGGCTGCTGGCCAAAACCCTGGAACAGATGCGCACCGCGCTCGGTGCGGACGGGACCGCCGGCTGACGGTCGCGGGGAACCGGTGTGAGGAAGGACGAACAGTGGACATCCATGTTGAGGGCGCCGGAACGATCGTGGTGTCGGTCGCCGGCGAGGTGGACCTGGCCACGGCTCCGCAACTGGAACAATCGCTGGGCGAGGTGCTGGAGCAGTCGGACACCCGCGAGGTGCGGGTGGACATGTCGGCGGTCGAGTTCATGGACTCCGCCGGGTTGCGCGTGCTGATCGCGGCCCTGGGCCGGGCCACCGAGAGCAACCGCACCCTGACGCTGCAGAACCCGTCCGATCGGGTGCACCGGCTGATCGAGATCGCCGGCCTGGCCGAACTGTTCGGCGTGGCGGGAAACGGCGGCGGGGACAGTCAGACGCCCGACAGGCGACTGGAGAAGTCGTGACCAGCGGCCCGGCCCAGTCGGTGATGGGTGACGACGGGCCGCCCCGGCCCGGCGAGCCCGTCGCCGACCAGGCTGCGGAGGAGCCTGGATCTCGCGGCGAACCAACGCGGCCCGGCGACGCTCCAGGATCGGCGCTGGCCCTCGAGGAGATGTCCGGGCGGGCCGCTCAGCAGCGCATCGCCCGGCTGGACACCACGCCGAGGGCGCCCAGCCAGGCCCGTTCACTGGTGACCGGCGCGCTGCGCTCCTGGTCGGTGCCCGAGGCCACGGTGTCCAATGTGGAGATCGCGGTGTCCGAACTGGTCAGCAACGCGGTCGAGCATGGGGTCGGGCAGATCGACCTGGAACTGGATCTCGCGGGCGCGCGGCTGCTGCTGCGGGTGCGCGACGGGGAAGCGTCCGCGCCGGTGCGCCGGACCGTGGACGAGCAGGCGGTGCGGGGCCGCGGCCTGCTGATCGTGGAGGCGCTGAGCACGTCGTGGGGCCACCACGCCGACGGTGACGGCAAATGGGTGTGGGCCGAGTTCGCGCTGCCGGACGAACCGCCCGGCGAGGCGGACCCGGCGGAGTAGGTTGCCGGGGGGCAGGCCGATCAGGGGGTGCGAGGGACGATGCACGCGGAGGAGCAGAACCAGGCCGTGCGGGCCACCGCCGCGGCCCTGGACGCGGCCGCGGAACCGTTGGCCGGCCTGTGGAACGCCGGGCCCGGCACGGTCCGTCCCGCGGTGTCCCCGCAGCAGCTGCGGGTGATGCTGGCCGTGGAGGACGAGGAACCGATGACCCTGGGCCGGCTGGCCGAGCAGATCGACGTGATCGCCTCGTCGGCCAGCCGGATCTGCGATCGGCTGCAGGCGGCCGGGCTGCTGTCCCGGTCGGTCAGCGCCGCCGACCGGCGCGAGGTGCTGCTGCGGCTGACCACCGACGGCCGCAGCGTGCTGGACCGGCTGCGGCAGCGGCGGCGCCGGGATCTGGCCGAGGTGCTGTCCCGGATGTCGCCCGAAGCGCGCGGCCTGTTGCTGGAGGGACTGCGCTCGTTCGCCCACGCCACCCGGAAGGGCCGAGCGTCGTCGGTAAGAACCGCCTGACAGCTGGACTTCGTCTGGTTGTCGCGGCAGATACGCTGGGGTCCGCGCCCCGCACCGGCTCGGACAGCGACCCCAAGGCGGACATGAGCGAACACCCATCCCCCCAACCCGCGCTCGCGGAACTCGAACAGGCCGCCGACGCGTTGGTCGCCGCCTGGTCCTCGGGCGCGGACCGGCTGCCCGGGCCGGTGTCCTCCCCGCAGCTGCGGGCGTTGCTGGCGTTGGAGAAGCAGGACTCGATGAGCCTTGGCGGACTGGGCGAGGCGCTGGGTTCGCTGCCCAGTTCGGTCAGCCGGCTGTGCGACCGGCTGGAGGCGGGCGGGCTGGTCACCCGCCGGGCCAACGACGTGAACCGGCGGGCCATCACCATCCGGCTGACCGCCGACGGGCGGCAGCTGGTCACCCAGCTGCACGCCACCCGCACCGATCTGCTGTCCGACGTGCTGTCCCGGATGAGCCCGGCCAGCCGGCAGGCGCTGCTGGCCGGACTGCGTGAGTTCACCCGGGCGCTGCGCATCCGTCCGTTGAGCGCGGCCGAGCGGACCGACGCGGCCCGGCGGCCGGAAGCCGCCCAGCGGACCGACATCGCCGAAGGCGGGGACGAGCAGCCCGCGGGCTAGTCGCAAGGCTGGGCGGTGTCCGGGCCGGCGGGCGGGGGTGTGGCCAGGCTCTGGAAGCACGGCCGCAGCAGGTCGATGATCTGCTCGGGGGCGGCGTCCGCGAGGTGGGTGAGGCGCAGCAGGTACCGCTCGGCGATCACGCCGTGCACGATCGCGCTGAGCAGGCTCGCGCGCAGGTCGGAGTCCGGTGTCGGGATCGCCTCGGTGAGCTGGTTGAGCTGAGGTTCTCCGGCCGCCCGGTAGCGATCGGCGGCATCGGCGTTGGTGAGCATCGAGCGCAGTACCGCGAGGGAGGCCGTCGGCTCGTCGGTCAGGCGCCGGCCCAGCGAGGTGAGCAACGCCTCGGCCACCTCGTCCGAGGTGCCCCCGGGCAACTCGTCAGCGAGCGCCTCGGCGGCCCGGGCGAAGAGCAGGTCCTTGCTGCCGAAGTAGTGCATGACCAGGCCGGCTTCGACCCCGGCGGCCGAGGCCACGGCCCGGATCGTGGTCCGGTCGTAGCCGAGCTCGGCGAAGCTCCGGCGGGCCGCGGCGAGGATTCGCTCCTCGCTCTGGCGGCGCTGCTCCGCCCGGGTGGGACGGCCGGTCGATTCGGTCACCCGAGCATTCTATGGCCGTTGACCGGCTCTCCCTTTCGCTATACGCTCGTTCAATGAACGGTTGTTCAATGAAAGGGGAGTGGTTATGACCGCCACCTCACGAGAGGTCGTCGAGCAGGTCCTGCGCGCGGGCCGGGAGATGGACACCGAGACCTTCGTCAGCCTGCTCGCCGAGGACGCCTGGATCGAGTGGCCCTACCGGCCGGCCGGCATCCCGGGCCGGCTGGACGGCCGCGGACAGATCCGCGAGTTCCTGACCGCCCAAGCCGCGGGCCTGGTCAGATTCGAGGAGTACCGCAACATCGTGATCCACGAGAGCACCGACCCGGAGGTGGTGATCGTCGAGTACGACGCGCACGGCACTGTGATCCCCACCGGCGCGCCCTTGCACCAGACCATCATCGCCGTCATCCGGGTCCGGGACGGCCTGGTCGTGTCCTACCGCGACTACCTCAACCCGCTGGTACTGGCCGAAACCCTGGCCAGCGTCGGCAACGCCTAGACCGTGGCCTCCGGGCCGTTCCACCGGCACAGCAGCAGGCACACGTCGTCGTCCTGTTCGGTGGCGCGCAGCATCTCGGTGAGCACGTGGTCGCCGGCCTGGGGAGTGGGCAGGTGCACGGCCGAACCGAACACCTCGGCCAGCCGGGCCAGGCCGGTGTCGATCGCCTCGGTGCGCCGCTCCACCAGCCCGTCGGTGTACAGCAGCAGGCTGCTGCCCGGCTCGATGCACACCTCGTACTCCGCGGTGTCCACCCCGAACGGCACGCCGAGCAACGGCGCGTTCGGCCGCTCCAGATAACGGATGCCGCCCGCCGGGGCGGCCACCAGCACCGGCAGGTGCCCGGCGCTGGCCCAGCGCAACCGGCCGGTGGCCAGGTCCAGCTCCACCACCACCGCGCTGGCCAGAAGCGAACTGCGCCAGCCGCGCAGCAGGTCGTGTGCCAGCCGCAGGGTGGCCGCCGGGCCGTGGCCCTCCATGGCGTAGGCCCGCAGCACGTGCTGCAGCCGCCCCATGATCACCGCGGCGTCCATGCCGTGCCCGGTCACGTCCCCGACGGTGAGCACCATGGTGCCGTCGGCCCGGTTGAACCCGTCGTACCAGTCGCCGCCCACGTTGTAGCCGCGGGTCGCCGGGCGGTAGCGCGGCCACAGTTCCAGCCCCTGCGGCGAGGAGAGAGTGGGCAGCATGGCCCGCTGCAACCGGGAGGCCAGTTCCCGCTCCCGCTGGTACTCCCCGGCGTTGTGCAGGCCAACCGCCGCCCGGGCGGCCACCTCGGCGACGAAGGACAGCTCGTCCGGGGTGAAGTCGGCGTCGGTGCGGCGCAGGTCCAGCACGCCGACCAGGTTCGGGCCGACCGCCAGCGGCACCACCAGCCGGCGCGGGCGCACGACCGCCGGGTGACCGGTCAGCACCTGGGTCACCGCATCGTCCGGCTCGCCGGCCGGGCCGGGCGGCTCGCGCAGCACCTGGTCGTCGTCGCCCTTGGTCCACACCGAGGCCGAGTCCGCGGTGCCACCCCGCTCCAGCACGCCGACCAGCGCGGCGATCACCGCCCGCCCGTCCAGCGAGGCCGACACCGTCCGGCTCACCTCGTCCAGGAACGCGGTGCGCTGCCGCTGCCGCTCCACCTCGGCGTGCAGCGCGAGCAGGCCCGCGTTGGTCTGCTCCAGTTCGGACTGGTGCATGCGCAGCTCACGCTGCTGCTGCTCCACGGTCGCCCGCAGCTGGGCGACGAGATCGCGGTCGGTGTCGTATTTGGCGCTACTCACCGGCCGTCACCTCCGGTCACCACAAGCACACAGGAATCGTCCCGACCCCGGCCCCGCTGCGCCAGTATCCAGGCCGCGACCGTAGCCGGATCGTGCCGAAGCAACCCCGGCCACTCGTTCAGATCCCACCGGTCGGACACCCCGTCGGAGTACAGCAGCAGCCAGCTCTCGGCCGTCCACGCCCCGGCGAACTGGGCGGTGCCCACGGTGTTGCCCGCGCCGACGATGCCCGGCCGGGACACCAGCCGGTGCGGCCGCGCGGCCGCACCGGTGTAGATCCGGCCGGCGATGTTGCCCACTCCGCAGAACCACAGCCGGCCGCGTTCCGGGGCGATCTGGGTGATGGCCACGGTCGCGCCCCGGGTGGCGGACATGGCCTGCTGGATGGACTCCAGGATGTCGGCGGGCCCGCGGGTGTGCTGCGGCGCGATGGACCGCATCGCGGTCTGGCTGGCCTGCTCGGCCCGCTCGCCGTGGCCCAGCCCGTCGCTGACCGACACGGTGACCAGGTCCTTGTCCTCCCAGGCCGCCCACAGGTCGCCGCAGCGCACCTCGCCCGGCGCGGTGCGCATGGCCGCGCCGATCCGGGCCTTGGCCGAGCGGGCCCGGTCGTCCTGCCAGCGGGCCAGTACCGCGGTGCCCGCGCCGGGCAGCGAGAACAGGTCGAACACGTCGGCCGCGCGGCGCACCGCGCCCAGCCCGCCGCCCATGGTGCCGGTGGTGGAGTAGCCATCGCGCATGCTCTGGCCGACCTGGTGGATGCCCGGCCCGGTGTCCAGCGACAGCACGTCCAGCCGGCCCGGTTCGGTGTGCATGGTCAGCACCCCCTGGCCGGCGTGCTTGAGCAGGTTGGTGGCCAGCTCGGTGGTGGCCAGCGCGACCTTCGGGATCCGGTCGGCGTCCAGCCCGGCCCGCTCGGCGGCCGCGGTGGCGACCAGCCGCGCGTGGCCGACGTGGCTGGGTTCGGCGACGATCAGATCCGGCCGGCTCATGACCCCGGCTTCCGCCGCACGGTGAACCCGATCCGGACGGTGGTGCCCTGGCCGGGCACGGAGTGGATGTCGAACCGGTCGGCCAGCCGCCGCGCGCCGCCGAGGCCGAGCCCGAGGCCGTTGCCGGTGGTGAACCCGTCGGACAGGGCCTGGTCGATGTCGGCGATGCCGGGGCCGGAGTCGGTGAAGGTCAGCGCGACCGTGGTGGTGGGCGGGGTGTGCTCGACGGTGATCTCGGCCTGGCCGCCGTTGCCGTGGATCAGCGCGTTGCGGGCCAGCTCACTGGCCGCGGTGACCAGCTTGGTCTGTTGCACCAGGCTCAGGCCGGCCGCCACCGCCGCCTGCCGGGCCGACTGCCGCACGTGGACGATGTCGATCTCCTCGGCGATGGCCACCGTGACGTTGGACAGCAGGTCGGTCACGGAAGCTCCGCAGTCGCCGGGCCGCCCGGGCCGGTGTCGCCGAGCAGGCGCAGGCCGTCGCCGACGGACAGCGCGGTGCCCAGCCCGGGCAGGGTCAGCCCCAGCTCGACCAGGGTGATGGCCACCGCGGGCCGCATGCCCACCACCACGGTGCGCGCGGCCAGCAGCGAGGTGATCGCGGCGATCTCGTGCAGGGCCCTGGCCAGGAACGAGTCGACCACGTCGACCACCGAGATGTCGATCAGGATGCCGCGCGCGCCGGTGTCGATCACCCGCTGGGCGAGGTCCTGCTGCAGGGTGGCCACCGAAGCGTCCAGCAGCTCTTCCTGGATGCTCACCAGCAGCACGCCGCCGAGGTCGACGACGGGTACCTCGCTCATCGGCTCGGCGGGGCCGCCGGGGCGGCGTCAGACGGGGCGGCCACGGCCAGGCCAACCCGGCCCAGCGCGTAGGCCAGGGCGTCGGCCAGCCGGGCGCGGGTGGCCACCTCGCCCAGGTCGATGCCCAGTTGCACCATGGTGTGCGCGATCTGCGGGCGGATGCCGCTGATCACGCAGTCCGCGCCCATCAGCCGGGCGGCCATGGCCGTCTTGAGCAGGTGCTGGGCCACCATGGTGTCCACCGTGGGCACCCCGGTGATGTCCAGGATGGCGACCTTGGCCTGCTGGTCCAGGATGGCCTGCAACAGGCTCTCGGTCGCGACCTGGCTGCGCATGCTGTCCAGGGTGCCGATCAGTGGGATGGCCAGGACGCCGTCCCACAGTTTGATCACCGGGGTGGACAGCTCGGTGAGCTGCTCACGCTGGCTGGTGATGGTGTCCAGCACCGAGCGCAGCGCCACGTCCAGCAGCACCAGCCGCAGCGTGCTGACCGCGGTGGACAACAGCACCACGCCCTCGACCAGCAGGCCGGTGTCGCCGCTGTGCTCGGCCTGCCACAGCCGCAGCACCGGCTCCTTCAGCCGGCTCATCCGCACCGCGGCCTGGGACACGAAGTACTGGTCCTGGCTGGGCACGGTGAAGGCGGACAGCAACCCGCGCAGCGCGGCGAAGCTCTCCGCGGTGGGGTCGTCCTGCTCGCCGTGCTCGATGGCCCGGCGCACCCCGCCGAGCACCTCGGCGGCGTCGGCGGCGGTGTCCTCGGCCGTGCTGCCCGCGGCGCGGAAGAACGTGGCGGCCGACCAGTCCGCGACGATCTCGTCGCGGTGCCGGTCCAGGAACTCGCTTATGGTGGCGACGGTGTCGCCGGTGCTTTCGGTCATCGCTCCCAAGCCTTGCGGCGCGGCCGATGGCCCCGCGCGTCACGGATGCCACCACCTGGCGGTGATTCTTTGTCTTGCGGCAAACATAGGACATTCCGACCCTCGTCGGCAGACCGGGTCGGTCGGGGCAGCCGGTGCGGGCCGGTTCGGGCGCGCCGCGTCAGCCGCGGGGTGAGCTGTCCGCTCAACCGTCGTCCTTGCCACTCCAGTTCAGGCAGACCGCGACCGCGTCGTCGGCCAGATCCTGGCTGCCGTGGAAGGTCATCAGGTCGGAGAGCAGCAGCCGCACCGCCCCCGCCGGGGACAACAGCCGGCCGGCCCGGATGGCCCGATCCAGTGCATTGCCACCGTAGCTGCGCCCCTCCAGCGTCGCGTCCACCACCCCGTCGGACAACAGCAGCAGCCGATCGCCGCGCTCCAGCTGGAAAACTTGTTCCTGGTACTGCGAACCGTCGAACATGCCCAGCGACAGTTCCGGCATGAACTCCAGCCGCTGGTGCTCGCCGCCGCGCAGCCGGAACAGGTGCGGGGAGCCCGCGTCCACCAGGTGCACCAGACCGGTGGCCAGCTCCACCCGTACCAACACGGTGGACACGTAGCTGCGGCCCGCGTACTGCGACCAGACCATCTCGTTGGCCAGCACGGCCTGCTCGGTCAGCGACAGCTCGGCCCGCCTGCCGTTGCGCAGCGCGTTGACGGCCAGGCTGGTCAGCATGGCCGAGGCCACGCCCTCGCCCATCCCGTTGCACACGGTCAGGTTGAGGTGGTCCTCGTCGGCCGACCAGTCGAAGGTGTCGCCGCGGATGGCATAGGCCGGTTCCAGTTGACCGGCCAGCTGGAACCGGTCCCCGCCAAGGCCCCGGCCGGGCAGCAGGTTCCACTGGATCTCCGCGGCCAGCGTCATCGGCCGCCGGGTGCGCACCCGGCGGTAGTGGTCGGTGGCCTGCTCGGCCACGACAAGGGCGTGTGCGAGCACCGTGGCCAGCGTCCGGAAATCCTGCTGGAGGAGCAGATCCGGGCGCTCCGGCCAGACCGCGCTGAGCACCCCGAGACAGGCCCCGCGCACCGCCACCGGCGCGCACACCCGCACCCCGCCGCTCTGCCCGGTGATCACCACGTCCTCGGTGAGGAAGGCCTGCCCGGCCGCGTCCCCGTCCACCCGCACCGCGGGCAGCGTGGGATGCACGGTGCGGCACAGCGTGGCCTGCCGGTAGTCGGCCAGGAACAGCTCGCTGTCCAGTGCGCCGAAGTCCAGCAGCAGGTGATCGCGCGCGACCAGGTGGATCGAGTCCGGTCTGGCCTCGACCAGGGCCCGCGCCACCGGGCCGATCCGGTCCGTGGTGTCCAACATCCCTCCTTGCCCGGCCGGCGCGGAGGCCGGCGAGTTCGCCAGTCGAACCCGCCTACCAGCGGGTGGGCAGGTAGCCCGCCACCCGGCTGGCCAGTTCGGTGCGCGCCACGGCGGCGTGCTCCGGGGGAGTGGGCTCGCCCAGGATGTGCTCCCCGGCGACCACCGAGCGGGCGAACCGGGCCACCTGTTCCGGGCTGGGCAGCAGTTCGTCCCCCAGATAGGTCAGCACGATCAGGTCCTCGCCCGAGTACGTCTCGATGGCGAGCGACCAGCCCTGCCGTTCGTCCCACAGCAGCGCCACGTCCCGGTCCGGGAACGCGGAGAGCTGACCGTCCAGGGCGAGGTAGACCGACGCGGGGGCGCCCGCGTCGATTGTGCAGGACTCGAGGCCGACGCCGAGCAGCGCACCGGCCGCCGCCACGTAGCCCCGCAGTCCCCGGTCGAACACGGTATCCGCGTCGACCGCCCCGTCCACCATGTCCGTCATGTGCCTGTACTCCCCGAGGTCGGCTGACCAGAGAACGCCTGTCGGCCCATTAATTGCTCGACGTAAACCTTTTTCAAACATCAACGATCTGGACGTGGCCGCGATCTCTGGTCCGTCGGGGCAAGTTGGTCCGGTCGGGCGCGGGCCGCCTGGGCCGGTCAGGCGCTGGTCGCCGTCCGGGCCGAGGACTCCAGCTCGCTGAGCAGTTCGGCCAGCCTGCGCCGGTAGGCAACCACGTTGTTCAGTTTGATCTCCTCGTAGCCGCGCACCAGATCGGGCAGCTCGGCCAGTTCGGCGACCAGCGCGGGGTCGGCCTGCGAGGCGGCCAGCGCCCGGCGCACCGCTGCGGTGTACTCGCCGATCAGCGCCCGTTCGGTGCGGCGGACCTCGGTGCGGGCGAACGGGTCCAGCGCGGTGCCGCGCAGCTTCCGCAGGCCGCGCAGCACGGCGAACGCGGGCCGGAACCACGATCCGAGGCTGATCTTGCGACGCATGCCCAGCGCACGCAGCACCGGCGGGTGCAACCGGTGGGCGTACCGCGCCCCGGCCCCGAACCGCTCCTCCAGATCGCGCTGCACCGCCGGATCCAGGGCCAGCCGGGCCACCTCGTACTCGTCCTTGTAGGCCATCAGCTTGTACAGGTTGCGGGCCACCGCCTCGGTCACCGCCGGTTCGGCCGCACCGCGCACCTCTTCCACGAATTCCGCGTACTGGCGGGCGTAACCGGCGTGCTGGTAGCCGACCAGGTCGGGCACCCGGATGTCGAGCAGCCGGGCCAGTTCCGACCCCTCCGGCGCGGCGACCAGCGCCCGCACCGCACTCGCCTCGGGCGTGGGCACCGGGGCGGGCACGGGAGCCGGGGCGAGTTCGGCGTGCAGCGCGTCCGGATCGGCGACCAGCTGGCGGCCACGCCGGAACGCCTGCAGGTTGGCCGCGACCGCGGCGCCGTTGAGCTCGATGGCCCGCTCCACCGCCTCGGCCGGCAGCGGGATGGCGCCGGTCTGGAAGGCCGCGCCCAGCTGCAGGATGTTGGCGAACTGGTCGTCGTCGAACAGGTCCTCGGCCAGGCCGCGGGCGTCCAGCGACACGCTGCGGGCCACCTCGTCGGCCAGCGCGGCCCGTACCCGCTCCGGCGCCGGGTAGGTGACCGCGGTGTCGGTGATCATCGCGCCGGTGGGCACCTCGGTGGTGGACACGACGGCGGTGGTGCGCTGCGGATCGGCCGCGGCCAGGTGCGTCGGGTCGGCGCCGACCAGGGCGTCGCAGGCCAGGTACAGGTCGCACTCGCCGTTGGCCACCTTGGCCGCCCGCTCGATGGCCGCGTCGGAGACCTTCACGTCCGAGACCACCGCGCCGCCCTTCTGGGCCAGCCCGGTCTGGTCCAGCGTGCGCACCTGCTTGCCCGCGATCACCGCGGCGGTGGCCAGCACCTGCGCCACGGTGACCACCCCGGTGCCGCCGACCCCGGTGATCCGCACGGTGAAGTCGGCCGGGTCGGTGCGCCAGCTCGGCGCCGCGATCGCGTCCGCGCTCAGCTCGCCCAGCTTCGCGCGCGCCGCGCGCCGGCCGGGGGTGACGGTGAGGAAGGACGGGCAGTCCCCGGCCAGGCAGGAGTAGTCCAGGTTGCAGGAGGACTGGTGGATCGCGGTCTTGCGGCCGAACTCGGTGGCCACCGGCTGCACGGACAGGCAGTTGGACTTGGCGCCGCAGTCCCCGCAGCCCTCGCAGATCCGCTCGTTGATCACCACCCGGGTGCTCGGCGCGGCGGCCTTGCCCCGGCGGCGCTTGCGGCGTTTCTCCGCGGCGCACTCCTGGTCGTGGATGAGCACGGTGACCCCGGGGATCTTGGCCAGTTCCTCCTGGCTGCGCAGCAGTTCGTCGCGATGCCGGACCTGCACCCCGTGCGGCGCCCGGCGGCGCAGTTTCTCCGGCGCGTCACTGGTGATGATCACCTTGGCCGCGCCCTCCACCAGCAGCAGCTCGGCCAGCCGCTCCACCGGCTGGGCGCCGACGGCGTCCTGGCCGCCGGTCATCGCCACCGCCGAGTTGTGCAGCAGCTTGTAGGTGATGTTGACCCCGGAGGCGACCGCGGCCCGCACCGCGAGGCTGCCGGAGTGCAGGAAGGTGCCATCGCCCAGGTTCTGCACCAGGTGGTCGGCCCCCACGAACGGGGCCATGCCCAGCCACTGCGCGCCCTCCCCGCCCATCTGGGTCAGTCCGACGATCTCGCCGACCCGCTCCTCGGGCATGAACAACGCCATGGCGTGGCAGCCGATCCCGCCGCCGACCAGGGTGCCCGCCGGCACCTGGGTGGAGCTGTTGTGCGGGCACCCGGAACAGAAGTACGGGGTGCGGGCCAGCAACGGCACCGGAATCCGTTCCCGTCGGCGCCGCTGCTGCCAGGCCCGCACCGGCTCGATCTCGCCGTGCGCGGACAACCGGCGAGCCAGGCCGTTGGCGATCCGGTCCGGATCCAGTTCGCCCAGTTCGGTGAACAGGGTGCGGCCGTCGGGGTCGGTCTTGCCGTGCACGGCGGGCGCGTTGGCGGTGCCGTAGAGGATCTCCTTGACCGAGCTCTCCACGAACGCGCGCTTCTCCTCGACCACCAGGATTTCCGTGAGCCCGTCGGCGAATTCGCGCACGATGCCCGGTTCGACCGGGTGGATCACGCCGAGGTTGAGCAGCCGGATGCCGTACCGGGCCAGGTCTTCGTCGGCCAGGCCGAGGATGCGCAACGCCTGCCGGACGTCCAGGAACGACTTCCCGCCGGCCACGATGCCGATCCGGTCGCCGTCCTGGCGCACCGGCATCCGGTTGATCCCGCTGGCCCGGATGTACTGCAGGGCAAGGGGAATCCGCACCTGGAACAGGGTGCGCTCCAGCTCGGCCAGGTTCGCGCCGAGCAGTTTTCCGCTGGGCACGTGCCGGTAGGCCTGCCCGCCCAGCTCCGGCACACTCCACTGTGGATCAACCTGGGCGGTGCCCGCCGCGTCGGCCACGTTGGCCACGATCTTCATGGCCGACCAGATCCCGGCCGCCCGGGACAGCTCGATCGCGTGCCGGCCGTAGTCCAGCAGGTCCTGGCTGTCGGCCGGGGCGAACACCGGCATGGCCAGATCGGCCAGGCCCAGGTCGGAGGCGCAGGGAATGGTGGAGGACTTGGCCTGCGGGTCGTCGCCGACCAGCGCGACCGCGCCACCGCGGGGATGGGTGCCGATCAGGTTGGCGTGCCGCAGTGCGTCGGTGGCCCGGTCCAGGCCGGGCGCCTTGCCGTACCAGACGCCGAACACGCCGTCGTGCTTGGCGCTGTCCAGTCCGGCCGCCAGCTGGCTGCCCATCACCGAGGTGGCGGCCAGTTCCTCGTTCAGCCCGGGCCGGTGCACCACGGCGTGCTCGCCGAGCAGCTCGGCCCGGCGGGCCAGCTCCAGATCGAACCCGGCCAGCGGGGAGCCCTCGTAGCCGGACACGAACGCGGCGGTGTCCCGGCCCGCGGCCCGGTCGTGCCGGATGCGGTCGAACAGCACGCGCACCAGCGCCTGCACGCCGGTCAGGTAGACCGTGCCCTCCTCGCGCAGGTACCGGTCGGAGAGGGTGAAGGCGTCCACGGTGGCTCCATCCGCGCGAAGGTCAGGTGTGCCCCAGCACACTCGCGCGGGTCGGCCGGACGCAACAAGGACGAGTGAACGCGGGCGCGATACGCAACTTCTTCTCGCCCAAACGAGACAACGCGCGTGTTCTTTGCGTGCGGGTTAGCGTTGCCGGTCATGGCCGACGAACAGCTCGACGAGACCGATCTGGAGATCCTGGACCTGCTGCGCGAGGACGCCCGGCGCACGCTGTCCGACATCGCGGGCCGGGTCACCCTGTCCACCGCGGCGGTGAAACGGCGGATCGACCGGCTCACCCGGATCGGCGTGATCACCGGGTTCACCGTGCGGATCGACCATGCCAAGCTCGGGCTGGGCATCGAGGCGTTCATCGAGTTGCGGTTCACCGGCAACGCCAAGGTCAACGACATCGTGCGGACCACGACCCGGATGCGGGAGGCACAGGCGGTGTTCACCGTCGCAGGCGATCCGGACGCGCTGGTCTGGCTGCGGGTGCGGGACATGGCACACCTGCAGGCCACCATCGACGAGATCCGCAGGCACAATCAGGTCACCGGGACCAAGACCCTGATCACCCTGGAATCCTGGTCCCGAGGCCAACAGTGGCCGCAGGCCGGCGCGCTGGACAGTCGTAGTTAGTGCGCGTTAACCTGCGGTCCGAGGTTAACGACGGCTAACCGGAGGTGCCTGTGTCCACGCCCGAGCTGGGACTGCCGTCCCGGGTTCCCGTGTCCGGCCTGCCCGCCGAGGTGACCATCTACGAGGTCGGCGCGCGCGACGGGCTGCAGAACGAGAAGTCCGTGGTGGACACGGCCGTCAAGCTGGAATTCGTGCACCGGCTGGCCCAGGCCGGACTGCGCACCATCGAGGCGACCAGCTTCGTGCACCCCAAGTGGGTCCCGCAGCTGGCCGACGCCGAGGACCTGCTGTCCGGGCTGGATCGCGCGCCCGGGGTGCGCTACCCGGTGCTGGTGCCCAACGCGCGCGGCCTGGATCGGGCATTGGCCGCGGGGGTGCGGGACATCGCGGTGTTCGGCAGCGCCACCGAGACCTTCGCCCAGCGCAACCTCAATCAGACCCTGGACGGCCAGTTCGGCATGTTCGAGCCGGTGGTGCGCCGGGCCCGCGACGAGGGCCTTGACGTGCGCGGCTACGTGTCGATGTGCTTCGGCGACCCATGGGAGGGCGAGGTTCCGGTCGACCAGGTGGTCGCCGCCGGCCGTCGGCTGCTGGAGATGGGATGCGGCCAGTTGTCCCTTGGCGACACCATCGGCGTGGCCACCCCGGGCCAGGTGCAGGCGCTGCTGTCCGCGTTCGCCGCCGCCGGGGTTCCGGTCGAGGCGCTGGCCGTGCACTTCCACGACACCTACGGTCAGGCACTGGCCAACACCATGGCCGCACTGCGGTCCGGAGTGTCCACTGTGGACTCTTCGGCCGGTGGGCTTGGCGGCTGCCCGTATGCCAAGTCCGCCACCGGAAATCTGGCCACCGAGGACCTGGTGTGGCTGCTCACCGGGCTGGGCGTCAAGCACAACGTGGAGTTGACCCGGTTGGTGGAGACCAGCGTGTGGATGGCCACGAAGCTCGGCCGCCCGAGCCCGTCCCGGACGGTGGCCGCGCTCGCCGGGGCCGAGTAGATCCGTGCGACCGGCGGCCGGTGCGGCATGCTCGGTCGTGGCCGATCGCTACCCGGCTGGAGGCATGGTGACAACCGCGGCCCGGCCGCACTGGCCGAACGGACGCACGCCGCGTGGGTGGCGTTCGCGACCAACGGCGACCCCGGCCGGCCGCGCTGCACCGCCGACCACCCGGCCGTGCAGCGCATCGGCGCGCGGGGGTCGGTGACCGACACGGCCGACGGACCGGAACGCGCCCTGTGGGCCGGCATCCGCTGACCTGCGCGTTATTGTCGGCGGCCGCGGATTGCGCGGTTTCTGTGAATTGTCAACGGCAATTCCGGCTGCGGCCAATTGGGCGTGGACACCACGACCGGAGGTGCTTCGGGCGGGGTGCCGCAGATCGTCATAGTCGCCTCGGCGTGACCCCGGGTTGGCGTAGAGTGCGCTGGTGAGCGCTGATTCCCCCTTGATCAACAGCCTGCGGGCCGCGGTCGGAGCCAGCCCCGAGGACGTGCCGCTCCGGCTGCACCTCGCCGAGTTGTTGCTGGACGCGGGCGCGGTGGACGAGGCGGTCACCCAGGTGGCTGCGGCGCTGCAACGGGAACCGGCCTCGGAGTCCGCGCGCGCGTTGATGGCCAGGGCGGTCGGCGACGGCTCGGCCCTGCGGCCCGCGCCCCCCGAGCAGGCGCAGGCCCAGGCCCAGGACACCCCGGCCGCGCCCGCGCCCGCCGGGTTCGACTGGAACGACGCGGAGAAACAGCTTTCCGACATTGTCGCCCCGCGTTTCGTCGACGGCGCAGGCACCGACCCGGATACGGCCGGCTTCGAGGTGCAGGATTCCCGGGTTCGGCTGGCCGATGTCGGCGGCATGACCGAGGTCAAGAAAAGGCTGGACGCGGCCTTTCTGGCGCCGATGCGCAATCCCGAATTGCGGAAACTGTATGGCAAGAGCCTGCGCGGCGGCCTGCTGCTCTACGGCCCGCCCGGCTGCGGCAAGACCTTCATCGCCCGCGCGGTGGCCGGCGAACTGGGCGCCCGGTTCCTGGCCGTGGGCCTGCACGACGTGCTGGACATGTGGATCGGCAGCTCGGAACGCAACCTGCACGAGGTGTTCGCCGCCGCGTCCCGGTCGGCCCCGTGCGTGCTGTTTCTGGACGAGATCGACGCGCTGGGCCACAAACGCAGCCAGCTGCGCAACAGTGCCATGCGCGGCGCGGTGAACCAGCTGCTCACCGAGTTGGACGGGGTGCAGGACGCCAACGACGGGGTGTTCGTGCTGGCCGCCACCAACCACCCGTGGGACGTGGACGCGGCGCTGCGCAGGCCCGGCCGGTTCGACCGGACGCTTCTGGTGCTGCCGCCGGACGAGGCGGCCCGCGCCGCCATCCTGCGCTACCACCTGCGCGACCGGCCGGTGGAGGGGATCGACGTGCAGGCGCTGGCCAAGCGCACGCACGGCTACTCCGGCGCCGATCTGGCCCACCTGTGCGAAACCGCGGCCGAGCTGGCGCTGCTGGACTCGGTGGCCGCCGGCACGCCCCGGATGATCGGCATGGCCGATCTGGCCGCCGGGCTGGGTGAGATCAAGCCGTCGATCGGGGCCTGGCTGAACACCGCGCGCAACGTGGTCGAGTTCGGCAACGTGGACGGCACCTACGACGACCTGCGCAAGTACCTCAAGCGGGAGAAGCTGCTGTGACCGCTGGCCGGGAGGCGGTCGACCAGGCCAGGGGGTTGCTGGAGATCGAGCGGGGGACCGACGCGATCGCCGTGCTCACCGGCTTCCTGGCCGAGCATCCACAGGACGCTCCCGCGCTGAGCCTGCTGGCCTGGGCTCACCTGCAGTGCGACCGGCCGGACGCCGCGTTGCGGGCCGCGGACGAGGCGCTGCTGGCCGATCCGGATTACCAGGCGGCCTGGCAGCGGCGCAGCTGGGCGCTGCGGGCGCTGGGCCGGCACGAGGACGCGGTGACCGCGGCCCACCAGTACGTCCGGCTGGCCCCGCACTCCTGGGCCAGCCACTACACGCTGGGCATGATGCTGCGCTCCCGGCCCGGTCGCGGCGGCGAGGTGCTGGCCGCGGCCACCCGCGCGGTGGAGCTGGCGCCGACCGTGGCCGACCCGCACGTGTTGCAGGGCCTGGCGTATGCCGACGACAACCAGCCGGTGCGAGCCGAGGCGTGCTACCGGCACGCGCTGTCCATCGACCCCGCGCACGCTCACGCCCGGTCCAACCTGTCCGCGCTGGCCTTGCGGCGCGGGCATTTCGCCGAGGCGATCCGCGGCTTCCGCTCGGCCGCCCAGGCCCGGCCGCAGGAAGTGATGTTCCATCGCAACATCGCTGTCGCGGTGGTCAACTCGCTGCTCAAGTACGGCTATGTGCTGGCGCTGAGCTCGGTGGTGTTCGCCGCGCTGGTCGCCTTCGCCATCACCCCGGGCGATCCGGTCGATCCGGCGGTGTCCATCCCGACCATCCTGGTCGGCCCGACCGGGACCACCACCGTGCCGGGGAGCGCCCCGGTCGCCGCGGCCGCGCCAGCCGTCGTGCCGGTCGCGCCGCACTGGGCGGTGCGGGTCGGCGCGGTGGTGCTGATTCTGCTGGCCTGGCTGGTGTTGCTGGGCACCCGGCTGCGCCCGCTGTCGGCCTATCTGCGCGGTCACATCCGCGCCGTGTTCTCGTCCCTGTTGCGCACCGCGCGTTTTCTGCCGCTGTTCGCGGGTTTCCTGTGCAGCCAGGCGTGCGCGTTCCTGTTGCTGCTGGCGCCCGGGTTGTCGGATTCGGTGCGCGGCGATCTGGTGCTGGGCGCCGGGGCGGCGCTGGCCGGGGGCAGCGTGCTTGGCCGGGCACTGAGCAAACGCCGGGCGCGCCGGGCCGGCGCCTGAGGCCGGACGCACGGCACCCGCGACGGACTGGCGGCAAACAGCGCGAATCGTTGATCTGACCCCGTATTGTCGGCTCCTGTTCACTTTCCGTTCATGCCCTGCCGAGAGGGAGCCGAGGAATGACTCTTCGCCGTATCCGCACCGCCACCGTGTTACGGACCGCGGCGGTGGCCGCCGTCGCCGCGGTGCTGGCCGGTGGCGCGACCGCGCTGGCCAGCCAGGCCACCACCCCGGCCCCGGTGCAGGAGCCGGGCCAGCCGCCGAACGTGGCGTTGGTGGAGCAGCAGGTCGAGGCGTACTACGGGGACAGCGTGGACGCTCAGGGCCAGCACCACGCCTCGGCCGACAGCCAATGGGGCCGGCAGACCGCGGCCGCCATCGCCGACGCGCGCCGCTACCTGAACCTGCGACTGGCCGGCGGGGCGCACCGCCCGGCGATCGTGCTGGACGTGGACGACACCTCCGAGGTGACCTACGGCTGGGAGGTGGACAACCAGTTCGCCTACAACGCCGCCTCGGCCGAGCAGGCCATCGACGACGACCAGTTCCCGGCCATCGCGCCGACCCTGGCGCTGGCCCGGTACGCGGCCGCGCACGGCGTCGCGGTGATCTTCCTGACCGGCCGCCCCGAACACCAGCGCACGGCCACCCTCACCGACCTGACCGGTCAGGGCTACCCGCAACCCGCGGCGGCGTACCTGAAAACCGAATCGGGCGCCACCCCGCCGCCGTACCTGACCTGCGGCACGACCTGCACCACCGACCAGTACAAGTCGCTGACCCGGGCGCACATCCAGGCGCAGGGCTACGACATCGTGCTCAACGTGGGCGACCAGTACAGCGACCTGTCCTACGGACACGAGGACAAGGCCGTGAAACTGCCCAACCCGATGTACTACCTGCCCTGACCGCTCACTGGGGCTTTTCCCCGGCGCGCAACGCCGGGGCCAGCTGGGTGGCGATCCAGTGGTCGCCCTCGGCCGTCGGGTGCAGGTGATCGGGCGAGCGCGGAAAGCGCCAGTGCTGGGACAGCGGGTCGAACACCAGCACCCGCGGATCGGCCGCCCTGGCCGCGTCGACGATGGTGCGGTCCACGGCCAGCGCCGCGTCGGTCGGGGTGTTGCCGGTGGCGAAGACGGTCAGCACCCCGATCCGGGCCCGCGGGTCGTCCCGCCGCACGGTGCTGATCAGGTCGCTGACCCGGGAATGGATCAGCGCCAGCGGTTGCCCGATGTCGTCGTGCCCGCCCTGGATGATGACCACCGACGGGTCGATCCGGCCCAGGTCCAGTTCCTCGGCCAGCCGGGCGAACGGCCCGCGCGCGCCGTCGCCGGTGCTGACGTAACCCGCGCCCGGGTCGGCGCTGACCGCCAGCCGCCAGCGCAGCATCCGGGCCAGTTCCTCCGGCCAGGCCAGGTCCGGGTTGCCCGGTCCGGTCCCGGCCGAGAAGGACGCGCCGACGACCGCCAGCAGCGGCGCATTGGCGTTCGTTGAGCCGGTGTGCACGACACTGAGATTCTGGCGGTGCGTGTGCGGATCGGCGCGGTGCGTCACGATGACCGCTTTGGCGGCATCGGCTTCGGGGGTCTGGTGCGTGGTGTGCCACACCGAAAGCCCCGCGATTCCGGCGGTGACGGAGAGTATCAATCCGAGCACCGGCCACCAGAACGTGCGCCGCACAGCAGAAGTGTGCCACGGGATTTCGTCACGTGGCCGGACTCGGACATCTTGCGACACTCGCTGAGTGACCGGTTTGGCTCGGTCGGCGAAGATCGGCCGACCGGGCCGGACCAGCATGTCTTGCGTATCAGCGGAGTTCGGTGGGCGGGCCGTCGCTCGCACCGATCGGGCGTTGCATCCACGCCACGTCGTGCCAGGCATCGTTCTTCCAGCCGATCCGGCGATAGGTCCCGACTGGTTCGAAGCCCATCGCCTGGTGCAGTCCGGCGCTCGCGGCATTGGGCAACGTCATCCCGGCCACCGCGGTCCGGAAACCGCGCTCGGCCAACCGGTCGAACAACTCGGTGTACAGCAACCGCCCGCCGCCGCTGCGCCGCAGACCCGGCTCCAGGTACACGCTCACCTCGCACGACCAGCGATAGGCCGGCCGCGCCTTGAACGGACCGCCGTAGGCGTAGCCGACCACCCGGTTCGCGTCCGAGAGCACCAGCCAGGCGTGGGTGCGCACCGCGCCGGCGATGCGGCGGGCCATTTCCGGTGCGTCCGGCGCTTCGGTTTCGAAGGTGATCGCGGTGTCGGTCACGTACGGGGCGTAGATGGCCGCGCACGCCTCGGCGTCCCGCTCGGACGCGCCGCGGACGGTCAGGTTGGCAGCGGTCATGGCGACGATGGTAGCCACGGATGGCTCCTATAGTGAACCCTGTGACCGATCCGCTGTCCGTGTCCCTCGCCACCACGCTGCGTGCCGCCCGCACCGACCGGGGCCTGTCCGCCGGGGAACTGGCCGAGCTCTCCGGGGTCTCCCGCGCGATGATCGGCAAGATCGAGCGGGGCGCCGCGCAGCCGACCGCGGTCCTGCTCGGCCGGTTGTCCGGCGCGCTCGGGCTGACCCTGTCCGAACTGGTCGCCCGGGCCGAGGGGGACGAGCGCCGCCTGGTCCGGGCCGCCGATCAACCGGTGTGGACCGACCCGGAGACCGGCTACCGGCGGCGCGCCGTCTCGCCGCCTATCGGCGGGCCGCTGGAGCTGGTCGACGTGGTGCTGCCGCCGGGGGCCGAGGTCGCCTATGCCGCCGACACCTATGCCTTCATCCACCAGCAGATCTGGGTGCTGGACGGGCAGCTTCTGTTCCGCGAGGGCGAGATCGAGCACCGGCTGGACGCGGGGGACTGCCTGCAGCTCGGGCCGCCCCAGGACTGCGCGTTCGTCAACCCGGGGGAGCGGGACTGCCGGTATCTGGTCGCCCTGACCAAGCGGCCCAGCTGAGTTGCCGCCCCCGGCCCTGCTCGGCCCTGCTCGGTTCGCTCGGGTTGACGCCGGTGGCGCGCACCGCGGCCTCAGCGTGAGCCCGGCGGTGCGCCCGGCAGCCGGCCGGTGAAGGCCACGAAGGTGGTGGTCCGGTCCGGCCGGGCCGGCGGTGGCACCGCGTCCGGGGGCAGTCGGTAGCCCGGGCCGCACAGCAGCGGCAGGATGCGCACCACGGTCGGCGGTTCGGGCGGCGGCACCTGCACCGTGGACTCCGGCACCTCCGCCGACCCCGGGCTGCCTGCCGACCCCGACCCTGGGCTGCCTGCCGATCCCGAGCCCGGGTTGCCCGCCGACTCCGAGCCCGCCACCGCCCCTGGGCCCGCCGCCGACTCCGAGAGTGTCGCCGACTCCGAGCGTGCCGCTGAACCCGAGTGTGCCGCTGAACCCGGGGCCGCCACCGACCCAGGGCCCTCCGCCGACCCCGGCCGAGCCGCCGGGACCCGCACGGTCGCGTCGGCGTAGTCGGGGAACTCCGCGCCCGCCGATTCGTCGAAGTCCGCGGGCTCCTGTCCGGTCGGCTCGTCGAAGGCGGTCGGCAGGTAGCCGACCAGCGACCCGGTCAACGCCAGCGCGCGCACCGCGGCCGCCCGGCGGCGGGCCCGCTGCCCGGCCCGCAACACCCGGTCGACGACGAATCCCAGTAGGCCGGTGCCCAGTAGCAGTGCGATCAGGACCATGGCTGCCTCCCCCGGCAACACGGGCGGTGTTGCCGGGACTGACGGGCCCGCGCGGCGCACCGTTCATGGTCACGCGGCGAAATGTCGCGAACGGAGCGGATCTTCGGCCAGAATGGCGGACGCGTGCACCTCGGCGCAGTGTGGCCGGGGCGCCCGCCCGCCCCCACCCTGTCGACGATTCGGACCGCCGGATGCCTGACCAGCCCACTCCGCAACAGGTGCTCTGCCCGCTCACCGAGGCGGCGATCTTCCTGGTGCTCACCGTCGAACCCGGCGCCGAGGAGGAGGTGCGCGACCTGCTGGCCGATGTGGCCGGGCTGACCCGCTCGGTCGGCTTCCGCTCGCTGAACGGCAACCTCACCTGCGTGACCGGCCTCGGCTCGGACCTGTGGGACCGGGTGTTCGGCCGGCCCCGCCCGGCCGGGTTGCACCCGTTCCAGGAGGTGCGCGGCAGCAAGCACGCCGCCCCGTCCACCCCCGGCGACCTGATGTTCCACCTGCGGGCCCGCCGGATGGACCTGTGCTTCGAGCTGGCCAGCGTGCTCACCCAGCGGCTGGGCGCGGCGGCCACGGTGGTCGATGAGGTGCACGGGTTCCGCTACTTCGACGCCCGCGACCTGATGGGTTTCGTGGACGGCACCGAGAACCCGACCGGGCCGGACGCGGCGACCGCGGCCATCATCGGCGCCGAGGACGAGCCGGACTTCGCCGGGGGGAGCTATGTGATCGTGCAGAAGTACCTGCACGACATGGACGCCTGGCAGGACCTGCCGGTGGAGGAGCAGGAGCGGGTCATCGGCCGCACCAAGCTGTCTGATCTGGAACTGTCCGACGAGACCAAGCCGGACAACTCGCACGTCGCGCTGAACACCATCACCGACGAGGAGACCGGCGAGGAACGCCAGATCGTGCGGGACAACATGCCCTTCGGCCGGGTCGGCTCGGCCGAGTTCGGCACCTACTTCATCGGCTACGCCGCCGATCCGGGCGTCACCGAGCAGATGCTGGACAACATGTTCGTCGGCCGCCCGCCCGGTAACCACGACCGGATCCTGGACTTCTCCACCGCGGTCACCGGCTGCCTGTTCTTCGTGCCCAGCGCCGATTTCCTGGACGATCCACCGGAGTTCGCGGCCGCGTCTGAGCCCGCCGTAGCCACCCCGGATGAGGCCGTGACCACTCCGGAAGATACCGCCGAACCGCCCGCCGACGGCTCGTTGCGCGTCGGCAGTCTGAAAGGGAGTGCCCGACTGTGAACAACCTGCACCGCGAACTCGCGCCGATCTCCGAGGCGGCCTGGGCGGACATCGAGGACGAGGCCCGGCGCACCTTCACCCGGCACGTCGCGGCCCGCCGGGTGGTGGACGTGATCGGCCCGTCCGGAGAGGAGCTGTCCGCGGTCGGCACCGGCCACCAGACCAAGCTGGAGGCCCCGGCCCCCGGCGTGCACGCCCGGCGCCGGGACGTGCTGCAGGTGGTGGAGTTCCGGGTGCCGTTCGTGGTCAGCCGGGAGGCCGTGGACGAGGTGGAGCGGGGCGCCAAGGACGCGGACTGGCAGCCGGTCAAGGACGCCGCCCGCAAGATCGCCTACACCGAGGACCGGGCCATCTTCGACGGGTTCGCCCCGGCCGGCATCCAGGGCATCCGGGCGGCCAGTGACAATCCGGAACTGGTGCTGCCCACCGACGTGCGGGAGTTCCCGAACGTGGTGGCCCAGGCGGTGTCCGCGCTGCGCCTGGCCGGCGTGACCGGCCCGTACAGCCTGCTGCTGTCCGCCGACGCCTACACCCTGGTCGAGGAGACCACCGACCACGGCTACCCGGTGCGCGAGCACATCGCCCGGGTCATGAACGGCGGCGAGATCATCTGGGCGCCGGCCATCTCGGGCGCGCTGCTGCTGTCCGCGCGGGGCGGCGACTACGAGCTGCACCTGGGCCAGGACCTGTCCATCGGCTACCAGTCGCACGACGCCGCCTCGGTGGAGCTGTACTTCCAGGAGTCGCTGACCTTCCTGGTGGCCACCGGCGAGGCCGGCGTGGTGCTCACCGGCTGAGCCGCCCGGCCGCCGGGTCGATACCCGGCGGCCGGGGCGGGTCAGCCCGCGTAGGCGTTGAGGAACGTTCCGGCCACCGTCACCGCCGGGGTGGACGAGCCGGCGTCCACCAGCAGGAACGAGAAGGCCAGGTCACCCTGGAAACCGGTGAACCACCCGTGTGAGTGAGTGCCGTCGCCGAACTGCGCGGTGCCGGTCTTGCCCGACACCGGCGGATTGATGTTCGCGATCGGCTTGCCGGTGCCGCTGGTCACCACCGCCCGCATCATCTGCTGCAGCGAGCTCTGGGTCTGGGCCGGCAGCGGGGTCGGCTGGGTGCCGGCGGTGGTGGTGTCGCCCTTGATCAGCGACGGGGTCGGGGTGCCGCCGTGCACCACGGTGGCCGCCATCAGCGCCTCGCTGAACACGCTGACCTGGTCCTTGCCCTGGCCGAAGCCGTCGTCGGCGCGGGCCAGGGTGTCCGAGTCGGTGGGCACCGAGCCGGTGTTGGTGGTGAAGTGCGGGATCGTGTAGTCCACCCCGACGCCGAGCTGCCGGGCCGCCTTGGGCAGCGCGTCCGCGCTCAGCCCGGCCGCGACCTGCGAGAACGTCGTGTTGCAGGACTGGGCGAACGCGGTGATCAGCGGCACCTGGCCCAGGTTGAACTGGTTCTCGTTGGGGATGACCCGGCCCTCGATGGTGGTGGTGCCCGGACACTGCTCGGGAGTGTTCGGGTTGACCGAGCCGGTCTGCAGCGCGGCCGAGGAGGTCGCGATCTTGAACGTGGACCCGGGCGGGTACAGGCCGGTCAGCGGATTGTCCCCGGCGGCTACCGCGGGCGCGTTCGCCGCCACCGCCAGGATGTCTCCGGTGGACGGCTGGATGACCACGGCCATCGCCTGCTGCGGCACGGTGGCCAGCGCGGTCTCGGCCGCCGACTGGGCCTTGCTGCTCAGCGTGCTGGTGATCGCGGGCGCCTGCCCGGCCGGTTTGGTGTAGAGCTGGGCCACGGTGTTGCCGTGTGCGTCGGCGACGCTGACGCTCAGCCCGGCCTGGTCAGTCGCAAGGGAATCTGCGTAGCTGCGCAGCGAGGGCAGGATCGCGCCGCCGAAGTTCTTCTGCCCCAACAGTTTGGTGCTCTGCGGAAAGTGCACTCCGGGCAGGTTGTAGATCTGCGGTTTGACCTGTTGGTAGTCGGATTCACGCAGGTTGACCACGGTGTATCCGGCTGCGCCGGCCTTGGTCGCACCGTCCACGATGGACTGGGCGGTGATGGTGTTGTCGAACTGTCCCAACGCCGTGGCCAGCGAGCCGGCCGTCGCGCCGAGGTTGCCCGCCTGCGCGGCGTACACCACCACGGACACGGTTTGGGACGGCGCGAGCAGGGTGCTGCCGTCCGAGCCGGTCACGTTCGATCCGGCCGCGGGCACGGTGGCCCGCACCAGTTGCTGACCGGTGCCCAGCTTGGGGCTGAGCACCGAGGGCGCCCAGTGCACCGTCCAGTTGCCGTCCTTGTCCTGGTTCAGCGTCATCGAGCTGTCGTCGGCCCAGGTCGCGCCCTGGGCCAGCTGCCAGTTCAGGGTGAAGTGCGCGGTGGCGGTCGAGTTGCCGACCTGGACCTGGCCGAGTTTCGCGGTGACCGAGGTGGGCTTGAGCGCGGTGTTCGCGGCGTCCAGCGCGATCTTGGCCGCGGCCGGACTGGCTGTCCACTTGGCCGCGGTCGCGGTGTTCTTACCGGCCAGCGCGGTCAGAAAGTCCTGGCTGATGGTCTGCGCGTCCGGCGGTGCCGGGGTGCTGCTGCAGGCGGCGGCGACCAGGCCCACCGAGGCGACCAACGCGACGGCAGGGATACCGGCCGGACGCGGCCGACGACGTAACCTCATTTGGCTCACGCTAGCGCCTCACCGTGCGCGCCGAATCTCTAGACTGGCTGTGTCGGGCGCGTGGTACTCAACGGTGGTGACACCCCTGTGCCGGGAGGACGGCAGTGACCGAGCACGACGCACCGGTGGGCGGCTCGCCCGCCGACGGTGACTTACCCGACCACGAACTGATCGCCGGGCGATACCGGCTGGTGCAGCGCCTTGGCGCCGGGTCGATGGGCGTGGTCTGGCGGGCCCACGACGAACTGCTGGGCCGGGTGGTCGCGGTGAAGCAGCTGCTGCCCACCGCCGGACTGGCCGAAGACGAGCTGCGCGCGGCGACCCGGCGGGCCATGCGGGAGGCGCGGATCACCGCGCGGCTGCACCACCCCAACGCGGTGGCCGTGCACGACGTGGTGGAGCACAACGGGAAGCCCTGCCTGGTCATGGAGTATCTGCCCGCGCGCAGCCTGGCCTCGCTTCTGGTCGAGCGCAGCGCGCTGGCGCCGGCCGAGGCGGCCGGGATCGGCGCGCAGGTCGCCGAGGCGCTGGCCGCCGCCCACCAGGCCGGGATCGTGCACCGGGACGTCAAGCCGGACAACGTGTTGCTGGCCGAGGACGGCTCGGTGCGGATCACCGATTTCGGCATCTCCCGCGCGGTGGGCGACGGGTCGCTGACCGGGCCCGGCATCGTGGTCGGCACGCCCGCGTACCTGGCGCCGGAGGTGGCCGGGGGCCGGGTCGCCGACTACGCCGCCGACGTCTACTCGCTGGGCAGCACCCTCTACGAGGCGGTGGAGGGCGAGCCGCCGTTCGGGTTCGACGAGAAGGAGAACACCATCGCGCTGTTGCTGCTGGTGGCGCAGGGCCGCTACCAGCCGCCGCGGCACGCCGGTCCGCTGGCCGAGGTGCTGAGCTGGATGCTCGACCCGGATCCGCGTCGGCGCCCGGCGATGGCCCACATCGCCGGCGCGCTCACCGCGGTCGCGCAGGGCCGGACCCCGTCGGTGCCGGCGCCGACCCGTCACCTGCCGCCGGTGCGGCTGCCGCCGCCCGGTCAGCCCGAGCCGGTGCGCTCGCGCGGGATCCGGCCGCGCACCCTGGTCGCCGGACTGGCCGGGGTGGGACTGCTGGCGCTGGGCGTGATCACCGGGGTGCTGATCAATTCGACCGACAACGCCACCACCAACGCCGCGGGCGGACCCACGTCCGCCACCACGTCGAACCAACCGGCCACCTCGACCACCGTTCCGACGACCAGCACGCCGACCGATCCACAAGTCGGCCCGCCGGTGCCCGGGCCCGGCGGGTGCACCGCGCAGTACGCGGTGACCAACGTCTGGCCGGGCGGATTCCAGGCGCAGGTGACGGTGACCAACTCCGGGGCCGGCCCGCTGCACGGCTGGACGGTGACCTGGCAGTTGCCCGACGGGCAGGCCGTCAACCAGATCTGGAACGGCCGGCTGACCCGGCAGAACGGGATGGTGACGGTGTCCAATGTGGCCTACGACGGCGACATCCCGGGGATGGGGTCGATCGGCTTCGGCTTCCTCGGCGCCACTCCCGGCACCAACGCGATGGCGGTGACCCGGCCCACCGTGGCGTGTCAGGGACAACGCTGACCACACGTTTCGTCACTCGGTGTCCTACGGTGTGCGGATGAGTCGACAGCAGGTCACGATGACCAGGACGGTCAACGCCCCGGCGGCGCGGATCTTCGCGCTGCTGACCGATCCCACCCAGCACCCGCGTATCGACGGGTCGGGCAGCGTGCAGGCCGTGCAGGGCGGCGGCCCGGAACTGCTGACCCTCGGGTCGAAGTTCGGCATGGACATGCGCATGGGGGTCAACTACAAGATCCTCAACACGGTGGTCGAGTTCGAACCGGACCGGCTGATCGCCTGGCGGCACTTCAACGGACACCGCTGGCGCTGGCAGCTAAACCCGGTCGACGCCGGGCACACCGAGGTCACCGAGACCTTCGACTGGTCCACCGCGCGGATTCCGCTGCTGATCTCCATCAGCGGGTTCCCCAAACGCAACCGGCGGGCGATCGAGCAGAGCCTGGCCCGGCTCAACGAACTGCTGGGCTGACCAGCCCGCCCGACCCCGCGCCATGGCGGACGGGTTTCGCCATGGCGTAGGGCCGACCGCCGGTAACGCAGGACGTGGAACGCATCCGGGCCAGTTCGCCCGAGCTGTTCGCGGTCGACGCCGGGCAGCGGCCGGTGCGCAGGTCGGTTTCCGCCTGGAGCTGAGCCCTCACGTGCTGGGCGGTGCCGTCGGCGAGTCGCTGACCGGCGGCGCGCTGGACTCGCTCGATGGCGGGCTGGAGGGCGGGGTGACCATGCCGCTCTGCGGGGAGTTGCGCATCGAGGTTGGCGCGCTGCCGGCCGGCGCGGACGGCGCGGCCTTCGCGGTCGGCCCCGATGTCGGGTTGGCCGGGGCGGCGCCACCGGCCTGCGGGGCCCCGGCCGCCCCGGTGCCGGCCGGGACCGAACCGGTGGCGCCCGGCTTACCGCCCGGCCGGGTCCCGGCGGGCCCGGCCTGTCCGGCGGCCACCGCGGACTGGCCGGCCACGCCGGTGTTGGTGGCCGCGTGCGCGGGCGTGCTGGCCCCGGTGAGCTGGTCGGGCAGGCCGGTGATGGTGCCGGCCAGCACCGCGGCCACGGCCAGCCCGCCGATCACCGCCAGCGCCTTGCCGGTCAGCCGGCGGCGCGGCCGCTGCACCGGGGTCAGCCGGTCCAGCGTCTCCTCCGGCCGCGGTGGCCGGGCCCGCGGCACGAACGGCACGGTCGGACCGGCCGGATCGGCGGCGGGCGCCGGGATCAGGTCGGCGTTGGCCACCGAACGCAGCGCCAGCGCCGCGCCGAGCGCGACCGCGGCCTTCGGATCGGTGTCCACCGCGACCGGCCGGTCCAGCGCGGCCGACAGCAACTCGGTGACCAGCGGAATGCGGGCCGAACCGCCGACCAGCAGCACCGCGCTCAGCCCGGCCGGGGCGATCCCGGCCTCGTGCACCGCGGATTCCAGCAGGTGCACCGTTTCCCGCACCGCCGGTTCGATCATCGCCTCGAACTCGGCCCGCACCAGCCGGGCCTGGGCCTGGAAATGCGGCAGCAGCACCGGGATCACCACCTCGGTGTCCACCGACAGGGCCTCCTTGGCCTCCGCGCATTCCCGCTTCAGGCGGCTCAGCGCGGCCAGCTGCGCCGGATCGGCCGGGTCCACCCGGTCGAACGCGTCGGGCCAGCAGTCACGCAGGTGCCCCAGGATCTGCTCGTCGAAATCCAGCCCGCCCAGCCGGTCGTGCCCGACCGGGCGGCCGAGCGGCACGAACGCGTCCAGCCCGGACTTGCGCAGCACACACGCGTCGAACGTGCCGCCGCCCAGGTCGTACACGGCGATGGTGGCGCCGGTGGCCATCCGTTCGGTGCTGGCGTAGCAGACCGCGGCCGCGTGCGGTTCGGTCAGCAGCACCGCGTCGGCGACGCCGGCTTCGCGTAACGCGGTGGCCAGCAACGAGGTCCGGTGCGTACCCCAGCCTGCCGGGTGGGTGATGGCCACCAGTTCCGGCGCGCCGCCTTCGCGCGCCGAGACGGTGTCCACCACCCACCGGGCCAGCCGGGCGACGAGGTCCTGTGCCCGCCAGGGCTCGCCGCCCACCAGCACGGGGACGCTGTCCCCGATGCGGCGCTTCACCTCCCGCACCACGCGGGTGGGATCGGTGACCACCCGCCGCTCGGCCGCCTCGCCGACCAGCAGCCCTCCGGTGTCGTCGCAGAACAGCACCGAGGCGATGGCGGCGGTCCGGCTGCCCAGCGGCACCACCTCGGCCTGGCCCCACGCACCGCCCTCTCGCCGGCAGACCGCGGCGGCGGTGAACGTGGTGCCCAGATCGATGCCGAGCAGGTAGGTCATCTGACCCACACCTTCCTTCCGCTCAAGGTGTCACGCCGGAGGATTGATCGGGCGTTTTCTCCCGGTCATTAGCGAATCGAGTCCCTAACTCGGGATTCCGGCGAAACCAGGGGGTTCCCCTAACGCCGTGGGCCGCGTTTCCCCGGTCGGCGCGCGTCGCGATGGGGGCGAATCCCGATGGCGGCAAGGGTTTCCGGGCCTAGCGTTGTCCTCGTCGCCGGAACCCCGCGGCGATTTCGGATGAATCACTCATCCGATCAACGAATTCTGAAGGAAACCACACCTCATGAGCCTGCTTGAGTTCATCCTCGACCTGCTGAAGGACCCCAACGCCGCGGCGCAGTTCAACGAGCACCCGCAGGAGACCTTGCACGCCAACGGTTTCGACGGGCTGTGTGCGGCCGACGTGCACGAGGCCCTGCCGCTGGTGGTGGACGCCGCGCAGCAGAACGGCGACTTCGAGCGCAGCCTGTCCGGCGGCGGCCCGAGCGGGTCGGTCACCCAGTCGGGCGCGCCCGCGCTGCCCGGCACCGGTGGACTGGAAGGGGCGATCCACAACATCCAGTACCTCACCGACAACTACTCCTACGCCGACAGCCACAACACGGTGCTGGACAACTCGGTCAACCAGAACATCTGGGCCCAGGGCGACGTCCACCAGACCTTCGACAACAGCCCGGTGGTCGCCTCCGGCGCGGGCGCGGTGGCTGCGGGCGGCGACATCAAGGGCACCGTCACCACCGGCGACCACAACGTGGTCGGCAACGGCAACACGGTCGGCAACGGCGATGCCGTCGGCGAGGGCAACGACGTCAACAACGGTTCCGGCGCGACCAGCTTCGGCAGCGGCAGCGCGTCCAACGTGGGCAGCGTGACCGCCGACCACGGCAGCGGGGTGGCCATCGGCGGCAGCGAGGCCACCGGGTCGGACCCGGACAACTCGACCAACGTGCACGCCTTCGGCAGCGGCAACGTCGCGGTGGCCGGGGCCGGTGCGAGCACCACGCAGGCCGACTCGCACAACACCACCACGACCTCGACCGACTCGCACAACACCAGCGATTCCCACGACACCACGGACTCGCACAACACCGTCGCGTCGGACAACACGGTCGCCTCCAACGACCCGACCTCGACCGACTCGCACAACACCGACACGCACACCCTCACCGAGCTGGGTTCGCACGACACCAGCACCAACACCACCGACACGACCGACACGCACAACAACGTCGACGTGCACCACGGCCTGGTGGACGCCGTCGCGCTGTGATCCTCCGGTCGCAGCCGCGTCGCCCGCACGTTCCGCCTCGCGCGGACGTGCGGGCGACCGCGTTTTTCTTATCGAGTGGAGAGAACTGGTGCCCAACCCCAAGGCGATCGAACTCGTCGGCATCGCGGTCAGGGCGGCCACCGCGTACCAGCGAGACGATCTGCTGGACCGTCTGAAGTGGACCGCCGAGCGGCTGGCCGACCCCGGCGCGCGCGTGCTCGTGGTCGGCGAATTCAAGCAGGGCAAGAGCATGCTGATCAACGCGCTGGTGAACGCGCCGGTCTGCCCGGTGGACGACGACGTGGCCACCGCGGTGCCCACCGAGGTCCGCTACGCCGACCAGCCCGAACTGGTGCTCATCGAACAGGCCGAGCCGGATGCGCCGCGCACCGAGCGGCGCAGCGTGCCGATCGACCACATCGCGCAGTACGTGTCCGACACCGGTGACCCGGCCGACCGCTCCGGCCTGCGGCACGTGGAGGTCGGCATCCCGCGCTCGGTGCTGGCCGACGGGCTGTGCCTGGTCGACACGCCGGGCGTCGGCGGGCTGGACTCCACGCACGGCGCGGCCACCATGGCCGCGCTGCCGGCCGCCGACGCGGTGCTGCTGGTGTCCGACGCGGCCGGCGAGTACTCCGCCTCGGAGCTTGAGTTCCTGCGCCAGACCACGGAACTGTGCCCGACCGTGTGTTGCGTGCTGACCAAGATCGACCTGTATCCGCGATGGCGGCGGATAGCCGAGCTGGACGTGCAGCGGCTGCGCGCGGCCGGGCTGGCCACCCAGGTGCTGCCGGTCTCGGCCACGCTGCGCACCGCCGCGATCGACCACCAGGATCACGGGCTCAACGCCGAATCCGGCTTTCCGGCGCTGATCGAGTACCTGCGCACCGAGGTGATGGCCAACTCCGGCCGGCTGGCCGACCGGTCGGCCGCGCACGACGTGCTGGCCGTGACCGGCCAGCTGACCGCGTCGATGACCGCCGAACTGGCCGCGCTGCGCGATCCGGAGGGCAGCGCCGGGCTGCTGGCCGAACTGGCCAGGGCCACCGAGCGGGTGGACAAGCTGCGCACCCGGTCCGCGCGCTGGCAGCAGACCCTGAGTGACGGCGTCGCCGACCTGACCGCGGACATCGACCACGACCTGCGCGAGCGGATGCGCGGCATCCTGCACGAGGCGGAGCTCGAACTGGACGCGGTGGATCCGGTAACCATCGCCGAGCAGTTCGCCGACTGGCTGCGCCGCCGGGTCGCCGCGGCCGCCTCGGCCAATTTCGTGTGGACCAACCAGCGGGTGCGCTGGCTGTCCGGCCGGGTGGCCGAGCGCTTCGGCGCGGACGGCGCGACCGGGCTGCCGGTGATGCGGGGCAGACGCCAGGGGCCGGCGCTGGGCCGGGTGGCCGAGTTCGCCATGCCGGAGGCGGAATCCTTCGGTTTCGGGCAGAAATGGATCATCGGCATGCGCGGCGGCTACGGCGGCACGCTGATGGTCGGCATGGCCAGCACACTGGCCGGGCTGACCCTGCTCAACCCGCTGTCCATCGCCGCCGGTGTGCTGCTGGGCCGCAAGACCATCAAGGACGAGCGGAAACGGCAGTTGCAGCGCCGCCAGTCCGAGGCCAAGAACGCCGCCCGGCGCTACATCGACGAGGTGCTTTTCCAGCTGGGCAAGGAATCCCGGGATCTGCTACGCGAGGCGCACCGGATGCTGCGCGACCATTTCACCCAGCTGGCCGAGGAACTGTCCCGCTCGCTGACCGAGTCGACCCTGGCCGCGCAGCGCGCGGTGAAACTGGACGAGACCGACCGGGAGCGGCGGGTGCTGGATCTGGAGGCGGAGCTGGCGCGGGTGGACCACCTCGCGGCGACCGCGGCCGAACTGGCCGAATCGGCCGGATTCCGTTCGGTGACAACGGATTCGGTGGAGAGCGAGGAGCTCGGATGAATTCGCCACGAGCCCTGCTCGGCCGGGTGCGGGTGGTGCTGTGTCAGGCCATCGGCCTCTACGACGGACCGACCGGACTGCTGCTGCGAAAACAGCTGGACCGGTTGGACGGACCGCTGCGGGTGGCCGTCGCGGGCCAGCTCAAGGCCGGCAAGTCGACGCTGCTCAACGCGCTGGTCGGCGAGCAGATCGCGCCCACCGACGCGGGGGAGTGCACCAAGGTGGTGACCTGGTACCGCTACGGCCACCAACCGCGCATCACCTTGTATCCCAACGAATCCGCGCCGATCGGGCTGCCGGTGCGGAAGGTGGACGGCGCGCTGCGGCTGGACCTGCGCGGGCTCGCCCCCGACGCGGTGGACCGGCTGCTGGTGGACTGGCCCTCGGCGAACCTGCGGGAGACCGTGCTGATCGACACCCCGGGCCTTGGCTCGGCGTCGGCCGAGGTGTCCGGGAACGCGGTGCGGTTCTTCTCGCCGGAAGCGGGCCCGGCCGACGCGGACGCCGTGGTGTACCTGATGCGGCACCTGCACCGCACCGACATCCGGCTGCTGGAATCCTTTCACACCAACGGAATCGGCCAACCCGGGCCGCAGGGCAATCCGCTGGCCACGGTGGCCGTGTTGTCCCGTGCCGACGAGATCGGGGTGGGCCGGCTGGACGCGTTGCAGTCCGCCCGCCGGGTGGCCGAACGCTACCGGGCCGACGACCGGCTGCGCGTGCTGTGCGGCACGGTGGTGCCGGTGGCCGGGCTGCTCGCGCAGACCGCCCGCACCCTTCGCCAGGAAGAATTCTCGGCGCTGGCCGCATTGTCGACCGCGCCGCGGGCCGAACTGGACGCCGCGCTGTTGTCGGTGGACCGGTTCACCGGCGCCTCCCCGGAGCTGGCCGCGACCCTGGGCGTGTCCGCGGCGGCCCGGGCGGCGCTGCTGGAGCGGTTCGGGTTGTTCGGTGTGCGGCTGGGCAGTGTGCTGGTGCGGCAGGGCTTCGGCGAACCGCCTGCGCTGGCCGCGGAACTGGTGCGGCGCAGCGGAATCGACCTGCTGCGCGGGGTGCTGGCCACCCGGTTCGCCGAGCGGCGCGATCTGCTCAAGGCCCGGTCGGCGTTGCAGGCGCTGGACACCGTGCTGCGCAACTCACCGCGCCCGGACACCGAGGGGGTGCGCCGGATGGTGGAGCACATCATCGCCGACGCCCACGAGTTCACCGAACTGCGCGTGCTGAGCATGCTGCGTGCGGGCCGGGCCAGCCTGCCCGGCCCGACCGGCGCGGAGGCCGAACGGCTGCTGGGAGGTTCGGGCGGTCAGATCGCCGCGCGGCTGGGTTTGCCGAGGGACGCGCCGCGAGCCGAGCAGCGCGCGGTGGTCCTGGCCGCGTTGCAGCGGTGGCAGGCACTGGCCGAACATCCGTTGTCCGGTAGGGCTTTCGTCGACGTGGCCCGGGTGGTCATTCGGACGTGTGAGGGGATCGTGGCGGAAGTGTCCTGATCCCGCCGGCCTGCCCGGCCGCGTCGAACTGTTCCCATTGCGGGCCAAGGGTTTGCGGCCGGGCCTCGCGCGGATCGCCATCGGCCAGCGCGGTCAGCACCGCGCGGTCCAGCTGATGCGCCGCCGTGCCGTGGGTGCCGGCCAGGATGGCCAGCGCGCGGCCCTCGGCCGGATCGATCGCGGCGGAGCCGGCGAAGCCGCCGGTGCCGCCGTTGTGCCAGACGTACCGGTCGTCCCGGATCAGCCAGCCCAGCCCGATCTCCCGGTGCTCGTCGATGCGCGCCTCGGGGATCTGGGCCAGCCGGATCGCGGTGCCCAGCGCGTCCGGCGGCGGGGCCAGACAGGCGGCCAGATAGCGGCCGAAGTCCTCGGCGGTGGTCTCCACCCCGCCTGGGCCGGGCACCGGCATGTCCCAGTGCGGGGCCGGTTTTCCGTCCACGTAGCCGGTGATCCGCTGCCCGCCGCCCAGGCCGTCCACGCCCGAGCAGGTCATGCCCAGCGGGTCGAGCACCAGCTCGGCCAGGATCGTCCCGTACGGGCGGCCGGTCACCCGGGCCAGCGCCAGCCCCAGCACCTGGTAGCCGAAATTGGAGTAGGCGAAATCCCGGCCGGGTGTGCGTTCCGCGCGGCGCAGCGCGGACTCGACCACCGGTTCGGTGAGGTAGGCGTACGGATTGTCCTCCCCGGCGGTCTGGCCGGGTGCCAGCCGGGGCAGACCGGAGGTGTGCGTGGCCAGCTGGCGCAGGGTGATCTCGCCGTGCGGACCGGCGGCCACCCACCGGCCGATGTTCTCGTCCAGCTCGACCAGACCCTCGCCGGCCAACCGGGCCAGCAGGGTGCCGGTCATGGTCTTGGTCAGCGAGCCGACCTCGAACCGGCCGTCGGGCGGGGCGCCGTCCAGTTCGACCACGGTGGCCTCCGGGTCGATCGCCACGCAGGCCAGCGGCACCGCGCCGGGAAACGCGCCGTGAAAGGTTTCGATCACCGCCGGAGCGATATCGGCTGCCCAGCCCATGGGCGAAAATTCTACTGCTCGGTCACTTCCGAATTCAGCTGGGCTTTCAATCGGGCGAGCAGCTCCCTTCGGCCCGGATCGCCCATCCGGCGGCGGATCCGGGCGATGTGGTGTTCCACCGTCTTGGCCGAGATGAACAGCCGTTCGCCGATCTGCTTGTAGGTCATGCCCTGCACCAGAAGTGCGGCCACCTCCAGTTCACGGTTGCTCAACGCCACCGTGTCCCCCGGCTCGGCCGCCCGGGCCGCGGCCCCGCGTGCGGCGCCGTCGTGCAGCGCGCGGGCGAAGCTGAGCAGGCTGGCCATGGCCTTGCGGTCGTCGGTGCGGATCGCCGCCTGCGCGGCCAGCCGGGCCCCGTCCCAGACCAGCCCGACGGCCTGGATGTCCCGCGCCGCACCGGTCACCGCGGCCACGTCCACCTCGCCGCCCAGCACCCGCAGCCAGGTGCCCGACGCCCGGGCCAGCGCCGCCGCCGACCGGCCGCCCGGGGCCAGCAGATTCATCGAGCGCACGTGCCGGACCGCGGTTTTCGGTGACTCGGCGGCGATCGCGGCGTGCAGCCCGTACCAGTGCAGCGTGCCGGTCCACAGCGCCGGCCGGCCGAGCCGGTCGAGCATGGTCTCGGCCTGGTAGAGGTGTTCGGCCAGCAGGTGATCCTCGCGCAGTTTCGCCGCCGCCACCGCGATCTCGCCCAGTGGCTGCAACATGTACAGGTCCACCGGGTGGGCCAGCACCGCCTCCCGGGCCCGCGGCCAGGCGGCCAGCAGCCCGGCCAGATCGGTGCGCCGCCGGGCCAATCCCACCGCCAGCGCCGCCGCGTACAGCTCGTCCCTCGGCTCCAGCGGGTCGGCCAGTTCGGCCAGGGTGGTCGCCACGGTGGCCAGTTCCCCGCGCAGCAGGGCGATCCAGCCGCGCAGCAACCGGCAGCGCACCGCGTCCGCCCCGGCCGGCCGCTCGGCCAGGGCCCGGCCCACGGTGCGGGCGGCCACGTCGGGCTCGCCGAGATGGATGGCCACCAGCGCGGCCAGCGCCGCGGGCGGCTCGGGCAGCAGCAATCGGTGGGCGCGGGCGCCGGGCAGCCGGGCCGCCTGCATCAGCTCGGACAATCCGACCAGGCCCCGGCCGATGATCGTGTGGTGCAGCCCGCGGGCCACCAGCGCACCCACCGCCTGGGCCAGCCCGCCACGGCGGCCCGGCTGCTCGAGTGCGGCCAGTTCCCGGTTGGCCGCGGGCAGATCGCCGATGCCGATCAGCGCGGTCACCGCCGCGCCTGTGCCCGGCCCGCTGCCCCGGCACAGCGCGGCGCCTTCGGCCAGCATGCCGCGGTGGGCCAGCACGCTGGCCGCGACCCCGGCCGCCCGGTCCCGGTCGCCTACCGGCCCGTCGGCCAGCGCCCGGTCGGCCAGCCGCAACGCGGTGTCCAGGTCGCCGCGCAGCGCGGCCGCCTCGGCTCGCCGGGCGGCCAGCCGCCCCGGGGCGGCCCCGGCCGCGATGGCCGCGTCGAACAGCTGCCCGGCCGCCTCGGCCGAGTCGGCCAGCGCCTCGTCGCCCGCGGCCTCCAGCGCCGCGGCCGCCCGAGGACCGCGTGCGCCCACCGCGAGCAGCAGTTTCGCGGTGGGTAACAGCGGACCGCCGCGATCCAGCTGCACCTCGGCGATGCGCCTGCGGATCTCCCGCTGGGCGATGGCGCCGACGGTGCAGGCGACCGCCTCGGCGGCCAGCCCGATCACCCGGCCACCGCCGTCCAGCAGCCCGGCCGACCAGGCGCATTCCAGCGTGTCGGCGATCTCCTTGGCCGGCAACGACAACAACTGGGCCAGACCGTCCACATCGGACTCGGCGCCGAGGGTGAGTGCGATCAGCAGATCGCGGGCCCGGGCGGGCAGCCGGTCCACCGCGGCCAGCACCCAGTCCAGCTCGGCCGCCCGGCCGCCGCCCGGCGCGGCCAGCGCCAGCTCGACCAGCCGGGGCAGCCCGCCGGTGTGCGCGCGAATGCGGTCCACCAGTTCCGTGGCGGGCGCGCCGCCCCGGGCCGCGCCGATCCGCGCGGTGAGCTCGGCCCGGTCCAGGTGGCCCAGCCGGATCTGCGGCCGGGTGCGCGGCAACTCGGCCAGCGCGTCCCGGGCCGGCCACGGGCGGTAGGCCACCACCACCCGGGCGCCGTCCCGGGCGGCGAACCCGGTCAGCTCGGCCAGTTGCTCGGCGCCCAGCGCCTGCCCGTCGTCGACCAGCAGCACCGCGTTCTCGGCGGCGGGCAGCCCGCGGCACACGGTCACGCCCGCGCCGCGGTAGGTCTGGGCCAGCGTGTCCAGCAGGCCGCTCTTGCCGGTCCCGGCCGGTCCGGTGACCCCGGCGACCAGGTGGGCCCGGGGGTCGCCGCTGACATCGGCGAGCAGCCTGCGGGCCGGGGTGTTGCCAACGGGCTCGGCGACACGTGCGCCAGCTCCGGTCACATTTCTCCTTGAGCGTTCTGCGACGCCCTCCCGGGGAAGGGAGTCGTGGATGACTTTGCCGGCGTTACCTGGCGGCGTTACGCCGTTTCGTGCACCTGCCATACCGCCGAATGCGCCACCAAGGTCGCCAGGGGCGAAGGGCCCGAGAAAGCTGTCGGGCGGGCATGCCAGGATTCGGCGGTGAGTATCGGCGGACTGTCCCGGAACCGATTGGCGCGCATGCACGACGTGCTGGCCGAGCATGTGCGCGGCGGCCGGGTGCCCGGGCTGGTCTCGGTGCTGTCCCGGCGGGGCGAGACGCAGGTGGACGTGGTCGGCAGCATGGCCGCGGACGGGCGTGACCCGATGAGCCGGGACGCGCTGTTCCGGATCGCCTCGCTGACCAAGCCGATCACCGCCGTGGCCACCATGATCCTCATCGAGGAATGCGCGGTGCGGCTGGACGATCCGGTACAGCAGTGGCTGCCGGAGCTGGCCGACCGCCAGGTGCTGACCAGGCTGGACGGCCCGCTGACGGACACGGTGCCCGCGACCCGGCCGATCACCGTCCGGGATCTGCTCACCTTCCGGCTGGGCTGGGGCCAGATCATGGACCGCCCGGAGGACTACCCGATCCTGACCGCGATCCGGGAGCGCGACCTGCTCGGTTTCGGCCCGCCCGGCGTTGACTACCCGCTCGACCCCGACCAGTGGCTGGCCCGGCTGGCCGAGCTGCCGCTGATGCACCAGCCGGGCGAGAAGTGGATGTACAACACCGGTTCCTACGTGCTGGGCGTGCTGATCGCCCGGGTGTCCGGCCAGCCGTTCGAGACGTTCCTGGCCCGGCGGGTGTTCGAGCCGCTTGGCATGCGGGACACCGCTTTTCACGTGCCGCCGGACAAGCTGGACCGGCTCACCGCCGCCTACCAGGCCGATCCGGTCACCGGCGAGCTGCGGCTCGACGACGGGATATCGGACAGCAAGTGGCGCACGCCGCCCGCGTTCCCGGACGGCGCGGCCGGTCTGGTGTCCACCGTCGACGACTACCTGGCCTTCGGCCGGATGATGCTCAATCTTGGCCGCTGCGACGGTGATCGGATCCTGTCCCGCCCGACGGTGCAGGCCATGATCACCGACCAGCTGACCCCGGCCCAGAAGGCGGTGTCCGGGTTCGGGCCGACCTGGTTCGCCAGCCGCGGCTGGGGTCTGGGGGTGTCGGTGACCACCGAGCGGGCCGGCGGGTCGGCGGTGCCCGGCCAGTTCGGCTGGGACGGCGGCGCGGGCACCACCTGGTACTGCGACCCGGCCGAGGACCTGATCGCCATCCTGTTCACCCAGCGCGGCGGTTTCCCGCTGATGTCCCCGGTGTACCAGGACTTCTGGACCCTGGTCTACCAGGCCATCGACGACTGATCAGTCCAGGAACGTGACCGTTTCGGCCAGCGGCGCGCGGTCGATGCGCGGGCGCGGCACGGCCGGATCGGCGAACCCGATGGACAGTCCGCAGTACAGCAGCAGATTGGCCGGCGGTGAGATCACCTCGGCCACCGTGGTCCGGTAGACCGGCCAGGCCTTCTGCGGGCAGCTGTGCAGTCCCTCGGCTCGCAGCAACAGCATGATGGTCTGCAGGTACATGCCGAGGTCGGCCCACTGCGCGGACCCCATGTCCCGGTCCAGGTAGCAGAACAACGCGGCCGGCGCGCCGAAGCAGTCCCAGTTCTTGGCGACTTCCGCCTCCCGTGTCGCCCGGTCGGCCCGGGCGATGCCCAGCGCGGTGTAGCGTTGCTCGCCCGCGGCGAACCGGCGCGCGGTGTAGAACGGCTTGAGCTCCGGCGGGTACACGTCGTACTCCGGCGGGTCCCCGGGATCGCCCGCCGCGACCCGTTCGCCGGTGCACTTCTTCAACTCGGCCAGGGCGCCGCCGGTGAGCAGATAACTGTGCCAGGGCTGGATGTTGCCACCCGAGGGCGCCCGCCCGGCCGCGGCCAGCACTCGGGTCAGCACCGGCGCCGGGACCGGCCGATCGGTGAATCCACGCACCGCGGCCCGGCTCGACACCGCCTGGTAGACGTCCATCCGCGCTCCTGTTCCGTCGAGAATTCGGTTTGCTGTCCGGTCGACGGATGGCGCGCGGAAAAGGTGACCGGTCGGCACCCGCTGCTGCCGCGTTCGCGGGGATTCGTCCTGGGGCACAAGGAAATCCATGCCTCGACGACCCCGCACGGCAGTGCCCGCGGTCAAGGATCACGATGGCTCGCGACCGCCATTGGCCAGCGCCTCCAGCAGCGGAGAGATCCGGTAGTCCAGCAGTTCCCGCATGACCAGCGCGGTGTGCGTGCGCTCCACCCCCGGCACGGCCAGGATCTGCCCGGCGATCCGGTACAGGTCGTCGGCGTCCCGGGCTACCACGTGCACCATCAGGTCGTTCTGCCCGCTGATGCCCTGCACCTGCACCACCTCGGGAATTCCGGCCAGGGCACGGGAAACGCTGTCCAGTTCCCGCTGCACCACCTGGGTGGTCACGTACGCGGTCAGCGGATAGCCCAGCGGTTTCGGGTCGATCCGGCGTTCGAAGGAGGCCAGCAGGCCGTCGGATTCCAGCCGGGACAGCCGGCTCTGCACGGTGTTGCGGGAGATGCCGAGTTCCTCGGCCAGCGCCAGCGCGGTGGCCCGGGGCCGGTGGGTCAGCGCCAGAAGCAGCCGGGCGTCGGTGGCGTCGATGCGTCGCTCGTTGGGCATACTGCTCGCCTTCCTCCACCCGGTGCGGCCCCGGACAGTGCATTCTGCGCAGTTTTCCGCCCACTTGTTGTGCAGTCAATCCGGTCGTGCTGTCCTGAGCGGGCAGTCTGCGTGTGTGGAGGAGTGTTCGATGACGATCAGCCCAGTGGCGCCGGCCGGGTCCTCGGCCGGGACCGACGAGGTGCTGCACGAGATCGAGAACCGGGTGCTGTGGCTGGCCACCGCGATCGTGCACCACGCCAACCGGGTGCGGCCCAATCCGTCCGGCCTGAAGGTCGGCGGGCACCAGGCGTCCTCGGCCTCGCTGGCCACCATCATGACCGCACTGTGGTTCACCCATCTGCGGGCGCAGGACCGGGTCTCGGTCAAACCGCACGCCTCCCCGGTGCTGCACGCGGTCAACTACCTGCTGGGCGAGCTGGACGAGTCCTACCTGACCCGGCTGCGCGAGTTCGGCGGGCTGCAGAGCTATCCCAGCCGGGTCAAGGATCCCGACCCGGTGGACTACTCGACCGGCTCGGTCGGCATCGGCGCCACCGCACCGATCTGGGGCGCGATCGCCCGCCGCTACGTGGCCGACGCCCGCGGCGGCACCGGCACCGGCCGGCAGTACTCGCTGCTGGGCGACGCGGAACTGGACGAGGGCGCGGTGTGGGAGGCGATCGGCGATCCGGCCGTCGCCGAACTCGGTGAACTGGTCTGGATCGTCGACCTCAACCGGCAGTCCCTTGACCGGGTGGTGCCGCTGCTGGCCGCCGAACGGTTGCAGGGCATGTTCGGCTCGGCCGGCTGGCAGGTGCTCACCCTCAAGTACGGCCACCTGCTGGAGGAGCTGTTCACCCGGCCCGGCGGCGTGGCGCTGCGCGAACGCATCGACCGGATGTCCAATCCCGAATACCAGCGGCTGCTGCGCTGCGACGCGGACGAACTGCGCAGCCGGTTGCCCGGCGACAACAGCGACATCGCCAAGCTGGTGTCCGAAGTGGACGATGACAGGCTGGTGGCCGCGATCGGCAATCTCGGCGGTCACGACCTGGGGGCGATCGACGCCGCGTTCGCCGCCATCGACGACACCCGCCCCACGGTGATCTTCGCCTACACGGTGAAGGGCCATGGCCTGGCCACGCAGGGACATCCGCAGAATCACTCCTCGCTGCTGACCCAGGCCCAGCTGGCCGAACTGGCCGCCCGGATCGGCGCCGACCCGGACGATCCGTGGCGGCGCTTCGCACCCGAAAGCCCGGCCGGTCGACGCTGCTCGGCCACCGCCGACCGGTTGCGCAGGCCCGGTCAACCGCTGACCGCGCCGCCGGAGCTGCCGGCCGACATCGGCCGCACCCCGACCGGCACCGCGACCACCCAGGCCGCGCTGGGCCGGGTGCTGCTGGACCTGACCCGCCAGGCGCCGGCGGCCGCGAGCCGGGTGGTCACGGTGAGCCCGGATGTCAGCTCCACCACCAACCTGGGCGGCTGGGTGAACAAGGTGGGCGTGTGGTCGGCGCGGGAACGGCGGGACTGGTTCGCCGACGACGCTGAGACCATCCTGCACTGGCAGGAGAAACCCACCGGCCAGCACATCGAACTGGGCATCGCCGAGACCAACCTGGTCGGCCTGCTCGGCGAGCTGGGCGCGACCTGGAGCCGGTGGGGCGCACCGCTGCTGCCCGTCGGCGTGCTCTACGACCCGTTCGTGGCCCGGGCGCTGGAACCGTGGTCGTTCGGGGTGTACGCGGGCGGCCAGTCGATCCTGGTCGGCACGCCATCGGGCGTCACGCTGGCCCCGGAGGGCGGGGCGCACCAGTCCATCACCACCCCGTCCATCGGCCTGGAACAGCCCGGCTGCGTGACCTACGAACCGGCGTTCGCCATCGACACCGAATGGACCCTGCTGGCCGCGTTGTCCCGGCTGGGCAAACCGGACGGCGGCTCGGCCTACCTGCGGCTGTCCACCCGCCCGGTGGACCAGACGCTGGCCGCGGTGCCGGCCGACCCGGCGGCCCGGGAGCGGCGGCGCAGGCAGGTGGTCGCGGGCGCGTACTGCCTGCGGCGCACCGAAAATCCGAAGGTGACGCTGGCCGCGATGGGCGCGGTGCTGCCCGAGGCGCTGGCCGCCGCGCAACGGCTGGACCAGGTCGGCATCCCGGCCGACGTGGTCTGCGTGACCAGCCCGGGCCTGCTGTTCCGCGCGCTGCGGGCGCGAGCCGGGCAGGAACCGGGGGAGGACTGGATCCTGGACCAGGTGTTCCCGGCCGCGCGGGCTACCCCGCTGGTCACCGTGCTGGACGGGCACCCGCACACCCTGGCCTTCCTGGGCACCGTCAACCGGGTGCCGGTCAGCACGCTGGGCGTGACCCGGTTCGGCCAGTCCGGTTCGCTGGAGGACGTGTACCGCTACCACGGGCTGGACACCGACAGCATCGTGCGCGCGGCGCTGGACATCGCCGGCTGACATCACCGGATCAGAGCAGCACCGCCGGAGCGCGAAACCCCTAGGCTCGCTGCCATGTCCGGCTACCGGAGAGTGGTTCGCGTGCGGCCCGGAGCCCGGCGGTGAGCGCGCGGCGGGTCTTCGCCGCCGGGCTCGGCGTGGTGGCCCTGGGCTGGGCCGCGACCGACTACCGGCGCTGGCGCGCGCTGGGCCCCGGTGGCGTGCCGGGCAACCCGCTGGGCTGGCTGGTGGTGACCTGGCTGCGGCTGCGCAAACGCGACCCGCTGGACACCGGCGGCTATCCCGGCCCGCGCGCGGTGGGCGCGCAGCTGTCCGGGCCGCTGCCCGCGCGGCGCGGCACCCGGCCGCGGATCGCGCCCTACCCGGTGCCGCACCGGCAGCTCGACCAGATCCCGGACCGGGAGTTCCGAGCCAACATCGCCGCGCTGCTGGAGTCCACTGTGGCCGAACGCGACGATGTGCTGACCTTTCGGCGCAGTCGGCTGGAAAAGCACAATCAGGCGATTTTCCTGCGGGACGCCCCGGAATGGGCGATTCCGGGCGACGGTGAGATCGCCCATCTGCATCCGGTGGACGGTTCGATGCACGTCACATTGTCCCCGGCCGACGCGGCCGCGTGCGTGAGCGCGGGCTGGGGTGAATGGCATCCGCTTGCCGGGGTGCTGCACCGGCTGCCGGATACGTATCTGCTGGTCTACCCGCCGCGGGACTCCTACGAGATGGCCATCGCCGCCCGCATCCTGCACGCCGCGGTAGGCCACGCGCTGGCCCAGTCGGGACGCTGAGCCGACCGTTGACCGTCCGGGTCACCTCCGCCACACCTTCGCGCAGGCAACGTGGACCCGGCCAGCGGCGTCCTATCGACGCGGGGAGACTGTTCCGGGGCCGAACAAGGAAATGCGGGTGGCGATGGTGCGACGCGGGGTGACGATCCTGGCTGTGCTGGCGGTGCTGGCGGCGGGCAGCATCGCGGTGGTCTACTGGGTCTCCCACCTGCCCAAGCACCTGACGCCGGAGTGCCTGGTGTCCCCGCCCGGCGGCAGCACCGGGAGCAGCGCGAGCAGCAACTTCACCCTCGACCCGGAGCAGATGGACTACGCGGCCACTATCGCCGCGGTCGGCGAAGGGCTGGGCATGCCCGACCATGCGGTCACCGTGGCGCTGGCCACCGCGCTGCAGGAGTCGGGGCTGCACAACCTGACCGCGGGCGACCGCGACTCGGCCGGGCTGTTCCAGCAGCGGCCGAGCGAGGGCTGGGGCACCTACGCCCAGGTCACCGATCCGGTCTACGCGTCGACCGCGTTCTACCAGAAGCTGGACAAGCTGTCGGACTGGCAGACCATGTCGGTGACCGAGGCCGCGCAGGAGGTGCAGCACTCGGCCGCGCCGGACGCCTACGCGACCTGGGAGCCCGAGGCTCGGGCCATGGCCGGTGCGCTGACCGGGGAGACCCAGGGCAGTCTGACCTGCCAGGACCTGACCATCGGTCCGCCCAGCGAGGACATCGGGACCGTCGCGCGCAACGAGTGGGGCACCGCGACGCTGTCCGGCTCGCACAGCGCGGCCCGGGCCTGGGCGATCGGCACCTGGCTGGTGTCGCATTCGCAGAAGCTGGGCGTGGACAGCGTGACCGTGGGCGGCCGCACCTGGACGGCCGCCTCCGGCTCGTGGTCGGCCGGGAACGGCGCGGCCACCGGCGAGCAGACGGTCAGCCTGCACCAGGTGACCGCGCCGCCACCCTCGTCCTGACCGATTTTCCGTTGCGCCGCAACGGAAATTCTCACTCGCCCAGGGCGGCCAGCAGTCGGCACAGCTGATCCTGCTGGGCGCGCGGGATAGCGCGCAGCAGGTGGGCCCGCACCGCGTCGGCGTGCACCGGGCGGGCCTGGCCGACCAGGTCCCGGCCCTGCTCGGTGATCAGCACGTCGACCCTGCCGCCGATCTCCTCGCGGTGCACCAGGTCGCGCTGGGCCATCCGGGTCAGGTGGTGGGAAAGCCGGCTGCGGTGCCAGTTCATGGACGTGGCCAGCTCGTTCTGGCGCAGCCGGCCGCCGCCCTCGGCCAGCCGGGTGAGCACGCCGAAGTCCGGATCGGACAGTCCGGTGGCCCGGGTGATGTCCTCGGCGACGCGGGTCCGAACCGTGTCGGTGGCCTGTTTCCAGGCGTGCCACAACTGCATTTCGGTGTTCGTCAACCCGGCCACCGGGCCAGCATAGGCCGGTCGTTGACGTGACAACAGCAGTCGGATGACTGTGTTGACATGACAACCACAATGCTTCCGGCGGAAGCCGATGTGCGGTTCGTCCAGCGGCGCCTGGGGCGGCCCGCCATGTGCTCACCCTGGCCACGCTCGCGGGGGATGGCCCGAACGGTGGCTCGTTCGCCGAAGAAGGTCCAGTGCCGTGGTGGATCCGCCGATAAAATCGGGTATGTGTCGGTTCGCGAATTGGTGGTGCTGGGGACGGCCAGCCAGGCGCCCACGCGCCATCGAAACCACAACGGTTACCTGCTGAGATGGGATGGGCAGGGGCTGCTGTTCGATCCGGGGGAGGGCACCCAGCGGCAGATGACCCTGGCCGGGGTGTCCGGGCACGACATCAACCGGATCTGCGTGAGCCACTTCCACGGTGACCACTGCCTCGGCCTGCCCGGGGTGATCCAGCGGATGTCCGGCGAGCAGGTGCCGCACCCGGTCTCGGTGCACTTTCCCGCCTCCGGCCAGGAGTACTTCGACCGGCTGCGCTATGCCTGCGTCTACCAGGAGGGTCTTGACCTGCGGGCCGAACCGGTCAGCGAGGAGGGCTTGGTGGCCTTCCTGCCGGTGGGCCGGCTGGAGGCGCGGCAGCTGGATCACCGGGTGGACTCCTTCGGTTACCGGATGATCGAACCGGACGGCACCCGGATCATGCCCGACCTGCTGGCCCGCTACGGCGTGTCCGGCTCGCAGGTCAGCCAGTTGCAGGAGCACGGGATCCTGGAGCTCTACCGGCGCACGGTGACCCTGGACCAGGTCAGCCAGATCCGGTCCGGCCAGCGGTTCGCCTTCGTGATGGACACCCGGCTGTGCGAGGGCGTCTACGAACTCGCCGACCGGGCCGACCTGCTGGTCATCGAGTCGACATTCCTGTCCGCCGACGCCGCACTGGCCCAGGACTACGGCCACCTGACCGCCGAACAGGCCGGCCGGGTGGCCGCCGAGTGCGGGGTGGGAACCCTGGTGCTGACCCACTTCTCCCGCCGCTACCGGGATTCCGACGCGTTCCGGGCCGAGGCGGCCAAGGTGTTCGACGGGGAGATCGTGGTGGCCGACGACCTGGACCGCGTCCCGGTGCCCGCCCGCCGCTGACCGGGTGTCGTGCCCGGCGTCCGATGGTCGTCACCGGGTCAACCGTCGTCGGGTCAGGGCGCGCGGTTGCGAGTGGGAAGGAACTCCGTCCGCGAACCGCTCGTCAGTTGCTGAGCCGACTGCCGCGCGATCCGCACTGTCAGGTGGCAGAATGAACCGGCGACCGTCCACAATGGACGAACGGATCGGTGGTTCACCGTTGGCCGGTTCGCTCGCTGATGGGCCAGGTGTGCGGCCCTGCCGGGTCGTCGAGCCACGCCCACTGCTCGTGCCAGGCGACGGTGATCCCCAGTCGCGGCCAGTCCGGTTCGCCCAATTCGACCCACCGCTGGTAGGCCTGATCGACCGCGTCCCACAGCCGGGTTGGGCCTGCCTCGGTCACCCGGCGGGTGCTGTCCGTTTCGGCCAACTCGATCGTGGTCCACGAGCCGTCGGCCGTCGACAACGTTCCCGCGGTCGGCTGGCGGGTGTCCGGGTCCAGACGCATCCCGATCACGATGCCGGGCGGGAGGGCGAACTGCGCGAGGAACCACACCACACGGTGGGTCCACCACGGCTGGGCCGGTGCGGTGGTGGTTCGCTCGATGGGGTCCGCCGCCCGTTCACCTGGTCGAGCGGGGACTTCGGCGTCGTGGTGGCGCATCGTCATGAAGGTCGCCCATCGGGCGAGGAACCGGCCCTCGGCCCGGTCGTCCAGGCGCCGCAGGTCCACCAGGTTGCCGGCGGTGCCATTCACCTTCAGGTCGACCAGCATCCGTCCGTCCGGGGCGAGTTGGTCTACGAACGCCCACGGGATCGCAGGCACCGAACAGGTCGCGATGATCCGGTCGTACGGCGCGTGGTCCGGCAGCCCGCCGGAACCGTCGACCGCAGCCAGAGTCGGGTGGTAGCCGATCTGGGCCAGCCGCGACCGCGCGGTGTCGACCAGTTCGGCGTCGATGTCCACGGAGAACACGTTTGCGTCGCCGAGGCGGTGGGAGAGCAGTGCGGCGTTGTATCCGGTGCCGGTGCCGATCTCCAGCACTCGATGTCCACTATGGACGTCCAAGGCTTCCAGCATCCGCACCATGAGGTCCGGTTTCGTGGACGATGACACCGCGACCTGGTGATCGCCGCGGTCGTCCAGCGCGGTGATGAGTGTCTCCGGCGAGTACACCAGCTCCAAGCCCTCGTCGGAGTTGGTGTCGACGGGTTGCCACGCACCTGTTGTGGTGTCCTGGCGGAAGGCGGCCGGCACCAGCCGATGCCGCGGCACGCCCGCGACGGCGGCCTTCCAGGCGTCCTCGCGCAGGTCGCCGTGTTCGGCCAGCAACTCGGCCAGTCGGGCGGCGCGTGCTGCCCACCCCGCCGTGGGCACGGGCGCGGAGGTGTCAGTCATGAGGCGCCTTTCGCGAGCAGGTCGGCGAGTTGATCGGTCAGCGGCGCGCCGGTTTTGTCCTCGATCCAGCCGAACTGGCCACCGGCGTTGATCTCCAGGAAGATCCATTGACCGTCGGTATCGATGACGAAATCCAGTGCCGCGTAGCGCAGGTCCAGCGCGGAGTTCGTCGACCGCATTTCCGCCCGTCCACCGACCGTGGAGGAGCTCGAAATCCTCGACCTTCCTGACGGCACGCCGGTGATCCGCCAGTTACGTGTCGTCTACAGCGACAACGAACGCCCAGTCGAAGCCTCGGTGCTGATCAAGGGGGCGCATCTGTATGAGTTGCTGTACCACCAAACCGTGGGACCGGAGGCCGGGTAGCGCAGGGCCACCCGGGATGAGTGGCGACTCAACGGTCGAAGCGGTCGGCCTTGGTGTCGGCCAGAAATGCTGCGAACGCCGACGTGGTGATCGTCGGGCCGGTGGGGTTCTTGGAGTCCCGGATGGCGACCTGCTTGGCGCTGGGCGCGACCTCGACGCAATTGGCGGAGTTCCCGCTGTAGCTGCTCTTGTGCCACGGCCCGAACACGATGCTGGGCGCGACCTCGACGCAGTTGGCGGAGTTCCCGCTGTAGCTGCTTTTGCGCCATGGCCCGAACACGCTCGTCTCTTCCATCGGACCGCACCTCACTCTCGTTCCACATCACGCACGATGGACTGCATCAGGCGCTTCGATGCTCGCTCATCCAGGGCGATGTCCGTCAGCTTCTCCACTGTCAGCATATAGGGGGCCACCTTGGCCTCGTCGTCCAGGAAGATTCCCGTGGTCCGATCCTCGACGAACACGATGGTGGGATCGCTCGCGAACTCCATCACGACGAACTGGCCCATCAGCCCGGGATGCGCGGCGACCTTCGCCGCAACGACGTTGAGCGAGACATTGGGGTTCTCGGTCAGGTCGACGAGGTGCCGGATTTGCCGAGCCAGGACTCGTGGACCGCCAACCGGCCGCCGCAACGCCTCCTCGGTCAAGATCCAGTGGAACGCTGGCGACAGTTTCCTGGTCAGGATGGCTTGCCGGGACATCCGCTGACCGACCCAGGCCTCGATGTTCTCGTCCGAGTCACCAACGCGGAGCGCGGACAGGATCGCGTGGGCGTACTCGGCGGTTTGTGCGAGCCCGGGCACCAGCGCGAGTTCGAAGTTCGTGATCTTCGTTGCGGTGGACTCGAAATTGAGGTAGCTGCGGCTCTGCTCGTCGGTGGTGTGACTCTCCATGAAACCGGACCCGGATTGCCGCCGGGCGAGGTCGATCAACTCGGCTCGCTGCACTCCCTTGACGCGAAGGACCGTGCAGATCGAGGCCACTTCCTCGCTGGTGAGGACCCGGGTGCCGTTCTCCATACGGCTGAAGGTGCTTGGTGACACGCCCAGGGCATCGGCCACGTCCTCCGCCATGATGTTGCGTTCCTTGCGGAGCCGCTGCAGTTCCAGCCCGAGACTCCGGGCGTTCACATTGGACTGCTGGTCAGCCACTGATCCTCCTCGACTCCCTGGCGTGCCGCGGACCGCAGCCTAAAGGGCACCCGACCGGGTGGGTCTACGACACGCATCGCAACACTACTTGCTCCATCTGGTGCAGTGTGCCATTGTTCTGAAAATACTTTCAGCCAGCCGATCGAGGTGAGATTCCGTGGCAGCAGATGTGAGGAGTCAGGGATCGCGGCTCGGCGGCGAGGACGGCGGTTCGATCCCTTCGCTTCTTCGGACAGGTGGTGCACGGTCATGGGCAAGCATCGAGGTAAGCCGGCGGCCACGGGACTGCTGGGCTGGATACTGCAGTTGCGCGCCGGACATCGCTGGATCGTTCGATGCCGGGACGAGAGCGGGCATCGCGTCCGGATCGAGGTGTGGGCGGGCGGCTCTGAGGTGCTGCTCAGCGTGTCCGGCCACGAGGTCGCGATGCTGCCCGGTCTGGCCGTCGGTCGGCTGCGGGAGGCGCTGCGCGCCGCCGCCATTCAGGCCGGTCTCGCCACCATGGATCCACCGCTCCGGCCCGTCGACGCGCCGCCCACGGCGGCGCGTCTGCGGCAGCGAGTTTCGCTGGATACGCCACCAGACGCGCTGCGGGTCTCCGCATGAGGGTGAACGGCCGCAACCGTCGGCCGCGATAACCGCGACCAAGAAGAAGGGCAAGTTGACGATGGCCGACAATCCGACAGCGCGTATCCGTGAGCTGGGAGCACGGCTGTGGGCGGCCCGGGAAGCGGCGGGAGTCGGCCGCACGGAACTGGCCAGAAGTCTGGGTTTGGCAATGCCGACGGTCGCCCGATTCGAGTTGGGGCGCCGTGAGCCCACCAGAACCAACCTCGCACTGATGCTCGGCTACTGCCGGGTTCCGGCCGAGGAAAGCGCCTACATCCTCGACCTGGCCGAAGCGAGCCGCCACAAGTGCTGGGTGCGTCCGCATGGGAGTCGGCTCCCGGAGGCGGTGCCCAGCGTGCTGTTCCAGTACCAGGCGGCCAATGCGATCGCCTGCTACGACCCGCATGGCATTCCGCCGTTGTTCCAGTCCGTCGACTACATCGACGCGGACCTGGGCCGCCGGTGTGGCGACGGCATCGAGGTGAGTGAGCATCGTCTGGCCAGGAAGGCGTACCGGGGACTGCTGGTGCGGGACAACCGACCGCGCACGGTGTGTTATCTGCACGAGTCGGCGCTACGGTCGCTACCGGTGGACGAGGAGACGCGCCGGAGTCAACTGCTCGCGCTGGTGATGGCGTCCGGTTCGAACGAGGCGACGATACGTGTTGTTCCGGTCGAGCACGAACACGCTGTTGGCGCGGCGGGGTTTTCGTCGCTGCGCTTCGACGAGTACCCGCCGCTGGTCGTTCAGCCGGCCGAGACGGTCACGCTCATCGTGGAAGGCCCCGAGCACATCGCCGCGTACGCCGCCGCGATCACGAGGTTGACCAGACTGGCACTGTCCGAATTGGACTCACGGGAGCTGCTGTGCCGCCTGTCTGCCGAGTGATCATCGGCGCTCCTGACTCACCATAGTCTGAAGTGGACGGTCTGGCCGGGTCGGCCCTGGGCCGCCAGGTCGATGTCCGCCTCGGTCACCACCGCGATCACCGGATAGCCGCCGGTGACCGGATGATCGGCCAGGAACAGGATCGGCTGCCCGGACGCGGGCACCTGCAACGCGCCCAGCACGGTCGCCTCCGAGGGCAACTCACCCTCGATCCGCCGCTCCAACGGCGGCCCGGACAACCGCACGCCGACCCGGTTGCTGTCCGGGGTGATCAGATAATCGTTGCCGCACAACGTGTCCAGCGCCGCCGCGGTGAACCAGTCCGCACGCGGTCCGGGGATCACCCGCAGGGTCAGCTCGGCTGGATAGCCTCGCTGGGGCGCGAAATCCACCGCCGGGTACGGTTCCCGATTCTGGCCGATCGGCAGCACGCTGCCAGGGACCAGTGGTGCGGGACCCAGCCCGGCCATGGTGTCGGTGGCCCGCGATCCCAGCACCGGCGGCACGTCCAGCCCGCCGCGCACCGCGAGATAACTGCGCAGCCCGGATTCCGGTGTGCCCAAACGGATTTCCGCGCCCGCCGGTACCCACACCGGGGCGTACATGTCCGCCGCCCGGCC
>DASZNF010000004.1:0-147548 GCA_035551355.1 Pseudonocardiaceae bacterium | reverse complement strand
CGTGACCCCCTGGACGACCGGGAAGTCCCGCTGGAAGATCGAGTTGATCATCAGCTGGCCGATGCCGGGGATGGCGAAGACGTTCTCAATGATCACTGTGGTGCCGATCAGGAAGCCGATGTTGATTCCGAGGACGGTGACCGCCGGGATGACCGCGTTGCGCAGGACGTGCCGGAGGAACAGCCGGCGGCCGGGAACTCCCTTGGACCGGGCCGTGGTGATGTAGTCGGCGCCGAGAACGTTGAGCATGCTGGCCCGCAGGCTGCGGATGAGCACCGGCGCCAGCGCCACCGCGACGGTCAGGCCGGGCAGGAACATCGAGCGCAGGTGGCCGCCGAACCCGGCTCCGTAGCCGCTGACCGGGAACACCCGCAGGGTGATGGCCAGCCCGTAGATGAGCAGGAACGCCACCCAGAACGAGGGCATGCCCAGCCCGACCAGCGGGACGGCCCGGACCACGTGGTCGCGGATCCCGTTCCGCCTGCTGGCCGCGATCATCGCGGCCGGCACGCTGATCGCTATCGCGAGCACCGCGCCGTAGATGATCAGCCACAGCGTGGCCGGCAGGTGGCTGGTGATCAGGCTCGACGTCGAGACGCCGTAGTACAGGCTCTGGCCCAGGTTGCCGTGCACCAGGCGATCCAGGAAAAGCCAGTACTGGCTGGGCAGCGGGCGGTTAAGGCCCCACTCCTGGTGCAGGAGCGCCACTGCCTTCGGGGTGGCGTGGTTGCCGAGGATGCTGACCGCCGGATCGCCCGGGATCAGGTGGACCATGAAGAACACGATGATTGTCACGCCGAAGGCCACCGGCACCAGCTGCAGCAGCCGCCGGCCCACGAACGTCATCCGTCCCACGTGCGCGCCCTCCTTTCCTGGATCTTCCGCGCCCGGCCGTTACTTGCTGAGCCAGACGTTCTCCAGGTGGTAGTTGCCGAGCGGCGTGACGGAGAAGCCGTGCACGCTCGACGTGGTGGCGTAGGCGTAGGGCGAGTAGTAGAGGAAGGCCATGAAGGCGTCGCTGGCCGACTGCGACTGGACGTAGTTGTAAAGCGACTGCCGGGCCGGTGCCGAGAGGGTCTGCTCGGCGTCGTGCGTGTCCTTGACCACCGTGGGGTTGTTGTAGGCGGTGAAGAAGGACCGCGCTCCCGAGGTCGGGTCGACGGCGAAGGTGGCCAGCTCGTCCGGGTCGGGGATGTCCATGGTCCAGTAGCTCAAGGTCATGTCGTACTTGAGGCTCTGGTAGTCGGTGACCACCGTGTTCGGGTCCAGCGTCTGGATGTTGACCGTGATGCCGAGCGGCTTGAGCTCCGATTGCAGGATCGTCGCGATGGTCCCGTCGTCGGAGAAGCCGGAAGACACGAGGAGCGTCGTGGTGAACCCGTGCGGCGCGCCCGACTTGGCCATCTCCTGCTTGGCGGCGGTCAGGTTGTACTGCAGTCCCTGGGTGGCCGGCTGGTAGAACGGCACCTGCGGCGGGAACAGGGAATTGGCCGGCTTGCCGTTGCCGAACAGCACCGCCTTGACCAGCGCGGACCGGTTGATGGCCAGGGAGATCGCCCGGCGGACGTGCACATCCTGGAACGGCTTCACCGTCTCGTTCAGCATCAGGTAATCGGTCCGGGTCGAGTTGAACAGGCTCATCGTCACGTTGGGCGTGCTCTGCAGGGCGCTGACCGTCGACCAGGCCGGGAACTCGTCGATCTGGGCCTGCCCGCCCTTGAGCTGCAGTTGCCGGGTGTTGTCGCTCGGCACGTCGGTCCAGGTGACGCTGTTCAGGTACGGCTTGCCCTTCTGCCAGTAGTAGGGGTTGCGGACCAGCTTCAGCGCCGAGCCCTTGTGCCAGTAGTCCCACTTGAACGGGCCCGTGCCGACCGGGGCGCTGTAGAACTGGGCCTCCGTCTCGCCGCCGTAGTTGGCCGGCACGATGCCGTTGGCGAACAGGGACAGGTCGGCGAGCAGCGGCGCCCACGGGTACTTGAGGCTGATGACCACGGTGGACGGCGTGGGCGCGGTCACCGAGCTGATCGCGCCGTCGATGTAGCCCCAGCCCTTCGCGGCCGCGCGCGCCTGGTCGAGCGAGAACTTGACGTCGGCGGACGTCATCGGCTGGCCGGTCGAGAACTTGACCCCGGACCGCAGGGTGAAGGTGTAGGTCTTCTTGTCCGCTGAGACCGTGTAGCCGGTCGCCAGCCACGGCGTGACGCCCTTGCCGTCCGGCGTCACCGTGTACAGGGGCTGGAAGATCTGCTCGAAGACCCAGATCGACTCGTTGTCGAACACGGTCGTGTTGTTCATCGACTGCGAGTCGGCCGTGCGGGCGATGACGAGGTCGCCGCCGCTTACGGGGGAGCCGCTGGCGCTTCCCGACGAGGCCGACCCGCACCCGGCCAGAACGGCCAGCGCGCTGATCACCGCTAGGGCCATCGTTGCTGTGGTTCGGTGCTTCACGGTAGCTCCCTGTAGTGGCCGGGCGGACCCGAGGCGGTCGCGTGGCGGCGGCGGGCACGCACGGCGAGGCAAGGCGGAACAAACCTTTGTCTTAGCACCATGGAGGCAAACTCGCCGGTTGTAAATAGCGGATAATCCCTGGAACCAGAGTTTTACCTCTCTGTAACGCATTGCGTTGGGCTACGGCGTTCCGCTGCGTTCGTTACGTGCTGTAGCGTTTCAGGCCGTGCCCAACGTCCTTGCTTATGTCGCCGAACTGGCCGCCATCAGCGGCCTGCCGGGCGCCGAAGTCCTCGCTGATCCCCGCTACGACCCGCTCGTGCGGGAGCTCGCCCGGGACGGTGACGAAGACGGCCTGGCCCGCAGGCTCGCCGAGCTGGTGCAGGCGGTCGGGGAGGGCAGGCGCTCGCCCTCGCCGGCCAACCTTGCCCTGCTGGCCGCCTACGAACGGCTGGAGCGGCTCGGCCGGCCGCTCAACGCCGTCGCGTCGGTGGCCGGCGCCCCGGACCGCGTCGAAGGCGGTCCGGGAGCCGGGCGCCCGGTCGCGGTCAAGGACATCATCGCGGTGGCGGGCGTCCCCACCGGGTGCGGCAGCCCGTCAAGTGATCCCGAACCGGCCAGTCTCGACGCCGCCCTGGTGCAGCGCCTGCGGGCCGCCGGGTACGAGGTCTTCGCGACCACCCAGTGCCTGGAGTATGCGGCCGGTTTCGCGCACCCGGAGATCGGCGACACGCGCAATCCCCGCGACCCGTCCCGCACCTCCGGCGGCTCGTCCGGGGGATCGGCGGCGGTCGTGGCGGCGGGCGTATGCGACCTGGCCGTCGGCACCGACACCGGCGGGTCGGTGCGGATCCCGGCCGCCTACTGCGGGGTGGTCGGGCTCAAGCCGAGTTACGGGCGGCTGCCGCTGGACGGGGTGTTCGCGTTGTCGCCGAGCTGCGATCACGCCGGCACGCTGACCTCCACCGTGGCCGGCGCGGCCGAACTGCTGGCCGCGATGGCCAGCCCGGATGCGCCGGATGCGCCGGATGCACCGGGCGCGGCCGGTGCCCGGCCCGGCGCGCCCGCTCCGCCCGTCCCGGCCGCGGGACCGGCGTTCACCGTCGGCCTCCTGGCCGGGCAGCTGGCCGACCCGTCCGTGACAGCCGAGGTGCGCCAGGCGATCAGCGCCGCGCTGGGCCGCCTGGCCGACGCCGGCTGGGAGATACGGGACCGGCCGGCGCCGTGGCTGGACCGGCTGGCCGACTGGGAAGACGCCCTGGCCGTGATCGTGGCCTACGAAGCGTGCCTGGTTCACGCCGACCGTGACCCGAGCCGCTACGCGGAGGGGACCCGGGCGCTGCTCGCGTTCGGGGCATCGGTCAGTGACGCCCAGTACGCCCGGGCGCTGCAGCAGCGCACGGAGCTGACGGCCGCGATCGAAGCCAGCCTGGCCGACGTCGACGTGCTGGCCGGCCCGACCGTCGGCTACCAGGCGCCCGAGCAGGATCCGCCGTTCGGGGCGGGCGAGGACCACGGCGAGGGCCGGTTCACCGGCCCGTACAACCTGTCCGGCCACCCGGCGGTGTCGCTTCCGGTGCGCGTGGCCGGCCTCCCGGCCGGCCTGCAGCTAGCTGGCCGCCTGGACGGCGACGAGGCGCTCCTCCACGTCGCGGCGGCGGCCGAGCGCCTGATCAGCCCGCCGGGCCGCCCGGGCCGCCCGGGCCGCCCGGGCGGCCCGGGCCGCCAGCATCCGGCCGGGCCGGCATCGACGGAGGGGGACCTGGGGCATGACGCCTACGGTGCGTTACCGCACGATCGACCTGGCCGGTATCGACGTTCCGGTGATCGAGGTGGCCGGCCGCGAGAGCGGGCCGCGGCTCACCGTCCTGGCCGGGGTCCACGGCTGTGAGTACGCGCCGATGGCTGCGGTGCGCCGGTGGACGCGGGAACTGGCCGAGCGGGACGTCCGGGGCAGCGTCCGCGCGGTGCCGGTGCTGAACGTCCCGGCGTTCCGGGCCCGGAGCCCGTTCGTCAGCCCGGGCGACGGCAAGAACCTCAACCGGTGCTTCCCCGGCGACCCGGCGGGCACGGTCTCCGAGCGGCTGGCCCATGCGGCGTTCACTGAGCTCATCACCGGATCGGATGCCGTCATCGACGTCCATGCCGGCGACATGGTCGAGGCACTCGAGCCGTTCGCTCTGTACGACGCGGGGCCCAGCGAGGCGCGGGCGCTGGAGCTGGCCACCACGTACGGGCTGGGCTACGTCATCCGCCAGGAACCGGGGCCGGATCGGGCGGTCGGCGGCACCACCAGCGCGGCCGCCGCCAGTCTCGGCATCCCGGCCATCATCGCCGAGGCGGGCGGCTGCGGGCTGGTCGAGGAGGCCGCGGTGGAGACGCACGTTCGCGGGCTCGGCCGGATCGCCGCGATGCTCGGCCTGGCCGGCGATCCGGCCGCCGGCCGCGGGCCGGACCCGGCGCCCGTCCACCTCCGGCGCTTTCTCTGGCTGCGATCCCAGCAGGAGGGCTGGTGGGAACCCGCGGTCCGGCCGGGAGCGAGCGTGGCCGAGGGCCAGGTGCTGGGGACGGTCAGCAGCCTCGACGGTGCGCACGTCCTGCAGACGATCACCGCGCCCGCGGCCGGCGTTCCGATGTTCGTGACCAGCTCACCCGCGGTCGCCGCGGACGGCCTGCTGCTCGGGCTCGGAGCCTGACCGGCCGGCTGGGGCCGGTTGGCCGGGGACCGGGCGGGGTAGGGCCTGTGGGGCAAAACGGCCCGTGGGGCAGCCGTCACGCGACACGTCAAGCTCTGCGGGGGCTGCGGCCGCGGCGAAGGCGAAGGCGAAGGTTCCGTGATGGCTGAGCATGTCAGCAGGCAGCACGTGGTTGACCGGCTGCGGCGAATGGGGATGCCGCAGGCCGCCGACGAGGCGGCGCGGGTTCTGCCGGATCCGGTTGATCTCGGGCAAGCGGCGGCCTTCTGTGAGAAGCACGGTATGTCCCGCGACCAGCTGATCGACCGGATGGGCGGCAGCCCGTGAGATCCAGTCCCGCTCGCAGACCGGCGACGGCCGGGTGTTTCGCCCGGCCGTTACACTCCGATACGCACGAGGGCAAGCTTTCACCGTCCGCGCGAGGGGATCATCGATGCCAGAGAACATCTATTCGGTCAGCGAGATCGTCGGCTCCTCCACGGAGGGCATCGACGACGCCATCCGCGGGGCCATCGGCCGGGCCGCGAAGACTCTGCACAATCTCGACTGGTTTGAAGTCACCGGCATCCGCGGCCACATCGAGGACAACCGGCTCAGCCACTTCCAGGTCACCCTGAAGGTCGGTTTCCGCCTCGACGAGCCGGAAACCTGACCCGGCCCGGCCCGGCTAGCTGACCGGCCGGACCGGATGACGCCGGGGACCTAGCCGGGTGGCCGCGGCGGCCAGGGCGGCCAGGGCCCCGGCGCCGGCCTCGGCGGCCCACGCGCGATGGAAGTCGCCGAGCGTGCGGACCGGGGCGGTCCCGAGGAGCACCACGACCAGGGCGACACCGGCCGCGCTTCCGACCTGCCGCGACATGTTCAGTACCGCGCTGCCGGTCGTGGCGCGGCTCGGCGCCAGCGTGCCGGCGGCGGCGAATAGCGGTGCCTGCGTCAGCCCGGCCGACGCGCCGGCAACCAGCAGGCCCGGCAGCAGGCCTGTGGCGTAGGCCGGATGAGCCGGCGCCATGGCGATCCAGCACACCGCCGAGACGGCCATGAGTGACGCGCCGGCCACCGCGGGCCAGGTCCGGCCCAGCCGGGCCGAGATGCGCCCGGCGTTGACCGCGAACAGCGCCGCGGTCGCGGGCCCGGGGGTGATGGACAGGCCGGCCCGCACCGGGCCGTAGTGCCACTGCCCTTGCAGGAAAAGGACGATGGTCAGCAGGAACATCGCGAAGCCGATGAAGTAGGCGAACAGCGCGATCGTGGCGAACGTGAAGTCGCGGCTCGCGAACAGCGTCCGCTCGATCAGCGCGTGCGGGTGGCGGAGCGTGCGCGAGGTGGTCAGCCCGATCGCGACCACGGCCGCGGCCAGCAGGCCGGCCGTGCGGGGGTCCGCCCAGCCCCAGACCGGGCCCTGGACGGTGGCCAGGATGAGCAGCGTCACCGCCGCGAGCAGCAGGACCGCCGACCGGCCGTCGGGCAGCCGTGCTCCCGGGTCGGCCCGCACCTCCGGCAGCACCCGCCACCCGGCCACCAGGGTGGCCACCCCGATCGGCACGTTGATCAGGAAGATCCAGCGCCAGCTGGCGCCGACCAGGAGGCCGCCGACCGGTGGCCCGGAGGAGCCGGCGACCGCGGCCACCCCGGCCCAGATGCCGACCACCGTCGCGTGCTGGCGCCGGGGGAAGGCCGGGTAGAGCAGGCCGAGCGAGGTGGGCACGATCATGGCCGCGCCGGCCGCCTGCACGGCCCGGGCCGCGATGAGCACGCCGAGCGACGGCGCCGCCGCCCCGGCCGCCGAGGCGAGGGTGAAGACGGCGACCCCCATGAGCAGGAAGCGGCGCCGCCCGAAGTGGTCGGCCAGCCGCCCGGCCGGTACGAGCAGCGCGGCGAACACGACCGCGTACGCGTTGAGGACCCATGACAGGCCGGACAGGCCCGCTCCGCCGAACGACCGGCCGATGGCCGGCAGCGCGACGTTGACGATGAACAGGTCGAGCTGGGCCATGAAGGCGACCGCGGCCAGCACGGCCAGGATCCGCCAGCGATCGGGGCGGCCCGTCTCCGCCGGGGCCGCCGCGCGGGAATGCTCCCGCCGGGCGCGCGCCGCCTGGCCGGGGGCAAGCTCGCGGGGCGGATCGTCAGCGGTCATCGGCACCCCCGGAGCCGGCACGGCTAGTTCAGTCAATGAACTCGCCCACCTAACCACACGAGTGACAGTTCAGTCAACGAACTAATGGCGCTAGGGTGGGCGGCATGCCGCTGCCCAAGGACTACGCCGGCCAGCAGTGCTCGCTCGCCCGCACGCTGGAGATCATCGGTGAGCGCTGGACCATGCTGATCGTGCGCGACGCGTTCTTCGGCGTGCGCCGGTTCGGGGACTTCGCGGAGCACCTGGGTATCCCGCGCGCCGTTCTGTCCGAGCGCCTCGCGTCGCTCGCCGAGGCGGGCGTGCTGTCCCGGATCTCGGGCGCGCACGGCCACATCGAGTACGCGCTGACCGGGAAGGGGCTCTCGCTCTGGCCCGCCCTGCGCAGCCTGGTCGACTGGGGGGACGAGTACTACTCGGCGGCTGGGCCGCGCCGGGTCTTCCGGCACGCGGCCGACGATGGCACCGTGCCGGCCAGCGGGATCTGCGGCCGTTGCGGCGCCACGGTGCCGGTGCCGGAACTGGTGGTCGCGCCCGGTCCCGGCCTGGCCGGCCAGCCGGCCGGCCGCGATCCGGTCACCATGGCCATGGCCGCCCCGCGCCGGCTGCTCGAGCCGATCCGCGGCTAACCGGGCGCCCGGCCCGCCGCGCTGGGCCGGCGGCCGCGCGCGCCCCGTCACGCGCGGCAGAGAATCTCGGCGTGCAGGATCCCGAACCAGCCGTCCTCGGCCGCGCCCCACTCGCGCCAGCCGTCGGCCAGCCGGTTCAGGTCCTCGGCGGTGGCCAGGCCGCGGGCGATGGCCTGCTCGGCCAGCGCGGACTTGACCACGCGCTCGCTCCAGGTGCCGCTCCAGTAGGCGCGTTCCTCAGGGGTGGCGAAGGACCAGGCGGACACGGTGCAGGTCACGTCGGTAAAGCCGGCCGCGCGGGCCCAGGCGTGCAGCCGCCGGCCGGCGTCCGGCTCGCCTCCGTTGGCCCGGGCCACCCGCCGGTACAGGGCCAGCCACTCGTCCAGGGCCGGAACAGCCGGATACCAGGTCATCGCCTCGTAGTCGGCGTCGCGCGCGGCGACCAGGCCGCCCGGCACGCACACCCGCCGCATCTCGCGCAGCGCCTGCACCGGGTCGGCCACGTGCTGGAGCACCTGGTGGGCGTGCACGACATCGAAGGACCCGTCCGGGTAGCTGAGCGCGTGCACGTCGGCCACCGCGAACGTCATGGTGCGCAGGCCCCGGCCCGCCGCGGTCTCCCGGGCCTCGGCCAGGGATCCGGCCGCGGCATCGACGGCGGTCACCGGCCCGGGGGCCACGCGCTCGGCCAGGTCGGCGGTGATGCTGCCCGGCCCGCAGCCCACGTCGAGGAGCGACATGCCCGGGGCCAGCTTCCCGAGCAGGTACGCGGCCGAGTCCTCGGCGGTGCGCTGCCGGTGTGACCGCATGACCGACTCGTGAGTGCCGTGGGTGTAGATGGCGCGGGGCCCAGCCATAGGGGATCGCCTTCCTCGAGAGACAGCCGTCCTGACCCCGCCAGCCTACGGCTCCTCTCATAAGCTGGACCAGTGCTTCTCATATCGTGAGACCGAAGCACCGTCGCGCGGCTCCCGGACATCAGGACGGACCGCGGACGAGGTGGCGCTCGCGGCGGTCAGCGGGGCAGCGACCCGATGAACGCGCCGAGGACCGCGGCCAGCGGCCGCGGTGACGAGATCATGGTCAGGTGCCGTCCCGGGACCGCGACCGGCGCCGGGGCGCCGATGCTCGCCGCGGCCCGCCGGGCGCCCGCCGGGCTGAGCTGGGGGTCATTAGCCCCGTAGACGACCCGCTTGGCTACCGGGCTGGCCCGCAGCCGGGCCAGTTCGGCGCCGGTCATGCTGGGAATCCCGTGGTGCAGCGTGTAGGTGATGGCGGACTCGAATCCGGGCTGCTGCAGCGGCCGGCGCCAGGTTTCCACGCCGGCCGCGGTCAGCCGGGCGCACGTCGGGCCGCACTGGGCGCTGTAGATGGTCCGGATCAGCCACGACGAGCTGAGCCCGAGCCGCAGGATGGTGGTCCGGAATGGGTTGATCAGCAGCGCCCCGGCGAGCGAGGGCGGAGCCAGCGGGGTGGCGTCGCCGTCGAGGAAGACGACGCCGGACGCGACGCGGGGCCCGCGCAGCGCGGCCAGCCCGACCACGGCCGCGCCGCTGGAGTGCCCGACCAGGACCGGGGCGTCCGCGCCGGTCAGCCCCTCCGCGGTCAGGAACGCGACCAGCTGGCTGGCCAGGTGGGCCGCGCTGAACGGCGGGCTGGGCTGGCTGTACCCGGTGCCGGTCAGGTCGATGGCGAACACCCGGTGATCGGTGCCCAGGACCGCGCCCAGGGAGGCGAACGTGTCGGCCGTCTCGAAGGCGCCCGGGACCAGCACGACGGGGGAGCCGGTCGTCCCCCAGGCCCGGTAGCGGGTGTCGAAGCCTCCGGCCCGGACCATGCGCAGGCCGGAGGGCCGCGATGCCCAGCCGGTGGCCAGATTGTAGCCGAAGCTGGCCGCGGTGCCGGCCACGACCAATACCGCCAATACCGCTGCCGAACGACGCGCAATGCGTCGTAGCCGGCCACGTCGCGGCCGGTCGCCGCGATCACGCCGCCGGAACGGGAGGGCGGCCCGCCGGTACCGGCGCGGCGCTTCGGATTCGATCATGCGAGCCCGGCGGTCATGGGCGCAGGCTACGCGATCCGGCGGGCGGCGCCGCAGTGGGCCCGCGAGCGGTGGCTCACATCCCGGGCGGGCGACGGCGGCCCACCTGGGTGGCCTGCTCGAAGGCGTGGCCGGCCTGGAGGACGGCGAAATCGGCCCGGTGCGGGCCGACGATCTGCACGCCAACCGGCAGGCCGGCCGGGGTGAACCCGGCCGGTACCGACAGGGCCGGGCAGCCGGTGGCCGAGATCAGGTAGGCCGAACGCATCCACTCCAGGTAGTCCCGCATCTCCTGCCCGGCCACCCGCCGCGGGTAGTCCAGGCCAGTGTCGAACGGCGGCACCTGGCTGACCGGCAGGACCAGGACGTCATACGCGGTGAAGAACTCACGGACCCGGTGGAACAGCGCGGTGTGCAGCGTCTCCGCGCGGCCGAGGTCCGGCCCGCTCAGCCGCCGCCCGGCCTCGGTGTTCCAGCGGATCGTGTCCTTCAGCTGCTCCGGGCACTCGTCCAGGAACGGGCCGTACGTAACCTCGAACTGCCAGGCCCGCAACGTGCGGAACACCTCATCGGCCCCGGCGAAGTCCGGGCAGTCCGCTTCCACCACACAGCCCAGCTCCTCGAACACCCGGGCCGCGTCGGCCACCACCGCGCGCACCTCGGGTTCCACCGGCACACTGCCACCCAGATCTGGCGAGAAGGCCACCCGCAACCCGGCCGGATCGGCGTCCAGCGGCCCGGCGAAGCTCTCCCCCGGCTCGGACAGCGACAGCGGGCCGCGCGGATCGGGCCCGGCCAGCACCGACAGCAGCAGCGCGGCGTCGGCCACCGTGCGGGCCATCGGCCCCTTCACGTTCAGCGTGGTCCAGCCCAGCGCGGTCGGGACATTCGGAATCCGGCCGGGCGACGGCCGGAAGCCGACCACGTTGTTGAACGAGGCCGGGTTGCGCAGCGAGCCGCCCATATCGCTGCCGTCGGCGATCGGGTGCAGGCCACAGGCCAGCGCGGCGGCCGCGCCCCCGCTGCTGCCGCCCGCGGAGCGGTCCAGCGCATAGGGATTGCGGGTCGGCCCGAACACCGGGTTGACCGTGTGCGAGCCGGCCGCGAACTCGGGCACGTTGGTCTTGCCCAGGGTGATCGCGCCGGCTGCGCGCATCCGGGCGACCACCAGATCGTCCTGCTCGGGCACGTTGTCGGCCAGCAGCGGCGAGCCGTAGGTGGTGCGGATGCCCGCGGTGTCGTGCACGTCCTTGTGGGCCGCGGGCAGCCCGTGCAGCGGGCCGGCCGGCTCGCCGTGGGCCAGCCGCTCGTCGGCTGCCGCGGCAGCGGCCAGCGCGGCCTCGGCGACCACCGTTACCACCGCGTTGACCTGCGGATTGACCTTCTCGATCTGGTCGAGGTGGGCCTGCACGACCTCGCGAGCGGAGATCTCGCGGGCGAGCAGTGCGGTGCGGAGGTCCCGGGCGGTGGTGAAACAGATCTCGCTCACCCGACCCATCATGCCTCGGTAGGCTTGCTCGATCACCGGCGAAGGAGGCGGCAGGATGGCATTGGACGCGCAGGCCAAGGCACAGCAGCTGTATCAGGCCCGCAAGGACCGCACGCCGATCCCGCCGTTCACCGACACCGATCCCGAGCTGGGCATGGCCGAGGGGTACGCCATCCAGCAGGAGCTGGTGAAGCTGCTGCTGGCCGATGGCGACGACCGGATCGCCGGGTACAAGGTGGGCGCCACGTCCAAGGCCGCGCAGCAGATGTTCGGCCTGTACGAGCCGGATCTGGGCCCGGTGCTGGCCTCCACGGTGTACGCGGACGGGGCGCGGGTGTCGGTGGGCGAGTTCATCGCGCCCAAGCTGGAGGCGGAGATCGTGTTCGTGCTCGGCGGCCGGCTGGCCGGGCCCGGGGTCACCGCCGAGGACGTGCGGGCCGCGGTGACCGGCGTCGGCGCGGCGGTGGAGATCGTCGACTCGCGGATCAAGGACTGGCGGATCAAGCTGGCCGACACCATCGCCGACCTGGCCTCCAACGGCGCCGTGGCCACCTCCGGCAATCTGGTGCCACTGTCCGAAATCGACCCTCGGCTGACCGGGATGTTGTTGCACCGCAACGGAGAGCTGATTGACATGGGGGTCGGCGCGGCGGCGCTGGGCAACCCGGTCGAAGTGGTGGCGTGGCTGGCCAACCGGCTGGGCGACATGGGGGGCGCGCTGGAGCCCGGGCACCTGATCATGACCGGTTCGCTGCACGCGCCGGTGCCGATGCGGCCCGGGGACGTGTTCGTGGCCGAGTTCGACCGGCTGGGCACCATCACGGTCAACGTGGTGCCGTAGTGGCGATCGTCCGTGCGGCAGGCGCGCCCTGCCGCACGGATCGGATTGCCGGGCACCTGGATCGGTTGCGGGTCAGGATTCCAGCCGAGTCGGTGCCCGCTGTCGGTCGCGGGTCAGGATTCCAGCCGGGCCAGCACCGCCGGGCGTAGCTCGTCCGGATCGACCCGCAGCGCGGTGAGCACCTGGATGCCCACCCCGTCCCCCTCGGCCAGCAGTCCGAGCAGCAGGTGTTCGCTGCCCACGTGCTCGTGCCCGAGCCGGACCGCCTCGCGCAGCGACAGTTCGAGCGTTTTCTTGGCCTGCGGCGTGAACGCCGGGCGCGGGTAGCGGAACCTGCCCGGCCCGAACGCCTCCTCCGCGCGCCGCCGGATCTCGTCCAGGTCGATGCCCAGACTGGCCAGCGCTTCCTTCTTGTCCGCACCCGTGGTGTTCGGAATACCGGCCTCGGTGAGCAGCCGCACCGTTTCCGCGCGGGCGCTGCGGGTGTCCACCCCGTGTTCGCGCAGCACCTCCCGAGCCGCGCCGATCTCCGCGCCGGCCAGCCCGAGCAGGATGTGCTCGGTGCCGATGAACTCGTGGCCCAGCGTCATCGCCTCGTCCTGAGCCAGCGTGATGGACCGCTTGGCCGGGGCGGTGAACCGTTCGAACATGTCAGTCCTCCTTGCCCGACACCCGGCGCCGGGCCGCGTGCTTCTCGTGTGCCGACTGGCGGCTGATGCGCAGTTCTCGTGCGATGTCCTGCCAGGACCAGCCCTGCTCCCGCGCGTTGTCCACGTGCAGGCGTTCCAGCTCGTCGAGCAACTGGCGCAGGGCGACCACGGCCCGCAGCCCGACCGCGGGGTCGGCGCTGGTGACCTGCCCGACCAGTGCGGCCGGTGTGTCGTCATTTCCCATGCCTGTCAGGCTAGCCTGACACCAGGCGTCAGGCAACCCTGACAACTGTCGCAAGTTGAGACAACTCCGGGACCCGAGTTGAGGTCGGCGGGCCCAGCGGGCAACATCAGGACTCGCCAACGCTGCCGCGCAGTTCGAGGAGTGTCATGATCTTCATCACCGCCAAGTTCCGGGTCAAGCCGGAGGATGCCGACAACTGGCCGCAGATCTCCCGCGAGTTCACCGAGGCGACCCGCGACGAGCCCGGCAACCTCTGGTTCGACTGGTCGCGCAGCCTGGCCGACCCGAACGAGTACGTGCTGGTCGAGGCGTTCCGCGACGACGAGGCGGGCGGCGCGCACGTGCAGTCCGACCACTTCAAGAAGGCCCAGCAGACGCTGCCGCCGCACCTGGTCGAGACCCCGAAGATCGTCAACTTCTCGGTCCCGCAGGACGACTGGTCCCGGCTGGGCGAGATGGAAGTCCGTTGATTCGCAAGCCCGAACAGACGGCCGGTCGCGCGAAGCGACCGGCCGTTTGTGTGCTATCCCCTGCCGTGCAAGGGAATCAGCCCCACAGCGCACGCACCGTGTCGAACACCTTCTGGTTGTGCGAGATCTCGATGACGTTGCCGTCCGGGTCCTTCAACGCGCACACGTAACCGACCTGGCCGCCCACGTCCTGCGGTTCCCAGTGCAGGCAACCCAACTCGCGCGCCCGCTGCGCCATCGCGTCCACGTCCGACCGCTCCGGCACCTCGATGCCCAGGTGCGCGAACGGGGTCAGCAACCCCAGCTCCTTGCCCCGGTCCTTGTCGAAGTCCACCAGCACCAGCACGAACGGGGCGTCCGCCTGGTTGGCATTGGACAGCCACGCACTTCGCCCCGCACCGTCGGAGAAACGCTCCACCACCACCAACGGGGTCAGCGTGGTGTAGAACTCGATCGCCTTGTCCAGGTCGCCGGTGGGCAGCGCGACATGCGTCCACCTGGCCTGGGTCAACTGGGTCGCCACGAACCCATGTTGCCCCATCATGGACGCAGGCGCGTCTCAGGAGCGCTCCAGCACCGCCCGCAGGAAGTCCTTGGTGCGCTGCTGCTCCGGCTCGCTGAACAACTTCTCCGGCGGCGCCTCCTCGACGATCTGGCCCTCGTCGAACATCAGCACCCGGTTGGAGAACTCCCGCGCGAACCGCATCTCGTGGGTCACGCACAGCATGGTGATGTCCGTGGTGGACGCGATGTCCCGCAACACCGACAGCACCTCGCCGACCAGTTCCGGGTCCAGCGCGGAGGTCACCTCGTCCAGCAGCAGCACATCCGGCTGCATGGCGATCGCCCGCGCGATGGCCACCCGCTGCTGCTGCCCACCGGACAGTTGGCTGGGCTTGGCGTCGATCTTGTCCGAGAGCCCCACCACGTCCAGCAGGTGCCGGGCCCGTTCCTCGGCCTCGTCCTTGCCGACGCCAAGCGCCCGCGTGGGCGCCTCGGTCAGGTTGCGCAGCACGTTCATGTTCGGGAACAGGTTGAACTGCTGGAACACCATGCCGATCCGGCGGCGCATGGTCCGCAGGTGCTTTTCGTTGGCGGGCACCAGTTTCGAGCCCCGATTGACGTGACTGAGGTACTCGTCGCCGACCTGGATGGTGCCGCCGTCGACCCGCTCCAGGGTCATCAGCAGCCGCAGGATCGTGGTCTTGCCCGACCCACTCGGCCCGATCAGGGTGATGTGCTCGGCCGGGTTCACCTCGAAGTCCAGCTCGCGCAACACCACGTGCTCGCCGAACCGCTTGACCACCTTGTCGAAGCAGATCATGGCACCGTCCTTGGGCGCCGTCCCGGTCGGGGCCTGCTCAGGTTTTTCGGACACGACGCTCCAACCTTCGGACCGCTATCGAGCACGGATAGCTCAGGATCAGGAACAACACACCGGCCATGGTGTAGGGCTCGGTGTACCGGTAGTTCTCGGAGCCGACCTGCTGGGCCTGCCCGACCAGTTCGACGATGCCGACGGTCAACAGCAGCGGGGTCTCCTTGAACATGGAGATCGTGTAGTTGCCCAGCGCGGGCAGCACCCGCGGAATCGCCTGCGGCAGGATCACCGACCGCCACACCCGGCCGCGCGGCAGGTTCAGCGCGGTCGCCGCCTCCCACTGTCCGATCGGGACACCCTCGATACCGGCCCGGTAGACCTCGGAAGTGTAGGTGGCGTAATGGATTCCGACACCGAACACGCCGACCAGCATGGAGGACAACCGGATGCCGATGGCCGGTGCCTCGAAGTACAGGAAGTACAACTGCACCAGCAGCGGGGTGCTGCGCACGAACTCCACGAACAGCCAGACGGCCTGGCTGAGCACCGGAATCCGGGACAGCCGCACCAGTGCGAAGACCAGCCCGAGAATATAGGCCAGGATGGAGCCGAGCACGGTGACCTCGACGGTCAACACCAGGCCCTGCAACAACCGGGGCATGATCTGCGCGACGAAACCCCAGTCCCAGGTGGAGTTCATCCCATGCCCTCCAACGCTCCGGCCCGGCGGCTGCTCCGGCTGATCGGCCGTCTACCGAGGTGCGCCGCGGTCACCCGCTCCAGGAACCGGATGATCCAGGTGATGACCACCGAGATGATCAGGTACAGCACCAGCATCATGAACAGGATCAGGCCCTTGTCCGCGCTGTAGTTGGCGATCAGGATGTCTTTGCCGTCGTAGGTGATCTCCGAGACGTTGATCAGCGAGACCAGCGAGGTCGCCTTGAGCAACTGGATGAACAGCGTGTTGAACGGCGGCAGCATCTCCAGGAGGGCCTGCGGCAGGATCACCCGCCGCATCCGTTGGTAGGGCGTGAGATTCAGCGCCAGCGCGCCCTCCCACTGTTCCTTGGGCACCGAGGCGACCGCGCCGCGCACGATCTCCGCGCCGTACGCGCCGTGGTTGAGGCCGAGCACGATGATCCCCGCCCACAGCGGCACGATCTGGAACCCGATCAGCAGCGGCACCACGAAGTAGATCCAGAACAACTGGACCAGCTCCGAGGTGCCGCGCCAACCCTCGACGTAGATGCGCACCACGAGGCGCACGATCCACCAGCGACTGCGACCGCCAAGGCCCATCAGGAAGGACATGACGATGGCCAGGACGATGCCACCGACGGTCAGTTCCACGGTGGGAACCAGCCCGTTGAGCAGAACGCTGACGAAATGACTGAAGTTGTCGGACACGACGGTGGGGTCTCAGCCGGCGGCGCAGAGGCTCGCCGTGGTCACGTCGGCGGCCGGGATGTTGCTTGAGGTGAACCCGAAGGGCGCCACGATCTGGGCCCACTCCCCGCTCTTGTGCATCGCGGTGAGCTGGTCGTTGAACTTGCCGACCAGATCGGTCTCGTTCTTGCGGAACACGAAACCGCCGGTCTCGCCCTGCTTCTTGCCGTTGATCGTCGGCATGAAACCGGGAGCGACCTCCACCGCGGCGGTGGGATTCTGCTTGACCAGCGTCTTGAACGAGATGTCGGTGAGGATGGCCGCGTAGGCCCGGCCGGTGGTGACCGCGGAGAGCAGTTCGTCCGGCGACTCGAAGCTGGTCAGCTGGCTGGCCGGCACGCCGGACTGGGTCGCGTAGTCCGACTCGATGGCGCCGCTTTCCACGGCCAGCTTCACGCCCTTGGCCTTGGCCGTGTCGAAGTCGACGACGCCCTGCGGATTTCCCTTCGGCACAAGGAAAGCGACCAGCGCGGTGTAGTCCGGCACGGAGAAAGTGGCGCTCTGGCAACGTTTCGCGGTGATGTCCATGCCCGCCGCGACCATGTCGTACTGGCCGGCGTTGAGGCCCTGGATCAGCCCGTCGAAGCTGGTCTGCTGGGCCTGCACGTTGTTCACGCCCAGCTTCTTGAAGATGGCCCGGGCCACCTCCGGCGCCTCGCCGGTGACCTTGCCCGTCTTGTCGGTATACCCGTAGGGCTGCTCGCCCGCGATACCGATCTTGATCGTGCCCGATTTCTGCGCCTGGCTCAGCGTGTCCCCGCCGTTGTTCACCTTGCTACAGGCGGCAAGCAGAGCGGGTCCAGCCAGCGCGGCGGCCCCGAAGATCGCAGTGCGGCGGAAGAAGTCCCGTCGGTTCCAATCAGCGTCCGTCACAACGGCTCCTGGCGTTTCGATACCGCGTTGTCATTGGTTACAGCCGGTGCTACGAACGTAGGTGGTTACCCCATTCAGGTCAACACAAGCCGATCAGTCGGCGTGTTGTCCCGCGCCGGCCGGACGACGCTCCAGCCAGGGTCGTGCCTGTTCAAAGGCCCGGCAGGCGGCCAGGACGCGATCGTCGGCGAAACGCGGCCCTACTATCTGTAGTCCCACCGGAAGTCCGTTGCCAGTGAAGCCACACGGCACACTCGCCGCCGGCTGCTGGGTCATGTTGAACGGGTAGGTGAAGGGCGTCCAGCTCGTCCAGCGGCGCGCCGGCCAGCCGACCGGCACCTCGCGACCGGCCTCGAACGCCGGAATGGGCAGGGTCGGGGTCAGCATCAGGTCGTATTTCCGGTGGTAGCGGCCCATGATGCGGCCCAGCTCCATCCGTTTGACGTCCGCGCCCAGGTAGTCCACCGCGGAGAACCGGCGGCCCAGCTCGCAGATCTCGGCCAGCCCCGGATCCAGTCCGGCCTGCTGTTCGCTGGTCAGCCCGGCCACCGACTTGGCCGCACCGGCGAACCACAGCACGTGGAACTCCTCGACCGGATCGGCGAATCCGGGATCGGCGGTCTCCACCTCCGCCCCGAGCTCGGTGAATACCGCGGCGGCCCGGGCGACCAGCTCGGCGACCTCCGGATCCACTGCGGCGAAGCCGAGGGTGGGGCTGAACCCGATGCGCATCCCGGACAGGTCGGGCGCGGCCACGGCGTCGGCGAACGAGCCGGTGGGCGGCGGCGCGGCGGCCCAGCCCCGGTAGTCCGGCGCGGAGATGACGTCCAGCAGCAGTGCCGCGTCGGTCACCGTGTTGGTCATCGGGCCGGTGTGCGCGAGTGTCCCGAAGGGACTGGCCGGGTAGTGCGGGACCACGCCGTAGGTGGGTTTGATGGTGAAGATGCCGCAGAACCCGGCCGGGATGCGCACCGAGCCGCCGCCGTCGGTGCCCAGGGCCAGCGGGGCCATGCCCAGCGCGACCGCCGCGGCCGCGCCCCCGCTGGAGCCGCCTGCGGTGCGGGCCGGGTCCCACGGGTTGCGGGTGATGCCGGACAGCGCGCTGTCGGTCACGCCCTTCCAGGCCAGTTCCGGGCTGGTGGTCTTGCCGACCATGACCCCGCCCTGCTCGAGAATGCGGGCCACGGCCGGGGAGTCCTCCGGCCAGTCCTGGGCCGGATCGACCGTGCGGGAGCCGCGCAGGGTGGGGAAGCCCTTGGTGAGCAACACATCCTTGATGGAGACCGGGACTCCGTCCAGCACCCCGAGCGGGGCGCCCGCCCGCCAGCGCTTCTCGGATTCCACCGCGGCGCTCAGCGCTTCCTCGGCGGTGATGAGGATATAGGCGTTGACCGACGGGTCGGTTTCGTGGATGCGGGCCAGCACTGCCTCGGTGGCCGCGACCGGGGACAGCCGCCCGGCCCGATATTCGGCCAGCAGCTCGGTCGCGGTCAGATCGGCGGGAGTGCGCACCATCAACGAACATATCCCAACTGCTTGTCCACCACGTTGCGCAGTGGCCGGCCGGATCGGTACCGGGTGAAGTTGTCCACGAACAGCGCGCTCAACTCGTTGCGCCAGCCGACGACGTCGCCGGACATGTGCGGCGAGACCAGCACGCCGGGCAGCTCCCACAGCGGGGACCCGGGCGGCAACGGCTCGTCGTCGAACACGTCCAGCGCGGCCCCGGCGATCCGCTCGGCCCGCAGCGCCGCGATCAGGTCCTCCTGCACCACCAGGGATCCGCGGCCCACGTTGATCAGCCGGGCGGTCGGTTTCATCGCGGCCAGGGCGCCCGCGTCCAGCATCCCCCGGGTCTGGTCGGTGGCCGGCGCGGCCAGCACCACGTAGTCGGCCTCGGCCAGCGCGCCGGCCAGCTCGGCCATCGGCCGCACCCGGCCCAGGTCGGGATCGGCGTCCCGGCCGGTGCGGCCGATGCCGCCGACCACCAGCCCGGCCGCGGTCAGTTTGCGGGCGATGGCCCGGCCGATCGGCCCGGTGCCCACCACCAGGGCCCGGGACCCGCCGACCCGCTCGGTTTCCCTGTGCTGCCACCGTTTCGCCGTCTGCAACCGGACGGTCCCGGCCAGATCCTTGGCGAAGGCCAGCACCAGGCCCAGCACGTACTCGGCCATCGGCTCGTCGAACACGCCGCGCGAGTTGGTAACGACTGTGTCGCTCGTGACGAGATCAGGGAAGAGGAACCGCTCGACCCCCGCGCTGGCCACGTGCACCCAGCGCGGCGCGCCGACCGCGGGCCAGGCCGCGGGCACGGCGTGCGACAGGAAGTGCCAGACGAACAGGATTTCCGCGCCGGGCAAGGCCTTGGGCAGCTCGTCCTCGGTTACATAGGTAACTTCGACGACATCTTCGACAGCGACCATGTCGGGCGGTCGGGTCTCGTCGGTCAACACCACCAAGGTCACCATTGACACGCTAAAAGTCGATCGTATGATTGTCAACAATCGGCACGGACGCCGTCACAACCCACCCTGTCCAAGATCGGAGAAGCACTCATATGCCCAGATTCATGCGGATCACCCTCGAAAGCCGGGGGGTCTCCTGTGTGGCTGAGTTGCTGGACAAGGATGCCCCGCGCACCTGTGAGGCGGTGTGGCAGGCGCTTCCCCAGGGCGGCGATGCCTACCACGCCAAGTACGCGCGCAACGAGGTGTACACGATGGTGGGACGGTTCGCCGATGAGCAGATCGGCTTGGAGAACCCCACGATCACCCCGATCCCCGGCGACGTCGTCTACTTCGACTTCTCCGGCGGCATGCTGGACCGCCGCTTCAAGGAGGAGAAGGGCATCGACGCCATGCCCGGCGTGGTCGACCTGGCCATCTTCTACGGGCGTAACAATCTGTTGCTCAACGGCGATGTCGGGTGGGTTCCCGGCAACGTCTACGCCTCGATCGTGGAAGGCCTTGACCCGATGGCCGAAGCGTGCAACGACGTCTGGCGCTCGGGTGGCGCCGGCGAACGCCTGACCTACCAGCGGCTAGAGCGCTGAGTGGCGGCCCCGGCGATGGCCCCGCACTTCGAACTTGTCACCGGGCCGGAGCTGCTCACCCAAACCGGTGTCGGCGTGGTCGCTCCCTTCGACTTCGCGCTGGACCGTGAGCTGTGGCGCTGGGCGCCCGACGACGTGTCCCTGTTCATGACGCGGCTGCCGTTCGTCCCGGTGCCGGTCACCGTGGAGATGGCCTCCGCGCTGGCCGACCAGGACAACGTCCGCCGGGCCACCAGGGACCTACTGGCACCCGAACCACTTGCCGTCACGTTCGCCTGCGCCTCGGGCAGCTTCGTGCACGGCGCGCAGGGCGAGCGGGCCCTGTGCGACAGCATCCTCGCGGCGGGCGCGCCCGCCGCGACCACCACCTCGGGGGCGCTGATCCAGGCCCTCGAATTGCTGGACGTGCGCCGCTTGGCGGTGGTCACGCCCTACATCGACTCGGTGACCGAACGGCTGCTGACGTTCCTGACCGAACACGGGGTCGAGGTCATCTCCAGCGTGGGGCTGGGCCTGCTGTCCCATATCTGGAAGGTCGGCTACTCCGAGGTGGTCGCCGCCGTCAACGCGGTGGACCGGCCGGACGCCGACGCGGTGTTCATCAGCTGCACCAACGTGCCCACCTACGACATCATCGCGCCGCTGGAGCGGATGCTGGGCAAGCCGGTGCTCACCGCCAACCAGGTCACCATGTGCTCGGCCCTGCGCGCCATCGGCACCGAGGCGATGGGCGCCGATCAGTGGCTGGTGCAGATGGGCCGGCCAACGGCCGCCTGACCACAGACCGCGGAAGCGAGAAAGAAGGAGCGTTCGGATGACCCCGACCGTCGGTTTCCTCTACCCGGGCTACAGCGCGGAGGACGACTACCCCACGATGGAGCGGCTGCTCGGCGACGTGCGGCTGCCCCTGGTGCACACCGCCATGCCGGTGGACGCACACCGGGTGGACGCGCTGCTGGACATCGGGCAGGACACCGTGCTGGCAGCCGGGGTCACCGCGCTGGGCCCGGTGGACGCGGTGGTCTGGGCGTGCACCAGCGGCAGTTTCGTGTTCGGCTGGGACGGCGCCCAGCAGCAGGTGGACGGCGTGGCCAAGGCGGCCGGGGTGCCCGCGTCCAGCACGTCGTTCGCCTTCACCGAGGCCCTGCACGCACTGGACATCCACCGGGTCGCCGTGGCGGCCACCTACCCGCAGGACGTGGCCGACCGGTTCGCCGCGTTTCTGGCCGTCGCAGGTGTCGAAGTGGTCGCATTGAGCTGTCGCGGCATCATCACGGCCGCGGAGGTCGGTACGCTACGCCGAGAGGACGTGCTCGACTTCGTCGCCGCGAATGACCATCCCGACGCCGAGGCGGTCTTGGTCCCCGACACCGCGTTGCACACCGTGGCCTGGCTGGACGAGCTGGAGGCTCGCGTCGGCAAGCCGGTGCTCACCGCCAACCAGGTGAGTGTGTGGGCCGGCCTGCGCCTGGCCGGGGCGCAGCGCCCGAGGACCGAGCTGGGCACACTGTTCGGCACGGGAGGGACAGATGAGTCAGGTCGGTGAGCTGGTTCCAGTCACCCGACGATCGACGCCGGAGATCATCGCCGATGAGCTCCGGTCCGCGATCATGTACGGCTCCTTCGCGCCCGGCGACCAGCTGGGCGAGGCGGATCTGGCCACCCGGCTCGGGGTGAGCCGGGGGCCGCTGCGCGAGGCGATGCAGCGGCTGGTGGCCGAGGGGCTACTGCGCAGCGAACCGCACCGGGGGCTGTTCGTCATCTCCCTGGACGACACCGATGTGCAGGACGTCTATCTGGCCCGGCTGGCCATCGAGCGGGCCGCCTGCCGGCTGATCATGGCCGAACACCGCAACGAGGCCACGCTGCTGCTGACCGAGTCGCTTGACGAGTTGATGGACGCCGCGGCCCAGCACGACCGGCTGGCCATGAGCGACGCCGACCAGGCCTTCCACCAGGCGCTGGTGCACGCTTCGGGCAGCCCCCGGCTGGAGCGGATGGCCAACACGCTGCTGGTGGAGACCCGGATGTGTCTCAACGCGCTGCAGTCGAAGTACCCCGAGCCGGAGGACCTGGTCGACGAGCACCGCAAGCTGGTGCAGGCGATCGTGAACGGCAGCGAGGCGAAGCTGCTGCGGCTGATCGAGGAGCACATGACCGACTCCATCGAGCGGCTGCGCCCGCCGCAGGACGGGCCGCCCACCGCCGAAGCCAGCTGAGCCCGCCCCAGCGCCACTTCTACTCGATGGTGCCCCGCGGCGCTTCGTCCTCTTCGGCCGGTTTCTGGTGCTCGGGCAGTTGCGGGGGAACGGGCGACTTGGGGCGCGGATGCGGCCGCGGGCCGGTGGCCGAGGACAGCACGCCGGAGTTGGGAAAGGACATCGGGCCCTCCGGGGTCTGCACCACGGTGTACATCAGGGTGATGGCGCTGACCTCCCCGTCGTACTGCCCGCCCAGCGCGCCCGAGCGCAGCGTGATGTAGTCCCCCACCGCGAACGGCCGGGAGAACAGCAGCACCAGCCCGGCGAAGGCGTTGCCCAGTGACTGCTGGGCGGCGATGCCGACCACCACGCCGGTGATCGCGCCGGACAGCAGCAACCGGTCCAGCGGCACGTCGAGCAACCCGAGCACGGTGACCGCGACCAGCACGTAGCCGACCAGGGTGACCAGTAGTCGCAGCACTCCGGCGACCGCGGGTCCGCCCCGGGGCCGGGTGATCCGGGCGGTCTCGTTGGCCGCGCTGCGCACCGCGACGACGCCGAACACCAGGCAGGCCGCGACCGCGGCGAACGCGCCGATCCGCAAGCCGGCGCGATTGCCCGAGCCGATCCCGCCCAGCCAGTAGTAGACGCCGGGCGCGGCCAGGGCCACGATCCCGGCGACGATCGCCCGGCGGAAGTCGGGACGGTGCACGGTGTCCTTGGCCTCGGCCAGTTTGCGGCTCAGATCCACCCATCGCTCCTTTCCACGTCGCGCACACGGTAGCCGAGTGCCACGGGAACGAGGATGATCCGCCGGGACCGGTTGTGACCCGGCGCGCTCCGCCCACGCATACACAGTGGACGGAGCGCGCCGGAAACCTCAGGCCGGCAGGGCGAAAAGGTCCGGTGCGGCCAGCCGGCTGGCGTTGGCGGCCTGGTCGTCGGCCGCCTCCTGGGCCGCCCGTTCGGCATCCACCCGGGCCCGGTACAACGCCACCTCGCGAGCCGTCTGCGCGGCGTCCCAGCCCAGCACCGGGCCGACCAGCCCGGCCACCTCCTCAGCCGCGGCCACCCCGCGGTCGGTCTGCTCGATGGAGATCCGGGTGCGCCGGGTGAGCACGTCCTCCAGGTGCAGCGCGCCCTCGTGGGAGGCCGCGTACACCGCCTCGGCCCGCAGGTACTCCGGCGCCCCGGCCAGCGGCCGGGCCAGTTCCGGCTGCGTCCGCAGCAACGCGAACAGCTCGCGCACCCCGGAACCGTAGCGGCGCAACAGGTGTTCGGTCTGTGCCACGGTCAGCCCGTGCGCCCTGGCCACCGCGGCCCGGTCGGCCCACATCTCGCGGAAGCCCACCGCGCCGTAGATGGGCAGCCGCTCGGTCCGCGATCCGGGCACTCCCCCATCGAGCCCCGAAGCCGCCGCGTCCACCGCGTCCTTGGCCATCACCCGGTACGTGGTGTACTTCCCGCCCGCGATCACCGTCAGCCCGGGCGCGGGCTGGGCCACCGCGTGCTCCCGGGACAGCTTCGCGGTCTGCGCCGACGCCCCGGCCAGCAGCGGCCGCAGCCCGGCGTACACGCCCTCGATGTCCTCGTGCGTGATCGGCCGCTCCAGCACCGCGTTCACGTGGTCGAGCACGTAGTCCACATCGGCCTTGCTGGCCGCCGGGTGCGCCTTGTCCAGCGTCCAGTCGGTGTCGGTGGTGCCGATGATCCAGTGCCGCCCCCACGGAATCACGAACAGCACGCTCTTCTCGGTGCGCAGGATCATCGCGGTGTCCAGGGAGATCCGCTCCCGGGGCACCACGATGTGCACGCCCTTGGAGGCCCGCACGTGGAACGGCGCGTCGACGCCGGCCGCGGCGTACAGCTCGTCGGTCCACACCCCGGTGGCCGAGATGACCTGCCGGGCCCGCACGGTGATCCGCTCCCCCGACTGCAGGTCCTCGACCTCCGCGCCGGTCACCCGGCCGCCGTCCTTGCACAAGGCCAGCGCCCGGGTCCGGGTGAGGATCTCGGCGCCGTGCTGGGCGGCGGTGCGGGCGATCATCATGGTGTGCCGGGCGTCGTCGACCTGCGCGTCGTAGTACTGGATCGCGCCGACCAGCGCGTCGGATTTCAACGAGGGAGCCAGTTTCAGCGCGCGGCGCTTGCTCAGCTGCCGGTGCCACGGCACCGACCGGCCGCCGCCCATGGTGTCGTAGAGCAGCACGCCGGCGCCGATGTAGGCCCGCTCCCACCACTGGGTCAGCGGCAGCAGGAAGGGCACCGGGCGGACCAGGTGCGGGGCCAGCCGGTTGAGCAGCAGGCCCCGCTCCTTCAACGCCTCCCGGACCAGCGCGAAATCCTTCTGCTCCAGGTAGCGCAGGCCACCGTGGATCAGTTTGCTGGACCGGCTGGAGGTGCCCGCGGCCAGATCCCGGGCTTCCACCAGGGCCACCGACAGTCCGCGGGACGCGGCGTCCAGCGCGGCCCCGGCGCCCACCACACCGCCGCCGATGACCAGGACGTCGAACTCGTCCTCGGCCAGCCGGCGCAGCGCGGCGCGGCGGTACTCGGGATCCAGACGGGTAGTGGTCATGTCAGTCGGTTCCCTCCACATCGACCCAGTCCAGGGTGCGGTCGACGGCTTTCTTCCAGCCCTTGTATCCCTTGGTGCGCTGGTCGTCGTTCCACTCCGGGGACCAGCGCTTGTCCTCGTTCCAGTTGCTTTCCAGCTCGCCGGTGTTCTTCCAGAACCCGACGGCCAGCCCGGCCGCGTAGGCCGCGCCAAGCGCGGTGGTCTCGGCCACTACCGGCTTGGACACCGGCACGCCGAGGATGTCGGCCTGCAACTGCATGCACAGCTCGTTGGCGGTGACCCCGCCGTCCACCCGCAGCACGTCCAGCGTCACGCCGGAGTCGGACTCCATGGCCTCGACCACGTCCCGGGTCTGGTAGCAGATCGACTCCAGGGTGGCCCGGGCCAGGTGGGCGTTGGTGTTGAACCGGGACAACCCGACGATCGCGCCGCGCGCGTCCGAACGCCAGTAGGGCGCGAACAGACCGGAGAACGCGGGCACGAAGTAGATGCCGCCGTTGTCGTCCACCTGCCGGGCCAGCGCCTCGCTCTGCGCCGCGCCGCTGATGATGCCCAGCTGGTCGCGCAGCCACTGCACGGCCGAACCGGTCACCGCGATGGACCCTTCCAGCGCGTACACCGGTTTGGCGTCGCCGAACTGGTAGCACACCGTGGTGAGCAGCCCGTTGTTCGAGCGGACCAGTTCCTCGCCGGTGTTGAGCAGCAGGAAGTTGCCGGTGCCGTAGGTGTTCTTGGCGGTGCCCGGGGTGAAGCACACCTGCCCGACGGTGGCCGCCTGCTGGTCGCCAAGGTCCCCGGCCAGCGCCACCTCGCCGCCGAACGGCCCGTTGGCCCGGGTCACCCCGTAGAGCTTCGGGTTCGAGGAGGGCTTGATGTCGGGCAGCATCTGGCGCGGGATGTTGAAAAAGGACAGCAGTTCGTCGTCCCAGTCCAGCGTTTCCAGGTTCATCAGCATGGTGCGGCTGGCGTTGGTCGGGTCGGTGACGTGCACGCCGCCGTCGGTGCCGCCGGTGAGGTTCCACAGCAGCCAGGTGTCGGTGTTGCCGAACACCGCGTCGCCGGCCTCGGCGGCGGCCCGCACCCCGTCGACGTTCTCCAGGATCCACTGGAGTTTGCCGCCGGAGAAGTAGGTGGCCGGCGGCAGTCCGGCCTTGCGCCGGATGACATCGCCCCGGCCGTCCCGGTCCAGCGCGGCGGCGATCCGGTCGGTGCGGGTGTCCTGCCACACGATGGCGTTGAAGTAGGGCCGCCCGGTGCGGCGGTTCCACACCAGGGTGGTCTCCCGCTGGTTGGTGATGCCCACCGCGGCCAGGTCGGCGGCTTGCAGGTTGGCCTTGGTCAGCGCGGACTGGATCACCGCGCTGGTGCGCTCCCAGATCTCGGTCGGGTTGTGCTCGACCCAGCCGGCTTGCGGCAGGATCTGCTCGTGTTCGAGCTGGTGGCGGGCGATCTCGTTGCCACCGTGGTCGAAGATCATGAACCGGGTGCTCGTGGTGCCCTGGTCGACCGCTCCGACGAAGTCAGCCATCTGAAGTTCTCCTTTGAATCGCAGCTCGCTGGGCGGTCAGACGGTCTCGAACTTCGCGGGGTCTTCCGGCACCCGGCCGGGCTCGGTCTGCGTGGTGGGCAGGAACCGGCCGACGAACAGCTCGTAGAGCGCGACGCCGATCAGGCCGCCGATGATGGGGCCGACGATGGGCACCCAGAAGTAGAGATGTCCGTATTGGTCCTGCCAGGCGCCGTGGAAACCGGTGATGAACTCCGCCAACCGGGGGCCGAAGTCACGGGCCGGGTTGATGGCGTACCCGGCGTCGGTGCCGAACGCCATGCCGATGCCGACGATCAGCAGGCCGATCACCACCGGGGCGAGGTTGGCCGCCGGGGCGGTGTTGCGCAGGTCGGTGATGGCCACGATGAGAAACAGCAGGATCGCGGTGCCGATGATCTGGTCGCGCAGCGCACCCCAGTCGCTGACCGGCGCCGAGCCGTTACCCGGCAGGGTGGAGAACACGTACTGGGTCTTGAGGGTGTGGCCGGGGTCGACCTTGGCCAGCACCTCGCTGTAGTTCCAGCGCACGAGCAGCGCGGCGACGAACGCGCCCGCGGTCTGGGCCAGGGCATATGGGGCGACCTTGCGCCAGGAGAACCCCTTGAACGCGGCCAGGGCCACGGTCACCGCCGGGTTGAGGTGCGCGCCGGAGACCCGGGACGCCACGTACACGCCGAGCGTGACGCCGATGCCCCAGGCCCACGCGATGCTGTCGTGGCCACCGAGGCCACCGGCCACCACCTGGGCCACCACACCGCAGCCGAACAGGATGAGGATCATCGTGCCGGCGAACTCGGCGGCCATTTCGCCGAGCAACCCGTGCTCCTTGAGTCGTTCCACCATCTTGACTCCTCCTTGAGCCGCAAGCTTGTGCCAGGGACGCTAAGAGCGGGAAAAAAGCCGGTCAACAAACGTTGGTCGACAATGTCGAACGGCGTGCCGGGGTTCGACATTGTCGAACGGGGGAGTTAGGGTGCGGACGTGCCCGGTCCGGTCCAGTCCATCGAACGCGCCGCCGCGATCCTGCGGCTGCTGGCCCGCGGGTCGGGACGGCTGGGCGTTGGCGAGATCGCCAGCTCTCTTGAGTTGGCCAAGGGCACCGCACACGGCATCCTGCGCACCCTGCAGGGGGTCGGCTTCGTCGAACAGGACGACGCCACCGGCAAGTATCAGCTGGGGGCGGCGTTGCTGCATCTGGGAACCAGCTACCTGGACGTGAACGAACTTCGGTCCCGGGCAATCAACTGGGCCGACGCGCTGGCCGCGCGCAGCGGCGAGGCGGTGCGCATCGGCTCCCCGCTGGACGGCCAGGTCCTGGTGGTGCACCACGTGTTCCGGCCGGACGACACGCTGCAGACCATGGACGTGGGCGCGCTGCTGCCGCTGCACGCCACCGCGCTGGGCAAGGTGCTGCTGGCCTACGACACCGAGCTGGTCGCGCAGGTGCGCCGCGGTCCGCTGACCGGGTTCACCCGGCGCACCATCGTCACCGCCAAGGATCTGACCGGCGCGCTGACCGAGGTGCGCGAGCACGGCTGGGCGGTGGAGAACGAGGAGAACGTGCCCGGACAGGCCGGGGTGGCCGCACCCATCCGCGGCTACGGTGGCCTTGTGGTCGGCTCGATCGGGGTTTTCGGTGCGGTGGAACGAGTCTGCACCGCGGCCGGCGCGCCAAGGGCCACTCTGGTGGGTTACGTGCGGGATGCCGCGCGCGCCGTCTCGCGCGATCTGGGCGCGGGCCGGTCATAGATGGGAGCGCCATGGTCCAGCACTACGTGATGTCCATCGACCAGGGCACCACCTCCACCCGGTGCATCCTGTTCGACCAGCGCGGCATGCTCACCTCGGTGGTGCAGCGCGAACACCAGCAGCACTATCCGAAGCCGGGCTGGGTGGAGCACGACGCCACGGAGATCTGGCGCAACGTGGAGCGGATCGTGCCGCAGGCGCTGCGCCAGGCCGGCATCACCGCCGATCAGGTGGCCGCGCTGGGCATCGCCAACCAGCGGGAGACCACCGTGCTGTGGGACCGGCACACCGGGGTGCCGGCCGGCCGGGCCATCAACTGGCAGGACACCCGCACCGACGCGCTGGTGGCCGAGTTGTCGGCGCGGCCGGGCGCGGAGGACATCCACGCCAGCACCGGCCTGCCGCTGGCCGGTTACTTCTCCGCGCCGCGCATCCGCTGGGCTCTTGACCACTCCCCGGGTCTGCGCGAGCGGGCCGAGCGGGGCGACGTGCTGGTGGGCACCATGGAGAGCTGGCTGATCTGGAATCTCACCGGCGGAGTGGACGGCGGGGTGCACGTCACCGACGTGACCAACGCCAGCCGCACCCTGCTGATGGATCTGAACTCGTTGTCCTGGAGCGACAAACTACTGTCCTTCTTCGACATTCCGGCGCGCATGCTGCCGCAGATCCGTTCGTCGACCGAAATGTACGGGCGCACCACCCGGGTGGTGCCGGGCATCCGGATCGGCGCGGCGCTCGGCGATCAGCACGCCGCGCTGTTCGGCCAGACCTGTTTCGCCGCGGGCGAGGCGAAATGCACCTACGGCACCGGCAGCTTCCTGCTGATGAACACCGGGCGCACCCCGGTGCACTCCAGCCACGGGCTGCTCACCACGGTGGGCTTCAAGATCGGCGAGGAGCCCGCGGTGTACGCGCTGGAGGGGTCGATCGCCATCACCGGTTCGCTGGTGCAGTGGTTCCGCGATGGGCTGGGCCTGATCAGCAGCGCGCCGGAGATCGAGACGCTGGCCCGCACGGTGTCCGACAACGGCGGCTGTTACATCGTGCCCGCGTTCTCCGGGCTGTTCGCGCCGCACTGGCGCAGCGAGGCGCGCGGCATCATCGCCGGACTGACCGGCTACATCACCAAGGGGCATCTGGCCCGTGCGGTGCTGGAGGCCACCGCCTGGCAGACCCGCGAGGTGGTGGACGCCATGAACGCCGACGCGGAACTGGCGGCCAGCACGTTGAAAGTGGACGGTGGCATGACCGCGGACAATCTGCTCATGCAGTTCATCGCCGACGTGCTCAACGTGCCGGTGGTGCGGCCGATGGTGGTGGAGACGGTGTCGCTCGGCGCGGCCTACGCGGCCGGCCTGGCGGTGGGCTACTGGCCGGACCTGGAGGGCTTGCGGCGCAACTGGCACCGGGCCGCGCAGTGGTCGCCCACAATGGACGCCGGATTGCGCGAGACCGAGTACGCGAACTGGCGGCAGGCGGTCGAACTGACCTTCAACTGGACCAACCGCGCGAAATGAAACCTTCCTGGGAAGGTACGCGCGAAGAACCAAACAAACGCTTTGGCTAGGCCGAACGGCGACCGCACTGCCATCGAACGGCCGTAGGCCCTGTTGCCCGGCGCGCGCGAGCGAAAGAATCACCTCGGCGCAACTTCACTCCCAGCACATAACCGCAGGTCACATCGTTGTCCGGCATCGTCCGGAAACTTTCGAACCACCCAGGGTGGGTCCACCATTTCTTACTCACCGGTAGGTTCACCCGAACGGCATGAATTCACGCTTAATAAGACGATTGCCAGTAGTCAACTAACCCGGCAATACTCGTTCCCGTGCTTTCCGCGGAATTATCACTGTTGGTCAATAAATCCGATGAGTTGCCCGCGCTGTTGCACCGGGTACTCCGGCGATACCGGGTACCAGGCGCGCAGCTGTGCGTATACACGAGCGCGGGGAACGCGTCCGCGGTGGCTGGGACCGCACGTTCCGGAACTTCCGAAGAAATAACGGCGGAATCGAGGTTTCCGACCGGTTCGATCGGGAAACCCTTTCTGGCCACTATTGCCCTCGCCCTGGTCGACGACGGGGACATCGGGCTGGACGAACCGATCGGCGAGCACCTCACCGACTGGGCGCCCGCGCCCGCCGCGCTCGTCGGCCGGCTCACCCTGCGCCAGCTGCTGTCCCACACCAGCGGCCTGCCCTCGGGCTTCGACGAGCGCGCGGACAACGCCACCTCGGTGCGCCGCTACCTGTCCGACAACGCCCACCGGCTGGCCCTGGTGTGCCGGCCGGGCACCGGATTCTCCTACTCGAATCTGGGTTACCTGCTCATCGCCCGGCTCATCGAGAGCATCACCGGATTGGCCTGGTCCGAAGCGGTCGAGTCGATTCTGTTACGGCCACTGGGAATTGACCCGGCATTCGTCATCGGCCTCGGGCCGGGCCGGCAGGCCGGCCCGGTGGTGGCCGGGCACACGGTCAGCGGCGGCCGGGCATGCCCGGTGCGCCAGACGGTGACCCCGGCCATGGCTCCGGCCGGCGCACTGGCACTGAGCGCGACGGACCTGGTGACCTTCGGCCGCAGCCTGCTCACCGACCCGGCCGACGCCACCGCCCCGCTGCGCGGCCCGCTGACCGCGGCCACCCGGGAGCTGATGCGCCGTCCGGTGCCCGGTGCCGAGCCGTTCGGCCTGGCCGACGGCTGGGGTCTTGGCCTGGCGGTATTCACCGGCGGCAACACCGAATGGATCGGACACGACGGCACCGCGGACGGTACTTCGTGCCATTTCCGGGTGGAACCGAGATCGGGCACCGTGGTCGCGTTCACCAGCAATGCCAACACCGGCGCCGACGCCTGGGCCGGGGTGGTGGCCGAACTGCGCGCGTCCGGTCTCCCGATCGGCAACTACGCCAACCGGACCAGCCTGGACGACCATCTTCCGCTATCGCCGTCCTGTTTCGGCAGCTATGTGAATGGTGACACCGAATATGCTGTAGACGTGCACGACGGCCGCCCCTGTGTGCGGGTCGCCGGCGAAGTGTTCGCCGAACTGCGATTGCACGAACAGTGGTCGTTCTCGGTGCGTGATCCGGTCTCCGGACAGCGTATTCCGGCCGGCCGCTTCATGAACAACCCCAATACCGGTCTGGTCAGTGGTCTGCAGACCGGCGGCCGAATCGCGCGCCGCCGGGAATCCGTGGCATAGCCCTTACCCGACCCGAATCCTCCCTCCGGCGCCCGGTGTTACCGGAAATACCGGCGTGCCCGAAAGGCTTGAGCTGATGACCTCCTCGGCCCCATTCACCGAGCTGGTGTCCGACCGCGCGCGGTGCGCGCCGGACGCGGCCGCGGTGCGCACGGCGGACCGAATCCTGGATTTCCGGACCGTCGACCGGCGGGCGAACCGGCTGGCCCACTGGCTGCTGCGGCGCGGCGCCGGTCCGGAACGGACGGTCGCGCTGCTGCTGCCCCGCTCGCCGGAACTGGTGATCGCGCAGCTGGCCGTGCTCAAGTCGGGCGCGGCGTTCCTGCCGGTGGATCCGGCCTATCCGGCCGATCGCATCGAGTTCATGCTGGCCGACGCCGACCCGGTACTGGTGTTGCGCCCGGCCGACGTGGCCGGGCCGGTCACCGCGGCCGAACCCGAGCACGATCCGACCGACGCCGACCGGCCCACTCCGCTGCGCCCGGACCACCCGGCGTACCTGATCTACACCTCGGGCACCACCGGCCGGCCCAAGGGCGCCATCGCCACCCACGCCGGGCTGGTCAATCTGGCGCTGGCCGAGATCGAGCACTTCGCGGTCCGGCCAGGCGATGCGGTGTTGCAGTTCGCTTCACCCGGTTTCGACGCCTCGGTGCTGGAGCTGTGCATGTCGCTGCCCGCGGGCGCGGCCCTGGTCAGCCCGCCGCCCGGCCCGCTGCTGGACACCGAGCTGGCCGAGGTGCTCGGCCGCGAGCGGATCACCCACACCCTGATCCCGCCCACCGCGCTGGCCACCGTGCCACCGGTCGACCTGCCCGCGCTGCGCACGCTGATCGTCGGCGGCGAGGCCTGCACTCCGGACCTGGTGCGCCAGTGGGCCCCCGGCCGCAGGCTGATCAACGCCTACGGCCCGACCGAGACCACTGTGGTGGCCACCTGGAGCCGGCCGTTGTCCCCGGACGGGCCGCTGCCCATCGGGCGGCCCATCCCCGGCGCGACCGGGCACATCCTGGACGACCGGCTGGCCGAGGTGCCCGACGGCGAACCGGGGCAGCTGTACGTGTCCGGCGTCGGCCTGGCCCGCGGCTACCATGCCCGCCCCGGCCTGACCGCGTCCCGGTTCGTCGCCAACCCGTTCGGACCGCCGGGCGCCCGGATGTACCGCACCGGGGATCTGGTGCACCGCACCGAATCCGGCGACCTCGAGTATCTGGGCCGCACCGATCACCAGGTGAAGATCCGCGGCTTCCGGATCGAACCGGGCGAGATCGAGACCCGGCTGCGTGGTCATCCGCGGGTGCGCGACGCGGTGGTGCTGGCCCGGCACGACGACGGGCACCCGACCCTGGTCGCCTACCTGCGCTGCGATCCGGACACCGCACCGGACCCGGCCGAGTTGCGCACGCTGCTCGGCGCGAGCCTGCCGGAGCACATGGTGCCGGCCGCGTTCGTATCGCTGCCGAGCTTCCCATTGACTGCCAACGGAAAGCTCGACCGGCGCGCGCTGCCCGCGCCGGACCGGACCGGTGTGGCGCCCCGGGCCGGCCGGGTCGCGCCGCGCACCCCGGCCGAGCACGCGCTGGCCGAGATCTGGTCGTCGGTGCTGGGCCTGCCCGAGGTCGGCGTGACCGACGACTGGCTGGCCGTGGGCGGCGATTCCATTCTGGCCGCCCGGGTGCGGTCTCGGATCAGCGCCCGGCTGGGTGTGCTCCCCTCGGCCCGCGCCGTCTTCGACGCCCGCACCATCGCCGAGCTGGCCGCCGTCCTGCCCGCCCCGGCGGCCGAGCCCGCCACCGAGTCCATCCCGCCCGCGCCGGACCGGCGCGACGCGCCGCTTTCCCCGGCCCAGCAACGACTGTGGTTCCTCGACGAACTGGACCCGGGCAGCACCGAATACAACACCGGCATCGGCCTGCGGCTGACCGGCCCGCTGCACCAGCCCGCGCTGCGCACCGCATGGCAAGCCCTGGTCGATCGGCACGCGTCGCTGCGCACCACCTGTCACACCGTGGACGGTCACGGCCGCCAGCGCATCGCCGAGCACGGCGAGCTTCCGGTCGAACTGGTCGATCTGAGCACCGTGGACGATGCGGAAACCGCGATGTGGCAACGATGTGCGGCCGAACTGGGCCGCCCGTTCGACCTGCGCGACGGCCCGCTGGCCCGGATGGTGCTGCTGCGGCTGGCCGAGCGGGAGCACGTGCTGCTGCTGTGCCAGCACCACATCATCACCGACGGCTGGTCGGTGGGGCTGCTGGTCGACGAGTTGGCCGAGGCGTACTCGGCTGCCTGCCGCACCGAGCCGATCGCGCTGCCGCCGTTGGAGCTGGAGTACGCGGATTACGCCCAGTGGCAACGAAACCGGCAGTCCGGCCCAGCACTGGACGCGGACCTGGCCTACTGGCGCGACCGGCTGGCCGGCCTCGAACCGCTGGAGCTGCCCACCGACCGGCCCCGGCCGCGCCGGCGGGGCACGGCCGGCGCGGTGCACCGGATCGACCTGCCGCCCACGCTGACCGACAAGCTGACCGCGCTGGGCCTGGCTCACGGCGCCACCCTGTTCATGACCCTGGTCGCGGCCGTGCAACTGCTGTTGTCCCGGTATGCCAACCGATCCGACATCGCGGTGGGCACCGCGGTGTCCGGCCGGGACCGGGCCGAGCTGGAGCGGCTGGCCGGGTTCTTCGTCAACACCGTGGTGCTGCGCTCGGACATCCGGCGCGGCCAGGACTTCGCCGGGCTGCTGGGGTCGGTGCGGGAGACCGTGCTGGACGCGTTCGCGCACGCCGAGGCGCCGTTCGACCGGCTGGTCGAGGAACTGGCGCCGGAGCGCGATCCCAGCCGCACACCGCTGGTCCAGGCGCTGGTGGTGGTGCAGAAAGCCATGGTCGAGCCGGACCGGATGGGCGAACTCCGGGTCGCCGAACAGGATCTGCCCCGCCCCTCCGCCCGGTTCGACCTGGTGCTGGAGTTCGCGCCGCGGGCCGGCGGCCTGAACCTGACCGTCGAATACCCCACCGACCTGTTCGACCCGCCCACCATCCACCGCCTGGCCGAGCACCTGCACGGCCTGCTCACCGCGATCACCGACCAGCCGGGCGCCCCGGTGGCCGCGCTGGCCCCGCTGCCCACCGCCGAACGCGACCGGCTGCTGCTGGACTGGAACGACACCGCCCGCCCCATGCTGGCCGATGCCGTGATGGCCCCGTTCCAGTCCACCGCCGCCGCGAATCCGCACGCCATCGCTGTTCGCGCGGGCGCCGACCAACTGTCCTACAGGGACCTGAACGAGCAGGCCAATCGTCTGGCCCGACTGCTGATCGCGCACGGCGCGGGGCCGGAACGGCTGGTCGGGCTGGCGCTGCCGCGCACCACCCGGCTCCCGGTGGCCATGCTGGCCGTGCTCAAGTCCGGGGCCGCCTACCTGCCCATCGATCCGGGCTATCCGGCCAACCGGATCGCCACCATGATCGAGGACGCCCACCCGGTTCTGGTGCTGACCACCACGGAACTGGTCGACACTCTGCCCACCGGCGACCAGACCCGCGTCCTCGGCATCGACACCCCCGGTCTGGCCGCCGATCGGGCCGGGCACGACGTCACCGACGCCGACCGGATCGCCCCGCTGCGCCCGGAACACCCGGCCTATGTCATCTACACCTCCGGATCGACCGGCCGCCCCAAGGGCGTGGTGATCGAGCAGCGCAACCTGATCGGCCTGGTCACCTGGGCCGCCGAGTCCTTCCGCGCGGGCCAACTGGACGAGGTGCTGGCAGCGACTTCGGTCAGTTTCGACGTGTCGGTGTTCGAGATCCTGTGCCCGCTGATGCTCGGTGGCAGCGTCCGGCTGGTGCCCGATCTGCTCGCCCTGGCCGACCCGCCCGACGGCGCGGACCCGGTGTGGCGGGCCAGTCTGGTCAGCGGGGTGCCCTCCGCGTTCGCCCAGCTGCTCACCCGGGGCGACACCCGGATCGCGGCGGAAACCGTGGTGCTGGCCGGTGAGGCGCTCACCCGAGCCGCCGCACAGGACATCCAAGCCGCCATCCCGGGCAGCACGCTGGCCAACATCTACGGCCCCACCGAGGCGACGGTGTACGCGATCGCCTGGCAGGCCGACCCGGACCATCCCGACCGCACCCCGCTGATCGGGCGGCCGATCACCAACGCCCGGGCCTACGTGCTCGACGCCGGCCTGCGCCCGACGCCGATCGGCGTGCCCGGCGAGTTGTTCCTTGGCGGCAGTGGCGTGGCCCGCGGTTACCTGGCACGGCCCGGGCTGACCGCCAGCCGGTTCGTGGCCGATCCGTTCGGTCCCAACGGTTCCCGGATGTACCGCACCGGCGATCTGGTCCGCTGGACCGCCGAGGGCGAACTGGACTATCTGGGCCGCACCGATCACCAGGTGAAGATCCGCGGCTTCCGGATCGAACCGGGCGAGATCCAGGCCGTCCTGCTGGCCCACGCCGAGGTGCGGGCCGCGGTCGTGGTGCCGCGCACCGAGTCCGATGGCCACCAGCGTCTGGTCGCCTACCTGGTGCCCGCGGGCGCGGACGCGCTGGACGTCAGCGCGCTGCGCGGTTGGCTGGCCGCGCGACTGCCCGCCCACCTGGTGCCCTCGGCCTTCGTTCCGCTGGCCGAGATCCCGTTGCACCCCAACGGAAAACTCAACCGCGCCGCCCTGCCCGCACCGAACCGCACCACCGCGGCCGAGGACTACATCGCGCCGCGCACCGAAACCGAACGCGCACTGGCCGAGATCATCGCGCACGTGCTCGGCCTCGACCGGGTCGGCGTGACCGACAACTTCTTCGAGCTGGGCGGCGATTCCATCCTCACCATCCAGGTGGTCTCCCAGGCTCGTCAGGCCGGGATTCGGCTGTCCACCAAGGACATCTTCCTGCACCAGACGATCGCCGGACTGGCCGCGGTCGCCGCGACGGTGGACGCGCCCACCGCGGCCGACCAGGCCCCGGTCACCGGCGAGGTCCCGCTCACCCCGATCCAGCACTGGCTGTTCCACACCAATCCCGACACCCCGCACCGGTTCGACCAGTCGCTCACCGTCGAACTGGCCGAACATGTCGACCACGCCGCCCTGCGCGCCGCCGCCACCGCCCTGCTGGAGCACCACGACGCGCTGCGCCTGCGCTTCACCCGGACCGGTACCGGCTGGGCCCAGCACAACGCCCCACCGGCCCCGGCCGACCTGCCCCGCCGCCACGATCTGAGCCGCCTGTCCGAGCCCCGGCAGCGCGCCGAGATCAAGCGGTTCACCGCCGAGGCCCACCGCAGCTTCGCCCTGGCCGACGGCCCGCTGCTGACCATGTTGTGTTTCGAGCTGGGCCGGGGCCGCCGCCCGCTGCTGTTCCTGGCCGCCCACCACCTGGTCGTCGACGTGGTGAGCTGGCAGATCCTGTTGGAGGACCTGGACACCGGCTACCGGCAGGCGGTGCGCGCGGCCCGGATCAGCCTTCCCGCCAAGACCACCTCGTTCCGTGACTGGGCGGTCCGGCTGGCCGACCGGGCTGACGCGGGCGGCTTCGACGACGAACTGTCCCACTGGACCGACGCCGCAGCCGCGATCGCCGACCTGCCCGCCGACTTCTCCGGCGCGAACCTGGTGTCCTCGGCCCGAAACCTGACCGTCGAACTGTCCACGGCGGACACCAGGGCCCTGTTGCAGGACGTGCCCGCCGTCTACCGGACACAGGTCAACGATGTGCTGCTGGCCGCGCTGGGCCGGGCGCTGACCGAGTGGACCGGGCGGGACGCGATCGCCATCGACCTGGAGAACCACGGTCGCCACCCGGACGTGCTGGCCGACACCGACCTGACCCGAACCATCGGCTGGTTCACCGCACTGCACCCCACCGTGCTCACCGGCGGCCCCGACTGGTCAGCGAACCTGCTGGCCCACAAGGAAACCCGGGCCATCCTCCCCCGGCACGGCATGGGCCACGGCGCGCTGCGTCACCTCACCACCCACCCCGGCCTGCCCGCTGCCAGCCCGGCCATCAGCTTCAACTACCTGGGCCAGGTCCGCGACGTGGACCGGGCCGGCGGCCTGTTCCACGCCATCACCGAGCCGCTGTCCCTGCATGCCGCGCCGGAGGCGATCCGCACCCACGAGCTGGAGATCCTGGGCAAGGTCGAGCGGGGCCGGTTGTCCTTCACCTGGGCCTATTCGGCCAGCCGGCACGCCGAACCCACCGTGCGGGCCCTGGCCGAACGTCTGGCCGAGACGCTGCGCGAGATCATCGCGCACTGCGCGCGGCCGGACGCGGGCGGCCGCAGCCCGTCGGACTTCCCGCTGGCCCGGCTCGACCAGGACACGGTCGACCGGCTGACCGGCAACGGAAGAACCGTCGAGGACATCTACCCGCTCACCCCGACCCAGGCCGGGATGGCCGCGCACCAGCTGTCCCACGAGCACCGGCGGGCCTACTTCCAGCAGCTCACCTTCCGCGTCGAAGGCGTTACCGATCCGAACGCCCTCGGCGCGGCATGGCAGCGGGTGACCGACCAGACCCCGGCATTGCGCAGCGCGATCGCCTGGGACCGGCTGGCCACACCGCTGCAACTGGTCCGGCCCCGCGCGACCCTCCCGATCACCCACCTGGACTGGTCCGGCGACGACCGGCCTCCCGCACCGGCCCAGGCGGAACTGGATCGGCTGCTCGCGCGGGACCGGGCCGCCGGCCTGGACCTGACCACCGCGCCGCTGTCCCGGCTCACCCTGATCCGGTTGCCCGGCAACGAGATCCAGGTGATCTGGACCTTCTCCCACGTGCTGCTGGACGGCTGGAGCATGATCGGCGTACTGGCCGACGTGCTGCGCGCGTACTCCGGTGCGCCGCTGCCCGCCCGCCGGCCATTCCGCGACTTTCTCTCCTGGCTGGCCGACCAGGATGCCACCGCCGCCGCCGAGTTCTGGCAGCGCAGTCTGACCAGCCTGGACTCCCCCACCCCACTGCCGTTCGACCGACCCCCGGCCGACCCGGCCCAGGTCGAGTCCACGGAGTCGGTGCGCACCGCGCTGCCGGCCGAGCTGACCACCGCGCTGCGCGAGCTGGCCCAGCACAACGGCCTCACCCTCAACACGGTCGTCCAGGGCGCCTGGGCGCTGCTGTTGTCCCGGCACAGCAACGAATCCGAGGTCGTGTTCGGCACCACCGTGGCCGGCCGTCCGCCCGAGCTGACCGGCGTGGACGACATCGTCGGCCTGTTCATCAGCACCATTCCGACTCGCATTTCAGTCCACTCCGGACAGCCGGTTCTGTCCTGGTTGCAAGACATCCAGCGCGGGCACGCCGAGTCCGCTCCGCACGCCCATCACCCGGCCCGCAACCACCGGTTCGACAGCATCCTGGTGTTCGAGAACTACCCGGCCGACCTGAACTCCGGCGACGGGCCGCGGATCACCGGGCTGCGCGGCGTCGAGACCACCAACTACCCGCTGACCGTGGTCGCCTATCCCGAGCGGGAACTGTCCTTCGCCCTTGGCTACGACCCGAACCTGTTCGACCGCACCACCATCGAGCGGCTGGCCGGCCACCTGCGCACCCTGCTCACCGACCTCGTCGCCGACCCGGACCGGCCGGTCACCGAGCTGACCATGCTGCCCCGCGCCGAACGGCACCGCCTGTTCACCACCTGGAACGACACGGCAAAGCCGATCCCGGACACCACCATCCCGGCGCTGTTCACCGAACACGCCCACCGCGATCCCGCGGCCATCGCCCTCATCTCGGCCGCGGAAACCCTGACCTACCACGAACTCAACACCCGGGCCAACCGACTGGCCCACCGGCTCATCGCCCGCGGCGCGGGCCCGGACGCGCCGGTTGCGCTGCTGCTGCCCCGGTCGGCCCGCCTGATCACCGCCCAACTGGCCATCGGCAAGGCCGGTGCCGCTTACCTCCCGCTGGACCCGCACACTCCGGCCCACCGCCGCCAGGCCCTGCTCGACCAGGCCGGCGCCACCCTGGTCCTCACCGAATCCGACCTGGCCGACCCCACCCTGGCCACCGAACCGGACACCGACCCCGAGGTCACCGTCCGGCCGGGCAACCTGGCCTACCTGATGTACACCTCGGGCAGCACCGGCGTGCCCAAGGCCATCGCCACCACTCACCGCAACGTGCTCAACCTGGTGCACCACCACGCCTTCGCCGCGCCCGCGCACCACCGGGTGCTGGTGCACTCGCCACACGCGTTCGACGCGTCCACCTACGAAACCTGGGTGCCGCTGCTGTCCGGCCATCAGATCGTGCTCGCGCCGGACCCGGACGTCGACGACGTGGTGCTGCGCGAGATGATCGAGCGGCACGGCGTCACCGCGGCCTGGCTGACCGCCGGACTGTTCCGCGCCATCGCCCAGACCGACCCGCACGCCTTCACCGGCCTGCAGGCCCTGTGGACCGGCGGCGACGTGGTGCCGCTCGACGCGGTCCGCGCCGTCCGCACGGCCTGCCCCCAGCTGACCGTCGTGGACGGCTACGGCCCCACCGAGACCACCACCTTCGCCGCCCACCACACCCTCGCGCCGCACGCGCCGCTGCCCAGGTCCATGCCGATCGGCACGCCGCTGGACAACACCCGGCTCTACGTGCTGGACACCCACCTGCGCCCGGTTCCCGTTGGCGCGCCAGGAGAACTGCACATCGCGGGCGCCGGGCTGGCCCGCGGCTACCACCGGCAGCCCGGGCTGACCGCGCGGCGCTTCCTGGCCAGCCCGTTCGGCCCGCCGGGCAGCCGCGTCTACCGCACCGGCGATCTGGTGCGCTGGACCGAATCCGGGCACCTGGAGTACCTGGGCCGCACCGACCACCAGGTCAAGATCCGCGGTCACCGCATCGAACCGGGCGAGATCGAAACCTCCCTCACCTCTCACCCGGACCTGGCCCACGCCATCGTCGTCCCGCACGACCAGCACGGCCACAAGCAGCTCGTCGCCTACCTGGTTCCGGCCGCCGGAGCGACCGTGCCGGAACCGGCGCGACTGCGCGCGTTCCTGGCCGACCGGCTGCCCGAGCCGATGATCCCGGCCGCGTTCGTTCCGCTGGCCGCGCTTCCACTCAGCCCCAACGGAAAGGTGGACCGTCGCGCGCTGCCCGCGCCCACCCGGGAGACCGGTCCGGAGCGGGTCGAGCCGCGCACCGAGACCGAGCGTGTCCTGGCCGAGTGCTGGCAGGCGGTGCTCGGCGTCGACCGGGTCGGAATCACCGACAACTTCTTCGAGCTGGGCGGCGATTCCATCCTGAGCATCCAGATGGTGGCCCGGGCCCGGCAGGCCGGGCTGCGGCTGATGCCGCGCGACCTGTTCGCCCATCCCACCATCGCCGGCCTGGCCCGGGTGGTCACCACACCGGAAACCCAGCCCGCACAACCGGTACCGGCCCGCGACACCGCGCCGCTCACCCCGATCCAGCGCTGGTTCCTCGCCACGCCCACGCCCGATCCCGCCCACTTCACCCAGTCGGTCATCGCCGAACTCACCGACCCCGAACCCGACGAATCCGCGCTGCGCACGGCATTCGCCGCCGTCTGGACCCACCACGACGCTCTCCGCCTGACCTTCACCACCGACTCCGAAGGCTGGCGCCAGCACCTCCGCGCCGTCGATCCCTTGCCCGAGTTGAAAACCTGGTCAGTACGCAACGGAGCGGGCGTCCGCACGGTCGCCGCCGAACTGGAGGCCGGGATCGACCTGGCGTCCGGGCCGCTGCTGCGGGCCGCGCTGTGCCTGCGGCCGGACGGGCGGCGGCCGACGCTGGTGCTGGCCGTGCACCACCTGGCCGTGGACGGCGTGTCCTGGCGCATCCTGCTGGCCGATCTCGACACCGCCTACCACCAGGCCAAGGCGGGCGGGCCGATCGAACTTCCGCCGCGCACCACCGCGTTCCTGGACTGGGCCGACCGGCTGGCCGCGCACACCGCGGCCGGTGGTTTCGACGACGAACTCGACCACTGGACCGAGCTCGACGAAGATGCGATCGGCATCCCGCAGGACGCGCACGGCGACAACACCTACGGCTCGGCCCGGTCGGTCACCGTGCGGCTGTCGGCCGAGCACACCACGGCGCTGCTGCGCGAGGTGCCCGCGGCCTACCGCACCCGGATCGACGATGTGCTGCTGGCCGCGCTGGGCCGCACGCTCGCCGAGTGGACCGGCCGCAGCCACACCACGGTCACGCTGGAACACCACGGCCGGCACGAGGACCTGCTGCCGGGCACCGACCTGACCCACACCGTCGGCTGGTTCACCAGCCTGCACCCAGTCACCCTGACCGACCACCACGACTGGCCGGACACCATCAAGGCGGCCAAGGAACACCGCGCGACCACGCCCCGGCACGGCCTCGGCCACGGCGCACTGGGCGAACGAGTGCCTGGATCGAGCCCGCGGATCAGCGTCAACTACCTGGGCCGGTTCGACGCGGCCGAGGCCGGATTGTTCCGGCTGCGCGGCGGTTTGGGCGGCAGCGCGCACCCGGACCTGCGGCGGGCGCACGCGTTGGAGCTCACCGGCCGGATCGAGCGCAACCGGCTCGCCCTGACCTGGACCTACTCCACCGAACTACACCGCGAGGACACCATCCGCGGGCTGGCCGACCGGCTGCGCGACGCGCTGGCCGACCTCATCCGGCACTGCGCCGCCCCGGACGCGGGCGGCCGGACGCCATCGGACTTCCCGCTGGCCCGCCTCGACCAGCAGGCCGTGGACACGTTGGCGGGCAACGGAAAAACCGTCGCCGACATCTGGCCGCTCACCCCGGCCCAGGCCGGCATGGTGTTCCACACCCTGCTCGGCGGCGTGTCCGGCGCGTACTTCAACCAGGTGCGGATGACGCTGACCGGGGTCCGGCAGCCGCGGCTGTTCGGCGCGGCCTGGCAGGAGGTCGTGGACCGCACGGCCGCCCTGCGCGGCGCCATCGTCTGGGACGGTGTGCCCCATCCGCTGGCCCTGATCCGCTCGCAGGTCACCGTGCCGATCGACTACCTCGACTGGTCCGAGCTGGATCCCATTGCCCGGCAACGGGAAATGACCGAGTTGCTGGTCCGCGATCGCGCGGCCGGCCTGGATCTGACCACCGCGCCGTTGCTGCGGCTGACCATCGCGACCACCGGTGTGCACGAGATCGAGCTGGTCTGGACGTTCCACCACCTGCTGCTGGACGGCTGGAGCGCGGCCGCGTTGTTCGGCGAGGTCTGCGCCCGCTACGCCGCCCGCATCGCGGGCCATGCGCCGGACGGGCCGGCGCGCCGCCCGTTCGACGACTACCTGCGCTGGCTGGCCGCGCGGGACGAGCAGGCCGATGCCGACTACTGGGCCGGGGCGCTGGCCGGTTTCGAATCACCGACCGCGCTGCCCTTCGACCGCCCGCCAACGGAAAGCCACCGCGCCGAGTCGAGCGAATCGGTCTCGACCAGCCTGGCCGACGAGGGCACCCATCGGCTGCGCGAACTGGCCCAGCGGCACGGCCTGACCCTCAACACGGTCGTCCAGGGCGCCTGGGCGCTGCTGTTGTCCCGGTACAGCACCGAATCCTCGGTGGTGTTCGGCACCACCGTGTCCGGCCGCCCGGCCGATCTGGCCGACGTCGCCGACATCATCGGCCTGTTCATCAACACCATTCCGCACCGCACGAGTGTCCGCTCCGGACAGTCGTTGGCGCCCTGGCTGGCCCGGATCCAGGAGGGCCAGGCGCAGGCCCAGCAGCACGCGCACACCCCGCTGCCGCGCATCGCCGCGGCCGTCGGGCGACCCGGTGGCGCCGCGTTGTTCGACAGCATCCTGGTGTTCGAGAACTACCCGTTCGACACCGACACGCTGGCCGAGCACGGTCTGACCATCGCAGGCCAGGCCGATGTGCAGCCGACCAACTACCCGCTCAGCGTGGTGATCCGGCCCGAGGCCGAGCTGTCCGTACAGCTGGACTACGACCCGGAGCTGTTCGACCGCACCACCATCGAGCGCATCGCCGGGCAGTTGCACACCCTGCTGACCGAGTTCGCCGCCGACCCGGACCGCCCGCTGGCCGAGATCCCGATGTTGACCCCGGCCGAGCGGCACCGCGTGCTCACCGAGTGGAACGACACCGCCCGACCGCTCCCGGACACCACCATCCCGGCGCTGTTCGCCCGGCAGGCGGCCGAGCACCCGGACCGGATCGCGCTGGTCTCGGACACCGAAACCCTGACCTACCAAGAACTCGACGCCCGGGCCAACCGGCTGGCCCACCGGCTCATCGCACTGGGCGCGGGCCCGGGCACGCCGGTGGCCATCCGGTTGCCGCGATGTGCCGGACTGGTGGTGGCCGAGCTGGCGATCGGCAAGACCGGCGCGGCCTACCTCCCGCTGGACGCGCACGCCCCGCAGGCCCGGCGCCAAGCCCTGCTCGGCCAGGCCGACACCACCCTGGTCGTCACCGAGGAGACGCTGGCCGATCCCACGCTGGCCGAGGAGCCCGGCACCGATCCCGGCCGCGCGCCGCGCCCGGACAACCTGGCCTACCTGATGTACACCTCGGGCAGCACCGGCGTGCCCAAGGCGGTCGCGGTAACCCACCGCAACGTGGTCGCCCTCGCCCTGGACCACCGGTTCGCCACGCCCGCGCAGCACCGGGTGCTGGTGCACTCGCCGCACGCCTTCGACGCCTCCACCTACGAGGTGTGGGTGCCGCTGCTGACCGGCCGCCGGGTGGTGGTCGCACCGCCCGAGGACCTCGACGACGCCGTGCTGCGCCGGGTGATCCGCACCCACCGGGTCACCGCGATGTGGCTGACCGCCGGGCTGTTCCGGGCCATCGCCCAGACCGACCCGCACGCGTTCACCGGCCTGGCCGAGCTGTGGACCGGCGGCGATGTGGTGCCCACCGACGCGGTGAACGCCGTCCGCGCCGCCTGCCCGCAACTGACCATTGTGGACGGTTACGGCCCGACCGAGACCACCACCTTCGCCACCTGCCACCGACTGCCGTCCGCACACCCGGTGCCCGCCGCGCTGCCGATCGGCCGGCCGCTGGACAACATGCAGGTCTATGTGCTGGACGAGCAACTGCGGCCGACCGCCATCGGCGTGCCCGGCGAGCTCTACCTGGCCGGGGACGGCCTGGCCCGCGGCTACCACAACCGGCCCGCCCTGACCGCGCAGCGCTTCCTGGCCAACCCGTACGGCTCGCCGGGCAGCCGGATGTACCACACCGGCGACCTGGTGCGGTGGAACGCCCAGCGGCAGCTGGATTATCTGGGCCGGACCGATCATCAGCTCAAGATCCGCGGCCACCGCATCGAACCGGCCGAGATCGAGACCGCGCTGACCCGGCATCCGCACATCGCGCACGCCATCGTCAGCCCGCACACCCACCACGGCCACAAACAACTCGCCGCCTACCTGATCAGCGACGCCGAAATCGGCGACCAGGAACTGCGCGAACACCTCAACCGCCGGTTGCCGGACTACCTGATCCCGGCCGCGTTCGTCCGGCTGGACCGGCTTCCGTTGACCGGCAACGGAAAGCTCGACCGATCGGCGTTGCCGGAACCCGAGTTCGCGGCGACCGGCGGCGGATCGGCGCCGGGTACCGAGACCGAGCGCATCCTGGCCCGGATCTTCGCCGAGGTGCTCGGCGTGTCCGGCATCGGCACCGAGGACAACTTCTTCACCCTGGGCGGCGACTCCATCCTGAGCATCCAGGTGGTGTCCCGCGCCCGGCAGGCCGGGCTGGCCCTTGTCCCGCGCGACCTGTTCCGGCACGCCACCCTCGGCCTGCTGGCCGCCGCCGTCACGCCCGTGACATCCGCGGCCGCGCCGACCGGACCGGTCACCGGACCGGCCCCGCTCACCCCGATCCAGCACTGGTTCTTCGCCGCCAACGCCGCCCAACCGGACCAGTTCGACCAGTCGATCCGCATCGAGGTCGATCCGGACATCGACATTTCCGCCCTGCGTAAGGCCTTGGCCGCGCTGCTGGTGCAGCACGACGCGCTGCGCCTGCGGTTCGACCGGACGCCGACCGGCTGGATCCAGCACAACGCCCCGCCCGACCCGGACACCGACATCCTGCGCGTGCACGACCGCCCGGTCGCGGATGTCGGACTGTGCCACCGGTTCGACCCGCACACCGGCCCGCTGATCGCCGCCGAGCTGTGCCGGGCCGACGGCACGGCGACGCTGGTGCTGGTCGCGCACCACCTGGTGGTGGATGTGGTGTCCTGGCACATCCTGCTGGCCGACCTGGACACCGCCTACCGCCAGGCCAACGCCGCAACGCCGATCGACCTCGGCCCGCGCACCACCGCGTTCCGCGACTGGGCCATCCGGCTGGCCGAACACACCGAGGCGGGCGGCTTCGACGACGAGCGCGAGCACTGGACCGAGGCCATCACCCGGGCCGATTCCGCGCTGCCTCGCGACGAGTCCGGCCCGAACGACGCCGCCTCGGTGCGGGACCTGACCGTCTCGCTGTCCACCATGGACACCGAAGCGCTGCTGCGCGAAGTTCCCGAGGCATACCGGACCCGGATCAACGATGTGCTGCTGGCCGCGCTGGGCCGGGTGCTGCGGGACTGGACCGGCGCGCACACCGTGCTGGTCGATCTGGAAAGCCATGGCCGCGACATTGCCCTGCCCGGCGTCGACCTCTCTCGCACGGTCGGCTGGTTCACCAGTGTCTACCCGGTCGCGCTGCCCACCCGTCCCGGCGCGGACTGGGGCACAACCCTCAAGACCACCAAGGAAAGCCTGCGATCCGTGCCCCGGCACGGCATCGGCCACGGCGCGCTGCGCCACCTGCGCACCCCGGCGCCGGCCGCGCTCGACCCACAGCTCGGCTTCAACTACCTGGGCCAGCTGGACACCGGCGCGACCGACCCCACCGGCCTCTATCGCGGCCCGCTGGCCGGGGTCGACTCCTCGGCCGGTCCGGACTCGCAACGTCCGCACCTGCTGGACGTGGTCGGCGCGGTGCGCCGGGAGCGGCTGGAGTTCACCTGGGTCTACTCCCCCAACGCCCACCACCGGGACACCGTGGCCCGGCTGGCCGAGAACCTGCTGACCGCACTGCGCGAGATCATCGTGCACTGCGCGCAACCGGACACCGGCGGCCGCACCCCGGCCGACTTCCCGCTGGCCCGGCTCGACCAGGACACTGTGGACCTGTTGGCGGGCAACGGAACGGCCGTCGAGGACATCTACCCGTTGACCCCGATGCAGGCCGGGATGGTGTTCCACAATCTGGCCGGCAGCACCGCCCAGGGCGTCTACCTGGAGCAGGTCACCTTCGTGCTGGACGGAGTGGACGACGTCGACGGGCTGGCCGCGGCCTGGCAGCACGTCCTCGCCCGCACTCCGGTGTTACGCACCCGGGTGGCCTGGGCCGGGCTGGCCGATCCGGTGCAACTGGTCGCGCGCACCGCGCACCTGCCGGTCACCCGGCTGGACTGGACCGAACTGACCGAGGCCGCGCAGGAGACCGCGCTGGCCGAGTTCCTGGCCACCGACCGGGCCGCGGGCATCGATCTGGACACCCCGCCGCTGATGCGGCTGGCGCTGGCCCGGCGCTCGGCCACCGAGGTGCGCGTGGTGTGGACGTTCCACCACCTGCTGCTGGACGGCTGGAGCGTGTTCGGCGTCCTGGACGACGTGTTCCGGGCCTACGCGGCCACCGATCAGCTGCCGACCCGGATGCCGTTCGCGCACTACCTGCGCTGGCGCAGCGAACAGGATCGCGCCGAGGCGGAAACTCATTGGCGGGCAACGCTGTCCGGCCTCGCCGAGCCGACTCCGCTGCCCCTCGACCGCCCCCTCGACCCGGACCGGCCGACCCGCTCGGCCGACTGGCGGGAGATCGAGGTGGACGCCGGACTGTCGGCCGCGGTCGCCGGTTTCGCCCGGGACCACCAGCTGACCGCGAACAGCGTGCTGCAGGGCGCGTGGGCGCTGGCATTGTCCCGGTACAGCAGCCGCCGCGAGGTCTGCTTCGGGGCCACCGTGTCCGGCCGGCCCGCCGACCTGCCCGGCGCCGAGACCGGCATCGGCCTGTTCATCAACACGCTGCCCGTACTGTCCACTGTGGATGACATGACACCGGTGGTGGAATGGCTGCGGGCCGGGCAGGACGCGCAGGCCGAGGCCCGGCGGTTCGACTTCGTCTCGCTGACCGAGCTGCACGGCTACACCGGCCTGCCCGCGGGCACCGGGTTGTTCGACAGCATCATGGTGTTCGAGAACTATCCGATCAGCGAGGACATCGCGGCCGCCCGCGGCCTGCGGCTGCGGGAGCTGACCGCCCGGGAGACCACCAACTATCCGCTCACCATCGTGGTCGGCCAGCGGGAGCAGCGGCTGTCGGTCGAGTTCGGCTACGACCCGGACCTGTTCGATCCGGCCACCATCGCCCGCTGCGCCGGGCACCTGCTGGAAATCCTGCGCGAGTTCACCGCCGGGCCCCGGCGGCTGGTCGGCGCGATCGACCCGCTCATCCCGGCCGAACACGCCGAACTGACCGCCTGGAACGACACCGCGCACCCGGTCGCGGACGCCACCCTGCCCGAACTGTTCGGCGCCCAGGTCGCCCGCACCCCGGACGCGCCCGCGCTGCGCACCGCGACCGGCGAGCTCTCCTTCGCCGAACTGGACCGGGCGGCCAACCGGCTGGCCCGGCGGCTGGTCCGGCACGGCGCGGGCCCGGAAACCGTGGTGGCCCTGGCCCTGCCGCGATCGGCGGAGCTGATCACCGCCGAACTCGCGGTGGCCGCGACCGGCGCGGCCTTCCTGCCGGTGGACCCGAACTATCCGGCCGAACGGATCGCCTTCATGCTGGCCGACGCCCGCCCGGTGCTGGTGCTGGCCACCAGCGAACTGGATCTGGACACCGGCGGGCCGGTGCTGATGGTCGACGACGCCGAACCGCAGGAGGAGTTGTCCGGGCAGCCCCTCACCGACGCCGACCGGATCGCGCCGCTGCGCCCGGAACACCCGGCCTACGTCATCTACACCTCCGGATCGACCGGGCGGCCCAAAGGAGTCGTCGTCCCGCACACCGGGCTGGCCAACTTCTCCGCCGCCGAGGTGGCGCACTGCGAAGTGCGGCCGGGCGACCGGGTGCTGGCGCTGGCCTCGCCCAGTTTCGACGCCTCGGTGCTGGAGCTGTGCCTGTCCCTGCCGGCCGGCGCGGCGCTGGTCATCCCGCCGGTCGGGCCGCTGCTGGGTGAGCAACTGTTCGACGTGCTGGCCCGGCACGCGGTCACGCACGCGCTGATCACCCCGGCCGCGCTGGCCACCCTGCCCGAACCGGTTGGGGCGCACCAGCTTCCGGAGTTCCGCACGGTGCTCGCGGGCGGCGAGGCCTGCCCGGCCGAACTGGTCCGCCGGTGGGCGCCGGGGCGCGCGCTGATCAACGCCTACGGCCCGACCGAGGCCACCGTGGTGGCCACCTGGAGCGAACCCCTGGTCCCCGGCGGTGTGCCGCCGATCGGCCGGCCGATCCCGAACACCCGGGCTCACGTGCTGGACGCGTTCCTGCGCGAGGTTCCGGTCGGCGTGCCGGGCGAGTTGTACGTCACCGGGATCGGGCTGGCCCGCGGTTATCTGCGCCGCCCCGGGCTGACCGCGCAGCGGTTCCTGGCCGATCCGTTCGCGGGCAACGGTTCCCGCATGTACCGCACCGGGGATCTGGTGCGCAGGCGGCCGGACGGGCAGCTGGACTTCCTGGGCCGGGCCGACCAGCAGGTGAAGATCCGCGGCTTCCGCATCGAGCCGGGCGAGATCGAGGCCGCGCTGGTCGCGCATCCCGAGGTGACCGCGGCCGTGGTGCTGGCCGGGCCCGACCGCACCGGCGAGCCGCGGCTGGTGGCCTACCCGGTCACCGCGTCGGCCGAATCGGCCGCGCTGCGCGACTGGCTGGCCGCGCGGCTGCCCGCCCACCTGGTGCCCGCGGCCATCGTGCCGGTCGACCGGCTCCCGTTGACCGCCAACGGAAAGCTCGACCGCGACGCCCTGCCCGAACCACCGGCGGGCGGCGTGCCCGGCCACGGCTACCGGCCGCCGGAGGGCGCGGTGGAACGGGCGCTGGCCGACATCTGGGCCGGGGTGCTCGGCCTGGACCGGGTCGGCGCACTGGACAACTTCTTCGGCCTCGGCGGGGATTCGCTGCGCAGCCTGCACATCGCCGCCCGTGCCAAGGCGACCTTCGACGTCGCGCTCACCCCGCGCGACGTGCTGACCACCCGCACCGTGCGGGCCATGGCCGAACTGGTCGAGGACCGCATCCTCGACGAACTCGAACGGCTCGCCGCCAGCGCGTCCGACCACGGACCGCGTTGAGGAAGGACATCATGACCTCGTCAAGGGAAAGCCGCATCGCCGCCCTGCCCGCGCACCTGCGCGACCGGTTGCGCGAACGGCTGGCCGCGCCGGTCGAGCAGGCCGAGCGCATTCCGCGGGTCGAGCACGACGGGCCGTTCCCGCTGTCCCCGGCCCAGGAACGCATGTGGTTCCTGCACGAGCTGCGCCCCGGCGGGGCCGGCTACCACAGCGCGCTCGCACTGCGGCTGACCGGAAACCTCGACCAGGCCGCGCTCACCGCCGCGGTGGCCGCGCTGCCCGAGCGGCACGAATCCCTGCGCACCACGATCGCCGAGTCCGACGGCGCCGCGCGGCAGGTCGTGCACCCGCCGCGCCCGCTGCCGCTGCCCGTGCTGGATCTGGCCGAGCCCGAGGAACTGGACCGGGTGCTGGCCGAGGAGTACGCCCGGCCGTTCGACCTGCGCCGGGGCCCGCTGTTCCGGGCCCTGCTGGTCCGCCTGGCGCCGGACGAGCACGTGCTGCTGCTCACCGCGCACCACATCGTGATCGACGGCTGGTCGATGAGCGGCCTGGTCGGCGAACTGACCGCGCACTACGGCGATCCGGCGCACCCGCCGGCCGCGCCCGCGCTGCGCTGTGCGGACCACGCGGTGTGGCAACGGGACCGGCTGGCCGCGGGTGAACTGGCCGAGCAGCTGGATTACTGGACCACCGCGCTGACCGGGGCCGAACCGCTGGACCTGCCCACCGACCAGCCGCGACCGGCGACCGCCGGTTCGGCCGGCGCCACCCACGACTTCACCCTGCCTGCCGAGCTGACCACGCGACTGGAGCGTCTGGCCCGATCCGCGGACACCACCCTGTTCACCGTGCTCACCGCCTGCTGCCAGGTGCTACTGGCCCGCTGGTCCGGTCAGCCGGACGTGTCGGTGGGCACCGTGGTGGCCGGCCGCGCCCGCCCCGAGCTGGCCGACGTGGTCGGCTTCCTCACCAACACGGTGGTGTTGAGATCCACTGTGGACGGCCGAAGAACGGTGCGGGAATTCCTCGATGAGGTGAAGGAAACCGTGCTCGGTGCGCTGGCCAACGACGAGGTGCCGTTCGAACGGCTGGTGGACGCGCTGCGGGTGCGCCGCGACCCGGCCCGCAATCCGCTGTTCGACGTCATGGTGGTGTTGCAGGACACCCCGGGCGACGGGCCGGAGTTCTCGGGCCTGCGCGCCGAACCGGTCGGGCTGACCCGGCGGGTGGCCAACTTCGACCTCACCCTCGAATTCGCCCGCGTCGGCGGACAACTGGCCGGTTCGCTGGAGTACCGCACCGACCTGTTCGACGCCGACACCATCGCCCGGATGGCCGGGCAGCTCACCGTGCTGCTTGAGGCGTTCACCGCCGATCCGGACACCCCGGTGGCCGAGCTGCGCTGGCTGTCCCCGGCCGAGCGCCGTCAGGTGCTGCGCGACTGGAACCACACCGACCGCGAGATCGGCGAGCCCAGCTTCCCGGAACTGTGGCGGGCCCGAGTGTCCGCGCGCCCGGACGCCATCGCGCTGGCCTTCGAGGGCGGCACGCTGACCTACGCCGAACTCGGCGCCCGGGCCAACCGGCTGGCCCGGTTGCTGCTGGGCCGCGGGGTCGGGCCGGAGGACATCGTGGCGCTGGCCCTGCCCCGGTCGATCGAGTTCACCGTGGCGGTGCTGGGCACCATGCTGGCCGGCGCGGCCTACCTGCCGGTCGACCCGGACTATCCGGCCGACCGGATCGCCTTCATGCTCACCGACGCCGAGCCGGTGCTCACCCTGACGTGCGAGTCGGCAGCCGGGAAGCTACCGGATTCCGTTGGCCCACAACGAATCTCACTCGACGCGCCGGAGATCCGCGCGGAGCTGGCCGAACTGCCCGGCGACGCGCCCTCGGTGCGGGTGCGGCCGGACGAACCGGCCTACGTCATCTACACCTCCGGGTCCACCGGCCGTCCCAAGGGCGCGGTGCTGCCGCATCGCGGCATCGCCGCACTGGCCGTGGCCGAGACCGAGCGGGTGCGCATCGATGCGAGCAGCCGGGTGCTGGCCTTCGCCTCGCCCAGTTTCGACGCCTCCTTCCTGGAACTGGTCGCCGCCCTCATGTCCGGCGCCACCCTGGTGGTCGGCCCGGCGCTGTCCCCCGGCGAACAGCTGGTCCGGTTCGTGGCCGAGCACCGGGTCACCGTGATCACCCTGCCGCCCACCGCGCTGGCCACCATGTCTCCCGGCCAGCTTCCGTCCGTGCGCACGCTGATCGTGGCCGGTGAGGCCTGCCCGACCGAGCTGGTCGCCCGCTGGTCGGGCCTGCACCGGATGGTGAATGCCTACGGCCCCACCGAATCCACGGTGTGCGCGACGATCAGCGATCCGCTCGGCGCGGAGGGCGTGGTGCCCATCGGCCGCCCGGTCCACCACACCGCCGCCTATGTGCTGGACGACCGGCTGCGCCCGGTTCCCGTTGGCGTGCCGGGACAGTTGTACCTGGCCGGTCGCGGACTGGCCCGCGGTTACCTGGCGCGCCCCGGGTTGACCGCGGGCCGGTTCCTGGCCAATCCGTTCGGCCCGCGTGGTTCCCGGATGTACCGCACCGGGGACCTGGCGCGCTGGCGGCCGGACGGCCAGCTGCACTACCTGGGCCGGGCCGACAACCAGGTCAAGATCCGCGGTTTCCGGGTGGAACCGGGCGAGATCGAGACCGCGCTGCGCCGCCACGACCGGATCGCCGACGCCGTGGTGATTCCCCGCGAACAGTCCTCCGGCCACCAGCAGCTGGTCGCCTATCTGGTGCCGCCGGCCGGGGCCGCGGTGCCGGACGCGACCGAGGCGCGGACGTTCCTGCGCCGTACCCTGCCCGACTACCTGGTGCCCGCCCGGTTCGTGCCACTGGACCGGATTCCGTTGCTGCCCAACGGAAAGATCAACCGCGCCGCGCTGCCCGAGCCGCCGGCCGAGCAGGAGACGCGGGACTTCGCCGCGGCCGCCACCCCGGCCCAGGAGGTGCTGGCCGGAATCTGGGCCGAGTTGCTCGGGCTGAGCCGGGTCGGCGTGCGGGACAACTTCTTCGAGCTGGGCGGCGACTCCATCCTGAGCATCCGGGTGGTGTCCCGGGCTCGCGCCGCCGGGCTGAGCCTGAGCACCGCGGACGTGTTCGCCCACCAGACCATCGCCGAACTGGCCGCGGTGGCCGGCTCGGCGCACCCCGAGCCGGAACCCGAGACGCCCCAGTGCCCCGCGCCGCTGGGCCCGATCCAGCGCTGGCTGCTGGACACGCACGGGCCGGTCGGGCAGTTCACCATGTCCACCCTGGTCGAGCTGGCCGAGGACGTGGACGAGACCGCGCTGCGGGCCGCGCTGGCCGCGGTGGTGGCCCGGCACGACGCGCTGCGCACCCGGTTGCGCCGGGTGGACGGCGAATGGCAGCAGGAGATCGTCGAGCAGGAACGGCACGATCTGCTGCGCCGGGTCGCGCTGGGCAACAACGTCGCGGCCGCGCAACTCAACGCCGCGCTGGCCGCGCAGACCGGTCTCGACCTCACCGACGGGCCGCTGCTGCGCGGTGTCCTGTTCCCGCGCGGCAGTGGCCGAGCACCGCGCCTGTTCCTGGCCGTGCACCACCTGGTAGTGGACGGGGTGTCCTGGCGGATCCTGCTGGACGACCTGGAACTGGCCTACCAGCAGGCGAAGGCCGGGCAGCCGATCGCGCTGGCCGGGGTGGGCACCGGGTTCGGCGAGTGGGCCCGGCGACTGGCCGGGCAGGTGGCCGCGGGGGCGCTGGACGCCGATCTGGCCTACTGGACCGGACAGGCCACCGACGCGCCGCTGCCGGTGGACCGGGACGGCGAGAACACGGTGCGCTCGACCCGGACCGTGTCGGTGCGGCTGGACGCGCGGACCACGGATGCGTTGCTGCACCAGGTACCCGGCGTGTACCGGACCCGGATCGACGACGCGCTGCTCACCGCGCTGGGCCTGACCCTGGCCCGGTGGACCGGCCGGCGCACCGTGTCCATCACCATGGAGGGCCACGGCCGCGAGGAGCTGCCCGGGTCCGCGGTGGATCTGTCCCGCACGGTGGGCTGGTTCACCAGCCAGTACCCGGTCCGGCTGGCGCTACCCGACACCACCGATCGCGGCACACTGCTGTGCTCGGTCAAGGAGCAGCTGCGCGCGATCCCCCGCCGCGGCATGAGTTACGGCGCGCTGCGCGAACTGGGCGCGGGCGATGGCGCGCTGCGCGACGATCCGCGACCCGCGGTGTCGTTCAACTACCACGGCCAGTGGGATCTGCCCGCGTCCGAGGACGGCCTGTACCGGGCCCGGTGCGCCGGCATCGGCGCCGACCTGGCCCCCGAACTGTGCCGCGACCACCTGCTGGACGTGGTGGGTGTGGTCGACGGCGGCGAGCTGGAGCTGAGCTGGCTGTATTCGGCTGATCTGCACGACGTGGACACGGTGCGCGGCCTGGCCGAGCGGATGCTGACCGAGCTGCGCGCGCTGGTCGAGCACTGCCGGGCACCGGAAGCCGGGGGCCGCACGCCCTCGGACTTCCCGCTGGCCGGGCTGGACCAGGCCGCGGTGGACGCGTTGGCGGGCAACGGAAAATCGGTCGCGGACATCCATCCGCTGACCCCGTTGCAGGCCGGCATGCTGTTCCACCACCTGGTGGACATCGAATCCGGCGCCTACCTGGACCAGGCCGCGTTCACCCTGTCCGGGGTCACCGATCCGCAGGCGCTGGGCCGGGCCTGGCAGCGGGTGGTGGACGCCACCCCGGTAATGCGGTCCGCGGTGGCCTGGCAGGACGTGCCGGAGCCGATGCTGGTGGTGCACCAGCACATCGACCTGCCGATCACCCACCACGACTGGCGGGGCCGCCCGGAAACCGAGCAGCGACAACGAATCCGGGAACTGCTGGCCGCCGACCGGGCCGCGGGCATCGAACTGTCCCGGCCGCCGCTGCTGCGCGTGGCCATCGCCCGGCTGTCCGCGCACGAGGTCGTGCTGCTGCTCACCACCCACCATCTGGTGCTGGACGGCTGGAGCCTGGGTCAGGTGATCACCGAGGCGTGCGAGCAGTACGCGGCGCTCACCCAGGACCGCCCGGCCCGGCCGGCCGACCGGCGGCCGTTCCGCGACTTCCTGCGCTGGCTGCGCGAGCAGGACCAGCAGGCCGCGGAAAACCATTGGCGGGCAATGCTGTCCGGGTTCACCGCGCCCACCCCGCTGCCGTTCGACCGGCAGCCCCGGGAGGCGCACCGGGCCGAGTCCACCGCCTCGGTCGAGGTGGCGCTGAGCTTGGCCGAGTCGACCGCGCTGGCCGACCGGGCCCGCAGCCACGGGCTCACGGTGAACACCCTGGTGCAGGGCGCCTGGGCGCTACTGCTGTCCCGCTACAGCGGGGAGCGGGACGTGGTGTTCGGCACCACGGTGTCCGGCCGGCCGGCCGAGCTGGCCGGGGTGGAGTCGATGATCGGCATGTTCATCAACACCGTGCCGACCCGCATCGAAATCCACGGTGGACAGACGCGGGCCGACTGGCTGCGCGCGGTGCAGGCGGCGCAGAACGAGGCGCGGCGGTACGGTTTCGTGTCCCTGCCACGTATCCAGTCCTGCGGCGAGCTGCCCGACAGCGTGAACCTGTTCGACAGCATGATCGTGTTCGAGAACTACCCGTTCGACGAGAACGCGATGGTGAATGCCGGGCTGCGCATCCGGGAGACGCACGCGGCCGAGACCACCAGCTTCGCGCTGGGGGCCAGGGCCCACCTGGACAGTCGACTGCACGTGGCGCTGACCTACGACCCGCACCTGTTCGACGCGAGCACCATCGAGCGGATGGGCGCGCACCTGACCCTGCTGCTGCGCGAACTGTCCGCCGACCTGGACCGCGATATCGCCGGCCTGCCCGCGCTGCCCGAAGCCGAACACCGCACCCTGACCGGCTGGGCGGGCGCGACCCACTCGCTGCCGGAAACCACGCTGGTGCACCGATTCGCCCAACAGGTGCGCGAGACCCCGGACGCCGTCGCGGTGCACGCGGAGCGCGCGGTGACCTACGCCGAGCTGGACCGGCTGGCCAATTCCGTTGCGCACCAACTGATCGCGCTGGGGGTGCGTACCGAGCACCGGGTCGGCGTGCTGATGGATCATTCGATCGGCTCGGTGGCCGCGGTGCTCGGTATACTCAGGGTGGGCGCGGCCTATCTGCCGCTGGACGGCCGCGCCCCCGGCGAGCGGCTGCGGCTGATCCTGGCCGAGGCCAACGTGAATGTGCTGCTCACCGACCCGGCTTGGCAGCAACACGCCACCGCGACCGCACCGCCCGAGTTGCTGGTGCTCGATGAAATCGACGGCGCGGACGAGCCGCCGGTGGTCATGGTCCGGCCGGACAATCTGGCCTACGTCATGTACACCTCCGGTTCCACCGGGGCGCCCAAGGGCATCGCGGTGCGCCACCGGGACGTGCTGGCGCTGGCGCAGGATCACGCGTTCCGCGGCGGTGGCCACCAGCGGGTGCTGCTGCACTCGCCGCTGGCCTTCGACGCCTCCACCTACGAGCTGTGGCTGCCGCTGTGTCACGGCGGCACGGTGTGCATCGCGCCGAGCGCCGGGCTGGAGCCGGATGCGTTGCGCGGCTTGATTTCCAGCCATCGGCTGACCGGGATCTGGCTCACCGCCGGCCTGTTCCGGCTGTTCGCGCAGGACGCGCCGGACTGCTTCGCCGGGCTGCGCGAGGTGTGGACCGGCGGCGACGCGGTACCGGCCGACGCGGTGCGCCGGGTGCTCACCGCCTGCCCCGGCCTGACCGTGGTGGACGGCTACGGCCCGACCGAAACCACCACCTTCGCCACCCACCGCCCCTGCCCGACCGCGGATTCGGTGCCCGATCAGCTGCCCATCGGCACGCCGCTGGACAACATGCACGCGTATGTGCTGGACGCCGACCTGCGGCCCAGCCCGATCGGCGTGCCGGGTGAGCTGTGGCTGGCCGGGGCCGGACTGGCCCGCGGCTACCTGGCCGCGCCCGGCCGCACCGCCGTCCGGTTCACCGCCGATCCGTTCGCGGGCAACGGTTCCCGGATGTACCGCACCGGCGACCTGGCTCGCTGGACCGCGACCGGTGAGCTGGAGTTCCTGGGCCGCACCGACCACCAGGTGAAGATCCGCGGCTTCCGCATCGAACCGGACGAGATCGCCGCGGCGCTGCGCGCGCACCCTGGGGTGGACGAGGCCGCGGTGCTGCCGCACCCCGATCCGCAGGGCCGCCCGCTGCTGGTCGGCTACCTGGTCACCGCCGAGCAGCCCGATCCGGCCGCGCTGCGGGCCTTCCTCGCCGCCGATCTACCGGAATACATGCTGCCCGCCGCCTACCTCCGGGTGCCCGCGCTCCCGTTGACCCGCAACGGAAAGCTCGACCGGGCGGCACTGCCCGCCCCCGATCTGACCGCGGCTGTGGCCGCCGACCGGGTGCCCCCGCGCACCGGCACCGAGCGGGCCATCGCCGAGGTGTTCAATTCGGTGCTGGAGCTGTCCGGGGTCGGCGTGCACGACAACTTCTTCGAGCTGGGCGGGGATTCCATCCTCAGCATCCGGGTCACCGCCCGGCTGCGCACCGCGCTGGGCGCCGACATCTCACCGCGGGCGTTGTTCCAGCACCCCACCATCGCCGCGCTGGCCGCCAGCCTCGGCGACGAATCCCCTGCCGACACGGGCATTCCCCGGGCCGAGGGCACCGAACTGCCATTGTCCTTCGCCCAGCAGCGGTTGTGGTTCCTCGACCAGTTCGAGCCCAACAGCACCGAATACCTGACCCGGTTCGCCACCCGGCTGCGCGGGCCGCTGTCGGTGGAGGCGCTGTCGGCCGCGCTGTCCGGGCTGCTGGCCCGGCACGAGTCGTTGCGCACCGCGTTCGACACGGTTGACGGCCAGGGCGTGCAGATCATCGGCACGGCAACGCAGCTCCCACTCACCGAGCACCGCCTCACCGGCCTGTCGCCCGCGGCCCGCAGCGCCGAACTGAACCGCATCCTGGCCGAGGACGCCGGCCGCCCGTTCGACCTGCGGCACGCGCCGCTGGTGCGGGCCGGCCTGGTGACGCTGGCCGACGACGAGCACGTGCTCGCGCTGACCATGCACCACATCATCACCGACGGCTGGTCCATGGGCGTGCTGCTGTCCGACCTGGCCGCCGGGTACGCGGCCGCGCTGTCCGGCACCACCCCCGACCGGCCGCCGCTGCCGGTCCGGTACGCGGATTTCTCGGCCTGGCAACGGGATCGGCTGACCGGTCCGGTGCTCACCGAAGGGTTGGCCTACTGGCGCGGCCAGCTGGCCGGGGTGCCGCACCTGAACCTGCCCACCGACCGGCCGAGGCCGGCGGTGGCCACCCAGCACGGCGCGCTGGTCAGCTTCACCGTGCCGGCCGACGTGACCACCCGGCTCACCGAACTGGCCACCGCGGGCGAGGGCACGCTGTTCATGGCGCTGACCGCGGCCTGCACGGTGCTGCTGGCCCGGTGGACCGGACAGCCCGACGTCGCGCTGGGCACCGCGGTGTCCGGCCGGGAACGGGCCGAGACGCAGGGACTGGTCGGGCTGTTCGTGAACACCTTGGTACTGCGGCAGTCCGTGGACGAACGACAGTCGTTCCGCGAGCTGCTGGCCGCGGTGAAGGACACCACGCTGGCCGCGCTGGCTCAGGCCGAGGTGCCGTTCGAGCGGGTGGTCGACGAGCTGGCCCCGGAGCGGGATCCCAGCCGCAACCCGTTGTGCCAGGCCATGATCGTGCTGCACAACACCCCGGAGGAACCGGCGAACTTTCCCGGTCTGACCGCCGAGGACATCGAGCTGCCGGTGGACCGGACCAGCTTCGAGGTCAGCATCGACTTCGCCGCGCACGGCGACGAGCTGACCGGAATGCTGGTGTACAACACGGATCTGTTCGACGCGGCCACCATGCGGCGGCTGGCCGCCCACCTGGTCACCCTGCTGACCGAGCTGTCCGCGCGGCCGCGCACGCCCATACTGCGCGCTCGCATGCTCACCGCGCCCGAACACCGCCAGGCCCTGGCCGCCGCCCGCGGGCCGGTCCGATCGGGCGCCGAGAGCTGGCCGGTCGCCTTCGAACGGCAGGTCGCTCGCACCCCGCAGCACACCGCGCTGGTGTGCGGCGCGGAGTCGCTGAGCTTCGGCGAGCTCAACGACCGGGCCAACCGGCTGGCCCACACGCTGATCGGGCGGGGCGTCGGGCCGGAGCGGGTGGTGGCGCTGCTGCTGCCCCGCACGGCCGAGTTCGTGGTCGGGCTGGTCGCGGTGTGGAAGGCGGGCGGGGTGTACCTGCCGATCCCGCCGGATCTGCCGGCCGAGCGCATCGCCTTCCTGCTCGACGACTCCGCGGCGTCGCTGGTGCTGACCACCGGCGAGGACGCCGAGATCCCGGTCGAGGTACCCCGACTGTCTCCGCGGGACAACGAAACCGGACTGGACCGCAATCCCACGGACGCGGACCGGACCCGCCCGCTGCGGCCGGACAACGCGGCCTACGTCATCCACACCTCCGGGTCCACCGGTCGGCCCAAGGGCGTCGTGGTGTCGCACCGCGCGCTGGCCAACCTGCTGACCGCACACCGGACCGGCCTGCTCGCCGGGACCGGCGACGAACCGCTGCGGGTGGCGCTGACCGCGACGTTCTCCTTCGACACCTCGCTGGAGGGACCGCTGCTGCTGGCCGACGGCCACGAACTGCACCTGATCGACGAGTCGGTCCGGCTCGATCCGCCCACGCTGACCGACTACGTGGCCACCCGCCGGATCGACTTCCTCGACCTGACCCCGTCCTATCTGCGCCAACTGCTGCCGGCCGGGCTGCTCACCGACCACCGGCACCGCCCGCGGCTGCTGATGCTCGGCGGCGAGGCGTTGCCGGACACGATCTGGCAGGAACTGGCCGCGGCCGACACCACCGCGTACAACTTCTACGGCCCCACCGAAGCTACCGTGGACGCGCTGTCCGCGCGGGTCGATCCCGGCACCCGGCCGGGCATCGGCCGCCCGTTGGCCAATGTGCGCGCGTACGTGCTGGACAAGGGTTTCCGGCCGGTGCCGGTCGGCGTCGCCGGTGAGCTGTGCCTGGCCGGAGCGCAGTTGGCCCGCGGTTATCTGGACCGGCCCGGACCGACCGCGCGGGCCTTCCCGGCCGATCCGTTCGCGGGCGACGGTTCCCGCATGTACCGCACCGGCGATCTGGTGCGCCGCCGCGCGGACGGTTCGCTTGACTACCTGGGCCGCACCGACGACCAGGTGAAGATCCGCGGCTTCCGGATCGAACCGGGCGAAATCGAGGCCGTGCTGCTGGCCCACCCGCACCTCACCCGGGCGGTGGTCGTCGCGGCCGGCGAGCCACACCGCAGGCTGGTCGCCTACGTGGTGGGCGACAACGGAAATCCGGCCGCCACCGAACTGCGGTCCTGGCTGCGCGAGCGGCTGCCCGACTACCTGCTGCCCTCGGCCTTCGTGCCGCTGACCGAGCTGCCACTGACCGCCAACGGCAAGCTGAACCGCGCCGCGCTGCCCGCGCCGGACGTGCAGCCCGAGCTGGATTCTCGTTACCAGGCCCCGAGAACGCCGATGCAGCGGCAGCTGGCCGAGATCTGGCAGCAGGTGCTTGGCGTGCCCCGGATCGGCGTGCGGGACAACTTCTTCGCGCTGGGCGGGGATTCCATCCTGAGCATCCAGATCGTGGCCCGGGCCCGGCAGGCCGGGATCGCGGTGAGCGCCAAGGACATCTTCCTCAACCAGACCGTCGGGGAACTGGCCACCGCCGCCCGCACCGAGCCGACCCCTCGGCCGGCCCCGGCCGAGCCGGTGTTCACCCCGGCCCCGCTGACTCCGATCCAGCAGTGGTTCTTCCAGTCCTGGACCGGAGATCCGCGCCGGTTCACCATGTCCATGCTGGTGGAACTGGCCGCCGGCACCGACGAGACCGCCCTGCACACCGCGCTGGACGCGGTGCTGGCCCAGCACGACGCGCTGCGCACCCGGTTCCACCGAGTGGGCGGGCAGTGGCGCCAGCAGGTCATGCCGGGCCTGGCCGCCAGTGTGTTCGAACACCACGCCCTGGCCCACCCGGACGAGGTGCCCGCGCTCGCCGAGCGGGCCCAGACCGGGCTGGATCCGGCCCGCGGTCCGCTGCTGCGGGCGCTGCTGTTCACCTTCGCCGACGGCCACCGGCCCCGGCTGTTCCTGACCGTGCACCACCTGGTGATGGACGGGGTGTCCTGGCGCATCCTGTTCGGCGACCTGGAATCGGCCTACCGGATGGCCGCCGCCGGGCAGCCGGTGGAGCTGCCCGCGGCGGGCGCCGGGCCGGGTGCGTGGGCACGGCGGCTGACCCAGCTGGTGCACGGCGGTGGCTTCGACGACGTGCTCACCTACTGGGCCAAGTCCGGCAACACCCCGGTGCAACCGCTGCCGACGGATCGTCCGGGGCGCAACACCTTCGGCTCGGCCCGCACGCTGACCACCCGGCTGGACCGGGCGATGACCGAGGCGTTCCTGCGCACCGCCCCGGCGGCCTACCGAACCCGCGGCAACGACCTGCTGGTGGCCGCGCTGGCCCGGCCGCTGGCCGAGTGGACCGGCGGCGAGACCATCCGGATCTCGCTGGAGGGCCACGGCCGGGCCGACCTGTTCGCCGATCTGGATCTGTCCCGCACCATCGGCTGGTTCACCGCCGAGTTCCCGGTCACCCTGACCCTGCCGTCCACTTCGGACTTTCCACTGCTGGTCAAGTCGGTGAAGGAACAGCTGCGCGCGGTGCCCGACGACGGAGTGGGCCATGGCGCGCTGCGCTACCTTGGCGAGCCGGGGTCGGCGGCCGACGCGCTGCGCGAGCAGCCCCCGCCGGAGGTGTCGGTCAACTACCACGGCCAGTGGGCCGCGGGCGGGGACGACTCCGGGCTGTACCAGGTGTGGCATCCGGGGGTCGGGTCGGACGCCGATCCGGAGGCCGAACGCGGCAGCCTGCTCGAACTGACCGGGATGGTCAGCGACGGTGAACTGGAACTGGGCTGGACCTATTCGGCCGACATCCACGACGAGGCCACGATTCGCCGGCTGGCCGACCGCGTGCTGGCCGAACTGCGCGCGCTCATCGACCACTGCGCCCAGCCGGGCGCCGGTGGCCGCACGCCTTCGGATTTCGACCTGGTTTCCCTGGACCAGGCCACCATCGACCGGCTGGTCGGACACGGTGACGCGGTCGAGGACCTGGCGCCGCTGACCCCGTTGCAGGCCGGCATGGTGTTCCACAGTCTGGTCGACGCCGAGTCCGGCGCGTACTTCGACCAGTTGCGGCTGCGGCTGGCCGGGGTGTCCGAACCGAGGGCGCTGGGCGAGGCGGTGCGCCGGGTGGTGGCCCGCACCGAGACGTTGCGCAGCGCGGTGGTGTGGGACGGCGTGCCCGAGCCGGTGCGCGTGGTGTACCGCGCGGTGGACGTGCCGATCGCCTACCACGACCGGGTTTCCGACGACGAGTTGGCGGAGCTGCTGGCCGCCGACCGGGCGACCGGGGTACGGCTGGACACCGCGCCGCTGCTGCGGTTGACCATCGTGCGGCGTAGCGCGGACGAGGTGCTGCTGGTCTGGGCCTCGCACCACGTGCTGTTGGACGGCTGGAGCCTGGGCCAGGTGCTGACCGACGTGTGCACCGAGTACGCCGCGCTGACCGGCGCCGACGTCGAATTGCCCGCGCGCCGCCCGTTCCGGGACTACCTGCGCTGGCTGGCCACCGGTCCCGACCGGCAGGCCGCCGAGCAGTCCTGGCGCACCGCGCTGGCCGGATTCACCGCGCCCACTTCCCTGCCCTACGACCGCAAACCCAGCCAGGCCCACCGGTCCGAATCCACCGGCTCGGCCGCGGCCGCCCTGTCGCCGGCCGATTCGCAGCGGTTGCGCACGCTGGCCCGCGAGCACGGCCTGACGTTGAACACGGTGATCCAGGGTCTGTGGGGCCTGGTGCTGTCCCGCCACGCCCGGGAATCCGACGTGGTGTTCGGCACCACGGTGTCCGGCCGACCGGCCGAACTGGCCGGGGTGGAGTCGATGATCGGCATGTTCATCAACACCGTGCCCACCCGGGTCCGGGTCGAGCGCGGCGAGCTCGCGCTGGACTGGTTGCGCCGGTTGCAGGCCGAGCAGGTCGAGCTGCGGCCCTACGAATTCGTGTCGTTGCCGCGGTTGCAGACGCTGAGCGAGCTCGACGAGGGCGCTCCGCTGTTCGAGTCGATGCTGGTGTTCGAGAACTATCCGTTCGACGAGAACGCGTTGGCCGAGAGCGGAATCCGCATCACCGGGGTGCAGGCGGTGGACACCACCAACTACCCGATGAGCCTGCGGGCCTACCTCGACCGGCGACTGCACGTGGACCTCGGCTACGACCCCCGGCTGTTCGACCCGGCCACCGCGCACCGGCTGACCGGGCAACTGCTCGCGCTGTGCGCCGCGCTGGCCGCCGAACCGGACCGTCCGGTCGACGCGCTGCCCATGATCGACGCGGCCGAACGGCACCGCGTGCTGGTCGAGTGGAACGCCACCGGGCAACCGCGACCGATGGGCACCATTCCGGCGCTGTTCGCCCAGCAGGTGCGCCGCACGCCGGATGCGATCGCGGTGGTCGGTGAGCGCGAGGAACTGAGCTACCGGGAGCTGGACATCCGGGCCAACCGGTTGGCGCACTGGCTGATCGGCCGGGGCGTGGCGCCGGAGACCCCGGTGGCGCTGCGGCTGGACCGCTCGGTCGCGCTGGTGGTGGCGCAACTGGCCGTAGCCAAGGCGGGCGGGGCTTACCTGCCCATCGACGCGCACGCCCCGGCCGACCGGGTCGATGCGCTGCTGGACCAGGCCGGCGTCACCCACGTGCTCACCGAGCGGGAGAGCACCGACCCGGCGCTGCGGGCGCAACCGGACGCTGATCCCGGGATACGGCTTGGGCCGGATCACCTGGCCTACCTGATGTTCACCTCGGGCAGCACCGGGCGGCCCAAGGCGGTCACGGTGACGCAGCGCAACGTGGTTTCCCTGGCCCTGGACCGGGATTTCGCCGGTCCGGCGCACGAGAAGGTGCTGCTGCACTCGCCGCACGCGTTCGACGCCAACACCTACGAGTGCTGGGCGCCGCTGCTGACCGGCCGCCGGATCGTGCTGGCTCCGCCGGGCGAAGTGGACGCGGTGGTGCTGCGCCGGTTGATCCGGGCTCACGGGATCACCGCGACGTTCCTCACCGCGGGCCTGTTCCGGGCGCTGGCCCAGGACGATCCGGCCTGCCTTCGCGGCCTGCGCGAGCTGTGGACCGGCGGCGACGTGGTGCCCGCGACCGCCGTCCGCGCAGTCCGGGAGGCCTGTCCACAACTGACCATTGTGGACGGTTACGGTCCGACCGAGGCGACCACGTTCGCGGCCGGCCACCGGGTCGGGCCGGACGAGGCAGTGCCCGAGCCGATGCCGATCGGACGGCCGATGGACAACACCCGCACCTATGTGCTGGACGACGGGCTGGCCCCGGTCGGGGTGGGCGTGCCCGGCGAGTTGTGGCTGGCGGGCACCGGACTGGCGCGCGGCTACCACGCCCGGCCCGGCCTGACCGCGGGCCGGTTCCTGGCCGATCCCTTCGCGGGCAACGGGTCTCGGATGTACCGCACCGGCGATGTGGTGCGCTGGAAAGCTTCCGGCACCCTGGAGTTCCTGGGCCGGACCGACGACCAGGTGAAGATCCGGGGCTTCCGGATCGAGCCGGGCGAGATCGAGGCGACCCTGGCCGCGCATCCGGCGGTGCGCCAGGCCGTGGTCACCGTGCGCCAGGATTCGGTTGGCAGCAAACGACTCGCCGCCTACCTGGTGCCCGAGGGCGACCGGCCGGTGCCCGCGGCCGAGCTGCGCGGCTGGCTGGCCGAGCGGCTGCCCGACTACCTGATCCCCACCTGGTTCACCACCCTGGACGGTTTCCCGTTGACCCGCAACGGAAAGCTGGACCGGGCGGCGCTGCCCGAGCCGGAGCGCACCGGCGCCCGCCGGGCCCGCGGTCACGTCGCACCGCGCGATCAGGTGGAACGGACCATCGCGACGATCTGGGCCGAGCTGCTGGACGTGGCCCGGGTCGGGGTCGAGGACAACTTCTTCGAGCTGGGCGGGGATTCCATCCTGAGCATCCGGGTGGCGTCCCGGCTGCGGGCCGCGTTCGCGGTGGACGTCTCGCCCCGCGCGCTGTTCACCCGGCCCACGGTGGCCGGACTGGCCGCGACCGTGCGCGGCAGCGCGGACACCACCGCACCGGCCGACATCCCGCCGGCCGGCCGCGACCACGCGCTGCCGCTGTCCTTCGCCCAGCAGCGCCTGTGGTTCCTGGACGAGTTCGAGCAGGGCGGCGCGGAATACCTGAGCCCCCTGGTGTTGCGGCTGACCGGGCAACTGGACACCGACCGGCTGGCCGCGGCGCTGACCGCGCTGGTGGCCCGGCACGAATCGCTGCGCACCACGTTCGACTCGGTCAACGGGCGCGGTGTGCAGGTGGTGCGGCCACCGGCCGACCCGGTCCCGCTGCCACTGACCGACCTGACCGCGCTGCCCGCGGCCGAGCGCGACGCCGAGCTGAACCGGTTGCTGGCGCGGGAAAGCAGCACGCCGTTCGTGTTGCGGCGGGGCCCGTTGCTGCGCGGCGCGCTGGTACGGCTGGCCCCGGACGAGCACGTGCTGTCGCTGACCCTGCACCACATCATCACCGACGGCTGGTCCACCGGTGTGCTCATCCGCGATCTGAGCGCGTGCTACACCGGCGACGAGCTGCCCGCGCTGCCCATCCAGTACGCCGATTTCGCTTGCTGGCAACGGGAAGCCCGGACCGAGTCGGCGCTGCGCGAGCGGATGGACTACTGGCGCACGCAACTGGCCGAGGTACCGCCGCTGGAACTGCCCACCGACCGGCCCCGGCCGGCCACCCGGGGCACGCGCGGCGCGCTGGCCCAGTTCACCCTGGACGGGCGGACCACCGCCGGGCTGGCCGAGCTGGGCCGGGCCCGGCACGCCACCCTGTTCATGGTGCTGACCGCGTTGGGCCAGCTGCTGCTGTCCCGGTGGTCGGGGCAGCGGGACATCGCCACCGGCACCGTGGTGTCCGGCCGGGATCGGCCGGAACTGGACGGGCTGATCGGGTTCTTCGTCAACACCATCGTGTTGCGCGGCGCGGTGGACGAGCACCGGTCGTTCGCCGAGTTCCTGGACCAGGTGCGGGACACCGCGCTGGCCGGATTCGCCCACCAGGACGTGCCGTTCGAGCGGGTGGTGGACGAGCTGGCGCCGGTGCGGGATCCGAGCCGGACTCCGTTGTGCCAGGCCATGATCGTGCTGCAGAACGCGCCCGACCACGGCGCCCGGCTGCCCGGGCTGCGGGTGGACGGGGTGGCGCCGCCGGTGGTCACCGCCGCGTTCGAGCTGACTCTGGAGTTCCAGGAGACCGACGCCGGACTGCTCGGCGTGGCCACCTACGACACCGACCTGTTCGATCCGGCCACCATCGACCGGCTGACCGGCCGGCTGCGGGTGCTGATCGAGGCGGTGCTGGCCGGACCGGACAAGCCGATGGCCCGGCTGGACCTGCTCACCCGGGCCGAGCGGCAGCAGCTGATCGACGCGCCCAACGAGACCGGCCACGACATTCCGGCGGTGCCGTTCGGCGAGCTGTTCGCCGCGCAGGCCCGGCGCACCCCGGACCTGCCGGCGGTGCTCTCGGCCGAGCGAACGCTGAGCTTCGCCGAGCTGGCCGGCCGGGTGAACCGGTTGGCGCACCTGCTGATCTCCCGCGGAGCCGGGCCGGAGCGGGTGGTGGCGCTGGCGCTGCCGCGCTCGGCCGAGCTGATCACCGCGCAGTTGGCCGTGCTGGCCGCCGGTGCGGCGTTCCTGCCGGTGGACCCGGACTATCCGGCCGAGCGCATCCGGTTCATCATGACCGACGCGCAACCGGTGCTGCTGCTGACGAGCACCCGGATCGCCGCACTGGTGCCACCGCCGGACGGCGTTCCGGTGCTGTGTGTCGACGATCCCGAGCTCTTGTCCACAGTGGACAGCATGCCCGCGGATGCGCCGGTGACCGACGTGCGCACGGACAATCCGGCGTACCTGATCTACACCTCGGGTTCGACCGGACGACCCAAGGGCGTACTGGTGTCGCACGCCGGGCTGGCCAGTTTCGCCGCGGCCGAGGCCGACCGGTTCGGCAGCGCGCCGGGCGACCGGGTGCTGGAGTTCTCCTCGCCCAGCTTCGACGCCTCGGTCCTGGAACTGTGCCTGTCGCTGCCGGCCGGAGCCGCGCTGGTGGTACCGCCGCCCGGCCCGCTGGTCGGCGATCAGCTGGCCGAAGTGCTGACCACGCAACGGATCACGCACGCGCTCATCCCGCCCGCCGCGCTGGCCACCCTGCCCGCCGAACGGCTACCGGAGTTACGCACGCTGATCGTCGGCGGCGAGGCCAGTTCGCCGGAACTGGTGGCCCGCTGGGCGCCGGGCCGGCAGCTGATCAACGCCTACGGCCCGACCGAGACCACCGTGGTGGCCACCTGGAGCGAACCCCTGATACCGGGCGGGAACCCGCCGATCGGCCGGCCGATCTGGAACACCCGGGTGTACGTGCTGGACGCGCTGCTGCGGCCGGTGCCGCCGGGCGCAACCGGCGAACTCCACGTGTCCGGCATCAGCCTGGCCCGCGGCTATCTGCGCCGCCCCGGCCTGACCGCGCAGCGGTTCCTGCCCGATCCGTTCGCGGGCGACGGTTCCCGCATGTATCGCACCGGTGACCTGGTGCGCTGGACGCCGGACGGGGAGCTGGACTACCGCGGCCGGATCGACCAGCAGGTGAAGGTGCGCGGTTTCCGGATCGAGCTGGGTGAGGTGGAGGCCGCGCTGCTGCGGCACCCGGCGGTCGCCGGGGCGGTGGCGGCGGTGCGCGAAGACGACGGGCACAAGCGGCTGGTCGCCTACCTGGTGCCCGAGGACGGCGCGGAGATCCCACCCGCGGCGACGCTGCGCGAGTTCCTGGCCCAGTTCCTGCCCGCGCACCTGCTGCCCGCCCGGCTCGTGCCGCTGGAGAGTTTCCCGTTGACCCCCAGCGGAAAGCTGGACCGCGCGGCGCTGCCCGAACCGGAGCCGGGCGAGGACGTGGCGGCCGGGTATGTGCCGCCGAGCAACCCGACCGAGACGATCCTGGCCGACATCTGGGCCGATGTGCTCGGGGTGCGCGAGATCGGGGTGCGCAACAACTTCTTCGAGCTGGGCGGGGATTCCATCCTGACCATCCAGGTGGTGTCCCGGGCTCGGGAACAGGGGTTGCACATCCGCACCAAGGACATGTTCGCCAACCAGACCATTTCCGCGCTGGCCCGGATGCTCGGCGCGGAGCCCGAGGGTGGCCAACCACGAGCGGCCGCGGCGCCGGTGTCCGGTCCGGTGCCGCTGACCCCGATCCAGCGCTGGTTCTTCGGCACGCACACCACCGGCGCGCACCACTTCAACCAGGCGGTGCTGCTGGAGGTGACCGAGAACGTGGCCGCCGCCGCGCTGCGGGCCGGGCTGCGCGCGCTGACCGAGGCGCACGACGCGCTGCGGTTGCGCTTCGAGCAGGTGGCCGGGGAGTGGCGGGCCCAGGTCGAGGCGGCGGTGTCGCCACCCGCGCTGCGGCTGCATGATCTGTCCGATGTGGACGGCGAGGCGCAGTGGGCCCGGATGACCGAGCTGGCCGACGAGTTGCACGCCGGGTTCGAGCTGGACTCGCCGCCGCTGCTCAAGGCCGCGCTGTTCGAACTGGGTGCGGGCCGGCCGAAGTACCTGCTGCTGACCGCCCATCACCTGGTGGTCGACGCGGTGTCCTGGCGCATCCTGGTCACCGATCTGGACACCGCCTACCGCGCCGCTGTCGCCGGCCGGGACATCGCACTGGACCGCCCGGCCACCCCGTTCCGGGACTGGGCCGGGCAACTGGCCGAGCGGGCCGCGGCGGGCGGCTTCGACGGCGAACTGGACCACTGGGCCGGCGCGGTGTCCGGCGCGGCGCTGCCGGTCGACCATCCGGACGCCGCTGCGGCCGGGTCGCAGGATTCGGTGTCGGTGCGGTTGTCGGCCGAGGACACCGACACGTTGCTGCGCGGCGCGCCCGCGGTCTACCGGACCCGGATCAACGAGGTGCTGCTGTCCGCGCTGGGCGTGGCGCTGGCCCGCTGGACCGGCGAGGCCGGCGTGTCGGTGGATCTGGAGGGGCACGGCCGCGAGGAGCTGTCGGCCGAGCTCGACCCGTCCGGCACGGTCGGCTGGTTCACCACCATGTACCCGGTCAGCTTCGAGATTCCCGAGGCCGGACAACCGGTCTGGGCCGAACTGGTGCGCTCGGTGCGGCGGCAGCTGCGCCGGATTCCGGGCAACGGCCTCGGTTATGGCGCATTGCGCTATCTCGGCCCGCCGGCGGCCCGCGAACGGCTGGCCAGGGGCCGCACACCGGGGATCTCGTTCAACTACCTTGGCCGGTTCGATTCGCCACCGGCCGAGTCGGAGGGCGGATTGTGCAAGGCGGTGCACGAATCGATCGGCCGCCACCAGGCGCCGGCCCCGGCGGCCGCGCACCTGGTGGACGTGCTCGGTGGCGTGGACGCGGGCGAGCTGACGTTTTCCCTGCTGTACCAACCGGAATCCTACGATGAGCCGACCATGTCGCGGGTCGCGGCGGACTTCGCGGACGCGTTGCGGCAGATCGCGCGGGACTGCCGGGGTGCGCGATGACCGTGCACGAGTCGACCCGGCCGGCCGCGCCGCTGCTGCGCAACCGCAACTACCAGCTGCTGTGGAGCAGCCAGGCGCTGTCGCTGTTCGGCATGAACGCAAGCACCATCGCCTTCCCGCTGGTCACCTTGGTACTCACGCACTCCCCCGCCGATTCCGGCGTGGTGCTGGGCGTGGCCGCCGCGGCCGGGTTGATCGTCGGCGTGCCCGGCGGCGCGCTGGTGGATCGGTGGAACCGCAAGAAGATCATGCTGTACTGCGAGGCGATCCAGGCGGTGGCCGCGGGCAGCCTGGTGCTCACCCTGTGGTGGAACGTGGCCACAGTGGCGCAACTGGCCGTGGTGGCCGCGATCATGGGCGGCAGCGAGGCGTTGTTCCGGCCTGCGGAGAACGCCTGCCTGCCCGCGATCGTGCCCACCGACCAGTTGCCCGGCGCGGTGGCCATGAACGCCGCCCGCGCCTACCTTGGCAACCTGGGCGGCACCGCGTCCGGCGGATTCCTGTTCGCCCTCGGGCGATTCGTGCCGTTCGCCGCCGACCTCATCACGCACGGCCTGGCCTGCATCGGACTGGCTTTCGTGCGGATTCCGGCTCGAACCGTTGCCCCGCAACCGATTCATCAGCTCGGCCGGGAAATGGCCGAGGGATTGCGGTGGGTCTGGGGACAGCCGCACATCCGGACGACCACGCTGTGCGCGGCGGTGCTCAACCTGTTCTTCAGCGCGTTCTACGTGGTGGTCATCGTGGTGGCGCAGCTGCGCGGCATGCCAGCGGGCGAGATCGGCGTGATGGCCGCGATGCTGGGCGTCGGCGGCGTGGCCGGTTCGCTGGCCGCGCCGCTTCTGACCAAGCGGTTCTCCCCGCCGGTGCTGGTGATCGGGGTGTTCTGGGTGCTGGCCGCGCTCACCCCGCTGGCCGTGCTGATCCACAACGGTTACCTGATGGGCCTGCTGTTCCTGGTGATGGCGCTGCTGCCGCCCGCGGCCAACACCGCGATCGTCACCGAACAGCTGATCCTCACCCCCGACGAGCTGCGCGGCCGGCTCACCGGGGTGCTTGGCGTGATCTCCGGGCTGGCCGGCGCGGTCGGCCCGGTGCTGGGCGGCGCGGCGGTGGCCGCGGTGTCCGGCGGGCGGGCGTTGCAGTTGTGCGCCGCGGGCATCGCGGCCTCCGCACTGCTGGCCACCGCGAGCCGCTCACTGCGGCACTTTCCGAAACACTCCGGGTCCACAGTGGACTCGGGGAATCACTGAGAGGGAGAAGAAGGACATGGACGACGATGGCACCTTCCAGGTTCTGCGCAACGACGAGGACCAGTACTCGTTGTGGCCCATCGAGTTGGACGTGCCGGCCGGGTGGACTCCGGTGGGCAAGCAGGGCAGCCAGGCCGACTGCTCGGCCTACGTGGACGAGGTGTGGACCGACATGCGGCCGCGCAGCCTGCGCGAGGCCATGGACGCCGACGCCCGGCAGGCCGCGTCGACGGGCGCTTCGAACGGCGTGGACAGATGAGCACGGCCGAGGTGAGCCCGGCCGATTCCGCCGGGCTGGGTGGGGGAGACGGCGACGAGTTCACCGAGCTGGTGCGCTGGTGGCACACCGCGCGGATGCAGCACCCGGTGCGGTTCGACGAGGCCCAGCAGGCGTGGGAACTGTTCGGCTACGACGACATCACCCGGGCGTTGTTCGACCCGAAGCGGTTCTCCTCGGACTTCTCCGGGCTGGCCCCCGCGCAGGAGGACATCGACCTGTTCACCCGAGGGGATTTCACCGGCATCGACCCGCCGAGGCACCGCCAGCTGCGTTCGCTGGCCGGCCAGGCGTTCACCCCGCGCAGCATCGCCGCGCTGGAACCGCACATCACCGGGATCACCGATGCGCTGCTGGACGCGGTTCCCGATCCCGGGCGGTTCGATTTCGTGGACGCGCTCGCCGATCCGCTGCCGATCATCGTGATCACCGAACTGCTCGGCATCCCGCCCGACGACCGGGGCACGTTCCGCCGTTGGGCCGCGGTGCTGCTGGGCGGGGACGCGGTGTCCGGGCTCGGCCCGGACAGCGGGCCGGCCGAGCTCGCAGCCGCGATGGAGGCGGTCGCGCCGACCGTGCGGGAGATGAACGAATACCTGCTGGCCCACATCCGGCGCAGCCGGATCACCGGCGCCGACGACCTGACCGGGCGGCTGATCGCGGCCGAGGTGGACGGCGAACGGCTGGCCGACGAGGACATCCTCGGCTTCCTCGGCTCGCTGTTCTCGGCCGGGCACGTCACGGTGACCGCGCTGCTGTCCAGCCTGCTCACGTTGCTGGTCGAGCAGCCGGCGACCGCGGCGGCGCTGCGGGCCGACCCGGAGCTGCGGGCCGGGGCGATCGAGGAGACGCTGCGGGTGCGACCGCCGTTCCTGCGGATCGGCAGGCGCACCACCGAAGCGGTGGAGATCGGCGGGGTGCCGATCCCGGCCGAGTCGGTGGTGATGCTGTGGGTCGGCGCCGCCAACCGCGATCCCAGCCGGTTCCCCGATCCGGACGTCTTCGACGTCCACCGGCCCGCGCCGAACGCGCACCTGACCTTCGGACACGGCATCCACTTCTGCCTCGGCACTCCCCTGGCCCGGCTGACCGCGCGGATCGTGCTGGACCGGCTGTTCGCGCGGTACGCCGAGCTGGCGGTGGATCCGCTGCGGCCGATCGTGCCGCACAACCCGTGGCTGATCGTCGGCGCGCGCAGGCTGCCGTTGCTGGCCCGGCCGGCTGGCGCGTGATGGACCGCTGGTTGCGTTGGTATCAAGCGGATCGGCGGGCAGCCGTGCGGTTGGTGTGCTGCCCGCACGCGGGCGGCGCGGCCAGCGCGTTCCGGCACTGGCCGCGCTGGTTGCCATCGGAGGTTGATTTGGCCGCGGTGTGCTATCCCGGCCGCGAGGACCGGCTGGACGAGGCGGCGCCGGACACCCTGGAGGCCTTGGCCCGGCCGATCGCGGCGGCGCTGGAGCCGTTGGGCGACAAGCCGATCGCGTTGTTCGGGCACAGCATGGGCGCGTCCGTGGCCTACGAGGTGGCCCGGCTGTTGCGCCCGGCGCCGGTGGCATTGCTGGTGTCCGGCCGCTGCCCGCCGCATTTGATGCGGCCGCGCCGGGACCCGCCCGGCACCGACGAGGAGTTGGTGACGGACGTGTTGCGGCTGGACCCGTCGGCGGCCGAGGTGCTGGCCGAACCGGACCTGCGAGAGCTGGTGCTGCCGCCGATCCGGGCCGACTACCGGCTGGTCGCCGGTTACCGGGCCCGGCCGGTCCTTCCGCTTGCCGTGCCGGTGGCGGCCTATGGGGGAATGGACGATCCGGAGGTGGACGCGGCCGAACTGGCGAGGTGGGCGGAGGTCAGCACGGTGGGCTGCCATACCCGGCAGTTCCCGGGCGCGCACTTCTACCTGCGCGACCATCCGGGGGAACTGGTCGCCGATCTGGTCGGTCAGCTCCCGGTCCCGGCCGCTCGATAGCAGAAAGGTCCGGGTACCAAGGAAATATCGCGTCGCGCGGCCAGCGGCGTCGACACCGGCCGCGCGGCGTCCCGCCCTCAGTTGAGCCGGGTCCTGCCCGTCATTTCTGGGTAACGGCGAAACCGGCGTTCATGGCCAGGCTCAGGTTCTGTTCGGACAACCGGTTACGCGGCATGTCGTCGACCAGGCGACCGCGCTGGAAGACCAGCACCCGGTCACACAGCTCGGCCAGTTCCACCAGATCAGTGGAGGCGATCAGCACGGTGCGGCCGTCGGTGGCCAGGTCGGCGATCACCCGATGCATCTCGGCCCGCGCACCGACGTCCACGCCCCGGGTCGGATCGTCGAGCACCACCACGTCCGGTTTGGCGTCCAGCCACTTGGCGAACACCACCTTCTGCTGGTTGCCGCCGGAGAGGTTGCCGACCAGATCCTTTGGCGCACAACGGATGCGCAGCCGCGCCGCGTGCCGGGTCGCGTCGGCCAGCAAGGCGCGCCTGCGCAGCCAGGCGCCGCCGCGACCGAGGCCGAGCCAGCTGACCGAACTCATGTTCTGCCACACCGGCTTGTCCAGCATCAGCCCGTACCGTTTGCGGTCGCTGGACACCACCGCGATCCCGGCCCGCACCGCCGCGCGTAGCGAGTGCGGGCCGGGCGCACCGCCGATGCGCACCGAGCCGGACGCCGGTCGCGTCCGGCCCGCGAGCAGCTCCAGCACGGCCAGGTGGCCCGCGCCCTGCAACCCGGCCACACCGACGATCTGCTCGGCGCCGACGGTGAAACTGACCTCCCGCAACCGATCCGGCACGGTCACCCGGTCGAACACAACGGTCGGCCGGCCGTCGGGGAGCGAGTCCGGACGCTGGATCGGTTGTGCCACCACGGTTTCCCCGAGCATCGCGGTCACCAGGTCGTCCAACCGCACGGAACCGGCGACCACGCCGTCCACCACGGTCTGCCCGTCCCGCAGCACGGTCACCCGGTCGGCGACCAGCAGCACCTCCTCCAGGAAGTGCGAGATGTAGAGCACCGCGATGCCCCGCTTGACCAGTCGGCGCAGCACTGCCTTGAGCCGGTCGGCCGCCTCGCGGGGCAGCGCGGACGTCGGCTCGTCCAGGATCAGCACCCGCGGGTTCTGCACCAGCGCCCGGCCGATCTCCAGCAACTGCTGATCGGCCAACGCCAGATCGCCGACCCGGGCGTGCATGGCCACCGGCAGGCCCAGTTCGGTCAGCGCGGGCCGGGACAGCGCCTCGGCCCGGCCGGCCGACAGGAGCCCGGCCCGGCGCGGACCGCGTAGCGGGAACAGGTTCTCGGCCACGGTCAGATCACCGAACAGGCTCAGTTCCTGGGACACGATGGCCACTCCGCGCGCGGCCGCGTCCCGCGGCGAGCCGAAGGTCACCGGCTCGCCGTCCACCTCGACCGCGCCGCGGTCCGGGCGCAGCACCCCGGAGAGAATCTTGACCAGCGTGGACTTTCCCGCGCCGTTCTCCCCGACGATGGCGTGCACCTCGCCCGGCCGCAGCGCGATGTCCACCGCGGAAAGCGCGGTCACCCCGCCGAATCGTTTGCCGATTCCGGTGGCGCCCAGCACGATCGGCTCAGCGGGCACTGGACAACGGCTTCAGGTAGGCGTTGGGGTCGCCCAGGATCTTGGTGATCTGCGCCTGGTAGAAGTTGTACGCGTTCTGCGGCGACTTCTCCCGGTCGATGATCTGGTCCACATTGGACTGATCGACTACGAGGCCCGGCATGACCAGCCAGCCCTGCGGCATGCTGGTGTGGTTCTTCACCGACCGGATCAGCAGCGCGGTGGCGATGTAGCCCTTGAGGAAGTGCTCCGGATCGATGGTGACGAAATCCAGGCCCGCCTTGACATCCTGCAACGTCTGCGGGTCCACGTCGGTGCCCGCCACCAGGTACTTGCCGTGCTCGTCACCCTTGATCTTGGCCAGGTCGTAGCTGTCCGCGTCACCGACGCCAAGGAAGGCCAGCGCGGCCGGATTGGCGTGCACCAGGGAGATCCAGGCGCTGTAGTTCTGGTTGGGGTCGCTGTAGGTCTGGTACGCGCCGAGCACCTTCACGTTCGGCGTCTGTTTGGCGAAGGTGTCCTTCAGACCCTGCACCCGGCTGTCCAGCACCGGGGTGCCCGGGTTCGGCTCGCCCAGCACGATGGTGCCCGACGGGTTGGCCGGCAGATGCTTGATGGTCTGCTGGGCCAGCATCACGCCCAGTTCGTAGTTGTCGTTGCCGACGTAGCTGGTGACCTTGCTGCCATTGGTCGGCGCGGTGTCCAGCGCCACCACCGGAATGCCCTGGCTGATGGCCTGCGCCTCGGGCCGGGTGAAGATCGGCGGGTCCAGGTTCATCAGCACGATGCCATCGCGGCTGGTCGTGGTGAGGTTCTGGAACAACTGTTCCTCGGCCGGGCCGTCGGTGTTGGCCGGGCCCACCGCGTTGAGGCTCACCCCGCCCTCGTGCGATGCCGCGCTCTGCGAGCCCTCCACCATCTCGTGCCCGAAGTTCAGGCTGATGTTGGCCACCGCGATGCCCAGGTTCGGGGTGTTCGATCCGCCGGCCGAACCGCCGCACGCGGTCAGCAGCAGGCAGGCTGCGGCGAGCAGGGCCGCCGCGTTGGTGCGCTTCATTGTTCCTCCCGTCGAAACAACCTGACCACCCGGCGGGGCAGCAGTCCGTGCCCCCGGGTGCGGCGCAGCACGCTGTCGAAGGCGACCGCGACCAGGATCACCGCACCGGTGGCGAAGGTCGTCCAGTTGATCGGCACCGCGAAGAAGACCAGGCTGGCCGCCACCGTGGTGAGAATGAGATTGCCGATCATCGCGCCGGGCACCGAGCCGCGGCCGCCGGCCAGCGGGGTGCCCCCGATGATGGCCGAGGCGATCGCGGTCAGCTCGTAACCGTTGCCGATGGTCGGATCGCCCGCGATGTAGAAGGCAAGACTGAGCACCGCCGCCGCGCCCGCCATGAACCCGGACAGGCCCAGCGCCAGGATCCGGGTGCGCGCGATGGGCAGGCCGCTGAACTCGGCGGCGTCCGGATTGGACCCGATGGCCCGCACCCGCGCGCCGAACCGGGAGCGGGTGAACACGATGGCCAGCACGATGGTGGCCAGCAGCAGCACCCACACCGAGGTGGGCACGCCGCCGAGGTTCGCGCCGACGATGTTGAAGAACGAATTGTCCTGCGGCAGCCCGGTGATCTGCTTTCCGTTGGCCAGCGCCAGCGCTACCCCGCGATACAGCATGGCGCTGGCCAGGGTGACGATGAACGAGGGCAGTTTGAGATAGGTGGTGATCGCGCCGTTGATGGCGCCAAGCACCAACCCGAGCGCGAGCACCACCGGCACGGCCAGCCAGGGGTTCAGGCCGTCCCGGATCGCCACCGCGCCGACCACCACGCCCAGTGCGTAGGTACCGCCTACGGACAGGTCCACCTCGCGCATGGCCAACGGGAACACCATGCCGCAGGCCATCAGCCCGACATAGGCCGAATTCTGCGCCACGGACAGCAGATTCGAGGTGCGCAGGAAATCCGGATGGCCGATGCCGACGATGGCGACCAGCACCACCAGCACCAGCACCACGCCGAGTTCACCGGGCACGAACCGGCGGTACCAGGGCCGATTCCCGTTATGCTCGGTGTCGGCCGGCGGCGGCGCGGAACTGGTGTCCTGGGCGGACATCGGCTGCGACATACCGGGCAGCGTCGAAGTCGGAAGCGCGATCGGCAAGGCCGACGTTTCACTGGATGAAACGCGATCCTTGTCCGTTACCCGGCGGCTGATCGACGCTGCGCTGCGTGGGTGACGGGCTGGGCGCCGGGCAGCGGCGGGTGCTGGACCGGGTGTGCGCGCTGGTGGTTCCCGGTTCCGCGGACATCCGGCCCGCCGAGTACATCCGTGCCCGCCTGGCCGGGATGTCAGCCGCCGAGGAAGACGCGCTGCACGCGGCGATCGGCCTGCTGGCCGGGGTGTCCGACGAGCGCGGCCTGGCCGCGCTGACCGACGGCGCGGCGTTCGAACTGGTGCGGCGACTGGGCATCGAGGCCTACTACGGGGACTTCGCCCCACCCGGTCACACCGGCCCGACCGGCCACGACGCGATCGGTTTCGACACCCCGCAGACCCGTCAGTTGCACAAGGACTGGTCGTTTCTCGGTGAACCGGCGCCCGCGCCGAGTGAGTGGGACGAGTGGGACCGGCCGGACACCCCGGCCGAGGCCGAGGTGGTGGTGGTCGGCTCGGGCGCGGGCGGCGGGGTGATCGCGGCCGCGCTGGCCGAGCGCGGGCTCGACGTGCTTTTGTTGGAGGCAGGCGGTTTCCACCCGGCGGCCGGGCACACCCGGTTCGAACTGCGGGCCCGGCACGAGCTGTGGTGGCCGATCCAGCCGGCCACCGCCGAGGAGGACGACCGCGATCCGGTGGCGCTGATCAGCGGCCGGTGCGTCGGCGGGTCCACGGTGACCAACACCAAGGTGGCCATGCGCGCGTCCGCTTCGGACCTGGACCGCTTTCACGCGGAGACCGGGCTGTGCGGGGATTCCGGCGCGCCGTTCGGGCCGGTGGATCTGGCGCCCTGGTACGACGAGCTGGAGGACCGGCTGGGGGTGCGCGAGCGGCCGGACTGGACGCCCAGCGTGCACCGGGTGAACGCCGGATTCACCGCGCTGGGCGCGCCGCTGGCCCCGGTGCGCTCCTACACCGACCACAACTGTTCCCGATGCGGATCGTGCCTGCAGGGCTGTCCGACCAACGCGGGCCGCTCCACCCTCAACACCTTCCTGACTCCCGTGCTGCGCACCGGAAAGCTGGCCATGCGTACCCGGCGCGAGGTGACCCGGGTGCGCATCGAGCGCGGCGGCGGCCGGCCACGAGTGTCCGGTGTGGACCATCGGCACGCCGGCGGGCGCACCGGCACCGTGCGCGCCCGCCTGGTGGTGCTCGCCGCGGGCGCGCTGCGCACGCCGCAGATCTTGCTGCGCAGCAACGATTTCACTGAGCTGGGCACGCCGTCGACCCGGCTGGCCGGGCAGACTCTTGGACTGCATCCGGCGCGATTGGTGTACGGGTTGTTCGACGAGCCGCAGGACTGTCACCGCGCCTATCCGATCACCGCGCACTGTCTGGCCCGGCAGGACGAGGGCATCGTGATCGAGGCGACCACCATCCAGGACCCGGTGTCGTTCGCCGAAAGCCTGGTGGACGAGGACAACCGGCCCCTGTGGGGGCGGTCGCTGACCGACACGGCCGGCGCCTACCGGCACTGGGCCGGGCTGCTGGTGATGGCCACCGACGAGAACACCGGCCAGCTCGATCTGACCACCAGCGAGGACATCGCGGTCCGCAAACGGTTTTCCGCCTCGGAACGCGGCCGGCTGGCCGAGGGCGCCCGGTTCGCCGACGCCGCGTTGCGCGCGGCGGGCGCCCGCCGACTCGTCCACAGTGGACTGAGCACGACGCACATGCAGGGCAGCGTGCGGATGGGCGAGGATCCGGCCCGGTCGGTGGTGGACGGGCACGGACAGGCGCACGACGTGGACGGCCTGTATGTCGGGGACGGCTCGCTGCTGCCCGCGGTGCTGTCGGTGAACCCCTCGCTGACCATCATGGCGCTGGCCGCGCGGGTCGCCGACCGGATCGCCGCCCGGGTGCGCGGCATGGCAACGGAGGGAGGAACGCGGTGACACCGATCGAGGCCATGCTGCGGATTCTGCGTGAGGAGGGCGTGGACCGGATCTTCGGCAATCCGGGCACCACCGAGCTGCCGTTCGTGGACGCGCTGGCCGAGGCCGAGGACCTGCCCTACACCCTGGCGGTGCAGGAGCTGACCGCGGTCGGCATGGCCGACGGTTACGCCCGGGCCACCGGGCGGCCCTCGTTCGTCAGCCTGCACGTGGCCGCCGGGCTGGCCAACGGGCTGCTCGGGCTGCTCAACGCGCGCCGCTCGCGCACCCCGATGGTGGTCACCGCGGGCCAGCAGGACCGCAGGCACCTCATCCAGGACCCGATGCTCTCCGGCGATCTGGTCGCGATCGCCGCACCGGCGGTGAAGGCCGGCATCGACGTGCAGCACGGCTACGACCTGCCGGTGGCACTGCGCCGGGCGTTCGCCCTGGCCGTGGCCCCGCCGGCCGGGCCGGTGTTCCTGTCGGTGCCGATGGATCTGTTGGCGGAGAAGGAATCCGTGCCGTTCCTTGGCCGCTCCTCGGTGCACGCGCCGGGCGCGGCCACCGGAGTGCCCGCGGCCGCGGAGATACTGGCCGAGGCCCGCTCGCCGGTGATCGTGGCCGGGGACGGGGTCGGCCGGGCCGACGCGGTGGCCGAACTGGTCGCGGTGGCCGAGGCGCTGGGTGCGACCGTCTACCACCAGCCGATGGCCGACGGCATCAACTTCCCCGGCCGCCACCCGCTATACGCGGGCATGCTCCCCCCGGTCAACGAGGCGATCCGGGCCGCGCTCAGCGAGCACGACGTGGTGTTCGTGGCCGGCACGCACGCGTTCATGCCGCACCACTACTCCCCCGGCCCGGCCGTGCCCGAGGGCATGACCGCGGTGCAGCTGGACGTGGACGCCAACGAGATCGGCCGCAACTTCCCGGTCGCGGCCGGGCTGGTCGGCGCGCCCCGAGCCACCCTGGGGCTGCTGGGGGCCACGCTGGTCGGCCGGGTGCCCGGCGCGCACGCCCGGCGGGCGGCGATCGACCGGCGCACCACGGCCGGCCGGGCCGAGACAGACGCGGCGGCGCTGGCCGCATACGGCGACGCGCCATTGGACTCGCTGGCCGCCATGCACGCCGTCGCCGCCGGACTCCCGGCCGAGGCGGTGGTGATCGACGAGGCCATCACCGCGGGCATTCACCTGCGCCGGGTGCTGCGCCAGGACCGGCCCAAGTCCTACGTGCACACCGTGGGCGGCGGGCTGGGCTGGGGCATCGGCGCGGCCATCGGCAGCAGGCTGGGCAATCCGGACCGGCCGGTGGTCGCGGTGCTGGGCGACGGGTCGGCCATGTTCGGCCTGCAGGGCCTGTGGAGCGCGGCCCGCTACCGGGTGCCGGTGGCATTCGTGGTGGTCAACAACGGCGAGTACCGCACGCTGAAGGAGACGCTGGACAAGCACAAGAGCCGCTCGGCCGAGCTGCGCCGGTACACCGGGCTGGACATCGCCCCGCCCGGGCTGGACTGGACCCAGGCCGCGGACTTCTTCGGCCTCCGCTCGGTGCGGGTGGGCAGCACCGCCGAGTTGACCGAGGTGGTGGCCGGTGCGGGCGAACTGGACGGCCCGCTGGTGATCGACGTGCCGGTACGCAGCCATCGCGCCGAGCACGGCTACTCGGCCGAGTAGATCGATCAAGAGATCTACCATGCACCCATGACCGCAAGCGGTGCGGAGCAACGAGGCATCCCGCCGAAGTCGGTGCTGGCCCGCGGCCTGATGCTGTTGGACGCGTTCGGACCGGACGACACCGAGCTGAGCCTGGCCGTGCTGTCCCGGCGCACCGGGCTGCCCAAGCCGACCGCGCACCGACTGGTCGCGGAGCTCCTGGCGTGGGGCGGGCTGGAGCGCACCGAAGGCGGTTACCGGCTGGGCATGGCCCTTTTCGAGCTGGGCCAACGGGTTCCGCGCCGCCGGGACCTGCGCGACACGGCACTGCCCTATCTGGAGGACCTCTACGAGGCCACCCACGAGAACATCCATCTCGCGGTCCGGGACGGCAGGCACACGCTGTTCCTGGAGAAGGTCAGCGGGCACCGGTCCACCCCGATCATGTCCGGGGTGGGCGGCCGGATGCCGGTGCACTGCACCGCGACCGGCAAGGTGTTCCTGGCCCTGGGGCCGCCGGACTACTTCCGCACCATCGTGTCCGGTGGGCTGGCCCGGTGCACCCCGCGGACCATCGTGATGCCCGGGATGCTGCGCACCGAACTGGCCCGGGGCGTGCAGCGCGGCTACTGCGTCAACCACGAGGAGGCCGAGGTGGGCGTGGCCGCGGTGGCCGCCCCGGTGTACGACCACCGGCGCAAGCCGATCGCGGCCATCTCCATCACCGGCAACGTGCAGCGGCTGGACCTGGAGCGGCTGGCCCCGGCGGTGCGCACGGCCGCGCTGGCGCTGTCCCGCGAGCTGGCCAGGGACTACACCCGGAACCGGGTGGTTTTGCCTGGCCGGAGCGACTCCGCGTGAGATTGTCGCGGCATACACCGAAGCCACCATCGATTCGCTCGCCGATCAGCAACTGTGCGCTGAGCGCTGATCTCAGGGGGCCGGGTGGTCGATCGGGTCCAGCAAGGAGTGGTCGAGGTTGGTCAGGGCGGCCATGATGAACGTGGTGGCCAGTTCCCCGGCCACCACCGGGTCCAGGTTCTTGGTGCGTCGCACGTGCCGGGCCGCGCCGCCCACCAACCCGACCAGCATCTCGGCCAGCAGCCGCACCGAGGGCCCGGGTTCCCGGCCCAGTTCGGTGAGGTAGCGGCGGATCTGCTCGGCCACCCGGTCCGAGATGGTGTCCACAACGGACATCCGGACCGGATCCAGCTCGTCGGCGCCGTGCTGGTCGAACAGGATGCGGAAGGAGTCCGCGTGCGCGGTGGCGTACCGGAACAGGGCCATCACGTAGCCGCGCACCTGTTGGGCCAGCGGCAGACCGGCCGCTTCCTCGTAGGCCCGCAGCAGCCAGTCGCGCAGCGCTTCCACCTCTCGGCCGAACACCGCCCGGTACAGCGCGGCCTTGTCGCCGAAGTGGGCATACAGCGTCGGTTTGGTCGAGTCGGCCGCCTCGGCGATGGCCTCCATGGTGGCCTGCACGTAGCCGCGCTCGGCGAACACCATCCGCGCCGCGCCGAGCAGCTGGTCGTCGGTGGGCCGGGCCGCGGGACTGCGGCGCGGCCGGGACCGATTCGCGGCACCCTCTTCAGTCACGGGCGTTGAGCTTACGGGCGACATGCTTTACTCTCCGGTAAATCATGGTTACTACTCCGTAGTAGGTACCGCTCGCTCAGGGAGATCGCGATGACGCGCACCCGCTCCGCGCTGTTCGGCCTGCTCACCATCGCCGCGCTGGCGGCCACCGCCGGTCCGGCCCTCGCCCCCGCCGCGGCCGCCGAGGCCCCGACCGGCAACCGGATCGAAACGCCGGTGTCCACCAACTCGCCGGTCACCGGCGTCACCGAGTCCGAGGTCTCGGTGTATCTGCCGCTGCCGGCCTCGGCCGGACCGCACCCGGCCGCCTGCGACTGGCTGTCCTATCTGCGCTACCGCGCCGCGGACGGGCCTACTCGGTCGGCCGACGCGGACCGCATTCTCGTGGCTCAGCCCGGCATCCTGGAGGGCGCGGGCGCGTTCGACAGCGTGGCCCGGGACACCATCACCGCCGCCGACGAACTCGGCCGGCACCTGGAGTTCTGGGCGCTGGACCGGCGCTCCAACTGCCTGGAGGACCCGACCGGCCGGCAGGCCGCGCTGGCCGCGAAGAACTCCCAGGTGGCGATCGACTACTACTACCACGGCACCAGTGTCGACGGCCGCACCTTCGCCGGGTACGCCGACAACAGCCAGCTCGGCTGGCTGGGCCGGGTGGGCATGGAGCAGACCGTGCGCGACGAGTACGACCTGCTGGCCGAGGAACTGCCCAGCCAGCCGCTGCGCAAGCAGAAGGTGTTGTGCGGCGGGCATTCCCTGGGCGGGATCATCACCGGGTTCTTCGCCGAATGGGATTTCGACGGCAACCCGGCCACCACCGACGACGCCGGTTACCAGCAGTGCGGCGGCTACTTCGCGCTGGACACCACGATCTCCACCTCGATGTCCTCGCTGTCCGGCATGCCGACGATGTCGGACCTGCTGCCCGACCCCGGAATCGGTTACGCGGCAACGCAAGCGGCGCTGGACGCCGGGCTGGTGCCCCGATCCATCCAGTTGCCGGTGCTGCTCAACGCCGAAACCATGAACGTGCTGGGCATCGCGGGAGTGGCCGCGGATGTCGATCCGGCCGGGCTGTCCTCGCTGGCCGCCGCACTGCCGGACAACGCGAATCTCGATTTCACCCTGCGCTTCCTGTTCTCCCGGGAGCTGACCAACTTCGTCACCGGCAGCCCTGCGGCCAAGGACTTCCGGCTGAGCAACGACGCGGCGCTGGGCGCGTTGCTGGACAACAACTCCGAGCCGCTGGCCTTCCTGCAGAGCGCGGCCGGATTCTTCACCGGCGGCCCGGTGGGAGCCAAGGACTTCCCGGTCCCCCACGACCTGACCCAGGTGCCCGAACTGGCCACCCTCAAGGAACTGCTCGGCCCCGATCCCAAGGCCATTCCGACCGAGCCGAACGGCCCGGAATACGGCTGGGCCAACTACGACCAGGTCAGCAGCGGCGAATTCACCGATCCCAGCCGGGAGGTCACCGACATCGGCGAACTGGCCCGCAGCCTGGCCGAGCAGCCGCTGGACTTCACCGAGGAGTACTTCCCGACCAAGCTGGTCACCGACATCTACCAGGCCGGATCGCCGCAGATCCAGTCGCACCTGTTGTATCCCAACGGGATCAGTGCGAACCCGGTGATCAACCTGCTGGGCGGCTCGGGCCTGGTGGTCGGCAACGGGGTGCCACCCGGGCGCACCGTGATCGCGCCCGGCTACCACCACCTGGACGTGCTGACCGCGGCGCCGGTGCAGAACACCGGCGCGGCCGACCCGATCTCGGCCAACCTGGCCGATTTCGCCACCGGTCACTGAAACCCGGGCGCGGAAACCGTTGGCGGCAACGGCTCCGCCGGAGGGGAAAGGGTCAGGCGTGGTAGGCGGTGGCGTCGCCGGTGCGGGACACGCTGCGCTGGCCGTGCACCCCGACCGGCACGTCCCCGGCGATGGTGACCCGGTGCATGCGGCGCGGCTGGTCGCCGTAGTCGTCGATGGCGTAGTGCTGAGTGGCCCGGTTGTCCCAGATGGCCACGTCACCGGCGCTCCAGCGCCAGCGCACGGTGTTCTCCAGCCGGCTGACGTGGCTCTGCAGCAGGTCGATCAGGTGGGCCGAGTCGGCCTTGGGCACGCCGAGCAGATGCTGGGCGAAGTTGCCCAGCAGCAGCGAACGCTCGCCGGTCTCCGGGTGCACCCGCACCACCGGGTGCTCGGTCTCGAAATTGATCCGGGTGAACACCTCGCGGTAGTGCGCCTGGTCGGCCGCGGACGCCTCGGGCTTGAGGGCGGCGTAGTCGTAGAGGTTGGAATGCAGCGCCCACAACCGTTCGGCCAGTTCGCGCAGGGTGGGCGGCAGTTCCTCGTAGGCGGTCACCGTGTTGGCCCACGAGGTGTCCCCACCGTAGGGCGGAATGGTCACCGCGCGCAGCACCGAGAAGGCCGGCGGAGCGTCCACAAAGGTCACATCGGTGTGCCACTGGTTGGCCTTGCCACCGGCTTCGGCGTCCAGCGGCAGCACGTTGGCCGTGCCGTCGACCGCAGGCACGGTGGGGTGCGCGGTGGTCAGTTCGCCCAGCAGCCGGGCGAATCCGGCGTGCGCCGCGTCGTCCAGGTGGTGCTGGCCGGGCAGGAAGATCACCTTGTGGCGCAGCAACGCGTCCCGGATCGCCGTGACGGTCTCCGGGTCCAGATCCGGCCCGAGGCGGACCCCGTCGATCCGCGCGCCGATACGTCCGGCAACCGGTGCAATCGCCAACGAAACCGCAGTGGTCATACGGAAATGATTGGCATCCCCTCGCGGGCCGGTCAATATGCCGGACGGTGATTCCGTCGGCTGGGATTATGTCCGGCCTGGACTATTTCGGACAGAGATCGACTCCGAGCCGGATCATGTCGTTGTCCGAGGTGATTCGAACGCCCGCATCTCGGGCGGCCGCTGCGCGTATCCGGCCACCTGCACCAGGGTGAGCTGACCGGAACAGCCTTGGGCCAGCGCGGAGGTGCCGACATCCAGGGTGAGCACGTTCGGGTTGCCGTGCCGGCACATGCCGGTCTCGTCCGGGTCGAACCAGGCACCGGTGGACAACTGCACCACGCCCGGCCGCACGTCCTCGGTGACCACCAGCCCGGCCAGGCAGGCGCCCCGGTCGTTGAACACTCGCACCACCGCACCCGCGGCCAAGCCGCGTGCCTCCGCATCCGCCGGGTGCATCCGGATCGGTTCCCGCCCGGCCACCTTGGACGCGGCCGACAGCGGGCCGTGGTCGAGCTGGCTGTGCAGCCGGGTGGCCGGGTTGTTGGCGATCAGTTGCAGCGGAAATCGTTGCGCGGCAGGCGATCCCAACCACTCCTCGGGCGGCAGCCAGGCTGGGTGACCCGGGCAGTCGGGATAGCCGAATCCGGCGATGCGGGCGGAGGAGATCTCGATTCTTCCGCTGGGCGTGGCCAGCCGGTGCCGGTCCGGATCGGCCCGGAACTCGCTGAACAGCACGTGCCGCTCGGGTTCGGCCCGCAGCTCGACCTCCCCGGTCCGCCAGAACTCCTCGAAGTCCGGAGTAGACAGTCGCGGATTCTCCTGCTGCCAGGCGGTGTACATGTGCCGCAGCCAGCCCAGTTCGGTGCGGCCCTCGGTGAACTCCTTGACCACGCCCAGCGCCTCGGCCAGGTCGGTGAAGATGCGGTAGTCGTCGCGGGCCTCGCCGTGCGGCGGGCGCACCTGGCGCATGGCCACCAGCAGGTCGTCCTCCCGGGCGGCGCCGATGTCGTTGCGCTCCAAGGTGATCGTGGCCGGCAGCACGATGTCGGCGTGCCGGGCGGTCGCGGTCCAGAACGGCTCGTGCACCACCACGGTGTCGGGCCGGGCGAACGCGCGGCGCAGCCGGCCAAGGTCCTGGTGATGGTGGAACGGATTGCCGCCCGACCAGTACACCAGCCGGATGTCCGGATACACCCGGCGTTCCCCGTTGTAGTCGTACAACTCCCCCGCATGCAGCAGCATGTCCGCGATCCGGGCCACCGGAATGGCCAGGTCCGCGGCCGGATCGGCGCCCTGCGGCAGCCGGGGCAGGCTCACCGGCACCCGGCCCGACCCGGTGCCGGCCATCGAGCCGTAGCCGTGCCCGAACCCGCCGCCGGGCAGGCCCAACTGGCCGAGCATGGCGGCCAGCACCACGCCAAGCCACACCGGCTGCTCGCCGTGCCGGGCCCGTTGCAGCGACCAGGACACCGACACCAGGGTGCGCGATCCGGCCATCCGCCGGGCCAGTTCCCGGATAGTCGCCGCGGGCAGTTCGGTGATCGCCGCGGCCCATTCCGGCGTCTTGGGCGTGCCATCGGTTTCACCGCGAAGGTAGCGGGCGAACTCGGCGAAGCCGACGCAGTAGCGATCGAGGAAGTCCTTGTCGTGCCGGCCTTCGGTGAGCAGAGTGTGCGCGATGGCCAGCATGACCGGCACGTCCGTGCCCGGCCGCACCGGCAGCCAGCGCGCGTCCAGCTCGGTGGCCAGATCGTCACGCAGCGGCGAGATGTTCACGAACCGCGCCCCGCGCTCCTTGGCCGCGCGCAGGTAGCCGCCGACCTGGTGGCGGCTGGCCCCGCCGGGCGCGACGAAGGTGTTCTTCGCGGGCAGCCCGCCGAAACAGACGAACAGCTCGGTGTGCTCGGCCAGCACCGGCCAGGTGGTCGGCCGGGAGATCGGCGCGTCCGAACCGACCACATGGGACAGCAGCACCGGGGAGGCGCCGGTGCTGTAACTGTTCAGGGACGGGACGTAGCCGCCGAGGCAGTTGAGGAACCGGTGCACCTGGCTCTGCGCGTGGTGGAACCGCCCGGCGCTGCCCCAGCCGTAGGAGCCGCCGTACACCGCGCCCGGCCCGTACTCGGAGTAGACCCGGCCCAGTTCACCGGCCAGCAGCTCGGTCGCCGTGTCCCAGTCCACCGGCACGAACTCCTGGTGACCACGCCGGGTGTCCGGCCCTGGGCCGCCGGCCAGCCAGCCACGCCGCACATGGGGCTGGTCGACCCGGGCCTTCCCGGAACCGAGCACGGCCAGATTGCGCAGCAGCGGCGCGGGATCCGGGTCGCCCGGGTGCGGGATCACCCGCAGCCGCCCGGATTCCACTGTGGCCCGGAACGCACCGAAATGTGAGCTGTGCGTCACTCCGCCGCGGTCCGCCATCAGACCATGTTCGCACAGGTCAGCGACCATAGTCAGAACTCGTGACGGGCCAATGCGGTTTGCTACGTTGAGCTCTCCCCCGGTCCCGAGGAGCCCTGATGTCCAGCCCTGCCGAGCCAACGCCGGAACCCAAGACCACCGAGGAGCGCGAGGGTTCCTGGCTGCTGCCCCGGGACCTGGCGCTGATCGCCCTGTTCGCCGCGCTGATCGCGGTGCTCGGGCTGCCCGGCAGCTTCTCCCTGTTCGGCAACGCGGTGCCCATCACCGCGCAGTCCATGGGCGTGATGCTGGCCGGCAGCGTGCTCGGCGCCAAACGCGGCTTCCTGGCCGTGCTGGCGCTGGAGGTGCTGGTCGCGGCCGGGCTGCCGCTGCTGGCCGGGGGCCGCGGCGGGATCGCGGTGTTCGCCGGGGTGACCGGCGGCTACCTGGTCGGCTGGCTGGCCGGGGCCGCGGTGATCGGCTGGCTGGCCGAGAAGGGCCGGCGCACGGTGTTCCCGCTGCTGCTGGCCAACGTGGTCGGCGGCATCGTGGTGATCTACGCGTTCGGCGTGCCGTTCACCGCCTGGCGGCTGGGTTCCGGCCTGCTGGGCACCACCGTCTCGGCGGTGACCTTCCTGCCCGGCGACGCCGTCAAGGTGGTGCTGACCGCGCTGATCACGGCCGGGGTGTACCGGTCCTACCCGGTGCCCGCGGCGGGCCGCCGCCGGTGATCCGAGTCGAGGGCGTGCACCACGCCTACGCCGAGCGGACGGTGCTGCGCGACATCGACCTGACCCTGGCCGAGCACCGGATCGGCATCATCGGCGCCAACGGCTCGGGCAAGTCCACCCTGGCCCGGATGTTCAACGGGCTGATCCGGCCCAGCCGGGGGCGGGTGCTGGTGGACGGGCTGGACACCCGCAAGCAGCACCGCAAGGTGCACCGGCTGGTGGGATTCGTGTTCCCGGACGCGGACACCCAGATCATCATGCCCACGGTGGCCGAGGACGTGGCGATCGGCCTGTCCCGACGCGGTCTGTCCACTTCGGACATCGAGGCGCGGGTGAGCGAAGTCCTTGGGCGGCACGGGCTTTCCGAGCATCGCGATCACCCGGCGCACCTGCTGTCCGGCGGGCAGAAGCAGATGCTGGCGCTGGCCTCGGTGCTGGTGACCGAACCGGAGATCCTGGTCTGCGACGAGCCGACCACGCTGCTGGATCTACGCAACGCCGGCGTGGTGCGCCGGGCGCTGGAATCGTTGCCCCAGCAGGTCATCCTGCTCACCCACCACCTGGACATGCTGGCCGGTTTCGACCGGGTGCTGGTGCTGGACGAGGGCCGGGTGGTGTGCGACGACACCCCGGACGCGGCCATCGCGCACTATCTGGCCCTGATGGCCTCATGAGCACGCTGGGCCGGTACCTACCGGGGGAGTCCTGGCTGCACCGGATGCCGGCCGGGCCGAAGCTGCTGGCCCTGCTGCTCGCGGTCACCGGGGTGGTGGCCTCCGGCACGCCCGGGCTGATCGGGGCGGAGGTGCTCGTCAGTGCGGCTTTGTACCCGGCGGCGCGGGTGCCGCTGCGCGTGCTGGGGCGGCACGTGCGGGCGTTGCTGCCGTTCGTGGTGCTGATCCTGGTCTTCCAGGGGTTCACCGCGGGCTGGGCCCGGGCGGTGGTGGTGGCCGGCGGGCTGCTGGCCTCGGTGCTGCTGGCCGGGCTGGTCACCGTGACCACCCGGGTCGCCCGGATGCTGGCCCTGTTCGAACGGCTGGCCCGGCCGCTGGACCGGGCCGGGGTGTCCTCCCGGCGGGTGGCGCTGGTGCTGGCGCTGACCGTGCGCAGCGTGCCGCTGGTGGCCACCAGCTGGCAGCGGTGCCGGGACGCCTACACCGCCCGCGGCCTGGGCCGGGGCTCCTGGCGGATGGTGGTGCCGGTGATCGTCGGGCTGATCCGCTCGGCCGAGGCGCTGGGCGACGCGATCACCGCTCGGGGGCTGGACGACTGATCTCCTCCGGCCCGAGCGTGACCACCCCGCGGTCCAGGTCCACGCCCAGCGGCGGCGCGCCCTCGGCGTCCTCCTCGCGCATCATGGAGAACGAGTCGCGGTGGTCCAGCTCGGTGCGCTTGGAGCCGTAGAAGATCGCGGTGAACTCGTTGACGTAGGTCTCCGACAGCATCGGGCCGGTCCGCTTGCGCCGCCGCCGGAGGATCTCGATCGCGCCGAGGGTGACCAGCAGCAGCACCCCGCCCGGGATGCTGAACGACAGCGCCATCTCCACGGCTGTCCAACGTACCGGGCGGGAGCCGGGTTCCGCTCAGCCGATGTCCAGTGCGTCGCGCAGCTCGGACACGTGGTCCTGGGTCTGCTCCAGCAACGGTTTCAGCGCTTCTGCCACGTCCGGCAGGCCCAGGTCGTTGGCTTCGGCGACCCGGTCGCGGTAGCGCTGCAACTGACGTTCCTCCAGGTCGAGATCGGCCCGCAGGGCGTCGGCCCCGTCGGCGACGTCCGGGATCGGGGGCACCTTGACCGTGGGCGTGCCGCCCAGGAAGTCGATCTGCTTGGCCAGTGTGGAGGCGTGGGTGAGCTCCTCGCTGAGGTGCTGCTCCAGTTCCTGGACGATGTTGCCGTACTTGGCGCCCTTGATCGTCGCGGTGTGCTGTACGTACTGCACGATCGACTGGTACTCGGTGCCGAGGTCTTCGTTGAGCCGTTCGATGAACGCTGTGGTGTCCATACGTCCCGAATACCCCTGATGGCCGATGGTAGACATCCGCTGGACTGGGTACCCCGTGGCATGCGGGTAGACGAGAAAACGGTTTCCGTGTACGGACACGAGGCCACCTACCTGGAGGTGTCGCCTGCCCGTCCGGGCACTTCCGACGAGGTCATCGTGCTGGTGCACGGTCTGGCCGGCAGCACCGCGACCTGGGCCTCGGTACTGGAGGAGTTCTCGCTTCGCGATGGCAGCCAACGAGTCATCGCGCTGGACCTGATGGGGCACGGGCATTCGGTCGATCCGCACGGCGACTACTCACTCAGCGGCTACGCGACCGGAGTGCGTGATCTGCTGGGCGCGCTGGGTATCCACCGGGCCACGGTGATCGGGCACTCGCTCGGCGGCGGCGTGGCCATGCAGTTCGCCCACCAGTTCCCGGAGCGGCTGGACCGGCTGGTGCTGGTGTCCAGCGGCGGACTGGGCCGGTCGGTGCATCCGGCGTTGCGCGCGGCCACCCTGCCCGGCGCCGAACTCGTACTTCCGTTGCTGGCCAGCAAGTCCGTGTTCGACTGCGGGAACGCGCTGGTGAGATTCGCGGGCTGGCTGCGGGTTCCGGTGGCCGAGGAGCTCGACGAGCTGTTGCAGCACTTCGGTTCGCTGCGCACTCCGGAGGGCCGGGAGGTGTTCTGCCGCACCGTGCGCAGCGCGCTTGACCTGAGCGGGCAGCGGCTGTCCGCGACCGACCGGCTGCACCTGCTGGCCGATGTGCCGCTGCTGTTGATGTGGGGCACTCTGGACCCGGTGATCCCGATGGAGCACGGCGTGCGGACCTGGGAACTGGTGCCGGGCGCGGAAATCGAACTGTTCGACGGCGTCGGCCACTTCCCGCACCGGGCCGACCCGGCCCGGTTCGTGGACGTGCTGCTGAACTTCCTGGCCCGCAGGCCGCCGGCCGCCCAGGCCGACCCGGATTTCGACCCGTCCCGCCAGGCAGTTCGCCCGATCGCCTGATTTTTCTGCCCGCCAACGGGTTTCAACTCCGCGCCCAACGGCAATGCCCCGGGTGCCGCCGTGGTGGGTAGGCAGTCGGGGTCTCCGCCGGACCTGGCGGAGACCCCGACCTTTTCGTCTCCGACACGAACTGGACCCGTGGCGATAATGACCGTGTGAAAATCCTCGTCAATCGGGCGAACACCCGCTGGTCGGAGGCGGTAAACGCACCCGATCGCGAGCGAGCCCACGGTTCGGCCGACGTGCGGCGGGCGACCGGGACAGCGGGGAGGGCCTGTCCCGCAGCGTGATCCTTGCCTCGCCGGTGAAGCTCTGACCGTGTTCGGCCAGGAGATCGCGCGGGAACCGAGACATCTTGCCAAACCGGGTAGCCTGCCAGTAATACGGCTCCGGTACACGGGGTACCCAAGAATCATGACACCCGCTCGCTGGCCGCCGAATGTGCATATCATTCCGGGAGTGCGCGCAGCCCAACGGGAGCCTGGACATGCGGAAGACGATCGCTCCGACGCCTTGCCGGCGGCCCCGGTGAGCTGCGAGAGAACCGACTCCGGCGATCCACCGGCCGACGCGGAACTGCGCCCCCACGAGGTGGAACTGCGCATGGTGGCCGGAATGGCCCGGATCTCCACGGTGCGCGCGGTTGCCGCGGATGTGGCTATGCGCGAGGACTTCGACCTGGACGCCGTGTCCGATCTGCGGCTGGCCGTTGACGAAGCCTGCACCACCGTGCTGACCACCGCCAAACCGGACGGCATGCTGGTGTGCCGCCTGATGATCGCCCGCGACGGCGTGGAAATCAGCGCCAGCGCGGAGACCCTGGACGGCCGCCCGCCGCCCAAGGACACCCTGGGCTGGCACATGCTGCAGGTGCTGGTCGATTCGGTGGAGTGCTGGACCACCACCGACCAGCAGGGCGAGCGCACCATGCACGTGCGTATCACCAAGGACGTCAAGGGATCCACCGCGCCCTGACCACCGCCGTGACCGCCCCGTGGTGATCACCCCGGCGGACCATTGGGGCGCGACCGTCCACATCGGAGCACGGCTTCGGCACAGGATTCGAGCACACGAGTCGGGCATACGAAAAGACCGCGGCCTTCGGACGGGTCGCGGTCGCGAAAATGAAATTTACCCTGCCGTGAAAGCTTCACCGGCGGGAATCGCCTGTGCGCTCGACGTTTCCCGTCGGCGGAGTACCAGTGGTACTAGCCGCCGCTGGCCAGTACCGGACGCAGCCAGGACGGCACGTCGTGCCCGCCGGCCGCACAGCTGTCCAGCAGTTCCAGGGTCCAGCACAGCGTGTGCACGAAGACCTGGCCCAGTTCCATCGGGTCACCGGAGATGGCCACGATGTCCAGCTGCGCACTCGCGTCCTCCGGGTGGCCGTTGGCCAGCGCCAGCATGACCCGGGTGGCCGCCCGCTGAGCCGGCTCGAACTCGTCGATGGACACGGTCTTGCCATCGGCGTCCTCGCCGTCCAGGGTGACCATCACGTCCTCACCCCGAGGCTGACCGGCCAGACCCAGCAACATGTCGACATTGGCTCCGGCGAGTTCGCACACACTGTCCCGGGTGGCCTCGTCCGAGGCGGCGCCCAGCCGGCCGAGCAGGACGAGCGCATCGTCTTCGCTACCCCGACGCACGGCGCCGACCGCGCCCGCGATGGTGGCCCGCAGCAGCTCTCGATCGTCGTTCATCTACCTCACCGATCTGCGCGACTTCCTGGTCCCCCCTGGGTTTCCCCGGGCCAGCCGGTTGAAACCTGTTTTTCCTCCGGTTCCACGGCGTGCGTCCGCGCCACTCCGGTGGCCCGCTCGTACTCGCGTGTCGTTTCCTCGGTCACCTGCGCCCAGCAGTACCGTGAGCAGGCCCGATCCCGCCCGGCGGCGGCCAGCGCGGCCCGCCGGTTGCCATCGGCCAGCAATCGGCGGATGGCGTGCGAGAGCGCCGTCGGGGACCCGGGCGGCACCAGCACACCGGTGACGCCGTCCACCACCGAATCGGTCAGCCCGCCGACCGAGGTGGCCACCACCGGCACGCCGCAGGCCATCGCCTCCACCGCCGCCATTCCGAACGGTTCGCACCACGGCGCGCAGGCCACCACATCGGCCGAGCGCAGCAGCGCGGGCAGATCGGCGGGCGTCACTCGGCCGAACAGCCGCACCCGGTCGGCCACCTCGGCGCGGTCGGCGTGCGCCAGCAACCGGATCGCCTCCGGATCGGCGTCCAACTCGGCCTTGTCCGGCCCGCCGACGATGAGCAGTTCGGTGTCGGCCAGGCCGCGCAGCGCGCTGATCAGCAGCTCGAATCCCTTGCGGGGCAGCAATCGGCCGACCGCGACCACCCGGTGCCCGGTGGCCGGACGGTCCGCGGGCGGGCCGTCCGGGGTGAACAGTCCGGTGTCCACCCCACGGGGCACGATGGACGCCCGTTCGCGGGACACCCCCATCCGGAGCAGTTCGCCCAGCCCGGCCGAGGAAGTAGCGTGCACTCGGTCGGCAGTGCGGGCCAGCAGCCGTTCGACCGGCACCCGATGCGCCGGACCGGGATCGGGTTCGCGGGGGTAGCGCCGCCGGGCCGCGCCGAAATCGTGGAAGGTGTGCACCAGCGGCACCGGCACAGTGCGCGCGGCCAGCGCGGCGGCCAGGCCGGTCAGCCAGAAATGCGCGTGCACCACATCCGGCTTGTCCCGCGCCCATTCGTCGGCCAGAAACCGGCCGAACTTCCCCAGCCAGCGCGACAATTCCGTGACATCCACCGGCCGGGCCGGACCGGCGGACACCGACACCAGTCGATATCCCTCGGGCAGGCACATCCGCTCCGGGCGCACCGGATCGTCCCGTCGGGTGTAGACGGTCACGTCGTGGCCGCGCGCCGCCAGACGCGCGGACAACGCTGCCACACAACCGTTCTGCCCGCCGGGCGCGCCGACCCCTCGGGGATGGACCAGCCCGGAGACCATCGCGATTCTCATCGGCGGTCGCCAGCAATTCGCATACCGTTTGGTGCACCGGCGGGAAGATCCTCAAACCCGATCGAGCGAAAGACCACCGGTTTGCCTGTATTCCTCGGTGGGTAACAGCAGACAGAGAGCCACGGGCGACGAAGTCCCGGGGAGGGAACCGAGAAATGTTTAACTTCGGATACACGCTGCTGTGCGAACAGACCGGACCACGGGACCTGGTGACCTACGCGCGAGGAGCCGAGGAGGCCGGGTTCGACTTCGAGGTGATGAGCGACCACTACTTTCCCTGGCTGGACAGTCAGGGCCACTCCCCCAACGCGTGGGCCACGCTGGGCGCGGTCAGCCAGGTGACCGAACGGATTCCGTTCATGACCTACGTGACCTGCCCGATCATGCGCTACCACCCGGTGCTGGTGGCGCAGCAGGCGGCGACCGTGCAGGAGCTGTCCGGGGGCCGGTTCACCCTGGGGCTGGGCGCGGGCGAGAACCTCAACGAGCATGTGATCGGGCAGGGCTGGCCGCCGGCCAACGTGCGGCACGAGATGCTGGGCGAGGCGCTGAACATCATCGCCGAACTGTTCGACGGCGGCTACGTCAACTATGCCGGCACGCATTTCCAGGTCGACTCGGCCAAGATCTGGGACCTGCCCAGGATCCGGGTGCCGATCGCGGTCGCGGTGTCCGGCATCCAGTCGGTGGCGCTGTCCGCGCCGAGGGCCGACGCGATGGTCGCGGTCGAGCCGAAGCCGGAGCTGTGCCAGGAATGGGACCGCCACTCGCTGGAGCCCGGCCAGCGCAAGATCGCCCAGCTGCCGATTTCCTGGGGCACCGACCGGGACGCCGCCATCCGCCGGGCGCACGAGCAGTTCCGCTGGTTCGCCGGGGGCTGGAAGGTCAACGCGGAGCTGCCCGGGCCGCATTCGTTCGAGGCGGCCACCCAGTTCGTCACCGAGCAGGACGTGGCCGCGAACATCCCGTGCGGGCCGGACATCGAACCGATCGTCAAGGCCCTGGCCGCCTACCGGGATGCCGGGTTCACCGATGTCGCCCTGGCCCAGATCGGCGGGGATCAGCAGCCGGAGTTCCTCGGCTTCGCGCAGCGGGAGCTGCTGCCCGCGCTGCGGGCCGAGTTCGGCTGAGCCACCGGAGTTTTTGTCACCCCGCGCGGGATGTGGTCGGAGTTTTTGTCAGTGGGCCAACGAAAAGCCGCCTGACCGTATCCCGCGTGGCCGCGAGGTCGTTGCCTCCTTCGTGACCCATCCGGTGAGTGTGGCCGATCCGAGCACGGTCGCCGATCCGTGGGCGGCGCTGCCCAGTGGGCTGGCGCCGTTGCTGCGGGCCGGTTCGGCCGCGCTGGCCGCGGACATCGTGGCCGAGATCCGGCGGGCCATTCCGGAGTACGCGCTGGTCCTGCACGGTCCGCAGGGCACGCGGGTGCTGACCGGGATCGAGGTGGCGCTGCACCAGTTCGTCGACCAGGTGGCCGATCCGACCGCGCCGCGCGAACAGTGCGCGCACGTCTACCGCCGGTTCGGCCGCGGTGAACTGGCCGGCGGCCGCAGCCTGGAGGCGTTGCAGGCGGCCTACCGGATCGGCGCCCGGGTGGCCTGGCGGCACTTTGTCGCGCTAGACCAACGACTTCGGCTGAGCATGCCCACCATGTGCCTGCTCGGCGAGGCGATGTTCGCGCACATCGACGAGCTGGCCGCGCTGGCCGCCGAGGGGTACGCCACCGCGCAGACGCAACGGGCCGGTCTGCGCGAGCAGCGCCGCCGACGGCTGCTGGAGCTGGTGCTGGCCGAGCCGGCCGCACCCTGGCCCGCGGTGCTGGAACTGGCCAAGTCCTGCGACTGGACGCCGCCGGAGCGGATTCGCGCCGTCGCGGTCGAACCCGGCGAGACGCGGTCGCCCGCGCGGCTGTCGCCGGACGTGCTGATCGATCTGGACCGCGCCGAACCTTGTTTGCTGGCACCGGAATCCGGCCGGGTCGACCCGGCCGCGGAGCTGGCTCGGGGGCTGCCCGGGCGGCGCATGGTGCTGGGCCCGCCGGTGCGGCTGGCCGACGCGGCCCGCTCGCTGCGCTGGGCCCGGCGCGGGCTGGCGTTGCTGCGCCGGGGCATGCTGGCCGACCGACCGGTGGTCGATGCCACGGCGTACCTGTCCACGCTGCTGTTGTTCGAGGACGAGGCACTGGTGGCCGAGCTGGCCGAACGGGTGCTGGCGCCGCTGGCCGAGCTGACCAGCAAACAGCGCGACCGGCTGGCCGACACGCTACTGGCCTGGTTGCGCACCCGCGGCGGCGCGCCGGAGATCGCCGCCCGGCTGGGCATCCACCCGCAGACCGTGCGACACCGGATGCACCAGGTGCACGCGTTGTTCGGCGACCGGCTGGGTGACCCGGATGCCCGCTTCGATCTGGAGATAGCGTTGCGGGCGCGGGAACTGCGCAACCGGGCTCAGGCCCGATCGGCGCGGCGGCCGAGCAACCGCACGGCCAGCACCGCCCCCACCGCCGCCAACCCGGCCGCGACCAGCAGACCGGCCAGATAACCCGCGGCGTAGGCCGCCGCGGCGGGATGCCCGGCGGCCAGTGCGGCGGACCGGCGCAGCGCCAGCACCGCGCCGATCAGTGCCACGCCGAGCGCACCGGCCAGTTCCCGGTCGGCCGAGAGCAGTCCGCCCGCGATCCCGGCCTGGTCGGCCCCGGCCGCGGTGAGCGCGGCCGAGGCCAGCGGGGTGGTGAACGCCGAGCCGAAGCCGATCAGCACCAGTCCGGGCAGCAGCTCGCCGATCGCTGGGTGGGTGCCGGGCAGCGCCACCGCGAGCAGGCCCAGGGCGACCACGGCCAGCCCGAGGGCGACCGCCGCGCCCACCCCGAACCGGCGCACCGCCCCGGCCACCAGTGGGCTGGCCGCGATCAGCGCCCCGGCCACGGCCAGCAGCGGCAGCCCGGCCGCAGCGGGCGAGCGGCCCAGCGCGTCCTGCAGGTACAACGGGGTGAAGAAGAAGATCCCGGTCACGCCCAGTCCCCAGAGCAGCTGGAGGATCAGGCTGCCGGCGAACACCCGGTCCCGCAGCAATGCCTTGGGCAGCAACGCAACCACCGCGGTGCGCTCGGCCCGGCGCAGCGCCAGCAGCGAGATCAGCACCCCGGCCCCGCAGCCGAGCAGCAGTGCCGGGTGCGGGCCGTCGGCCAGGCTGATCAGCAGCGCGGTGCCGCCCAGCACGACCAGGGTGACCGGTATGGCGCTGCGCCATGGCAACGGCCGCGGCGCGCCGGCTTTCCGGCCGGGCAGCGCCAGCACGGTGAGCCCGAGCCCGGCCACGGCGAAGGGCAGGTTCACCCACAACACCCAGCTCCAGTGCAGGTACTGGGTGAGCAGGCCGCCTGCGGGCGGGCCGAGGGCCAGGGCGAGGGCCAGCGCGGCGGTCCACACCGCGGCGGCGGTGTCCCGGGCCCGGGCGGGCAGTTCGGTGCGGATCGCGGCCAGCGTGGCCGGCAGCACCAGGGCGGCCGCCGCGCCCTGGCCGGTGCGGGCGGCGATCAGCCAGGCCGCGTCCGGCGCGGCTCCGCCCAGCGCGGCGGCCAGGCCGAAGCCGGACAGGCCCAGCAGCAGCATCCGGCGCTGGCCCCAGCGATCCACCGCCGCACCGGACACCAGCAACAGCCCGGCGAAGGCGAGCAGATAGCTGACCCCGACCCACTCCACCGCGCCCGCGCCCAACCGCAGCGCGCGGGCCGCGGCCGGCAGCGCCACGGTCACGATGGTGTTGTCCAGCGCGGTGACGAACGCGACGACCGCGACCAGCGAGCCGATGGCGGCCGGGTGGCCGGTGCGGTCGCGGGGTGCGGTCGTCGCGTCGGTGCTCATGCGAGTCGGTCAGCAGGTCGGAGCGGTCGCGTGGGCCGGGTCCAGCGCGTTGCGCACGAGTTGGAGGGCCGGGGTGTCATAGGCGATGCCGACGTGCTCGGTGGAGTCGGACGGACAGAAGTCCTGCACCGTCTCGTTGGTGACGTTGCTGCCCGCGGCCAGGAAGGCCGAGGTGTAGGGGGTGACCACCTCGTCATGGGTGGTGCTGATCACGGTGTATTTCACCGAGGAGCTGGTCTCCCCGCCGGAGTTGAGCGCGGTGACGAACGTGGAGCCCTGGATCTGCTCGGTGCACGCCTGGCAGGGAATGCCGACCAGCACGCCGAGTACCGGGAACTCGACCGCCAGGTCGGCGATCCCGTCCAGGGTGGTGCCATGGTTGGAGGGCACCAGCGCGACCAGGTTGGCCACCTTGGCCGCGCCACCGAGGTTCTTGAGGTAGTAGCGCGGCATCATGCCGCCCTGCGAGTGGCCGACCAGGTCCACTTTGGACGCACCGGTGGCGGCCAGCACCTGGTCGACGAAGGTGGCCAGTTGCCCGGCCGAGGCGGCGATCTCGTTGGTGCCCTGGAACACGCTGCCGTCGCTGCCGCCGTAGTTCAGCGCGTACACGCAGTACCCGGCGGCTTTGAGTTGCGGGGACAGCTCGGCCCAGTTGTCGTACCGGTTCTCGAAGGTACCGTGCACCAGCACGACCGGACGCGGATGCGCCGCACCGGGCCTGCAGGTCCAGTCATTCGCACCCGGCGGAACGGCCGTCGGATTCTGCTCCGAATAGAGGAATGCGGCGGCGAAGTTGTTCTGTGCCGGCCCGGTCGGATCGGTATCCGCCGACGCCGCGGTGGCCACCAGCCCGCTTGTGCCGAGGAGGACGACAAGACCGGCCAGGATGGTCAGCAAACGCCGTTGTAAGCTGCTGTTTCTGTCCACGATTGGTTCCGATTTCAGTAGGGGTTACGTGCCAGTAACAAGAGGCTGACCGGGACGAACAGGAACAACAATAGCCCGAACGGGTGACTGGCGGAAATACTGTCACGGCGATGACAAAAACGGTTGACAAAAGCACTCATCAAAGTTCTGCTAAATTGGCAATTGACAGTGCGACGCGAAATCCCAATACTGATCTGCGCACCAGAATGACGATCGCCAATCGTTTCGTTCACAGTTTTTGTGCGAAAATTCCAGGGAGCGCGGATGACCTCGACGTCGAGCACGCCGGAAACCCCTGCGCGGACCTCGCTCGCCGATCATCTCCGGCACTGGGCCGCCGTGACGCCGGAGGCCACCGCGAGCATGTTCGTGGACTACACGCGAAACCAGCGCGGCACGGCCGAATCGCTGACCTGGGCGGCACTGCACCGCCGGGTGGGCGCGGCCGCGGCCTGGCTGCGCGAGCACACCGGCACCGGCGACCGGGTGGCCATCCTGGCCCCGCAGGGACTGGACTACGTGGTCGGTTTCCTGGCCGCGCAACGGGCCGGCGCGATCGCGGTGCCGCTGTTCCCGCCCGATCTGCCCGGGCACGCCGACCGGCTGGCCGTCACCCTGGCCGACTGCCGTCCGGCCGCCATCCTCACCGGCCCCGGGGCAGCCGCGAAGGTCGGCGAGTTCGTCTCGCGGGTGCACACTGGCGCGCCGCCAGTGGTGGCCGAGGTGGCCGGACTGGCCGTGCGCCGGGTGGTGGACCGGCTGATCCCGCCGGTGCGGGGCGAGCAGATCGCCTATCTGCAGTACACCTCCGGGTCCACCCGGGCGCCGGCCGGGGTGATGATCAGCCACGCCAACGTGCTGGCCAACGCCCGGCAGACGCTGGCCGGGTACGGCGTGCGGCCAGGGGACGGCACGACGACGGTCAGCTGGCTGCCGCTGTTCCACGACATGGGCCTGGTGCTGGGCGTGGCCGCACCGCTGGTGGCCGGCTGCCGGTCGGTGCTGATGGACCCGGTGGCCTTCCTGGAGCGACCGGCCCGGTGGCTGAAACTGTTGTCCGGCAACCCGAACGCGGTCAGCGCGGCGCCCAACTTCGCCTATGGCTACGCCGCGGCCCGGGTGTCCGAACGGGAACGGGACTGGCTGCACCTGGACGCGGTGAAGGCGCTGATCAACGGCGCGGAACCGGTGTGGCCGGCCACCATCGAGAAGTTCCAGCGCGCGTTCGGCGAGTGCGGGCTGCGGCCGGAGACGCACCGGCCCTCCTACGGGCTGGCCGAGGCGACCGTGCTGGTCACGGTGAGCCCGATGGGGTCCGCGCCGCGCACCACCACGTTCGACCGGGACGCGCTGGCCGCGGGCCGCGCGATCCCGCCGGCCACCCCGGATGCCCCGGTCAGCACCCTGGTGTCCTGCGGCGTGCCGGTCGGCCAGACGGTGCGGGTGGTCGATCCGCGCCGCGGCACCCCGGCGCCGGACGGGCAGGTCGGCGAGATCTGGGTGACCGGCCCGAACGTGGCCTGCGGTTACTGGGACAACGAACCGGCCACCACCCGCAGCTTCCGGGCCCGCCTCACCGGTAAGGAAACCGTTGGGGCGAGGGAGAACTGGCTGCGCACCGGTGATCTGGGCGTGCTGTGCGATGGCGAGTTGTACGTCACCGGGCGGCACAAGGACCTGGTGATAGTGGGCGGGCGCAACCACTATCCGCAGGACATCGAGCTGACCGTGGAGCAGGCGCACACCGCGGTGCGGGCCCACCACGTGGTGGCCTTCGCGGTGCCCGCGGCCGAACAGGACGGGCTGGTGGTGCTGGCCGAACGGGCCCGCGACCTCGGTCCGGACGGCGTGAACCGGGACGAGCTGGCCGCGACGGTGCGGGCCGCCATCTCCGCCCGGCACACCGTGGCCCTGCACGATTTCGCGTTGCTGGAGCCGGGCCAGGTGCCGCGCACGTCCAGCGGCAAGGTGGCCAGAGCCGCGGCCCGCAGCGCCTATCTGTCCGGCGCGTTCGACGCGGTGGGCGCGCGCGGCGGGGCGGCCCGGTGACCGCGGCCGCCGGGTGGGACGAGGAATCGGTGCGCCACTGGCTGGTGACCCGGGTCGCCGAGCGGACCGGCACGCCCGAGCGTCGGGTCGACGCCCACCGCCCGCTGACCGAGCTCGGACTGTCCTCCGTGGACTCGGTCGCGCTGACCGGTGAGCTGGCCGATCACCTCGGCGTGCCGCTGCCGGAAACCCTGGCCTGGGAACGGCCCACCATCGCCGCGCTGGCCGCCCGGCTGGTGACCGAAACCCCCGACGTTCCGGTGCCCGCCGCGGCGCCGGTGGCGATCGTCGGTCTCGGCTGCCGGTTCCCCGGCGGCGCGCACGGCCCGGCGGCGTACTGGGATCTGCTGCGCGAAGGCCGGGACGGGGTCGGCCCGGTGCCCGCGGGCCGCTGGACCGGTTTCGATCCGCCGGAGGAACTGCCAGGATACGGCGGTTTCCTGGCCGAGGTCGCCGGATTCGACGCGGAGTTCTTCGGCATCACCCCGCGCGAGGCGGGTCTGATGGACCCGCAGCAGCGCATCGCGCTGGAGGTGGCGGTCGAGGCGCTGGAGCACGCCGGGCTGCCGCGTGCGGCGGTGCGGGGCAGCCGGACCGCGGTGTTCGTCGGGGTGTCCGCGCACGAGTACGCCCACCTCACCGCCCGGGACCTGGCCCGGATCGAGGCGTGGACGGCGACCGGCGCGGCGCCGAGCATCATCGCCAACCGGCTGTCCTACCTGCTGGACCTGCGCGGCCCGTCGATGGCCATCGACACCGCGTGTTCCTCGGCGCTGGTCGCGGTGCACCAGGCGATGCGCGGGCTGGCCGACGGGGAGTTCGACCGGGCCCTGGTGGCCGGGGTGAACCTGCTGCTCACCCCGGCCATCGGCGCCAGCTTCGCGCGGGCCGGGGCACTGGCCCCGGACGGCCGGTGCAAGGCGTTCGACGCGGCGGCCGACGGGATCGTGCGCGGCGAGGGCTGCGGGGTGGTCGTGCTGGAGCGCCTGCCCGACGCGCGCCGGTCCGGACGGCGGATTCTGGCCGTGCTGCGGGGTTCCGCGGTGAACTCCGACGGCCGGTCCAACGGACTGATGGCGCCCAATCCGGTGGCTCAGCGGGACGTGCTGCGCCGGGCCTGCGCCAGTGCCGATGTCGACGAGTCCACTGTGGACTATGTGGAGGCGCACGGGACGGGCACGCCGCTGGGCGACCCGATCGAGGCGAGCGCGCTGGGTGCGGTGCACGGTCGGGGCCGGGCAGCCGATCGGCCGCTGCTGCTGGGGTCGGTGAAGACGAATCTGGGTCATCTGGAGGGCGCTGCGGGTCTGGCCGGGCTGATCAAGGTGGTGCTGGCCATGACCCACGACCACCTCCCGCCCAGCCTGCATTTCCGCACCGCCAACCCGTTGCTGCGGCTGGCCGAGGACAACCTGAGCGTGGTGGCGCGCGGCCGGGACTGGCCGCGGTATTCCGGGCACGCGGTGGCCGGGGTGTCCGCGTTCGGGTTCGGCGGCACCAACGCCCATGTGGTGCTGGAGGAATGGCGCGCGCCCTCGGCCGCGCCCACCCCCGTTGGGGCGCCGGTCGTCCTGGCCGTCGGTGACGAGTCCGCGGCGCGGGTCCGGCTGGCCGCCGGGAACCTGGCCGGCTGGCTGGCCGGCACGGCGGCGGCGCCGGCCGATCTGGCGCACACCCTGGCCGTGCGCCGCGATCCCGGGGCACACCGGGCGGTGGTGCTCGGCGCGAGTACGGCCGAGTTGCGGGCCGGGCTGACCGAGCTGGCCGAGGGCCGCCGGAGCGTGCGGCGGGCCCGGGTGAACCCCGATGTGGTCTGGGTTTTCTCCGGCTTCGGCGCGCAGTATCCCGGTATGGCAACGGGTTTGCTGGACACCGAACCCGCGTTCGCCGCCGCGATCGCCGAATTGGACCCGCTTTTCCTGGCCGAGACCGGATTCTCGCTGTCCGAGGCGATGCGCGCGGACAGGCCCGGTGATCTGCGGCGCACGCAGCTGACGCTGTTCGGGGTGCAGCTCGGGCTGGCCGCGTGGTGGCGGTCGGTCGGCGTGCGGCCGGCGGCGGTGCTCGGGCATTCCATGGGCGAGGTGGCCGCCGCCGTGGCGGTGGGGGCGCTGCCGGTGGCCGCTGGGCTGCGGGTGATGGCGGTGCGGGCCGGGCTGCTGGCCGGGATGGAGACGGCCGGCGCGGGCGGGATGGCCGTGCTGGGCCTGACCGAAGCCGAATTCGCCGGGCTGGCAACGGAATTCCCGGACAGCCACATCGCGGTGTACGCCGCACCCGGGCAGCTGACCGTCACCGGCCCGGCCGGGCAGATCCGCGAACTCGCGGCCCGCGTCGAGTCTTCGGGCCGATTGGCCCGGTCGCTGGGCGTGGGCGGCGCGGGCCACTCCCCCGCCGTGGACGGGTTGCTCGATCCGCTGCGGTCCGGGCTCGCCGACCTCCGGCCCAGCGCCCCCGAGATCGGCTGGTACGGCACGGTGCACACCGATCCGCGGGCGGTGCCGGAATGCGACGCGGAGTACTGGGCGGCGAATGTGCGGCAGCCGGTGCGGTTCACCGCGGCCGTGGCCGCCGCATTGCAGGACGGATTCCGCACCTTCCTGGAGATCTCCCCGCACCCGGTTGTCGCGGTGCCGATCGACGAGACGGCCCGGGCCGAGGGCGCGACCGGCGTGCTGGTCACCGGCACGCTGCGGAAGCGGGCCGAGGACCGGTTGGCCGTGGCCGAGAACATCGCCGCACTGCACACGCACGGGCATCCGGGCGTGCTGGCCGCGCGATGCGCGGACGGGCGACTGGTGGACCTGCCGCCCCGGGTCTGGCGGCACCAGCGGTACTGGTTCGCGCCGAGCGAGCCCGAGGCGACCGGGCCCGCGCTGACGGTGCGTGCGGCGGCTCGACTGACGGCCGTCGAACCGGAGCTGGCCGAACGGACGGCGATCGAACGGTTGCGGGCGCTGGCCGCGGAGATCGGCGGGTTCCGGGCGGTCGAGCTGGACGAGTGGGTGCCGCTGACCGAGCTCGGGCTGGATTCGCTGATGGCGCAACGGATGCGCAACGCGGTGGAGCGGGAGTTCGCGGTGTCGCTGCCCGCGCCGGTGCTGCTGCGCGGCGCCTGCCTGGCCGAGGTGGCTGAGCTGTTGCCCGGGCGGCCGCTGGCCGGTGATCCGCACACCGTTCTGCGACTTCTGCGCACCGGTACCGATCCCGGCCTGGCCCCGCTGTTCCTGTTCCACCCGGCCGGCGGGCCGACGAGCGTTTACCGGCCGCTGATCGACCGGCTGTCCGCCGCGCTGACCTGCTACGGCCTGGAACGCCTCGACGACGTCACCGAGCTGCCCGAACGCGCGGCGAGATATGTCGAACTGGTGCGGGGAGCGCAGCCGGATGGGCCCTACCGGCTGGCCGGGTGGTCGTTCGGCGGGTGCCTGGCTTACGAGGTGGCACAACAGCTCCGCGCGGCCGGCGCACGAGTGGAGCTGGTGGCGTTGATCGACTCCGTGCTGCCCCGGTCCGAACCCGATCCGGATGGGCCGCTGGGCCGGCACCGCCGGTTCGTCGCGCATCTGCGGGACACCTACCAGGTCCGGCTGGACGTGCCCTGGCCCGAACTGGCCGAGCTGGACGAGGACGCGCGGGTGCACGCGTTGCTGGATCTGCTGAAGCGAGCCGATCTCGGCCTGAGCGAAGCGGTGCTGCACCACCAGCACTCGTCCCATGTGGACACTCTGGCCGGCGAGCGGTACCGACCCTCGCTCTGCGCCGAAACCGTTGTGCTGTACCGGGCGCAGCTGCCGCACGAACCGACCGTGGCGCTGGACCCACGCTACCGGCGCTCCGACGCCGACCTGGGCTGGGCCGAGTTCTGCGCCGATCTGCGGGTGGTCGAGGTCCCCGGGGACCACCTGTCGGTGATCGATCCACCGCATGTCGACCCCATCGCCGCGGATCTGGACGGGCGGCTGCACGACGGGGGCCGACGATGACGGCGGGCTGGACCGACGGGACGAGCGCGCGGCTGGCCGACTGGTCCCGGCGCACCATCGAAGCCGTGCGGTTGCAAGAAAAGCGGGCCGCCGACCGGCAGCACGGCAAGGGCAAATGCACCGCGCGGGAACGCATCGCACTGCTGGTCGACCCGGATTCGTTCGTGGAGACCGATCAGCTGGCCCGGCGGCCCACCGGCGGCTACGCGACCACCGACGACCAGCCCTACGGCGACGGGGTGGTCACCGGGCACGCCACCGTGGACGGGCGGCCGATCTGCCTGTTCGCCCAGGATTTCACCGTGTTCGGCGGGAGCATGGGCGAGGCGTTCGGAGCCAAAGTGCTCAAGATCATGGATCTGGCCATGAGCATCGGCTGCCCGGTGGTGGGCATCAACGACTCTGGCGGGGCGCGCATCCAGGAAGGCGTTGTCTCCCTTGCCTATTACGCCGAGCTGGCCAGGCGCAACACGCTGGCTTCCGGGGTGGTGCCGCAGATCTCGCTGATCCTCGGCCCGTGCGCGGGCGGCGCGGTGTACTCCCCGGCGATGACCGATTTCACCGTGATGGCGCAGGGCATCTCGCACATGTTCGTCACCGGGCCGGAGGTGGTGCGCACGGTCACCGGCGAGCAGGCCGGGGCGGACGAACTGGGCGGGGCCTGGACCAACAACTCGGTGTCCGGCAACGCGCACTACCTGGCCGCCGACGAGGCCGACGCCATCGCCTGGGTACAGGACCTGTTGTCCTACCTGCCCAGCAACAATCTCGACGACCCGCCGCGCTATCCCGCGCCCGAGGACACCGCGCCCGCACCGGAACTCGACCGGATGGTGCCGGACGCGGCCAACGCCGGTTACGACGTGCGCGAGGTGATCCGCCGGGTGGTGGATGCCGGGGAACTGCTGGAGATCCACCCGTTGTTCGCGCCCAACATGCTCTGCGGGTTCGCCCGGATGGCCGGCGGCACCGTCGGAGTGGTGGCCAATCAGCCGCTGCACCACGCAGGCACCATCGACATCGACGCGTCCGAGAAGGCCGCCCGGTTCGTGCGGTTCTGCGACGCGTTCAACATCCCGCTGCTCACCTTCGCCGATGTGCCCGGCTATCTGCCCGGGGTGGAGCAGGAACGGCGCGGGATCATCCGGCGCGGGGCCAAGCTGCTCTACGCCTACGCCGAGGCGACCGTGCCAACGGTGACCGTGGTGCTGCGCAAGGCCTACGGCGGCGGCTACGCGGTGATGGGCTCCAAACACCTGGGCTGCGACGTGAACCTGGCCTGGCCGACCGCGCAGATCGCGGTGATGGGCGCGGCCGGCGCGGTGAATCTGTTGCACCGCAAGGAACTGGCCGCGGCCAGTCCGGGGCCGGCCCGGGAGGCGTTGCGCGCCAAGCTGGTCGCCGAGTACGAGCGCACCCTGGCCACGCCGTACGTGGCGGCCGAGCGCGGCTACCTGGACGCGGTGATCCGGCCGGCGGACACCCGGGCGCACGTGCTGGACGCGTTGCGGGTGCTGCGCACCAAACGCCAGGCGCTGCCGGCGAAGAAACACGGAAACATTCCTTTGTAGACGAACGCGGCCGGGCCCGGCCCGGCGGGAAGGACGGCGGCGATGGGCTGGCGGCGCGCGGGAGGACGGCACGTTCGGTCGCGAACGGCGGCGGTGCTGAGTGGGGCGTTGTTGCTGGGGGCGGCCGTGCTGCCGGTGCTGCCGACGGCTCCCAGCGCGGCCGCGGCCGGCCTTTCCAGCCTGGCCACGGCCGACGACGGGGCCAGCGTGACCGGGCAGAGCACGGTGGATTCGCGCATGGTCGATGTGCAGGTCTCCTCCCCCGCGCTGGGTTTCACCGCGCCGGTGCGGCTGATCCTGCCCAAGGACTACGCGGCCGAACCGACCGCGACCTGGCCGGTGCTGTACCTGCTGGACGGCTGCTGCGACGCGCAGGACTACAAGTCCTGGACCGCCTACACGAACGTGGAGTCGTTCATGGCGGACAAGGACGTGCTGGTGGTGCTGCCCAGCGACGGCGCGGCCGGCCTGTACTCGGACTGGTGGAACTTCGGGCTGTCGGCCAAGCCGGGCTGGGAGACTTTCCATACCGTCGAACTGGAACAGCTGCTGCAACGCGACTACCGGGCCGGCACGGTCCAGGCGGTGGCCGGGATCTCCATCGGCGGCTACGGCGCGATGGCCTACGCCGCCCGGCATCCGGGACTGTTCCGCGCGGCCGCCTCCTACAGCGGGGTGCTGGACACCGTACTGCCCGTGATCACCCAGGTGGTGCAGGGAATCCTGGTGCGCGAACAGCTGGATCCGTTGGCGCTGTGGGGAGACGTGTTCGCCCAGCTCGGATTGTGGTCCGCGCACAACCCGTTCGACCTGGCCACTGCGCTGCGCGGCACCACGTTGTTCGTCTCCTCGGGCAACGGTTCGCCCGGGCCGCTGGACGCGGCGGGGGCGAGCGGGGACGCCCTGGAGTCGGCCGCGCTGGTCGCCTCGCAGGCATTCACCGCCAAACTGGCCCTGCTCGGCGTCCCGGTGACCACCGACTACTACGGCAACGGCACGCACAGCTGGCCCTACTGGCAACGGGAGTTCGAGGATTCCTGGCCAATGCTGGCCACCGCACTGGGCGTGCCCGCGACCTGACCGGGGATGTGGGACTACTCACCGGGAGACGGCCGCCGATCCGGACCACCGCGCTGCCGCGCGCACGATGACGCACGGCGCGCCGTCCCCGGCATCGTGCCTGGTTGACGGGGTCGGGCCGGGGGACGCCGGTCCGGTGAACGGAGCGCGGGGGCTGGTCACTCCCGGTTGTGTTTCGCGGCCGAGAGTGACGATCCTGGCCTCGACATGCGGATTCCTGATATCCGAAGCCGCTCATGCGATCAGGCGACCTTCAGCGCGGTTCGCTTGCCCGCCGCCTGCCACGGTCGTACCGTGGGTTTGCAGCGGTTGAGTGCACAGCCGTGATGGGAAGCGTGACTTACGCGGCTCCACCCGGTCCTCACGCTGGGCTTCTTCGGTTTTCGCGGGGCGCTTCCAGGCCAAGCACAACGACGGAGGAGGCAGTCATGCGCACAACGCACGACGTCCCGAATCGCCCGTCACGACTGCCCATTCGCTCCACGCTCCTGTGCCCGCCGATCCGGCCGGGCCGGCGCGAGAACGGGCGAGCGAATCGGGGAGAGTGACGAGGTGGCCGTGACAGAGCGGGGCCGACGCACCGAGTACGAGGAGCTCACCCCACTGTTCGACGAGCTGACCAGCCGATCCTCCAGCGAGACCGAGCGGGACCGGATCCGGTCCCGGCTGGTCACCGAGCACCTGCCCGTGGCCGAGCACATCGCCCGGCGCTTCCGCAATCGCGGCCAGCCCGAGGACGACCTGCGCCAGGTCGCCACCATCGGGCTGATCAACGCGGTGGACCGGTTCGACCCGGAGCGGGGCAACGACTTCCTGTCCTTCGCGGTGCCCACCATCACCGGCGAGGTGCGTCGCTACTTCCGGGACGCCACCTGGTCGCTGCGGGTGCCGCGGCGGCTGAAGGAGCTGCACACCGCGCTGACCTCGGCCTCGGCCCAGCTGGGCCAGCAGCTGGGGCGTTCGCCGCGGCCCAGTGAGCTGGCCGCGGAGCTGAACGTGCCGGTGGAGGAGGTCTACGAGGGCCTGCGGGTGGGCTACGCCTACAACAGCGAGTCACTGGACGAGTCCTCCTCCGGCGGCGCCGAGGGCCGGTTGGCGTCCAGCAGCCAGCTGGGCATCGAGGACGACGACCTGTCCACCGTGGAGGATCGCGAGGCGCTGTATCCCGCGCTGGCCAAGCTGCCCGAACGGGAGGCCAAGATCGTGGTCATGCGGTTCTTCGGCAACATGACCCAGTCGCAGATCGCCGAGCGGGTCGGCATCTCCCAGATGCACGTGTCCCGGCTGCTGACCTCCAGCCTGCAGCTGCTGCGCGAGATCCTCTCCGAGGAGGAGTCCGACCGGGTCAGCTAGGCCAACCGGAGGGAACGGGATGGCGGGCGCGCCGGGGCACACCGGCGCGCCCGTTCCGTGTCCAGACGAATCCGCCCTCCGCCTGGGGGTGTTTTCGCCGGCTCCGGCGCGGGAACATTGCGGGCATGGGTCTGGCCAGGGAGTTGCTGCCGCAGGCGTCCGCCGCGGCGCTGCGGCCGGCCCGGCACGCCGGGTTCCACCCGCCGATGCTGGCCACCCTCACCGACCACCCGTTCTCCGGGCCGGACTGGGTGTTCGAGCGTAAGCTGGACGGGGTGCGCGCGATCATCGGCCGCGAGCAGGGCCAGGCGCCGAACCTGTGGTCGCGCAACGAGAAGTCCATGGACGCCACCTATCCCGAGCTGGTCGACGCGCTGGACGCGGACGGCCCGGAGCGGTTCGTGGCCGACGGCGAGATCGTCGCCTTCGACGGCTCGCAGACCAGTTTCTCCCGGCTGCAGGCCCGCATCCAGCTCACCGATCCGGCCGAGATCGCCCGGGCCGGGGTGCCGGTGTACCTGTACCTGTTCGACCTGCTGGTGCTGGGCGAGGTGGACCTGACCCGGCTGCCGCTGCGGGACCGGAAACGCCTGCTGCGCCAGGCCTTCGACTTCACCGACCCGGTGCGGTTCTCCACCCACCGCAACGCCGAGGGCGAGGCGTTCTACGAGCACGCCTGCGAACGCGGCTGGGAGGGGCTGGTGGCCAAGCGGGCCGACTCGCCCTACCAGGGCAGGCGCAGCGGGGACTGGCTGAAGGTCAAGTGCGTGCGCGGCCAGGAGTTCGTGATCGGCGGGTTCACCGACCCGCAGGGCAGCCGGACCGGCTTCGGCGCGCTGCTGCTGGGCTACTACGACGGGGACGCGCTGCGCTACGCGGGCAAGGTGGGCACCGGGTTCGACCAGGCCACGCTGACCCGGCTGCACGAACAGCTGACCGAACGGGCCGTGCCCGCGAGCCCGTTCACCGGGGTGGTCGGCGAACGGCGGGTGCACTGGGTGGCCCCGGAACTGGTCGCGCAGATCGGATTCGCCGAATGGACCTCGGACGGCCGGCTGCGGCATCCGCGTTATCTCGGGCTGAGGGAGGACAAATCGGCCCGGGAGGTGGTCCGCGAGGGGCACTGACCGGCCATTCGCGGAAATCCCCGGTTCGGACGAGTTGCGTCCGGCCGTACGGGGTGGTCGGATCATTCATTGATGTCATTCACAATGCTTGCGGGCAGACCGCGACGGCCTGACCACCTGCTCCGGCGGCTGGCCGATCCGGGCTGAGCGAAACGGAGCAACGCCATGGCACGGCCGATCTGGCAGGGCACCATCTCCTTCGGGCTGGTCACCGTCCCGGTCGCGCTGTACAGCGCCACCGAGGACCGCACCGTGTCGTTCCACCAGCTCGAGCGGGACACCACCGACCGCATCCGGTACCGCCGGGTCAACGAGCGGACCGGCAAGGAGGTGGACTACCGCGAGATCGTCAAGGGTTACGAGGTGACCAAGGGCGAATACGTGGTGGTCGAGCCGGAGGAACTGGCCGACATCGCGCCGGAGAAGTCCCGCGGCATCGAGATCGAGGCGTTCGTGGAGCTGGAGGAGATCGATCCGGTCTTCTTCAACAAGGCCTACTGGCTGGCGCCCACCGACGACGGCTACGCCCACGCCTACCACCTGCTGCTGCGGGCCATGGCCGAGAGCGGCCGGGTCGGCATCGCCCTGTTCGTCATGCGCGGCAAGGAATATCTGACCGCGGTGCGGGCCAGCGATCAGGTGCTCACGCTCAACACCATGTACTTCCCGGAGGAGATCCGCGATCCGGCCAAGGCCATCCCGGACCTGCCCAAGGCCGACGAGCCGCGTGGCCGGGAACTGAGCATGGCGGTCGACCTGATCGAGTCGATGAGCGGGCCGTGGGACCCCGAGCAGTACCACGACACCTACACGGCCAAGGTGTACGAGCTGATCGAGAACAAGCGCGCCGGCCGCCAGACGAAGTCGGCCTCCTCGGCGCCCGAGCCGACCAAGGTGCTGGACCTGACCGAGGCGCTGCGCCGCAGTATGAAGAAGAAGCCGGGCCGGGGCGGCGGTGCCGAGTCCGAAAGCCCGTCCCGGTCGCGGTCCGCGCGCGGTGGCGCGTCATCCGGTTCCTCGGCCCGGTCCGCGGCGCGCTCGTCCTCCGGTTCGTCGTCGCGTTCGGCCTCGGCCAAGGAGACCGCGCCCAAGGACTCCGGCCAGGACGTGGACTCGATGTCCAAGGCGGAGCTGGACAAGCTCGCGCGGGAACTCGAGGTGAAGGGCCGCTCCCGGATGAACCGGGACGAACTGGCCGCCGCCGTGACAGCGGCGGGCGGCGGGAGCAAGACTCGCTCCCGCCGCCGTCACGCTTCCTGATACCGGCCCCCGCACCCGCGCTCCCGGGGTGAGCCGCCCGGGCTCAGGCCGCCGTGGTCTGTTTGGTCTTCTTGGTGTTCTTGGCCCGCCGGGCCAGTTCTACCTCGCGCTCGTGCGCGGTCAGGCCACCCCAGATGCCGTAGGGCTCGCGCACCGACAGGGCGTGTGCGCGGCACTGGGCCAGCACCGGGCAGCGCTGACAGACGGCCTTCGCCCGGTTCTCCCGGGAGGTGCGCGCGTCGCCGCGTTCCCGTTCGGGATGGAAGAACACGGCGGTGTCCATGGTCCGGCAGAGGGACTGCAACTGCCAGTCCCAGATTTCCGAGACCGGCTTGGGCAACCGGCGAATATCGGCCACTTCGCTCACCTCCGGGATTGTGGGCCTACATCCGACCAGTACCCCACCGTGCGGATGCTCAACCAGCGATCTTGCGATGATGTGAATCAGCGTCGCGTCTAACCGGCGTCCGGGTTGTCCGATCGGGCCGGCACGCCACCGGTCCTCGGTGTCTGCTGCCGGGGTTCGACCTTGACCGTCACGTCCGGCGCGGCCGCCTCACTCGGCGGCACCCCGCCGATTCCCTTACCCGCCGGGGTTTCGGCCGGCGGGTCCGCCTTGTCCCGTCGCGGCGGGTTGGCCTCCAGCGCGGCGACCATCGCCTCTTCCCGCCTGCGCTGCAACAGACTCAGCGTGATCCCGTAGACCCCGGCCAGCACCAGCAGCAGGATGCCCAGCCGCAGCAGATACCGCTGGGACATGGCGCCGCCGAGCGGAATCACCGCGATCAGCGCGATCAGGCCGAACGTGGACAGGTGGAACAACACCGCGACCAGGTTGGCCCCGGACGCCGCGTCGCCCCGCTCTCGGTTCGTGCCTTCGGCGATGTAGTGCCGTCCACTCCGGACAATCAGGCGACCGACGAAGAGCACGACCACGACGCCGGTGATCAGAAACACCGTGTGTTCGGTGTCCATCTTCCAGTCCCCTTCGCTCGCGGGGTTACCACTGTTCGGTTACCACCGGTGTCTGTGCGTGAAACTCCACCGCACCCGACCGGCGGTTTCTGGCGGTAAGCTGAGCCAGCCCATTCGCGCGCACAATTGAGCACACCCGTGGAGAAAATGTTGTCCCAGGCTCGAAGCCCGGTGTCGGTCTGGACTTCGCTGGCCGACCTGCTCGGCCGGATGCTGCACGGAATCCGCGGTGAACTCCCCGAATCGCTGGGATTGTCGGTCACCGTGCGCTATCCGCGGTTGCCCGCCACCGAGCTGGAAGTGTTGGCGGCCAACGGATGCGGCGTGGTCCTCTCGCCCGCGCAGGTGCACCGCTACGGCGGCCCCGTCCTGGACGCGGCGGTGCTGGGCGAGCCGGTGCGCACCGACGACCTGTTCGCCGACCCGCGCTGGCCGGAGCTGACCAGGGCCAACCTGCTGACGCTGGCGCCGGAGTACCGGCCCGACTGGGACCGGGTGAGCGGCGCGGTGGCGCTGCCCGGCCGGTGGGACTCCGATGGCGTGCTGGTGCTGTCCGGGGTGCTGGATGGGCCGGTGAACGAGCGGTCCCTGCGCGTGCTGCACCGGCAGGAACCGGCCATCCGGGCCGCGCTGGGCATGGTCGTGTCGGTCACCGACACCCGCAAGCAGGTCGAGGACACCCTGGAGGCGTTGCGCGCCCGGGTGACCATCGAACAGGCCAAGGGGCTGGTCATCGCGGTGCGCCGGTGCTCGGCCCAGGAAGCCTGGGCCACGCTGCGCCGGGCCAGCCAGGAGTTCAACGTCAAACTGCGGGAACTGGCCGTGGCGCTGGTCGAGCACGTGGGCGCGGCCCCGGCCGAACACACCGGCCCGGACGATCCGATCGTGCCGTGCGCGGCGGCCCGGGAGGCGGCCGAGGTGACCTGGCGGGCGCTGACCCTCTCGCCCCCGGACGGGCCGATCCCGGAAAAACCGCAGGCCGAACGCGCGGTCGAGCCGGATCTGCCGCAGCTGGGCGTGCTGCGGGTCGAGCCGTTCCGGGACGGCGCCGGGCTGAAACTGTGCGGTGAGATCGACTCCAGCGGACACGAACGCTGGACCAGTTCGCTGGACGCGGCGGTGCGGCAACACCGTGATGTGCATCTCGACCTCTCGGACCTGCAGTTTATCGACGGGCGTGGGGTGGCAATCCTGGTGACGGCCGCACGTTCGCTGGAGCGGGGCCGGTGGATCGTGGTGCACCGTCCGCCGCCGATGCTCCGGCGCATTCTCGATCTGCTGTGGCCCGAAGGCGAGTCCACGATCGCGATCAAGGACGAGAGACACGAGGGATGACCGCACCAGCGCGAACCGCCGTACGGGGCAGCCAGCCCGACCGGCAGTTCGCGCATCTCGGTCTGCTCTACGGCACCCGGCCCGACTACCTGGCCGGGGTGACGGACTTCTTGCGCGCCGGGCTGGACCGCGACGAGCCGCTGCTGGTGGCGGTGCCCGGCGACCGGCACGACGCGCTGCGTGAACGCCTCGGCGCCGGACACACCGCGGTGCGCTGGCTGGACATGAGCGAGGCCGGGCGCAATCCCGGCCGGATCCTGCCCCGGGTGCTGCTGGGTTTCGCCGAGGAGCACGGCGGACGCCGGGTGCGGATGGTGGGCGAACCGGTGTGGCCGGGGCGCTCGGCCGAGGAGTACCCGGCCTGTGTGCAGCACGAGGCGCTGATCAACCACGCGTTCGACGGACTGCCCGCGAGCATCCTGTGCCCCTACGACGCGGCCGGCCTGGACGCGACCGCGCTGGCCGACGCCGGGGCCACCCATCCGCTGTTGTCCGGCCCCGAACTGGGCGGCCGGCCGGCCCCCTCCCCCGGCTACGCGCCGGACGCTGTCCTGGCCCAGGCCAACATCTCGCTGGGCGACCCGCCCGCCGGATACCGGGAACAGCTGGTCGAGCTGGAGACCATCCGGCTGGCCCGGCGGCTGGCCACCGGTCTCGGTGCGGAGCTGGGGCTGTCCCGGGCGCGGCTGGGCGATCTGGCCCTGGTGGTCACCGAGCTGGTCACCAACGGGGTGGAGCACGGCGGCGGGACCAGCAGGCTGCGGGTGTGGGACACCGGCGAGCACCTGGTGTGCGAGACCCACGACCACGGCGCGCTGGCCGATCCGCTGGCCGGGCGGATTCCGGCCCGGCCGGGTCAGCGGCGCGGATTCGGGCTGTTACTGGTCAACGAGATGGCCGATCTGGTGCGCACCCACACCACCGCGACGACCACTACTTTTCGCGTGTATTTCCGCCGGTCAGCCGAGTAACCGCGGTCCCGGCGGGGAATACTGACCGGGTGGAGACGACCATGATCGGCGCGGGCGGCCGCGAGGTGCGGGCATGACCAGCGTCGGGATTCTCGGCGAACCGGCCGGCCAGGGCTGGGTGCAGCTGTGGGAACTGTTCACCGCTCTGGTGTTGTCCAGCCTGATCGGCCTGGAACGGGAGCTGAAGCAGAAGGCCGCCGGTCTGCGCACGCACACCCTGGTGGGCCTGGGTTCGGCGCTGTTCATGCTGGTCAGCAAGTACGGCTTCACCGATCTGCTCGGTGCGGGCGGGGTGTCGTTCGACCCGTCCCGGGTGGCCGCGCAGATCGTGTCCGGCATCGGTTTCGTCGGCGGCGGGCTGATCTTCGTGCGCCGGGACGTGGTGCGCGGGCTGACCACGGCAGCGGTGGTGTGGGTGACCGCGGCCATCGGCATGGCCTGCGGCGCGGGCCTGCCGCTGCTGGCGGTTGCGGTCACCGTGGCGCATTTCCTTGTGCTGTACGGATATCCGCAGTTGATGAAGCTGGCCGGCCGGGGCCAGGCCCCGTCGGCTTCCTTGCGGCTGCGCTATCTGGACGGGCGCGGGGTGCTGCGGGAGATCCTGCGGGCCAGCACCCAGCTCGGGTTCTCGGTGCTGGAGGTGGACACCGAACCGCACGTGGAGGAGGACGAGACCACCAGCATCGCCTTGCTGTTGCGGGTTTCCGGCAGGCCGCCGGTCCACGAGCTGATCTCGCTACTGTCCGAAGTGGACGGTGTGCGCTCGGTCGGGGCCGAGGAGGGCGAGGAGTAGCGCGGTCAGACCGCACCCAACTGCGGGCGGGGACGGCGGCGCCAGCGGCGGACCGCGAAGACCCCGAGCAGCGGCCACAGCAGGGCCAGCACCGGCGCCAGCACGATGATGGCCACCGGGACGCCCAGCACCGCCGCGGTGATCAGGCCGCCGGTCGCCCCGACCGCGAGCGGCAGGCCGAACCACAGCAGCGCGGCCGCACCCAGCCAACGCCACCGAGCCGCCCGTTTCCCGACATAACCGGCAAGTTGGACCAACCGGCCGTCCATGGACAACTCGGCTTCGATCTGGGCCAGGTGCTGTTGGTCACGCGAGGACAGAGCCATGGCGACGAACCCTTCCTTGACCGGGCGATTGACGTCGATGTTGAGAGCTACCCCGCCTGGTCAACGGGCAAACGCGGCATCTCGCCGTTAGCTCGAACGGGTCAGCGTGTTTATCCCCGGACAGTGTGTGGAAGGCCCCATGGGACCCACCCACAACGGCAAGGAGCTAACACATGCTGACGATCACGCACGACGCCGGCATCGCCATCACCTCGCTGACTTCCCAGCAGGGCGTGAATGACTCCGGAGGGCTGCGTATCCAGACTCTGGACCAGCAGGACGATCTGGGCCGTCAGACGATGGATGTCACCGTGGCCCCACTGGCCGAATCCGAGGACCAGGTGGTGACCGAGGACTCCACCGGCGCCCGGGTGTTCCTGGACCAGCCTGCGGCACAGTTCCTCGAGGACAAGGTGCTCGACGCGAAGGCGACTGTCGAGGGCGACACCCAGTTCACGGTGCGCGCCGAGGGCCCCGAGGCGACCTGAGCAGCGGCAGAACCGGGCGCGCATCGGCTTCCTCGGCGGCGGGGAAGCCATTTGCGGTGACGCGCCCACCTGACTCGGCCCGGCTGGACGGCCACGCCGCCGGCGGTCCGGCCTGCTCATCCGGGTGGCCACCCCACGACCCGGGGTGGCCACCCGGATGCCGTGTCCTGGGAGGTTATTCGTAGCGGCGGCCCACTCGGGCGGACAGGGCGCTGGACAACCGGCGCGGGATCAGTCGGCTCGCCCCGGTCACCACCTTGTACCGCGCGTCCGGCACGCTGCACGAGCGGCCGCGGGCATAGTCACGCAGGCCCGCGCTGACGAGTTTGTCCGCGTCCAGCCACATGAATCCGGGAATCCCGCTGGTGTCCATATTGGACCGTTGGTGGAACTCGGTGCGCACCCAGCCCGGGCACAGCGCCATCACCCGCACCCCGTTGCCCGCCACGTCGTGCGCCACACTCTCGCTGAAGCTGAGCACCCACGCCTTGGTCGCGGCATAACTGCCCCGGGAGAAGAACGCGGCCACGCTGGACACGTTGATCACCCCGCCCCCGCCGCGGGCCACCATGTCCGGCAGCGCCGCGTGGGTCAGCCGCAGCACCGCCTCGCAGTGCACCCGCAGCATGGCCACCTCCTCGGCCACCGGGGTGTCCAGGAAGGTGCCGCGCTGGCCGAAGCCCGCGTTGTTCACCACCAGGTCCACCCCGTGCGCGACCCGCCGCTCGGCCGCGGCGATGCCCTCCTCGGTGGCCAGGTCCGCGACCAGCACCTCGACCTGTACCCCGTGTTTGGCGCGCAACTGCTCGGCGTTCGCGGTCAGCCGGGCCTCGTCCCGGGCCAGCAGCACCAGATCGGCGCCGGTGGCGGCGAGGCGGCGGGCGAAGGCCGCGCCGATTCCCGAGCTGGCGCCGGTGATCACAGCGGTGGGCATGCTCGCAGGCTACCGGTGGTCACCGCGCCGATCCCGGCGACGCTCAGTGGCTCATCTCGGCCAGTTGTGGCACGAACCAGGCCGCGTCCACCGTGCCCACCCCGGACGCCAGGTCGTAGCCCAGCCCGGCGTCGTAGCCGGTGACCGTGTGCTGGGCGCCGCCCTGGGTGAACGACACGGTGTTGTCGCCGCTGGTGACATCCACGATGCCGGGCGAGTGCGCGGCCGACATCAGGTACAGCGCCGGGTTGATCAGCCCGACCGGATGCCCGGCCGCCTGGGCGGTGAGCGCCACGATGCCGGAGAACAGCGGGGTCGCCTCGCTGGTGCCGCAGGTCGGGTACCAGCCGGCGGGCTGGCCGGAGAAGCTCTGGTACACGTTCACCGCGCCGTTGCAGGCGCCGCTCATCGAGATGTCCGGCACGCCCCGGTGTTCGCCCACCGTCCCGATCACGCCGTCCTGGTAGGCGGGCCGGTTGAACACCTGCGACTCGCCACCGCCGCCGGCCAGCGGGTTGGGGCCGTCGTTCCCGTAGATGTACTCCTGGGTGTTCTTGTCGTAGGTGTCGTTCCAGACGTTGTCCGGCGCGGTGTGCCGACCGCCGGCGCTCAGGTGCAACTGGGTGCCACCGACGCCGGTGATCAGCGGGTCGCTGTCCGGCCACGACGTCGTCGGGGTGAGCGCGAGGTTGGTGCCGTCGCTGCCCACGTCGGCCGCGCCGTCGTCACCGGAGGCGGTGAGCACGGTGATGTGGTGCTGGTAGGCGTCCAGGTACGCGCCGCGCAGCTCCATCAGCGACTGCACGCTGGGGAAGCTGGGCTCGCTGGCGCTGAAGCTCTGGCTGATCACCGAGGCCAGGTGGTGGTCGATCACGTACTTCTCGGCGGTGACGATCTCCGGGAACCCGGTGGTGCCTTCGGTTTCCGACACCGGGGTTTCCACCAGCAGGATGTTCGCCCTGGGTGCGATGGTGTGCGCCCACTCCACGTCCAGCGTGGTCTCCCCGGCCCAGCCGACCATGTCGCTGTTGTTCGGGTCCCACGGCGGCACCGCGCCGGCCGGCTGGATCACCGAGAGCTTCGGCGTGGGCAGACCGTAGGCGTGATCGAAGGTGGCCAGATCCTGTTGCACCGTGGGCGATCCGAACGAATCCACGATGGCGATGGTCTGGCCGGCGCCCTCGGTGCCGTCCGCGTAGAGGGCGGGCAGATCGTAGGCCCGCTGGATCTGGGCCGCGCCGTAGCAGGCGATCTTGTACTGGGCCTCGCACTGCGCGGTGGAAAGCGGCGCGGCCGATGCCTCGCCGACGTGTTTGACGCCGGGGGAGATGTGCACCAGATCGGGCGAAAGCGCGGCGCCGGCCGCGTTGGCGACGATGCCGGAGGCGGCCACGGTGGCCGCGCCGAACACGGCGAACAGGGCAAGCCGTACAGAACGCATCAGGACTCCGCGTCGATTCCCCCGGCGAGCGCCCTGCTGCGCACACCGTCTCGGCTGGACGGTAGCACCGCGACATTGCTCACGGGCGGGTGATATTCAACAATGCGAAATTCGAGTGTCAACTACTCTCGGTGAGGCTGGCGTCCACTTCGGCCTGCCAGCGCACCCGATCGGCCGCAGGCGCGAAACAGGCCTCGAAAGAATTGCGCGCGAGAATACCCAGTTGGCTGTTGTCCAGGCCGAGTTCTCGTTGTATGGCAACGAAGTTGTCGTCCACATAACCGCCGAAATAGGCCGGATCGTCACTGTTCACACAAACCAGAAGATTGTTCGCCAGCATCGACGGCAACGGGTGCGCGGACAGCTCCGGCGTCACCTTCAGCGCCACATTGGACAGTGGGCACACGGTGAGCGGAACGCGTTGTCCGGCCAGCCGCCGCACCAGCGCCGGGTCCTCGATGGACCGCACCCCGTGGTCGATCCGGCTCACCCCGAGAATGTCCAGCGCCTGCCACACGTAGTCCGGGCCGCCCTCCTCCCCCGCGTGCGCCACCCGGTGCAGCCCCTCGGCCGCGGCGATCCGGTAGACCTCGGCGAACAGTTCGGGCGGGTAGCCGACCTCGGCCGAATCCAGGCCGATGCCGATGAACTGGTCGCGGAACGGCAGCGCGTCCCGCAGCAGTCGCTCGGCCGCTTCGGGGCCGAGATCGCGCAGGAAGCACAGGATCAGGCCGGCCGAGACGTCCGGGTGGTCGGCCAGCGCACCGGCCAGCCCGGCGAACACCGCGGCCAGCGGCACGCCGTTGGCCAGATGGCTCTGCGGGTCGAAGAAGATCTCCGCCCGGCGCACGCCGGCCTGCCTGGCCCGCACCAGATAAGCGGCGGTCAGGTCGTAGAAGTCCTGCTCGGTGCGCAACACGCGGAGATTGGCGTAGTACAGGTCGAGAAAGGACCGCAGGTCGGCGAACCGGTACCGGGCCCGCAACTCGGCGACATCGGTGGTGGGCAACGGGATCCCGTTGCGCGCGGCCAGCCGCACCAGCATCTCCGGCTCCAGCGTGCCCTCGATGTGGATGTGCAGTTCCGCGGTAGGCAACATGCCCGTGCCCTCCATGTGTGGTTGACTCCCCGGGTTCGAGAAGTCAACCACAGGAGGCAGTTGCACCATGGCTCTGGAGAAGCCCGTCGTCGACGCGCCCGAGGGTCCGAAGCCGACCTCGCTGCAGGTCACGGACCTCGCGGTCGGGGATGGGCCGGAAGCCGCCCCGGGCCAGCGGGTGACCGTGCACTACGTCGGCGTGTCCTACGAATCCGGCGCCGAGTTCGACGCGTCCTGGAACCGGGGTGAGCCGTTCGCGTTCGCGCTCGGCGGCGGCCAGGTCATCGCCGGATGGGACCAGGGCGTGACCGGGATGAAGGTCGGCGGCCGCAGGCGGCTGGTCATCCCGCCGCAGCTGGCCTACGGCGAGCACGGCGCGGGCGGTGTGATCAAGCCGGGTGAGACCCTGGTGTTCGTGGTGGATCTGCTGGGCGTGAACTGACCGGGATTCCTTGTCCGGCAATGCTTTCGGGCCGGGCGGGACGGCGGAGGCCGACCGCCCGGCCCGCGCCGTGTCCGTCCATTGTGGTCACCGGGAGTGGGCCCGCTCACGCCCCGGGAGGGACCGGGCTACCGACCGGTAAGCTGCGGCAATGCGGATCGGGATGGCACTGAACTACAGCGGCGGATTCAAGGACGTGGCCGACGAGCTGCGCGACTTCGAGGCGGCCGGACTGGACATCGTCTCACTGCCCGAGGCGTACTCCTACGACGCGGTCAGCCAGCTGGGCTACCTGGCCGCCACCACCGACCGGCTGCAGCTGGCCTCGGGCATCCTGCCGCTGTACAGCCGCACCCCGACGCTGATCGCGATGACCGCGGCCGGCCTGGACTTCGTCTCCGACGGGCGGTTCACCCTGGGCCTCGGCGTGTCCGGGCCGCAGGTGATCGAGGGCTTCCACGGCGTGCCCTACGACGCGCCGCTGGGCCGCACCCGCGAGGTGATCGACATCTGCCGCCAGGTGTGGCGCCGGGAGAAGATCGACCACCAGGGCAAGCACTACCAGATCCCGCTGCCCGCCGACCGCGGCACCGGCCTCGGCAAGCCGCTCAAGCTGATCAACCACCCGGTGCGCGAGCGCATCCCGATCATGCTGGCCGCGATCGGCCCGAAGAACGTGGCCCTGGCCGCCGAGCTCGCGGAGAGCTGGGAGCCAATCTTCTTCCACCCCGACCGCGCGCACGAGGTGTGGGGCGAGGCGCTGGCCGAGGGCAAGGCCAAGCGCGACCCGAGCCTCGGCGAGCTGGACGTGACCGTGGGCTTCCCGCTGGCCATCGGCGATGACGTCGAGCCGCTGCTGGAGTTCGGGCGGCCGCTGCTCGCGCTGTACATCGGCGGGATGGGCGCCAAGGGCAAGAACTTCTACCACAACCTGGCCTGCCGCTACGGCTACCAGGAGGCGGCCGACACCATCCAGGAGCTGTACCTGTCCGGCCGCAAGGAGGAGGCGGCCGCCGCGGTGCCCGCCGACCTGCTGCGGGCCACCTCGCTGGTCGGCAGCAAGGGCTACGTGGCCGAGCGGCTGGCCCAGCTGGCCGAGATCGGGGTGACCACGGTGGCGGTGACCCCGCTGGGCAGCACGCACCGCGACCGGGTGGCGCTGGTCGAGCAGCTCGCCGAACTGGCGCACTGAGCTCGACCTCCCGGCCGCGGCGCGTCCTCCGCGATGGCGGATCGCGGAGCGGTTGCCGCGTCGATGTCGTCAGTGGTCGCGGTGGGTGGCCAGCCGGGCCAGCGCGGTCAAGGCGGCCGCCGGGCCCGGTTCCGGCATCGCCTCGGACAGCGCGTCCAGCGCCTCGGTGAACAGCGTGTCCGCCCGGGACTGGGTCCAGCGCCTGCCGCCGGCCCGGTCGACCAGGTCGGCCGCGTGGGCCAGGTCGATGCCCATCGGCTCGTGGTCCCGGCCGTAGAGCCCGGCCAGTTCCCGGCCGGCGTCGGTGCCCGAGGTCAGGGCGGCGACCACCGGCAGCGACTTCTTCCGGCTGTGCAGGTCGGAGTACACGGGTTTGCCGGTCGCCCCTGGGTCGCCCCAGATGCCCAGCAGATCGTCCACGTGCTGGAAGGCCAGGCCCAGTCTGGCCCCGAAACAGCGCAGGCTGGCCACTCTGGCGTCCGGGGCCTGGCCGAACAGCGCGCCGATCGCGCACGAGCAGCCCAGCAGCGCGCCGGTCTTCCGCTCGGCCATCCGCACGCACTCGATCAGGTCCACGTCGTCCCGGTGCTCGAAAGCGACATCCGCGGCCTGCCCGTCGTTGAGGTCCTGCACCACCGCGGCCACCATCCGCATGCCCGGCTGGGCGGCCGGGTGCCCGGAGTCGGCCAGCACCTCGAAGGCCAGGGTGAGCAGCGAGTCCCCGGCCAGGATGGCCGGGCTGCTGCCGAACACCCGCCACGCGGTGGGCCGGTGCCGCCGGGTCACATCCCCGTCCATCACGTCGTCGTGCAGCAACGAGAAGTTGTGCACCAACTCCACCGCCACCGCGGCCGGCACCGCCGCCGTCGGCTGGGCGCCGACCGCCTCGGCGGCCAGCAGGGTCAGCGCCGGGCGCAGCGCCTTGCCGCCGTCCGCGCCGGCCAGCCGGCCCTGCTCGTCCCACCAGCCGAAGTGGTAACCGGCGATGCGCCGCATCGACTCGGGCAGCGTGTCCACCGCGGCGCGCAGCGCCGGTTCCACCAGATTCCGGCTCCAGGTCAGCACTTCCCGCGCCGACCGGTCCGGCCGGGTCATCTCAGCGCTGACCATCAGTCGACTCGCCCCAGTTCGATGTTCTCCAGGATTCCGTAGGCGTCGGGCACCAGCGCGGCCACCGAGTAGTAGGCGCTGACCAGGTACTGCAGGATGCCCTTGTCGGTCACGCCCATGAACCGGGCGGACAGGCCGGGCTGTTGCTCGTCGGGCAGTTTGGCCGGCTGCAGGCCGATCACGCCCTGGTTCTCCTGGCCCGTGCGCAGCGCCAGAATCGAGGTGCTGCCGGTGTCGGAGATGGGAATCTTGTTGCAGGACAACAGGGGCACGCCGCGCCAGCTGGGCACCACGGACCCTTCGTGCTCGACCGGCTCGGGGTAGATCCCGCGCCGGGTGCACTCCTGGCCGAACGCGGCGATCGCCCTGGGGTGGGCGAAGAAGTACTGCGTCTTGCGCCGCCGGGTGATCAGGTCGTCCATGTCGTCCGGGGTGGGCGGACCGGACCGGGTGTGCACGCGTTGCTTGAGGTCCACGTTGTGCAGCAAGCCGAAGTCCGGGTTGTTGATCAGCTCGGACTCCTGCCGCTCGCGCAGCGCCTCCACGGTCAGCCGCAACTGGTGCTCGACCTGGTCCATCGGCTCGTTGAACAGATCCGCGACCCGGGTGTGCACCCGCAACACGGTCTGGGCCACGCTCAGCGGATACTCGCGGGGAGCGAGCTCGTAGTCGGCGTAGGTGCCGGGCAGATCCGGCTCGCCGTCGTGACCGGCGGACAGGTCGATCTCGGACTCACCGTGCCGGTTGCGCGGCGCCCGCTGGTCGGCCTGGGACACGATGACGTGCGCGGCGAGCTCCGGCGCTTCGGAGAGCACCCGTTGCAGGTCGTCCCGGGTCACCTCGAGCACGATCACCCGGGTGATCGCCCGCGCGGTCTCCTCGGCGGTGATTCCGTTGCCGGTCAACAACTCCTGGCCGATCGCCTCGCCCTCGGAGACGGTGCCCAGCACCCGCTGGTCGCCGTACTTGGTGGCGCCGACCCGGTTCACCTTGCCGTGCGCCACCAGGAACATCGAGTTGGCCGGGGCGCCCGCGGTGGCCAGTTCCTCCCCCGCGGCGAACTCGCGCTGCCGGAACCGCCCGGCCAGACCGGCCAGCACGTCCTCGTCGTCGAAGCCGCGCAGCAGCGGCAGTTCGGCCAGGCTGGGCGGGACCACCTGGACGGAGTCGGCGGCCACGGTGAAGCTCACCCGGCCCGAACCGGCCGCGTAGGTCGCCCGGCGGTTGACCCGGAAGGTACCGCCGCCCACCTCGACCCAGGGCAGCGCGCGCAGCAGCCACCGGGAGGAGATGCCCTGCATCTGCGGCACGGACTTGAGGGTGGTGGCCAGGTTCCGCGCGCCCGCGGTCCCCAGGCTCAGCGGCGCCGGTTCGGTCTGCGGCTCGGTCATGGCGTACTACTCCAATCGTGGCGGTGTCGAGCGTCCGGGTCGGTGCGTGCGGCGGGGCTCAGTCCTCGTCGTGGTGGCGGCCCAGTTCCACGTTCTCCAGCACGCCGATGGCGTCGGACACCAGCGGGGCGACCGAGTAGTAGGCGCTGACCAGGTAGGAGATGATGGCCTTCTCGTTGACGTTCATGAACCGCACGGACAGGCCGGGCTGGTACTCGTCGGGCAGCGTGGTGGGCTGCAGGCCGACCACTCCCCCGCTCTCCTCACCGGCGCGGATCAGCAGGATCGACGTGGTGCCCGCGTCGGACACCGGGATCTTGTTGCTCGGGTAGATGGGCACCCCGCGCCAGGCCGGCACCTTGTTGCCGGACACGTCGATGCTGGTCGGGTACACGCCCCGGTGGCTGGCCTCCCGGCCGAACGCGGCGATCGCCTTGGGGTGGGCCAGGAAGAACGAGGGCTGCTTCCACACCGTGGCCAGCAGCTGGTCCAGGTCGTCCGGGGTGGGCGGGCCGGACCGGGTGTGGATTCGCTGACCGTGCTCGACATTGTGCAGCAGGCCGAAGTCGGCGTTGTTCAGCATTTCCGATTCCTGGCGCTCGCGCAATGCCTCGATGGTCAGGCGCAACTGTTCCTCGACCTGGTTCATCGGCTCGTTGTACAGATCCGCGACCCGGGAATGCACGCGCAGCACGGTCTGCGCCACGCTCAACTCGTATTCGCGGGGGGACAGCTCGTAATCCACGAAGGTGCCGGGCAGATCTGGTTCGCCGGAATGTCCGGCGGCCACGTCGATGGACGCCTCGCCGTGCGCGTTCTTGGGAATCGCGGCGTGCGAGAGCAGTTCGTCGACATGCGCGCGCAGATCCTCCGACCGGCCGACGATCTCCTCGAAATCGGCCCGGGACAACACCATCGCGGTGACCGCGGTGTCGGCGCGGGCGGTGGCGCCCCAGGTGCCCTCGGACTGGCCGAGCACCTGATCGCCCAGGTGTTCGCCGTCGGCCACCACGCCGAGCACGGTGTTGTCGCCGTACTTGCCCTGGCCGAGCTTGCTGACCTTGCCGTGCGCCACGATGAAGATCGCGTCCGCGTCCGCCCCGGCCTCGACCAGGGTGTCCCCGGCGTTGTATTCGCGCTGGACGAAGCGCTGGGCCAGACCGGTGAGCACCTCCTCGTCGTCGAAGCCGCGCAGCAGCGGCAGTTCGCCAAGGCTGGGCGGGACCACCCGCAGGGTGTCCCCCTCGTCGGCGAAGCTGACCCGCCCGGAGCCGGGCGAGTACACCACCCGCCGGTTGACCCGGAACACGCCGCCGCCGACGCCGACCCAGGGCAGCAGGCGCAGCAGCCACCGGGACGAGATGCCCTGCATCTGGGGCACGGATTTGGTCGTGGTCGCCAAATTCCGTGCGCCATCGGTGGACAGACTCAGCCTGCTGCCCGTAATCGTCTCCGTCACAGCGAACACCACCCATTTCGATTGCGCGGCAAAATAAAAATGGAATGAGGAGGGAGCGGCCCCGGCGGCCGTTTTCAATGTTCCGGCTTTCGCTTCGCCGGCACGAACTCGAAGCTAGCACCGGCCGCGCGATACGGAACAGTCCCCCGAACGAATGGCCACGGTGGCGGTGATCCTGACCGACCGGGCACGTTCAACCGCTCGATCCGGTGAAGTACCGACGGCGCTGCGCGGGAATGTGGAATCGATTCGGGGACGCGTTGGTCTTGATGGGTGAGATCCGATGACCGGGCGCACACCGAGGGGATGACCGGCAGCCCGCGGCCGGGCGTTACGACATTCGAGTGGTCCTGACCGCGACCGCCGGAATGGGTCCATTGTAGACGGTCTTCGACCCGCACGAAGTGTCCGGATCGGCAGCCGGTGCGCGTTGACCGTTGACGTTCGATTGACCGGAAGCAATGGTCTAGTCCATTTTCAGAGCAATCGCTTCTTCGGACAACACGAACGGAGCAACCTCGTGAAACCGACAAAGGTCCACGCCCTGTGCCTGGCCACGGCGGCCTTACTGGTCCCGCTCGGCCTGGCCGCGTTCATCTCCACCCCGTCCTCGGCCGCGACCGGCGACGCGTACACGGTGGCGCCCTACGTGGACATGACCAACAACCAGGAGCCGATGCTGAACTCGGCGATCAGCAGCGGCGGACTCAAGGCGTTCACCACCGCGTTCGTCATCGGCAGCGGCTGCACCCCGATCTGGGGCGACACCCTGCCGGTCAGCAATGACCCGACGGTCAGCGGCGAGATCTCCTCGGCCCGCTCGGCCGGCGCCGTGCCGATCGTGTCCTTCGGCGGCGCCAGCGGGGTGGAACTGGCCCAGTCCTGCACCACCCTCAGTCAGCTCACCGCCGCCTACCAGTCGGTCATCACCGACCTGGGGGTCGACCACATCGACTTCGACGTGGAGGGCGCGGCCATCGCCGACACGACCTCGCTGAACCTGCGGTTCCAGGCGATCAAGGCACTGGAGGCGGCCAACTCCGGGCTGACCGTGTCGGTCACCATCCCGGTCGAGCCCAACGGGCCGGACAACTACGGCCAGGCCTTCCTGGCCGCGGCCAAGTCCGACGGCGCCCGGATCGACCTGATCAACGTGATGGCCATGGACTACTACGGCACCTGGGACACCAACCCGGACATGGGCGCCTACGCCACCCAGGCCGCCGCGGACACCCTCACCTACGCCAAGACCCTGTGGTCGGGCGACACCTACGCCAACATCGGCATCACCCCGATGATCGGCCAGAACGACGATTCGGCCGAGGTGTTCAGCGAGGCCAACGCGCAGACCGTGGTCAGCTTCGCCAAGAGCAACGGGGTGGGCCGGCTGGCGTTCTGGTCGGTGGACCGGGACCAGCCCTGTTCCGGCTCGGTCAGCGGACTGCCTGCGTGCACCGAGATCAGCTCGGCCAAGCTGGACTTCACCAAGATCTTCGACCAGTACGCCGGCTCGGGCACCAGCGGCGGCGGTGGCGGCACGACCACCACCACCACCACGACGACCACGACCACCACGACCTCGCCGCCGACCACGGTCAACGGGCTGACCAACGGCGGCCTGGAGAGCGGCGGGCTGTCGCCGTGGACCTGTGACGCGGGCACCGACAGCGTGGTGAGCAGCCCGGTGCACTCCGGCAGCCATGCGCTGGCCGCCACCCCGACCGGCTCCGACGACGCCCAGTGCACCCAGACGATCAGTGTGTCGCCCAGCCATACCTACACGCTGACCGCGTGGGTGCAGGGCGACTACGCCTATCTCGGGGACTCCGGCACCGGCACCTCGGACACCAGCACCTGGGCCTCATCGGCCGGCTGGGCCCAGTTGTCCACCACGTTCACCACCGGGGCGAGCACCAGTCAGGTGACCGTCTACCTGCACGGCTGGTACGGCCAGGGCACCATCTACGCCGACGACGTGGCGATCAGCTGAAGCTCGGCGGTGTCGTCCGCGGGCAGGGTCAGCCGACCCCGCCCGCGGACAGCAGCGTGTCCGCGGCCTTGCGCGTCGCGTCGGACAACTCGCCGTTGAGCACCGCCTGTGCGCTGGCCCCGTCGAACAGCACGGTCAGCTGGGTGGCCAGCAACCCGGGGTCGGCCGCGCCGCCGAGTTGCGCCTGGCGGTGGAAGAACGCGGTGAGTTCCTGCTTGTAGGCCCGGGCGGCGACGGTCGCCGGATGGGCCCGGTCCTTCAGTTCGATCGCGGTGTTGGCGAACGGGCAGCCGAGGTAGTCCGGGGAGCCGGACCGGGTGCGCTGGATGTCGAACACGGCCAGCATCCGCTGCCGGGGCGTGCGCACGTCGTCCTCGGCCGGCACCACACCCTCGGCCATGGCCGCTCCGCGCGAGCGCAGCATCTCGGTGAGGATCGCGTCCCGGTTCTCGAAGTACTGGTACAGCGAACGTTTGGACACGTGGGCCTCGGCGCACAGCCGGTCGATGCTGACCGCGTGGATGCCCTCGCGGTAGAACAGCGTGCTCGCGGTGTCCAGCACCCGCTCTCGTGGCTTGCTCCGTCCGGCCGTGCTCATGCTCACATGCTAGGCGGGCCCTTGCGAAAAGTAAACGAACTCGTTTACTCTCACCGATGTAAACGATTTCGTTTACTTCTGCCGAGAGGGATGGTCGACATGACGGACATCAAGGGACAGACCGCACTGGTCACCGGGGCGTCCCGGGGCCTGGGCCGGGCGTTCGTGACCGAGCTGCTGGCCCGCGGCGCGGCCAGGGTCTACGCCACCGCCCGGGATCCGCACACGGTGGACGCCAGCGACCCGCGGGTGGTGCCGCTGGCGCTGGACGTGACCGACCCCGAGTCGGTCGCCGCGGCGGCGGCGCAGGTCAGCGACGTGACAGTGCTGGTGAACAACGCGGGCGTCGCGGCCAGCGAGTCGCTGCTGACCGGCGACCTGGACGCGATCGACCGGGAGTTCGACACCAACTACTTCGGCCCGCTGCGGGTCACCCGGGCCATCGCGCCGTTGATCGTGGCCAACGGCGGCGGCGCGCTGGTCAACATCCACTCGGTGCTGTCCTGGGTGGGCATCGGCAACTCCTACAGCGCCACCAAGGCGGCGCTGTGGAGCGCGACCAACTCGCTGCGGCTGGAACTGGCGCCCCAGCACGTGCAGGTGGTCGGCGTGCACGTCGGCTACATCGACACCGACATGGCCGCGCACGTCACCTCGCCCAAGATCGCCGCGGCGGATGTGGTGGCCGCCGCGCTGGACGGGGTGGCCAACGGCGAATACGAGGTGCTGGCCGACGAGTTGAGCAAGCAGGTCAAGGCCGGGCTGAGCGAGGGCATCACCGCGCTCTACCCGCAGCTGGCCGCCTGACTTCAGTTCTGGCGCGGGAGCAGTTCGGCGGCGAACCGGTCGGCGAACTCATCGAACGGGCCGGGCCCGCGGTGGTAGAGCACGAACTTGGTCAGCCCGTTGGCCAGGTAGCCATCCAGCTGCCGGTGCAGCTCGGACCAGCTGGTCGCGATCAGGTCGCGGGGATCGGTGTGCGGGTTGCGCTGCCGCAGCACCGCGGCCAGTTCGTCGGAGATGCCGTCCTCGGCCAGCGACAGGCTGATGCCGAAGTGGTCCTCCTCGATCTCCCGGCCCGCCTCCGCGGCCGCCGCCTTGATCGTGGTCACCGCGCGCCCGGCGTCGACCGGGGACAGGAAACTGCCCAGCCAGCCATCGCCGAACCGCCCGACCCGGCGCAGACCGCCCGGCGCGGTGCCGCCGAGCCAGATGTCCAGCGGCTTGGCCGGCAGCGGGCCGATCCGGGCGCTCCCGACGCTGAAGAACTCGCCGTCGAAATCGACGCTTTCGTTGCTCAGCAAGGATTTCAGCAGCCGCAGCGATTCGTCGAACACCGCGGCCCTGCGGCCTTGTGGTACCGGAAACAGGCCGTGTTCCGTGGATCGGGCCGGGCGAAGGCCGAACACCGGCAACACCCGTTTCGGGGCCAGCGCGGCCAACGAGGCGAGTTGTTTGGCCACCAGCACCGGATGCCGGCCGGGCAGCACCGCCACCGAGGTGCCGACCTTCAGCGCGCTGGTGCGGGAGAGCGCGTAGGCCAAGCCCACGAACGGATCCACCGCCGCCGAGTACACCTGTTCGGACAGCCACAGCGAGTCGATCCCGAGCCGTTCCAACCGATCCACGACGCCGCCGAACTCCGCCGGCGCGGTGCCCGCGCCGAGACCGACACCGAACCGGACCTTCATGGCCGCCATAATACCCGCACCGTACATCCGTTTGCCCGAACGCGACCACCCGGATCGGACGGCGCGGCCGTACCGGCAATCGGAGCATTGACACAGCCCGGATGACACGAAAGCATCAAATTTTCTGTTGCGTGACAACGCGATTACGGATGGCCAACAATGCTCCGGGGAGGCATTCGGTGTCCCGTTCGCAGGCTGCCTTGTCCGCGCCGGCTCCGGACCCCATGCCGCCGCAACACACACCGCCCACGCTGGCCGATGTGGCTCGCACCGCAGGTGTGTCCTGCGCGACCGCTTCGCGCGTGCTGACCGGTTCCGCCCGGGTGCGCCCGGAAACCCGCCACCAGGTGGAACAGGCCATCGCCGAACTGGGCTATGTGCGCAATCGTGCCCCGCGCGCGTCCCGGGACCGCACCGGTTCGGTCGCGTTCGTGGTGTGCGAGGACGACATCCGGGTGTTCGCCGACCCGTTCTTCGCCCGCATGCTCTGGAGCGTCAGCCGGGAACTGGTCGCCGCGGACATGCAGTTGGTGCTGCTGACCGTGCACGCGGCCCGGGACTACCGCGCGGTGTCGAAATACGTGCGCGGCGGGCACGTGGACGGCGCGCTGTTCGTGAGTGTGCACGGGAAGCTGCCCGAATCGCTCGATCAACTGGGCGTGCCCACGGTGCTGTGCGGCCGGCCGCTCGACTCCGGACCCAACCTGTCCTATGTGGACGCCGACAACGTGGGCGGCGCGGAGCGCGCGGTGGGCCACCTGCTGACCCAGGGCCGGGACTGCATCGCCACGGTGGCCGGGCCGACCGACATGAGCGCGGGCGTGGACCGGCTGGCCGGGTACCGCAAGACGCTGGCCGCGGCCGGGTTCGACGACTCCGGCCTGATCGGCTACGGCGATTTCGGCCGGGTGTCGGCCGAACACGCCACCTACCGCATCCTGGACCGGAATCCCGGCGTGGACGCGGTGTTCGCCGCGTCGGACCTGATGGCCGGCGGGGTGCTGCGCGCGCTGCGCCGCCGGGGCAGACGGGTGCCCGAGGACGTGGCGGTGGTCGGTTTCGACGACTCGCCGCTGGCCCAGCACACCGAACCGCAGCTGACCACGGTGCGCCAGCCGATCGACGCGATGGGCGCGCGGATGGTCACCGAGGTGCTCGGCCTGGCCGGGCAGCGCGACCACGCGCCGGTGCACGTGGTGCTGGACACCGAACTGGTCACCCGCGACTCGGCGTAGGAAACCGCGTGCCGACCCCGGGTGTGCACCGGAAGGGTTGACCAGGCACGATCAGTGTCATCATGACGCTTTTCGACCTGATCCCCGCCGAGCCCGATCCGGACACCATCTACGACACGTTCTCCGGCTGGGCGGCGGAACGGGGCCTGGACCTGTATCCGGCCCAGGCCGAGGCGCTGATCGAACTGGTGTCGGGCAACAACGTCATCCTGTCCACCCCCACCGGCTCGGGGAAAAGCCTGGTCGCGGTGGGCGCGCACTTCGCCGCACTGGCGAACAACCAATACAGCGCCGCACTGGCGAACAACCAACACCGTGCCGCACTGGCGAACAACCAACACAGCGCGCCGCTGGCCCGCGGGCGGCGCAGTTTCTACACCGCGCCGATCAAAGCCCTGGTGTCGGAGAAGTTCTTCGATCTGTGCGCCACCTTCGGCGCGGCCAACGTCGGCATGATGACCGGCGATTCCAGCGTGAACCAGGGCGCGCCGATCATCTGCTGCACCGCCGAGATCCTGGCCAACATCGCGCTGCGCGACGGCGCGGACGCCGATGTCGGCACGGTGATCATGGACGAGTTCCACTTCTACGCCGAACCCGACCGCGGCTGGGCCTGGCAGGTGCCGATCATCGAGCTGCCGCACGCGCAGTTCCTGCTGATGTCGGCGACGCTGGGCGACACCACCCGGTTCGTGGACGACCTGTCCCGGCGCACCGGGCGGCTGACCGAGGCGATCACCTCGGTGGAGCGGCCGGTGCCGCTGACCTACCGCTGGGTGCTCACCCCGGTGCAGGAAACCCTGGAAGAACTGCTGGTCACCCACGGCGCGCCGGTGTACGTCGTGCACTTCACCCAGGCGGCCGCGCTGGAACGGGCGCAGGCGCTGATGAGCCTGAACGTGTGCACCCGCGCGGAAAAGGACGCGATCGCCGAGCTGATCGGCAATTTCCGGTTCACCGCCGGGTTCGGCCGCACCCTGTCCCGGCTGGTGCGGCACGGCATCGGCGTGCACCACGCCGGCATGCTGCCCAAGTACCGGCGGCTGGTGGAGCGGTTGGCGCAGGCCGGGATGCTGAAGATCGTGTGCGGCACGGACACCCTCGGGGTCGGCATCAACGTGCCGATCCGCACCGTGCTGTTCACCGCACTGTCCAAATACGACGGTGTGCGCACCCGGCACCTCAACGCTCGGGAGTTCCACCAGATCGCCGGGCGGGCCGGCCGGGCCGGGTACGACACGGTGGGCACCGTGGTCGTGCAGGCGCCCGAACACGTGGTGGAGAACGAGAAAGCACTGGCCAAGGCGGGCGACGACCCGAAGAAGCGGCGCAAGGTGGTGCGCAAGAAGCCGCCCGAGGGATTCGTGTCCTGGGGCGAGCCGACCTTCGAGCGGCTGGTCGGCGCCGAGCCGGAGCCGCTGGCCTCCAGTTTTCGGGTCAGCCACGGCATGCTGCTCAACGTGATCAGCCGGCCGGGCGACGCGTTCGCGGCCATGAAGCACCTGCTCACCGACAACCACGAACCGCCCGAGCGGCAGCGCAAACACATCCTGCGCGCATTCGCCATCTACCGCGCGCTGCTGGCCGCGGGCGTGGTGGAACGCCTGCCGGAGCCGGACGAGACCGGACGGCGCTTCCGCGTCGTCGGCGATCTGCAACTGGACTTCGCGCTCAACCAGCCGCTGTCCCCGCTGGCGCTGGCCTCGGTGGAGCTGCTGGACCGCGAGTCGCCGAGCTACGGGCTGGATGTGCTGTCCATCATCGAGTCCACTTTGGACGATCCGCGCCAGGTTCTCTCGGCGCAGCAGTTCAAGGCGCGCGGCGAGGCCGTGCAGCAGATGAAGGCCGACGGCATCGAGTACGACGACCGGATGGCGCTGCTGGAGGACGTCACCTACCCCAAGCCGCTGGCCGAATTGCTGGAGGCGGCGTACTGGACCTACCGGCGCGGGCACCCCTGGGTGGCCGAACACCATCTCTCCCCCAAGTCCGTGGTGCGCGACATGTTCGAGCGGGCCATGACCTTCGTGGAGTACATCGGGTTCTACGGCCTGGCCCGATCGGAGGGGTTGGTGCTGCGCTATCTGGCCGACGCCTACCGCGCGGTGCGCCAGACCGTGCCGGACGAGGCCAAGACCGAGGAGCTCAACGACCTGGTCGAATGGCTGGGCGAACTGGTCCGCCAGGTCGACTCCAGCCTGCTGGACGAGTGGGAGAAGTTGCGCAACCCGGGCGAAGAGGCGCCGGTGGACGAGCGGCCGCCCGCGGTCACCCGCAACCTGCGGGCGTTCCGGGTGCTGGTGCGCAACGCGCTGTTCCGCCGGGTGGAACTGGCCGCCCGGCACGACTGGGAGGCGTTGGGCGAACTGGACGCCGAGGCAGGCTGGGACGCCGAAGCCTGGCAGGACGCGCTGGCCCCCTACTTCGCCGAGCACGACGAGATCGGCGCCGGCCCGGATGCCCGCGGACCGCAACTGTTCATTCTCGAGGAGGGCGAGCAGAACTGGTCGGTGCGGCAGGTCCTGGACGACCCGGTCGGCGATCACGACTGGCAGATCACCGCCGAGATCGACCTGGCCGCGTCCGACGAGACCGGGGCGGCCGCGGTCACCATCACGTCGGTGGGGCAGATCGGCGCGCTGTGACCGCGCGACCGTGCCGATGCGGGTGAACGTGCTCGAAGCCGGTTGCAGCTGAACAGCACTGTGCGCGGTCGGCACCCCCCGGCACTTCCCCAGAGCCGCGATGGGCGGTGGCGCCGCGTCAAGGGCGAGGGGCCAGTGCTGCCCGGGGTTTGATCCCCGGCTGCGGTGGGGCGGCGTGGGTGATCGTCGCCGTTCGGCCGGGCTCGACGCACGGGCATACGGCGTAATGTGCCCGGCATGCGCAACGGCGAGGTGTCGTTCTGGCACACCCAACTGGGCGGCCCGCCCGAGCCGAGAGTGCCGCTGCCCGGCCCGATCGAGACCGACGTATGTGTGATCGGCGCCGGGTTCACCGGGCTGTGGACCGCCTACTACCTCAAGCGGGCCGCGCCGGAGTTGCGGGTCGTGGTGCTGGAGCGGAGGTTCGCCGGGTACGGGGCGTCCGGGCGCAACGGCGGCTGGCTCACCTCGGCCATCGCGGGTTCGGCGGCGCGCTACGCCGAGGCCGCGGGTGAGCAGGCCACGATGTTCTTGCAGCAGGCCATGATCGCCTCGGTGCACGAGGTGATCTCGGTGGCCGCGAAGGAAAAGATCGACGCCGACATCGTCAGGGGCGGGGTGCTCACCGTGGCCACCAGCCCGGCCCAGTGGGCCCGGCTGCAGGCCGCCACCGAGCAGGAAACCCGCTGGGGGCAACGGAACTGTCTGCTGCTGAACGCCGAGCAGCTGGCGGCGCGGATCCGGATCGCGGGCACGGTCGGCGGGATGTACCACCCGAACTGCGCGCGGATCCACCCGGCGAAGCTGGTGCGCGGCCTGGCCGAGGCGGTCACCGCGCTGGGTGTGCCGATCTACGAGGACACGCCGGTCACCTCGATCGCGCCGCATCGGGTGAGCACGCCGCACGGCGAGGTGCGGGCGCGGTTCGTGCTGCGCGCCACCGAGGGGTTCACCGCCGGGCTGCCCGGTCTGCGCAGGCAGTGGCTGCCGATGAACTCCTCGATGATCGTCACCGAACCGCTGCCGGAACAGGTGTGGGCGGAAATCGGCTGGGCGCGCCGGGAAGTGCTGGGCGACGAGGCGCACGCCTACATGTACGCCCAGCGCACCGCGGACGATCGGATCGCCATCGGCGGCCGGGGCGTGCCCTACAAGTACGGCTCCCGCACCGACGCCGACGGCCAGACCTCGGTGCGCACGGTCGCCGCGCTGCGCGACATCCTGATCCGGTTCTGGCCGGCGTTGACCGAAACCCGGATCGAGCACGCCTGGTCGGGGGTGCTCGCGGTGCCGCGGGACTGGTGCGCCACGGTGGGTCTGGACCACACCACCGGACTGGGCTGGGCCGGCGGTTACGTCGGCCACGGGGTGACCACCACCAACCTGGCCGGCCGCACGCTGCGCGATCTGGTGCTGGGTAACGACACCGAGCTGACCGGGCTGCCCTGGGTGAACCGGCGGGTGCGCGGCTGGGAGCCGGAACCGTTGCGGTGGCTGGGAGTCCAGGCGATCTACGCCGCCTACCGCACCGCCGACCGCCGGGAAACCCGCGCGGGCACACCGAAATCCTCGGTCATCGCGCGGGTGGCCGACCGGATTTCCGGCCACTGAACCGGAAACGCCGGGCGCGGCTGGCACCACACCCGGCGTTTCCGGTCTGGCGAAAGCGCCTTACGAGCGGCCCAGGCCGCGCTCCACCGCGGCGATCAGCTGCGGCCGCAACTCCTCCGGCCGGATGATCGCGTCCACCGAGCCGACCCGCTGGGCCCGCTGGATGGAGTGCACCCCGTCGAACTCGGTGGCCACCTCGCCCAGCTTCTCCGCCCGCACCGAGACCCGCACGTCGGCCAGCCGGGTGCTCAGCACGGCCCGCTCGGCGCCGTCGGCCGCGGCGATGGCCGCGGTCAGCTCGGCCACCCTCGGATCGGCCGCGGTACGCGAGTTCACCTCGGCCGCGAACACCACCGCGGCCGCGGGCGCGCCGCCCAGCACCGAGGCGAACGAGCCGTCGACGGCCAGCACGGTCATGTTCGGGTTGAGCGTCTTGGAGAACACCACGAACGCGCCACCGTGGTACCGGGAGATGACGCAGAACACGATGGGGCCACGGAAGTTCACGATGGCCCGGCCGATCTCCGCGCCGTACTCCAGTTGCAGCTTGCGCATCGACTCCGGCGATCCGTCGAACCCGGACAGGTTGGCCAGCACCACCAGCGGCCGGTTCCCGCTGGCCGCGTTGATCGCCCGCGCCACCTTCTTGGACGAGCGCGGGAACAGCGTGCCCGCGGTGTAGGTGTCCGGACCGTCGGTGGGCGGGAAACCACGGCGCGGCACCGACCGCGACTCGATGCCGACCAGGCACACCGGCCGCCCGCCCAGGTGCACGTCCTGGGTCACCGCGGTCTCCGCGTCGGCCATCCCGGCCCAGCGTTCCAGGATCGGGTGGTCCTGGTCGGCCACCGCGCGCATCACGGTGCGGATGTCGAAGGGCTTCTTGCGGTCCGGGTTGGTGGCCTTGGCGAAGATCTGCCCGACCGTGGTGAAGTCGCTGCCCACCACGGCATGCGGGTAGTCGGAGATGTCCCGGTCGACCGGGTCGGCGCTGACCGCCTTGCGCGGCCCGTCCTCGCCAGGCAGCACGTAGGTGTGGTCGTAGTGGGCCAGCAGCACCCCGGCCGCGGCCCGCAGGTCCGGCGCCCAGTACTGCGCCTGACCGTTGGGGCCCATCACCCGGTCGTAGCCGCCGATGCCGAAGTTGTCCTCGGCCGACACGCCACCGGAGAAGTCCAGCGATTGCTTGCCGGTCAGCACCATCGCCGAGTCGGGGGTCATCACCAGGATTCCCTTGGTGTGCATGAGCATCGTGGCTTCGGCGTTCCAGTACGGCTGGGCGCCCACGTTGATGCCGGCGACCACGATGTTGATCTCGCCGCCGTCCTGGGTGAAGTGCACGATGTGGCGCAGCGCCGCGGCGATCCAGTCCATGTTCTCGGTGCCCGAGTCCATCGCGATCCGCGCCCCCGCGGACAGCGCGTACCACTCCACCGGCACCCGCAGGCGGGTGGCCAGGTCCAGTGCCGCGATCACCCGGGCGCACTCCGGTTCGGACAGCGCGCCCAGCGCCTTGGTCGGATCGCCCAGCAGCACCACCCGGGTCATGCCCTCCGGGTAGCGCTCGGTCGGCGTGGTCGCCACCCCGGCCACGATCCCGGCCTTGTTCAGGCCCTTGGGCCGGTCCACCGGCACCAGGGCGCCCGAGTCGTCCAGGTCGTGCTCGGTGAACGACCCGCCCGGCCCGGCGATCATGCCGGTCAGCTCGTACGGGTAGACCGTGCCGCGTCGCCGGGCCCGCAACACCTTCTGCCCGTAGTCGTCCAGCGGCTGGACCGGCTCGGTCGGCGGTTCGATGGCGGCCAGCCGCACACCCGAGGCCACGTCGTAGGACACCCGCACGGCCAGCTGGCGCAGCTGCCGGGTCTCCGGGTCGCGCCGCCGGCCCAGGAACAGCACCTCTTCCACGCCGGCCCCGGCGGTGGTGGGCACCACGCGCTGGGCGACCGCGTCCAGGTCCTCCGGCCGCAGGTCGGCCGGAGGCCACACGTAGAGCACGATCCGGTTGGTGTCCAGGCGTTTCTTGGCCGAGCGCTGGGCCTGCACGTTGCGGATCGCGTCCAGGCAGGCCGACAGCGCGCCCTCCACCGCGGGCAGCGCCAGGATGCGGCCCTCGGCGTCGCGCAGCGGGGTCAGATCGCGGACCTGCGCCATGGCCACCAGCCGCTCGTCCGACGGGTTCTTCGGCGCGACACAGCGCAGCAGGTACACGTCCTCGTCGGCCGAGGGCAGCCGGGTCAGGTCGAAATCGCGCAGCCGGTGCAGTTGCAGGCGCTGCCCGATCAGCGGGTGCAGGCCGCGGATCAGCCGGTCCTCGGCCAGCCCGGACTCGGCCGGTTCGAAGGTGAAATGGTGGTGCAGCACCGCGCCGCTGCTGCCGGCCACGGTCAGGGTGATCCGGCGCAGCCCGGCCGGCCACTGCGCGGCGGCCAGCACCGTGGCCAGTTCGCCGGCCATGTCCTCGGCGTCGGCGGGCTGGCCGGTCCAGGACAGGTAGATGTCGGCCACCAGCACCGAGCCGTCCGGGTGGTCCTCGGCCAGTTCGGTGACCGTGGCCAGCGCCCGGGACAGGTCGGCGAAGTCGGCGACGGTGGCCAGCAGCCGCTGGGCCTGGCCGTCCACCTCGAAACCGCCGGTGACGAACGGCCGGTCCTCGATCGGCGCGCAGATCACCCCGGTCAGCCCGTGCTCGCGGTAGTAGCGGCGGCACAGCACTTCCAGCAGCGGGCCTGCGTCCGCGCCCGGCCGGTCAAGGCGCTGGCCCAGCAGCCGCACCAGCGGCTCCGGACTGGCCACCATGTCGGCGATCCGCTCGTCCCGGTCGGCCGCGTCCGGGTGCTGGTCGAGGTAGGCCAGCTGGCGGCGCACGCGGGCGTAGACCTCGGCCCGGCCGCGGCGCAGCATCGGCTGGGCGAACCAGCGGAACACCAGGCCCCGGGCCAGATCGCCGATCGCCGGGAAGCGCAGCTGGGTGGCCACGATCAGCCGCTGCAACGCCTTGCCCACGGTCTCCCGCAGCTCGCCGCCGGGCGGGGCCTCGGTCAGCCACTGGCGTAGCACCGCGGTGATCACCGCGGCGTCCGACCCGGCCCGCTGCTGGGCCAGGAAGATCCGGAATACCGCCTCCTCCAGCGCGGCGGTGCGGTCCAGCCCGTCCACGCCGTAGTGCGCCAGCACCCGGATCAGCTTGTCCTGGAAGGACTCGGCCAGCCCGGCCCGCTCGGCGTCCAGGCTCTGCAGGTAGGCGTGGAAGTGCTCGCGCGGGCTGTGCACCCGGGTGTCGTTCTTGGTCTCCTCGCCCTCGGGTTTGTTGCGGGAGAGCTCCGAGAGGTCGGCGAACGCGTCGAGCAGGCCGACCTCGGCGGCCAGCGGCCGCTGGGCCAGTTCGGCCCGCGCGGCCAGATAGGCGGTCAGCGGGCGGCCGCCGTCGGCCGGGTCGATGTCGAAGCCGAGCAGCATGCCGCTCAGCTCGGCCAGGCCCCGCTCCACCCGGTGCTCGGCGGCCAGGTCCGCAGGCTCGGCCGGCAGGTCCAGTTCGACCGCGCCGACCGAGGTGTCGGCCTCGGCCTCGGCCTCGCCGACCGGTTCCAGCCGCAGCAGCGGCGCGCCGGTGCCGACCTGGCTGCCCACCGACACCACGATTTCCCGTAGCCGGGCGTGAAACGGCGCGCGCAGCACCGTCTCCATCTTCATGCTCTCCAGCACCAGCACCGGGGCGCCCGCCTCGACCTCGTCGCCGGCCGCCAGCGGGGTGGCCACCACCAGCGCGGGCGCCGGGGAGCGCAGCACGCCGCCCTCGTCCTGGCTGACCCGGTGGGTGACCCCGTCGATCTCCACCAGGTGGATCGGCCCGTGCGTGCCGGTGACCAGCCGGAACCGGTGGCCGTTGAGGTGGATCTGGCCGGTGTGCTCGTCGAACCGCTCCAGCACGGCTTCGACCGTGCGCACCTCATCGCCGGTGACGAACCCGACGCGGTAGCGGCTGGGGCCGGTCTCGGCCACGGTCAGCCGGTAGCCCGCGCCGCGCAGGGTCAGCTCGATCGGCCGACCGCTCTCGTGCTGCACCTGCGGGCGGCCGCCGTGCGCGGTCTCCAGCAGCCGCTGCAGTTCGACCTGCTTCTCGTCCTGGTAGGCCTCGATCGCCGCGGTCGCCAGCGCCACCCCGGAGTGCTGCTGGGACACCAGGCGGCCCTCGGCCCGGACCCGGTCGATCCAGCCGGTGTCCGCGCTGCCGTCCACGATCTCCGGCTCGTCCAGCAGGTCCAGCACGAAGCTCTTGTTGGTGGTGCCGCCCTCGATGAGGACGGTGGTCTCGCGCATCGCGCGGCGCAGGCGGGCCAGCGCCTCCGCGCGGGTGCGGCCGTAGGCGATGATCTTGGCGATCATCGAGTCGAAGTCGGCCGGGATGGTGTCGCCCTCGCTGACCCCGGTGTCCACCCGGATCCCCGGCCCGGCCGGCAGGTCCAGCAGCGCGATGCGGCCCGGGGCGGGAGCGAAGTCGCGGTCCGGGTCCTCGGCGTTGAGCCGGGCCTCCACCGCGTGCCCGAGCTCGGCGGGCGGTTCACCGGTCAGCTTGCCGCCGGAGGCCACGTGCAGCTGGGCCTTGACCAGGTCCATGCCGGTGGTGGTCTCGGTGATCGGGTGCTCGACCTGCAGCCGGGTGTTCACCTCGAGGAAGGCGAACAGCTGGTCCTTGGGGTGGTACAGGAACTCCACGGTGGCCGCGCCGCGGTAGCCCACGGCCAGCGCCAGCCGCTCGGCCGAGGCCTTGAGCTCGGCCGCCTGCTCGGCCGAGAGCACGGGGGAGGCGGACTCCTCGATGATCTTCTGGTTGCGCCGCTGCACCGAGCAGTCCCGCACGCCCAGCGCCCAGGCCGCGCCCTGGCCGTCGGCGATGACCTGGACCTCGACGTGCCGGGCGCCGGTGACCAGGCGCTCCAGGAACACCACGCCGCTGCCGAACGCGCGCTGCGCCTCCAGGCTGGTGCGCTCGTAGGCGTCGGTGAGCTCGGCCGGGGTGGTGACCACCCGGATGCCGCGCCCGCCGCCCCCGGCGGTGGCCTTGAGCATCAACGGGTAGCCGATCTTCGCGGCCGCGGCCAGCGCAGCGTCCAGATCGGCCACCGGGCCGCGACTCCACGGCGCGACCGGGACGCCGACCTCCTCGGCGATCAGCTTGGCGCCGATCTTGTCGCCCAGCTTGCGCATCGCCTCGGGGTCCGGGCCGATGAAGGTGATGCCCAGCCGCTGGCACAGCTCGGCGAACGCCGGGTCCTCGGCGACGAAGCCCCAGCCGACCCACACCGCGTCCGCGCCGACAGCGACCAGCGCCCGCTCCAGCACCTCCAGGTTCAGGTACGGCCGGGCCGCGGCCGGGCCGAGGTCATAGGTGAGGTCGGCCTCCCGCACGAAGGTGGCGGTGGCATCGGCGTCGGTGTACAGGGCCACGGTTTCCAGCTGCGGCCCGCCCTCCGCGTTGAGCTCACCGACGGCGTGGATGAGCCGCATCGCGGCCTCTCCCCGGTTGACGATCGCGACACGACTGAACACCGAACCGAGCCTCACAAAATCGACGACAGACGACAGTGGCAGCGTTGGCCACCGACCAGCATGTCGTTTACCGGCCGGTAGCGCGATCATCCGGCGTGTAGCGAGCCTGGCCCCGATTTTTGTGGGAACCCTCCAAACGCCCGGCCTGACGCGCGGGTTCGGCCCAACCGTCCCAGCCGTTCACGATGAGAACCTGGTCACGTGCGGCGGGGTCGGCCCAGTTGTGGGTATCGGCCAAGTGGGTGGCGGTGTGACCGGATGGTCGCACGGAGTTCACCGACCGGCGAAGGGAACGCGGGCAGGGATGAGGGGTGTGCAGACCGCCTACCTGCGGAGCTGACCTGCCCGGGGTTGTCCGCGTCCGCGTTCCAGACGATCTTTTTCACCTGTCCCGTGGCACAATCCCGAGCGGACAGGCGCGCTGGGGAGAGGTGACCGGATGACCGAGCTGGCCGAAGTGTCCGCAGTGGACCTGGTGGCCGGATACCGCGCGGGCACGTTCAGCCCGGCCGAGGTGCTCGACTCGGTGCTGGCCCGGATCGCCGGGGCCGAGCCGAGCCTGCGCGCCACCTACGCACTGGATCCGGACGGCGCCCGCGCCGCCGCGGAGCAGTCCAACCAGCGCTGGCTGCGGGGCGAACCGGCCGGGCCGGTGGACGGGGTTCCGGTCAGTGTCAAGGAGAACATCGCCACCCGGGGCGTGCCGGTGCCGCTGGGCAGCGCGGCCACGCCGCTGAATCCGGCCGAGCGGGACGCGCCGGCCGCCGCGCGCCTGCGGGAGAGCGGCGCGGTGCTCTACGGCAAGACCACCATGCCCGACTACGGCATGCTCACCTCGAGCACGTCCAGTTTCCACCCGTTGACCCGCAATCCGTGGGATCTGACCCGCACCCCGGGCGGGTCCAGCGCGGGCGCGGCCGCAGCGGCCGCCGCCGGGTACGGGCCGCTGCACCTGGGCACCGACATCGGCGGTTCGATCCGGTTGCCCGCGTCGTTCTGCGGGCTGGTCGGGGTGAAACCCAGCCAGGGCCGGGTTCCGGTGTATCCGCCGTATGCCGGCCGGGTGATCGGCCCGCTGACCCGCACGGTGGCCGACGCCGCGCTGCTGATGTCGGTGGTGGCCGCGCCCGATCCGCGCGACCACACCGCGCTGCCGTCGGCCGATATTCCCTGGCAGGACTTGGCATCCTCGCTTGGCGGGAAGCGTTTCGGGCTGTTGGTCGAGCCGGAACTGGGCCTGCCGGTCGATCCCGAGGTGGCCGCCGCGGTGCACGCCGCGGCCGAGCAGCTCGCGGCGGCCGGTGCGGTGGTCGAACCGGTGCCGCCGTTTCTCACCGAGCGGATGTTGGCCGGGCTCAACGATTTCTGGCGGGTGCGGGCCTGGCAGGACATCGGCGCGCTGTCCGCATCCGACCAGGACAAGATCCTGCCGCAGATCCTGGACTGGGCGCAGGGCGGCGAAAACCTCGACGGCGCAACGGTTTTCCACGGACACAGCCAGATGGACGCCATGGCGGTCGCGGCCACCTCGGCCATCGCCGGGTACGACTACCTGCTCTCCCCGGTCTGCCCGGTGCCCGCGTTCGCCGCCGAGCTGAGCTACCCCACCGGCGATCCGCGGCGGCCGTTCGAGCACATCGCGTTCACCGTGCCGTACAACATGTCCGGCCAGCCCGCGGTGTCGATCGACTGTGGCCGGACCGAATCCGGGCTGCCCATCGGGCTGCAGATCGCCGGGCACCGGTTCGACGATCTCGGCGTGCTGCGGATGGCCGCGGCCTACGAGAGAATCCGGCCCGAACCGCCGTCCTGGCCGAGTCTGTGCTGAGTTCGGGGAGTGCGACGCGTGTCCGGTAACCGAAAATCGTTGCTGTGGCTGCTCGGCCCGCCGACGCTGTATCTGGTGGCCCTGCCGTTCACCAACCGGCTCACCCCGGTGTTGTTCGGCGTGCCGTTCTCCGTGCTGTGGCTGCTGTTCGCCACGCTGTGCACGCCGCTGTTCGGGTGGCTGGCCGCGCGCCGCGATCCACTGTGGACGAAGCACCGACGGGATCGCTCATGAGGACGGCGCTTTCCGTCGGCATCGTGGCCGTGTTCCTGGCCGCCACCGTGGTGCTCGGGCTGCTGGCCGCACGCGGCCGCAGCCGGCGCGGGCTGGCCGAGTGGTCGGTCGGCGGGCGCAGCATGGGCGTGGCGCTGACCTGGGTGCTGATGGCCGGTGAGACCTACACCAGTTTCAGCTACCTCGGCGCGGCCGGCTGGTCGTACACGCACGGCATCTCCGCGCTGTACGTGGTGGCCTATCTGGCCGTCGGCATGGCGGTGAGCTACGTGGTGGCGCCCATGCTGTGGACCTACGCCCGCACCCACGACCTGGTCAACGTCAGCGACATGGTGGCGCACCGGTTCCGCGCGCCCTGGCTCGGCGCGGTGGTCGCGGTGCTGGCCACGGTGTGCATGCTGCCCTACATCCAGTTGCAGATCACCGGCCTCGGCGTGGTCGTCACCTCGGTGAGTTACGGCGCGATCGGACTGGGTCTGGCCTATCTGATCGCGTTCGTCGTCAGCGAGGCGTTCGTGCTGGCCAGCGGACTTCGGGGCAGCGCCTGGGTTTCCGTGCTCAAGGACAGTCTGGTGGTGCTCACCTTCGGCATCGTTCTCGTTTACGTGCCAGTGCATTTCTTCGGTGGGTTCGGCGGTCTGCTGCACAAGCTGACCGCGCAGAAGGCGGCGTGGCTGACCCTGCCAGGCCCGCACACCGGCGTCTACGGCCTGGGCTGGTTCATCTCCACCGCGGTGCTCAACGGCGTGGTCTACCCGATCTTTCCCACTCAGGTGGCGGGTTTTCTCGGTGCGCGCGGGCCACAGGTGTTGCGGCGCAACGCGATCATCCTGCCGTTCTACCAAGTCTTGTTGTTCGTGCCGGTGTTGCTGGGCATGGCCGCACTGTTCGTGGTGCCCAACCTCGGCGACTCGGATCTGGCGCTGTTCGCGATGATCCGGGACGCGCTGCCCGCGCCGGTCCTGGGCCTGGTCGGCGCGGCCGGCGCGTTGTCCTCGATCGTGCCCATGGCGGTGTTCATGCTGACCATCGGCACCCTGTGGAGCCGGTCGGTTCTCGGCCTGCATCCGCGCACCGCGCCCCGGCAACGGCAACTGGCCCAGCTGGTCACGCTGCTGGCCGGGGCGCTGGCGCTGGGCATGACCTACGTGTTCCCGAACGTGCTGGTGCGACTGTCCGTGGTGTCCTACGAGGGCATCGCCCAGTTGCTGCCGATCGTGCTGATCGCCCTGCTGTGGCGGCGAATGTCCATCGCCGGTGCGGTGGCCGGGCTGGCGGTCGGGCTGGCGCTGGTGTCGATCATGGTGTTCGGCGGGCACGATCCGTGGCACGGGGTGAACGCCGGGCTGATCGCCCTGGCCGCCAACATCGCGGTGACCGTCGCGGTGTCCGCGCTGCGCCCGGCCAACGCGCCCGACGACCGGCTGGCCTCGCTCACCGAGGAACCCGATCACATCGAGGAAACAGCGCTGCCCCAATGAATACGGCTTAGCCGGCGGCCTTGAGCAGCGGCGCGTCCCGGGACAGTTCCCGGAATCCGACGCTGTAGTACAGCCCGCGCGCCTGCGCTCGCCCGGGCGCGCCGAAGCAGGCGACCGTCGCGTGTGCGGCCCCGGCCGCTCGCGCCAGTCGCATGCCGTGCAGCAGCATCGCCCGGCCCAGCCCCAGCCGCCGGAATCCCGGATGCGTTCCGACCGGTTCGAACTCGACGGTCCGGTTCACCTCGTCCAGCCACATGATCGCCGAGGCGGCCATCGTCGCGTCCGGCGCCTCGATCAGCACGTGCAGATCGCCGCGATAGGACTCCGTTTGCCGAACACCCGCGTAGCTTTCGGCCGTGTACGTCGAGGACGGCCAGGCGGCCAGATGGGCTTGGACCGCGGCGCCCGGGCCGGCTTCATCGGCCGCACGGAACCGGAATCCGTTGGGCAGCAACGGTTTCTCGATTTCGGCGAGGTCGCGTTCGTTGAGCTGGGTCCAGTGGCCGGTGTCGCCGAGTGCGGCCGGATCGGTCGCGTAGCCGTGCGCCGTCCAGCGTTCCAGCGCGAACTCGTCGGCCGCGCTGGGCAGCAGCGTGCGCTCGACGTTTCCGGCCGTGGCGTCGAACCAGTCGATCACCTCGTCGACCAGCCCGGCGTGCTCGGGATGGACCTGATAGACCAGATAGGCGTCGGTGACGTTCCGGACCGATCCGTCGCCGCGCCGCTCCTGGTGCGGCAGCTGGGCCCAGCCCCAGGCCATCAGCTCCCCGCCGGACAACCACAGCCGGCGGGGCCAGCTCGCGCCGTCCCGGAGGTGTCCCCTGCCCCAGTTCCAGGCCAGTTCGCCGAACGAGGCGTCGCTGTTCACCAGTTCCGGGTGGGTGGCGGTGATCCGCTGGGCCAGACCCTGCATCAGCCGCAGGTCATCGGCGGTCAGCAGCTCGACATCGGTCATGGTGGGCCACGGTGCCAGCGCCGCGCACCGCCGTCGAATCGATTTTCCGCCTGGCCACGTGGAATCAGCCGCGCAGCACGGCCTCGATCTCCAGCAGGATGCGTACCTTCTCGCCGATGATCAGCGTGCCGGAGGGCACCTTGCCGTCCACGCGCAGGCCGAAATCCCCGCGGTTGATGGTGGTCGAGGCGGAGAACGCGGTCTTCGGTTCGCCGCGCATGCCCTCGCCGAACCCGAGCAGTTCGACATCGAACGTCACCGGCCGGGTCACCCCGCGCAGGGTCAATTCCCCGTCCAGCGCGTAGTTCTCCTCTGCCGCGCGCAGGCCGGTGGAGCGGAACGCAGCCGTCGGGTGGTTGTCGTAGTCGAGGTAGTCCGGGCCGGCCAGGTGCCGGTTGAACGCCTCGAGCCCGGTGTCCAGCGAGGTCACCTCGACCGTGGCGGTCACCGACGATTCCGCCGGGTTCTCCGCGGTGACGATCTCGCCGCTGAACTTCTCGAAGCTGCGCCGGAACCGGGTCAGCCCGACATGGCGGACCACGAAGGATACATCGGAGTGCACCGGGTCGATGTCCCACGTGCCCGCGACATAACCCGGAATCGTGAAGCTCATCGAACTGACTCTCCCTTCCCGGCCGGGGGCCGAGCGCGGCGGCTGACCTCCACCCTGCCGCACGCACCACCGCCGCGCCGAACCCTCCCGGGATGCGGGAAAGCCGGATCAGCCCTGCTGGTAGGGCTGCTGACCGTACTGCTGTGGCTGGGGCTGGCCCGGGTACGGCTGCTGCTGGGCCGGGAACCCACCGCTGACCGGCTGCTGCTGGCCGTAGGGCTGCTGCGGATGCGACTGCTGCTGCGGGTAAGGCTGCTGCTGCGGGTAGGGCTGCTGGCCGAACTGCTGCGGCTGCGCGAACTGTTGTTGCGGCTGTTGTTGCGGCTGGCCGAACTGCTGGGGCTGACCGTAGGCCGGTTGCGGCTGAGCGAACTGCTGCTGCCCGAACTGCGGCTGGGGCTGGCCGAGCTGCTGGGGCTGGCCCGGCTGCCCATAGGGCTGCTGGCCGTAGGGCTGCTGGCCGAACTGCGGCGGCGGCTGCTGACCGGGGTAGGGCTGCTGCTGGGCCTGCGCGCGCAGCTCATTGGCCTGCTGTTTGGTCACCCGGCTGGCCATCGCGCAGAAGCCGCACTCGATGGTGTACTGCGCAGGCGAGGCCGGGAACAGCGGAATCCAGAACAGGGTGAACCACCGGCTGGACTTGCGCAGCACGTGCTGCGAGGAGTTGCCGCACTGCCTGCACACCAGCATCACCATGGCCAGCTGCCGGACGAATCGCCGGAAACCCCAGATAATCACCATGTCGCCGCCCTTTGCACCCGGATTCGCCTGCCGGAATTCTCCGCGGCTCCGGCGAACGATAACAAGGCCCCGGCAAAGCGGTCGAAACCGGTGACACATAACAAAACCCGAACAGGCCCGGGTTTCCCCGAGCCTGTCCGATCAGTCCGCATCCGGGGGATTCAGCGCGGTTCGGGACCGGTCGCGGCCGGGCGGTCCGGATCGTTGGCCCACTGCGACCAGGACCCCGGGTACAGCGCCGCGTCGATGCCCGCGATGGCCAGCGCGGCCACCTCGTGCGCCGCGGTCACCCCGGAACCGCAGTACACGCCGACCGGGGCCGCGTCCGCGCCCAACTCGGCGAACCGGGCCCGCAGCTCGGCGGGCGAGCGGAAGGTGCCGTCCTCGGCCAGGTTCTGCACAGTGGGCGCGGAGTGCGCACCCGGGATGTGCCCGGCCCTCGGGTCGACCGGCTCGGTCTCGCCGCGGTAGCGCTCCCCCGCCCGCGCGTCGAGGAGCAGGCCGGCCTGCGCCGTCGCCTGCGCCCCGGCCGCGTCGAGCAGCGGCTGGTGACCGGGCTCGGCGGTGAAGTCGCCCGGCGCGGGCGCCGGATCGTCCTCGGTCACCGGTAGGTCAGCCGCAGTCCAGGCCCGGTAGCCGCCGTCCAGCACCCGGACGTCCGGGTGGCCGAAGTAGCGCAGCACCCACCAGCCGCGGGAGGCCGCCATGGCGTCGCCGTCGTCGTACAGCACGACCGGCCGGTCCCGGCTCACCCCGGCCGCGCGCATCGCGGCCTGGAAGACGGCCGGGTCCGGCAGCGGGTGCCGGCCGCCGGGCGCGGGCGGCGCGGGCGGCCCGGCCAGGTCCCGGTCCAGGTCGGCGAAGACCGCGCCGGGCAGGTGGTCCTTACGGTAGCTGTCGATGCCGGGCGGGCCGGCCAGGCGCCAGCGCGCGTCGAGGAGCACCGGCACCGGGTTGCCCGCCAGCTCGGCGGCGAGGGCCGGGGCACTGATCAGCAAGCCGTCCCGGCCGGTCCGCGCGCTCACGCCGCCGTGTACATGAGGGCGGGCACGAGCTGTTCGGAGGGGGTCAGTGAGCCGTGCATGCCGACGAGCCTGGACTCCCGCGGCTCGGCCTTGGTGGCCACGAGGGCGAGGGATCCCGCCGCAGCGG
>DASZNF010000003.1:0-60087 GCA_035551355.1 Pseudonocardiaceae bacterium | reverse complement strand
CGTTGCTCGATCACGATCAACCGGGCGCGGCCATCCGTGGGGTCGGGGACCCGGCGGACATAGCCCAGGCGTTCCAGTTGATCGACCATCACGCCTGCGCTCTGCTTGCTCATTTGTGCCTGGTCAGCGAGGTCCGTGAGGCGCGAACCGTCCGGGGTGATGCGTTGAAATACCCGGCACTGGGCGAGCGTCCAGTCATCGAACCCGGCATCCTGCAGGGCCCGGAAAACCCGGTCCTCGGTGTACCGGTACGGGATGAACAACGACACCCCTAGATCAACCCGCTGCTCGTTGTCCATGCCGCCCTCGGTCCCATCGCCCACCTGATCCCACGAGGTTCACACCCTACGCCAACGCTGCCGAGCCAGGTCGCCGCCGACCCGACCCCGGCGCGTGCGCAGCGCTGCGCTCGCTGCGTTCCGCACGCGCCATCTGCCCCTCAGCGGCTTCGCACCTGCTGCTGTTGCCATCGGTGCTGATGTATGACTACAGTAGTAAAGAAAGCTGACTAGTTCGAGTGGCGGGGCACCGACGACCTTCACGCAGGCCGTGATTCGCTCACACCGCACCCCTATCGAAAGGGAAACACCATGTCCACTGTCATCACCGGAGCATCAGGTCACCTCGGCCGGCTCGTCGTCGACCAGCTCCTCGCTACCGGAACGCCGCCCGCGCAGATCGTGGCCACCGGCCGAGACACCGGCAAACTCACCGGCCTCGCACAGGACGGGGTCACGGTACGGCGCGCTGACTTCACCGACCCGATCACCCTCGACGATGCCTTCGCAGGAGCGGACTCGATGGTGCTGGTCTCGACGACGACGGTGGGGGAGCGGTTCGACAACGCCCGCAACGCCATCGACGCGGCGGCCCGGGCGGGTGTGTCCCAGATCGTGTACACCAGCATCGTCAACGCCCCGACCGCGCAAATGACCCTCGCAGAAGAACATCGCCGCACCGAGGACTACCTGCGCGGCAGCGGTTCGGCGTTCGTCATCCTGCGCAACGGATGGTACTTGGAGAACTACACCGACCAGCTCCCGATGATCACCAGGTACCACGCATTGTTGGGCAGCGCGCACGACGGCCTCGTCAGCGCGGCCAGCCGGCGCGACTACGCGGCCGCCGCCGCCACGGTGCTGACGCAGGACGGGCACCTCGGAGCGACCTACGAGCTCGGCGGAATGCCGTTCACCCTGACCGAGCTCGCCGCCACGATGAGCGACGTCCTCGGCACCCACATCGCCTACCAGGACATGCCGGTCGCCGACTACACCGCGACTTTGACAGGCGCCGGGCTGCCTCCGGAGATGGCCGCCGCGGTGGCTGATGCCGATGCCGGGCTGGCCCGCGGAGAGCTGTTCACCGACAGCGACGACCTGGTCAAGCTCATCGGCCGGCCGGCGATCACGGCACGTGAAGCCGTCCAGAACACCACGGCCGTAGAGGAGTCACGGTGAGCCCGTCCGGACCCGGCCTCGACACCCATGAGATGGTGCTGATCCATCGCGTGCTCCGACGCGAGTTCGGTCAGCTTCCGCGGTTGTTGCGCGCGGCGGCCGGTGACCGTGCGCGATCCAAGGTCATCGGCGCGCACGCCCGGGAGATGTTGGACTTCCTGCACACGCACCACACCGGCGAGGATGAGCTGCTCTTTCCCTTACTGCGTGAGCGAGCCGCGCTCGACCCGGAGCTGATGGACCGGATGGATGCGCAGCACGCGCAGGTCGACGACACAGTCACGGCCATCGACGCGGAGTTGTCGGCGTGGACGGCGAGCGCGGACACGGCTGTGGGCGAGCGGCTGGCCGCTCGCATCGACGCCATAATGCCGACACTGATCGAGCACCTGGCCGAGGAGGAACAGGAAATACTGCCGATCGTCTCCGTCACACTGACGCAGAGCGAATGGGACGCACTCGGCAGGCACGGCATGAGCGCAATACCCCTCACGCGGCGGCTGGTCATTCTCGGCCACATCACCGAGGAAACCGATGACGCGGAACGGCGAAGGTTCATGAAGGTCCTGCCGGCCCCGGCTCGGGTGGCCTACAAGCTGATCGGCCACCGCCAGTTCACCCGCGAAACCAGCGAGATCCGCGGTTGACTCATCCCGAGACCTGGGGCACTGGCCTTTGATCTTGGACACACGGGGCACTGGATCCTGAGGACCTGAGGACGGACATCTCGTGGTCATGAGGAACATCCGCCGGAGCTCAAGGCGGACGCGGTCGCGCTGTACGGGTCGCGGCCCGGAGCGACGATCAGGTCGGCCACCGCCGATCTCGGGGTCAATCCGGGCCGTCACGAAAGATCGAGGCATCAAGCAGTACAGGGCAGATACTGAACGAGGCGTCTTCAGACGTCGGAATCAATGGACCAAGCCACGTACCAGGTTGGCCACGTTGGTGCGTACCTCGGCCCAGGGGTTCGCGGGCGTTGGGCCCAAAATGGAACTGCGGCCGACCAGCTGAATCCGGTCCGGCCGCCCGCGGGCCAGGACCTGCCGGACGACCTCGACGTTTTCGCGGATACGGGTCAGCGGCCGGGGATAGGCCATGCCGTGCCAGCCTTCGGACACCTTGGGCCGGAGGCGCCCAGACCCGGCACGACCCGGCCGTCGGAGAGGTGGTCCAGGGTCGTGGCCGTGGTCGCTGGGGCCGCCGGCGTGCGGGCTGGGATCTGCGCGATCGCCGTGCCGAGCCGAATGCGGCTGGTCAGCGCGGCGCACCAGGCCAGCGGCCTGAAGACGTCGGAGCCGTAGGCCTCGGCGAACCAGCTGCCGTCGAATCCGAGGTCCTCGATCTGCCGCACCCGGCCGGCGAAGCGCTCGGGCACGCCACGGAGGAACGGTCCGACGTTGATGCCGACGGGAAGGCCACGACCACTCCTGCTAGTTACTTGTGATTCACATCTAGGTGTACGGTACCTGGTGGCTCCCTGGAGAGATACCCGCAGTTGGAGAGGGCCAAAGTGCCGGGTACTTGCCAATCGGCCGTTAGTGAATCATCATACACAAAAGCTCGAGTCCGGCGGTGCGCGCCGGTGAAGGAGTCGATGTGGACTTTCAGGAGTCGTCCGAGCACCGGGATCTCCGGGACACGGTGCGGGCCATCGCCGCGAAGTTCGGACCGGAGTACTACGTCCCGCTGGCCGAGGCCGGGCAGCCGACCCAGGAGTTGTGGACCGAGCTGGGGCGCAGTGGGTTCCTGGGGATCAACCTGCCCGAGGCCTACGGCGGAGGCGGCGCGGGCCTGGCTGAACTGGCGATGGTGTGCGAGGAGACCGCCGCGGCCGGCTGCCCGCTGCTCCTGCTGCTGGTGTCGGCGGCGATCTCCGGCGAGATGATCTCCGACTACGGCACGGAGGAGCAGAAGCGGTACTGGCTGCCGCGGATGGCCTCGGGTGAGTCGAAGGTCATTTTCGCTATCACCGAGCCGGACGCCGGTTCCAACACCCATCGGCTGTCCACCGTGGCCGTCCGGGACGGCGGTGACTTCGTCGTCAACGGCACCAAGCACTACATCTCCGGGGTCGACGAGGCCGAGGCGATCCTGCTGGTCGCGCGCTCCGGCCGAGACGAAGCCACTGGGCGGGGCCGGTTGTCGTTGTTCATCGTGCCCACCGACACCCCGGGCCTGACCGCGACACCGCTGCCGGTGTCGGCCAAGCTTCCGGAAAAGCAGTTCGTGTTGCATTTCGACGACCTGCGGCTGCCCGACAGCGCGCTGGTGGGTGAGGAGGGCAACGGCTTCCAGCAGGTGTTCCACGGGCTGAACCCGGAGCGGATCACCGGGGCCGCGGTGTGTGTCGGCATCGCCCGGCATGTGCTGGCCCAGGCCGCGGGCTACGCCTGCACCCGCTCGGTGTGGGACACGCCGATCGGTGCGCACCAGGGCGTGGCGCATCCGCTGGCCAAGGCGAAGATCGAGACGGACCTGGCCGCCCTGATGACGGCGAAGGCGGCGTGGCTGCACGATCACGACCAGCCCGCGGGGGAGGCGGCCAACGTGGCCAAGTACGCCGCGGCGGAGGCGGCCGGCGCGGCGGTCGAAGCCGCCATCCAGACGCACGGCGGCAACGGCCTGGCCACCGAGTACGGCCTGCTGCCCTACTGGGGCATCTCGCGGCTGCTGCGGATCGCGCCGGTGAGCCGGGAGATGGTGCTCAACTACGTCGCTCAGCACAGCCTCGGGCTGCCGCGCTCCTACTGAACCCCAGAGAACGGATCTTCCTGTCATGACGACAGTTCTGCGCTCCGCACTGTCCACTACGGACGATGTGTTCCAGGAGAACTACCGGCACCAGAAGCAGGTGCTGACCGAGCTCGACGAGCAGATCCAGGCCGCCATCGCCGGCGGCGGCCCGCGCTACCAGCAACGGCACCGCGATCGCGGGCGGATGCTGGTGCGGGAGCGGATCGAGCTGCTCATCGACCGGGACGCCGCCTTTCTCGAACTCTCGACGCTGGCCGCCTGGGGCACCCAGTTCCCGGTCGGGGCGTCGGTGGTGACCGGTATCGGTGTCGTGTCCGGCGTGGAGTGCGTGCTCATCGCGCACGATCCGACCGTCCGCGGCGGCGCGATGAACCCGTACTCGCTGAAGAAGACGTTGCGGGCGCTGGAAATAGCGCGGATCAACCGGCTGCCGGTGATCAACCTGGTGGAGTCCGGCGGCGCGGACCTGCCGACCCAGTCGGAGCTGTTCGTGCACGCCGGCAAGATCTTCCACGATCTGACCGAGCTGTCCTCGCTGGCGATTCCGACGATCGCGCTGGTGTTCGGCAACTCGACCGCGGGCGGCGCCTATGTGCCGGGCATGTGCGACTACTCGGTGATGGTCGACGGACAGGCCAAGGTGTTTCTCGGCGGGCCGCCGCTGGTGAAGATGGCCACGGGAGAGGACGCCGATGACGAGGAACTCGGCGGCGCGTCCATGCACGCCAAGGTGTCCGGCCTGTGCGACTACTTCGCCGTCGACGAGCGTGACTGCATCCGCATCGGACGCCAGATCGTGTCCGAGCTCAACTGGCGCAAGCTCGGCCCGGGCCCGACCCTGCCCGCCGACGAGCCGCTCTACGATCCCGGCGAGCTGCTGGGCATCGCGCCCTCGGACATCAAGGTGCCGTTCGACCCGCGCGAGGTGATCGCCCGGGTCGTGGATGGTTCCCGGTTCGGCGAGTACAAACCGTTGTGGGGCACCAGTTTGATCACCGGCTGGGCGTCGGTGCACGGGTACCCGGTAGGCATCCTGGCCAATGCGCGGGGAGTGCTGTTCAGCGAGGAAGCCAAGAAGGCCAGCGAGTTCATCCAGCTGGCCAACCAGACCGACACGCCGCTGCTGTTCCTGCAGAACACCACCGGTTACATGGTGGGTAAGAACTACGAGCAGGGCGGGATCATCAAGGACGGCTCCAAGATGATCAACTCGGTGGCCAACAGCAAGGTCCCGCACATCACCATCAACCTGGCCGCCTCGTTCGGCGCGGGCAACTACGGGATGTCCGGCCGGGCCTACGATCCGCGGCTGATGTTCGCCTGGGCCGGGTCGCGGCTGGCGGTCATGGGCGCCACGCAACTGGCCGGGGTCATGTCGATCGTGGCCAAACAGTCGGCGGCGTCATCGGGGCGCGAGTTCGACGTCGAGGCCGACGAGCGCAATCGCAAGGCGATCGAGCAGCAGATCGAGCAGGAGTCGCGCGCCTTTTTCGTCACCGCCCGCCTCTACGACGACGGGCTCATCGACCCCCGTGACACCCGCACCGTGCTCGGCATCGCGCTGTCGGCCGCGCACTCCAACATCGTCGCCGGCCAACGTGGCTACGGCGTCTTCCGGATGTGAGGATTTCCGCTAGATGATCACTCAGAACACTCCCGGCCACCGCCGGATCCGGAAGCTGCTCGTCGCCAACCGGGGCGAGATCGCCGAACGGGTCATCCGCTCGGCCCGGGCGCTGGACATCACCACTGTCGCCGTGCACTCCGACCCGGACGCCAACGGCTTGTTCGTCGAAGCCGCCGACGAGGCGGTGTTGCTGCCCGGCGCGGCTTCGGCCGACACCTACCTGCGCGGCGACCTGATCATCGAGGCCGCGCTGGCCACCGGCGCCGACGCCATCCACCCTGGTTACGGATTCCTGTCGGAGAACGCCGGCTTCGCCCGCCAGTGCGCCGACGCGGGGCTGGTCTTCGTCGGGCCGCCGGTCGAGGCGATCGAGGCGATGGGTTCCAAGATCGCCGCCAAGGAACTCATGGCCAAAGCGGGTGTGCCCGTGCTGCCGGGGGCGACGATCGACGACGCCGACGAGGTCGACGCCGCGGCTGTGGCCGCCATGGCCGACGACATCGGGTACCCGCTGCTGGTCAAGGCGGCTTTCGGCGGCGGGGGACGCGGCATGCGTATCGTCCGCGACGCGAGCGACGTCCTCGACGCGGTCACCGGGGCACGGCGGGAAGCGGCCTCGGCGTTCGGCAACGGAACCGTGTTCCTGGAACGGTTCGTGGAGAACCCGCGGCACGTCGAGGTGCAGATCTTCGGCGACACCCACGGCACCGTGGTGCATCTGTTCGAACGCGAGTGCTCGATCCAGCGCCGCTACCAGAAGATCATCGAGGAAGCGCCCTCGCCCGCGGTGGAGGAGGCACTGCGCGCGCAGCTCGGTGATGCCGCCGTCGCCGCCGGCGCCGCGATCGGCTACACCGGTGCGGGCACCGTCGAATTCGTGATGGCGCCGTCCGGTGAGTTCTTCTTCCTTGAGGTCAACACCCGCTTGCAGGTCGAGCACCCGGTGACCGAGGAAATCACCGGCCTGGACCTGGTGGCGTTGCAGATCCAGGTGGCCGAGGGCGAGCCCCTGCCGGTCGAGGCGCGCGAGGCCACCATCACCGGACACGCCGTCGAGGCCCGGCTCTACGCCGAGGACCCCACCGCCGACTACCTGCCGGGCAGCGGAACCCTGCACCGGTTCCGGATTCCGGCGTTGCCCGGCGTGCGGGTGGACACCGGCGTGCGCGACGGCTCGGTCATCGGCACGAACTACGACCCGATGCTGGCCAAGGTCATCGCCTACGGCAAGACGCGTGGCGACGCGGCGCGCAAGCTCGCCCGGGCACTGGCCGAGGCGCAGATCCACGGTCTGGTGACCAACCGGGACCTGCTCGTGGCGATCCTGCGCGAGCCGGAGTTCCTCGCCGGTGCCACCGACACCGGCTACCTCACCCGGCACCAGCCCGCTGACCTCGTCGGCCCGACCGGGGAACGCACCCTCGCGGTGCACGCGCTGGCCGCCGCGATCGCCGGACAGGTCGAGCGTCGCGCCACGGCGCGGGTGCAGCGGGCGGTGCCGACGGGTTGGCGCAACGTGGCCAGCGCGCCGCAGCGCGCCGACTACCGCGGCGGTGACACCGAAATCACCCTGACCTACCGGTTCACCTGGGACGGCCTGGAAGCGTTCGTCAACGGCGCCGCGCTCCCGGGCGTCGAGGTCCTCGACGCCCGGCCCGATCAGGTCGACCTGCGGGTCGGCGGAGTACGGCGGACCGTGCGGGTCCACGCGCTCGAGGACACGGTCTACTGCGACAGCGTGCTCGGCGCCACCACCTTCGCCGAAGCTCCGCGACTGCCCGAGCCGGGCACCGACGCCGCGCCGGGTTCCCTGTTCGCCCCGATGCCCGGCACCGTGATCCGCGTGGTGGCCGAGCGGGGGCAACAGGTCGAGGCGGGCGCGGTGATCGTCGTGTTCGAAGCGATGAAGATGGAGCACTCGGTGCGCACGCCCGTCGCCGGGACGGTCACCGAACTGTCCATCCAAACCGGACAGACGGTGGAGGCCGGCGAGATCGTCGCCGTCATCACCGAGGAGGAAGCCTGATGAGCAGTGTGCGTTACGAGGTGACCAACGGTGTTGCCTGGCTGACCATCGACCGACCCGAAGCGCGCAACGCGCTGAGTGAGGAAGTCCGGAAAGGACTGTTCGACGGGGTACACAGGTTCAACGCCGACGACGAGGCCAAGGTGCTGGTTCTGACCGGCGCGGGGGAGAAGGCGTTCTGCGCGGGCGGCGATCTCAAGGAGATGAACGCGAGCGCGCTGACCGTGCCGCCGCCGGATTTCCTGCCCCAGCTGGGCCGCAATATCGACGTGGCCAAACCGACGATCGCCGCGGTCAACGGAATCGCCTACGGCGGCGGCTTTCTGCTGGCCCAGCAGTGCGACCTGGTCGTCGCGGCCGAGCACGCGCGGTTCGCGGTGTCCGAGGTCAAGGTCGGTCGCGGTTCGCCGTGGGCGGCCCCGCTGTCCTGGCTGGTGCCGCCGCGGGTGGCCATGGAGATCCTGCTGACCGGGGACCCGGTCAGCGCCACCCGAGCCCAGCAGTACGGACTGGTCAACGATGTGGTTCCGCTGGCCGAGTTGCGGGAGCGCACCCAGCAGCTGGCGGAGCGGATCGCGGCCAACGCGCCGTTGTCCGTGCTCGCCGCCAAGCGCACGGCATACCTGTCCGCGAGCCACTCCCGGGCGGAGGCCTACGACCGGGCCGAGGAGATCTGGGAGCCGGTCTATCTGTCTGCTGACGCGCAGGAGGGGCCGCTGGCCTTTCGGGAGAAGCGCATCCCGGTCTGGCAGGGCCGCTGACATGGCCGTGTCGATGCACGCGGTGCTCGACGACCTGGTCGCCGAGACCGAGGTCGTGGTGGACCTGGTGGCCGGGCTCGACGACGGGGCGATCTCCGTGCCGACCCCGGCCGAAGGGTGGAGCATCCGCGACCAGCTCACGCATCTGGCCTATTTCGACCAGACCGCGACGCAGGCCGCGCTCGACCCGGCGGCGTTCCGGCGCGACGCGGAAGCGTTGATGGCCGGCGGAATGGACTTCCCGGACCGGGTGGCGGCCGAGCACGCGAGCCTGCCCGCCGAGCAGGTGCGAACCTGGTTCGCCCGCGCCCGCCGGCAGTTCGTGACGGTTTTCGATGCGCTGGAGCCGAAAGCGCGCCTGCCGTGGTACGGGCCGGACATGAGCGCGCTGTCGTCGGCCACCGCCCGGCTGATGGAGACCTGGGCCCACGGTCAGGACATCGCCGACGCCCTCGAACGCACGCGAGAACCCACCGACCGGTTGCGGCACATCGCTCACCTTGGTGTGCAGACCACGGGCTTTTCCTTCGTGCTGAACGGAAAACCCGCACCGGCCGCACCGATCAGAGTGGAGCTGGCCGCGCCGTCGGGCGACGTGTGGTCGTGGGGACCGGAAGAGGCAGCCGACCGGGTCACCGGATCGGCGCTGGACTTCTGCCTCACCGTGACCCAACGCCGGCATGTCGCGGACACCGCGCTGGCCGTCACCGGGCTGGTCGCGGCCGAATGGATCTCCATCGCCCAGACCTTCGCCGGGACCCCGGGCACCGGCCGGGCCCCCGGATTCGCCGCCACGCAAGGAGCAACCCCATGACCACGGTCCCCACTCGTGCCGTGCGGATCGGTAATTGCTCGGGCTTCTACGGTGACCGGATCGCGGCCGCCCGGGAGATGGTCGAGGGCGGGCCGATCGATGTGCTGACCGGCGACTACCTGGCCGAGCTGACCATGCTGATCCTGTGGAAGGCCAAGCAGAAGGACCCCGCCGCCGGTTACGCCAGGACCTTCCTGACCCAGGTCGAGCACGTGCTCGGCACCTGCCTGGACCGGGGCATCCGGATCGTGTCCAACGCCGGTGGCCTCAACCCGGCCGGGCTGGCCGCCGAACTGGGTGCGCTTGCCGGACGACTCGGCCTGCGCCCGCACATCGCCTACGTGGACGGAGACGACCTCGTCGACCGGCTGGACGAGCTGCAGGCCGCCGGGCACGCGCTGGCGCACCTGCACACCGGTCAGAAGCTGGCCGACGCGGGGGTACGTCCGGTGTCGGCCAACGCCTATCTCGGTGCGTGGGGCATCACCGAGGCGTTGCGGGCGGACGCCGACATCGTGGTGACCGGGCGGGTCACCGACGCCTCGGTCGTCGTCGGCCCGGCGGCGTGGTGGCACGGCTGGACTCCCACCGATCGCGACATCCACGACAAGATCGCCGGCGCCATGGCCGCCGGCCATGTCATCGAGTGCGGGCCACAGGCCACGGGCGGGAACTACGCGTTCTTCGAGGAGGTGACCGACCGCCGGTACCCCGGCTTCCCGATCGCCGAGGTCGAGGCCGACGGTTCGTCGGTGATCACCAAACACGCCGACACCGGGGGATTGGTGTCGGTGGGCACGGTCACCGCGCAGCTGCTCTACGAGATCGGCGATCCCGCCTACCTCGGCCCGGACGCGGTCGCCCACTTCGACACGCTGTCCCTGACCCAGCAAGGAGAACATCGCGTCCGCATCGACGGCGCCCGGGGCAGCGCACCGAGCGATCAGCTCAAGGTCGCCCTGAACTACGAGGGCGGCTACCGCAACTCGATGACGCTGGTGCTGACCGGAACGAAGATCGAGGAGAAGGCCGCGTGGGCCGAAGCGCAGCTGGTCGACCTGCTGGGCGGCCGGGACCGGTTCGCCGAGTTCGACGTGCGGTTGCTGCGGTTCGACCACCCCGACGCGGCGACCAACGCCGAGGCCACCGCGCATCTGCGGGTCACCGTCAAGGACCCCGATCGACGCAAGGTCGGGCGCGCGTTTTCCAACGCCACCATGGAAATCCTGCTGGCCGGCTACCCCGGCGCCCACACCGCCACTCCACCGTCAGCCGAAAGCGCCTACGGCGTCTACTGGCCGACGCTGGTCCCGGCGGCCGAGGTACACCACCGGGTCACGGTGCCCGATGGCACCGTCCACTCTGTCCGGCACGTGCGCGGTGACACCCCGGCCCCCGCACCCATCGTCCCACCGCTGCCCGTCGCGCCCGGTGGACCGACCCGCCGGGCTCCGTTGGGCACCATTGCCGGGGCCCGCTCGGGCGACAAGGGCGGCAACGCCAACATCGGGGTCTGGGCCCGGACCGACATCGAATACGCCTGGCTGCGCGAGTACCTGACCACCGAGCGGCTGCGATCGCTGCTGCCGGAAGCCGCGGAGCTGGAGATCTACCGCTACGAGTTGCCGAACCTGCGGGCGCTGAACTTCGTCGTGGTGGGCATCCTCGGCGCGGGAGTGGCCTCGGCGGTCCGGCCGGATCCGCAGGCCAAGGGGCTGGGGGAATACCTGCGCAGTCGCCTGGTCGACGTCCCCGAGTCCCTGCTGCCGGGCTGAGCACCGCCATGGACAAGGCGCGGGCGCACCGCCGCGATCCCGCCCGCAAGGAGCGGATCATCACCGCGTCGGCCGAGCTGATCTCACGGCACGGCTATCACGCGGTGGGACTGGCCGACATCGGCACCGCCGCGGGCATCGTGAGCACCGGGGTGTACCGGCATTTCGAGAGCAAGGCGGCGATCCTGGCCGCGTTGCTGCAGCAGGTGATGGATCTGCTGGGCCAGACCGCGGGCGAGATCGTCGGCACCGCCGCCGACGATCGCGTCGCGATCAGTGAACTGGTGCGCCACCATGTCCGCATCGCCATCCACGACCGGCGGATTCTGCAGGTCTACCACCTGGAGGCGCGCAGTCTCCCGGACGAGGGCGCGCGCAGACTGCGGCGCGCCCAGCGGCACTACATCGAGGAATGGGTCGCGGTGCTGACCCCGCTGCGGCCGGGGCTCACCGACGGCGAAGCCCGGGTGCTGGTGCACGCGGCGATCGGGGCTATCCAGTCGATCCTGTTTCACAACTCCGGGCTGCCGGAGGACCGGCTGACCGCGCTGCTCTGTACGGCGGCCTATGCCTGCCTTGGGCTGGAACCGCCCGCAGAAGTGCACGTTCGTTCACTAGGTGCGAAAGAAAAAGCAGTATCTGTTGATCAAAATGTGAATAAGTAATTACTCGGCTCTTGCGAGAGGGCACCGCGCGGGGCAAGCTGTCAGGCAATCAGGCGGGCGGCAAGGAGGCTGTTGTGGACCTGAACGGGAAAATCGACGTCACGACATTGCGCGGGCGTCGCGCGGTCAACCGGTGGGAACGCACCTCCGTCGGTGACATCTTCGAGCGGCTTACCTGGAGCTACCCGGACAAGGTCGCGATCACCGGCCGGCCCGGCGCGTACGGGGAAGACCGCTTCGCCTCGGTCACTTACCGGCAGGCCGACGAGATCGCCAACCAGCTCGCGCACGCGCTCGCCGCCCGCGGCCTGGAACCCGGCGCCCGGGTCGTGTTGTTCTGCGAGAACTCGGTGGAGGCATACCTGGCCAAGATCGGCATCGCGAAGGCCGGCATGGTGGCGATGCCGGTGAACCCCTCGCTCGCTCCCGACGTACAGGAATACCTTGTGCGCCAAGCGGAACCGGGTGCGGCGATCGTCGACGCCGAACTGTGGCCGAGGGCCGAGCAGGCCTTCGCCGCCACCGGACTGCCCGTCGCGGCCACGATCACCATCGGCGGCGAACCGGTCGCCGGCAGCCCCACCTTCGGTGAATTCCTTGCTGGGCAACCGATCACCGAACCCGACGTCGAGATCCACGGTGACGACGTCTGGCAACTGCTCTACACCTCCGGCACCACCGCCATGCCCAAGGGCGTCATGACCTCCCACAACTCCAGCCACTTCGCCGGCCTGAACTTCGCCGTCTCGCTGACCCGCGGGATCCGGCTCGAAACCGACCTGAAGGTGCTGACCTACCTGCCGATGATCTATCACGTCGGCGACCAGATCTTCACCCTCTCGGCCTTCTTCGCCGGTGGATCGCTGGTCCTGGGCCGCCGCCCGGTGCCCGACGAGGTGGCCGCCGCGATCGGCGAACAACGCCCGACCGCGCTCTGGGCCGGCTCGCCCCAGTTCGTCGCGGCGCTCACCGCCAGTGCGGAAAAATCGGGCAAGGATCTCTCCAGCCTGACCGTCCTGGTCTACGGCTGGGGCGCGCTGGATCAGAACGTCTACCGCGCACTGCAGGAGAAAGCCCCCGGGCTGGTGGTCCTGGGAATCTTCGGACAGACCGAAGCGATCGCCTGCCACCGGTTCTGGCCCGCGAAATGGCCGGAGACCTACGAGCGCACCGCGCCCGCGATCAACTACGTCGGCGTGCCCAGTCCGCTGCTGGCCTCCGACGTGGTCGACGAGACGGGCGAGTCGCTGCGGGACACGCCGGGCGTGCCCGGCGAGGCGGTGTATCGCAGTCCGATCGTCACCGCGGGCTACTACCTCAACGAGGACGCGACCCGTGCGGCGTTCCGCGGCGGCTGGTTCCACTCCGGCGACAGCGCCGCGGTCGACGCGCAGGGATTGCGCGTCATGGTCGACCGGTTCAAGGACATCGTGAAATCCGGTGGGGAGAACGTGTCCAGCCTCCGCGTGGAATCCGTGCTGCACAGCCATCCCGCCGTCGAGAAGGCCGCTGTGATCGGCCTTCCCCACGAGCACTGGGGCGAGGCCGTGACCGCGGTGGTCGTGCTCCGGCCCGGCGCCCAGGCCGACGAGGCGTCGATCATCGCGCACTGCCGCGCCGCCCTCGGCGGCTACGAAACGCCGAAGGCGGTCGTGTTCGCCGACGTGTTGCCCGAAACCGTCGGCGGGAAGATCCTGAAGTACAAGCTGCGCCAGTCGCATGCGGGCCTGTTCCGCGAGCAGGCGTGACCAGTCCGGAAGGAGCGAGCGCGACGTGACCAGCTACGAGGAAGTCTTCACTGCGAGCGTGGCCGATCCGGAACGGTTCTGGCTCAACGCCACCACGGCACTGGACTGGCACCGCGCGCCCACCCGTGCGCTGGATGACGCGAATCCGCCGTTCTACCGGTGGTTTCCCGACGGAGAGCTCAACGTGGCCTACAACGCTCTGGACCGGCATGTCGCGGCTGGGCGGGGCGAGCAGGCGGCACTGATCCACGACTCCCCGGTCACCGCGACCAAGCGCACGTACACCTACGCCGAACTCACCGACGAGGTGGCCCGGTTCGCCGGGGTGCTGCGTGAGCTGGGCGTCCGGCCGGGCGACGGTGTCGTGGTGTACTTGCCGATGGTGCCCGAGGCGGCCATCGCGATGCTCGCCTGCGCCCGCATCGGCGCGATTCACTCGGTGGTGTTCGGCGGCTTCGCGGCCAACGAACTGGCCGCGCGCATCGACAACGCCGCACCGAAGGTCGTCGTGTCGGCGTCCTGCGGCATCGAGGGCAAGCGGGTCATCGAGTACAAGCCGTTGCTGGACCGCGCCGTCGAACTCGCGCAGCACACACCGGACAAGTGCGTCGTTTTGCAGCGGCCCCAAGCGAAAGCCACGCTGGGACCGCGGGACGTCGACTGGGCCGAGGCCCTCGCGACCGCGACACCCGCCGACCCGGTGCCGATGAAGAGCACGGACCCGCTGTACGTGCTCTACACCTCGGGCACGACCGGCAGGCCGAAGGGCGTAGTGCGCGACTGCGGCGGTTACGCGACCGCACTGGCCTGGTCGATGCCCAACGTCTACGACGTCGGCCCTGGGCAGACCATCTTCACCGCGTCGGACGTCGGCTGGGTCGTCGGGCACTCCTACATCGTGTACGCACCACTACTGGCCGGGGCCACAACCGTGCTGTACGAGGGAAAACCCGTCGGCACCCCGGACGCCGGGCAGTTCTGGCGGGTCTGCGCCGAGCACGGGGTGCGGTCGCTGTTCACCGCGCCGACGGCGTTCCGGGCGCTGAAGAAAGAAGACCCGAATGGCGAACACACCCGCGCATACGACCTGTCCGCGCTGAAGTACCTGTTCCTGGCCGGAGAGCGGCTGGATCCGGAGACCTACCACTGGGCCGCGGACCTGCTGGACATCCCGGTGATCGACCACTGGTGGCAGACCGAGACCGGCTGGCCGATCGTGGCCAACCCGGCCGGGATCGAGCTGCTGCCGGTCAAACCCGGATCGCCGACGAAACCCTTGCCGGGCTGGGATGTGCAGGTCCTCGACCCGAAGGGCGACCCGGTGCCCGCGGGAGCCGACGGCGCGATCGTGGCGAAACTACCGTTGCCGCCGGGCGCGTTCCGCACGCTGTGGCAGGACGACGAGCGTTTCGTGCGGTCGTATCTGTCCACTTTCGACGGTTACTACCTCACCGGGGACGGCGGGCGGATCGACGAGGACGGCTACGTGTTCGTCATGGGCCGCACCGACGATGTCATCAACGTCGCCGGCCACCGGCTCTCGACCGGCGGCATGGAGGAGGTCCTGGCCGCACACCCCGATGTGGCCGAGTGCGCGGTGATCGGCGTGGCCGACTCGATGAAAGGCCAGGTGCCACGCGGGTTCGTCGTGCTCAAAGCGGGGGTCGACGCCACGGCGGAAGGCTACGAACAACGCTTGCGCGACGAACTCGTCCAGCTGGTGCGTGACCGGATCGGCGCGGTGGCCTCCCTGAAGGACATCGCCGTCGTGCCGGCGTTGCCCAAGACCCGGTCCGGCAAGATCCTGCGCAAGACGATGCGCGGTATCGCCGACGGCGCCGACGAGCCCGTGCCCTCCACCATCGAGGACGCCAGTGTGCTCGACGCCCTGCGCGGCGTGTTGCGACCGGAGCCGCGATGACGGCCTACCCGGCGCGGCGCCTGGTCGAGCTGACTTTGACGACTCCGTCGCCATCGTGCGGCTGGACCGTCCCGGCCAGCTCAGGCCGGTGACCGGGATCAGGCGCCCTGGTCATCCCGCCACTGTTCGGCGGGCTCGACCGCGGCGACCGACTGATCGGCGTCGATCCCCAGACAGGCGTGAGCGGCGCCGGCCAGCAGCTGCGCCAGGTCGGACTCGGGCAGACCGGAGTTGAAGAACAGGATGGACTGGATGCTGCCGATGGCCGCGTGCACCAGCACCCTGACCTCTCCATCGGCCAGACCGGGCCGCAGCGGCGCCACCGCGGAGACCCACTCCTCGATGTAGTGGCGCTGGGCGCGGCGCAACTTGCGCAGGTCGGCCTCGGGCAGGTTGCGTGCTTCCCGGTGGTAGACCTGCAGGATCCGGCGATCGTGGATCGCCACCTGTACGTGGTTGCGGACGAGCTCGACGACCGCGCCGTGGTCATCGGCGGCCTGATCCACGATCGACGACGCCGCCGAGGTGAGCCGATCCATCACCTGTTCCAGCAGCTCGGCGAGAATCGCGGACTTGCTGTCGAAATGCCGGTAGATCCCGGAGCCCACGATGCCCGCGGCCTGGCCGATATCCGCCATGCCCACGGTGTGGTAGCCGTTCCGCGAGATCAACTCGGCCGCGGCCGTGAGAATGCGGGTCTTGCGCGCAGGGTCCCGCCGAGGCCGTTGTACCTCTGTCACCGATACCTCCCTCGACGGACCCGGCCCCTGATGCTACCCGTCCTCGGCCTCCGGACCCGCGATGCGACCGCAGGCGCCACTCCGCGTATGAGTGAATGACGATTTCCCGGCAGTCGAGCCACCTGATCGGCGTAGACCTGCTGTAACGCACAGATTTTTCGGCTGATCGACGGACGGCTGTGGTATCGTCCCCGCTTACGTGAATAGCCGTTCACTAGATCTGGACACAATCACTGCTCAGCAAGAGTGACGTCACATCAGATGTGACCGGCAGTTCACCTTTCGGTTCCTGTTCACCACGAGAAGGAGAGCTGCTGTGTCCCTTCGTCGACTTTTCGCATCAACGGCGAGGCGTTCAGTCGTCGGGTCGCTCGCGCTGCTGGCCGCCACTACGGGTGTGGCCGGCCTGGCCGCGCCGGCATCCGCCGCCCCGGCCACGACCTGCCGCAATGTCAGCGTTCCGGTCAGTGCGGCGGGCCAGAGCGGATTCATCGCGGGCACGCTCTGCGCGCCACCCCAGGCCACCGCGGTCCAGCTGCTGATCCACGGCTGGACCTACGACCGCAACTACTGGGATCTGCCCTACGACCCCGACACCTACTCCTACGTGCGCGCGGCCAACCGCGACGGCTACGCCACCTTGGACATCGACCGGCTCGGCGATGGCCAGTCCTCGCACCCGCTGAGCGCGTTCGACAACTTCTACGCCGACGTGAGCACCGTGCACCAGGTAATCGGGGCGCTGCGGACCGGGCAGCTCGGTCAGCCGTTCGGCAAGGTCATCGAGGTGGGACACAGCCTGGGCTCGCTGGTCACCATGACCGAGGCCGGCCTGTACAAGGATGCCGACGCGATCATCACCACCGGCATCGCGCACTCGCTGAACTATGTGAACGTGGTGTCCAAGATCATCGCGGATGACTACCCCGCCGCCACCGACCCCAGGTTCACCGGCAGCGGCCTCGATCCGGCCTACCTGACCAGTGACCCGGGCACCCGGGGCGGCTTCTACAACCCGGCCGACACCGACCCGCAGGTGGTGGCCAAGGACGAGCAGCTCAAGCAGACCGGCAATCTGGTCGAGCTGGCCACCCTGGCCGCGTACAACGTGCTCAACGTCGATCGCACGCTGAACATCCCGGTGGACGAGGTCGTCGGCGAGCGGGATCCGTTCATCTGCGGGCTGCTCGGCCCGAGCTGCAGCTCCTCAGAGGCGCTGGCCGCCTACGAACGCCCCTTCTACGGTCCGAACGCGACGGTCGTCGGGTACCGGGTGCCGAACTCCGGGCATGACGTCCAACTGGAACCCTCGGCACCGACCACCGACGCGCAGATGTTGTCCTTCTCGGACACCCATATCGGCCACGGCACCGGGGCGACCGGCACCGCGCCGGGCGCGGCAACCCCGATCCCCACGCCGCCCACCCCGGCGCCGAGCGCGGCGGCCCAGGCGACCAACGCTGTGGTGGTCAATGCCGTCGTCCCGGTGATCGCGGCGATCCAGAAGGCCAGCAACGCGGTGCCCGGACTGGGCGGCAACACCGACCCGATCCCGAACCTCTCCGCGATGCTCGCCCCGGTCGGCAATCTCGTCGACCAACTCGTCGGCACCTTCCCCGAGGGCGTTGTCGGCGGAATCTGATTGTCGATTCCCGTGACCGGCTGCGGTGTCCGGCTGCCCCACCGAGCGGACACCGCAGCCATGGTCATGTCGATACGGCCTCGAATCCGCCGTACAGGTCACCGGGCCATGCCGTGCCGGCTCAGTGGCAGTGGGCATGGCCGGCGTCGCTGCCGTACCTGTCACGGTAAGGCCATTCGTTGACGTAGTTCGGCCGGAGCTTCGGGGTCAGGTCGAGGAACTGGTAGGTGCCCATCATGAACTCGGTGCCCCGCCCGTATGTGGAGTACGTGTGGAAGACGGTGTCCTCGTGGCGGACGAACGCTGATGGCCTGTCCGTCACCGTTGGTCACGAATGCGGTTTTCGGGCTGCGCAACAGGGTTTCCTTGTCCTTTCGACCATCGGCAGTGCCCGGCGCTGCGCGGTCACCGCGTCCTGATCCTTCAGCACCTGCTTTTCCCGCTCCAGGAGATCGAGCCGGGCGGCGAGCCATTCATCGCGCGATGCGACCGAGGGAACAGACATGATTGCGTTTCTCCTTGGCTTGTGATTGCGGCGCCGTCGTTCACGCTCGCAGTTTCGCGATGGTTGCCTTGAACTCGGCAAGGGCCGCGCGGTAGAACCGAGGTCCGTAGGACACGCGCGCCACCCCCAGTTCCCGCAGGGCCGTGAGGTCGAGTTGCTCGCCGGTGTTGCCGTTGACCGGGCCAGGCAGCTCGGTGACAAGGGTCGCCAGATCGCGCCTGTCGCGCACACCGATCGGGTAGACGCAATCGGCGCCTGCGCTCAGATAGAGCCGCCCGCGCCGGATCGTTTCCCCGACCCGGTCGGATTCGGATACCCCGTTGGGAGGCAGGAAGGTGTCGACGCGAGCGTTGATGACGATCGGGACTCCGGCATCGTCGGCGGCGGAGCGGACCTCGCCCAGCCAGTTGGCGTGTTCGTCCGCGTCGGCCAGGCCGCCCGCCCGGTGATCGGTGTCCTCCAGGTTGCAACCGACCGCGCCCGTGTCCAGCAATCGGTCCACCAGCTCACGCGGCCGCATGCCATAACCCGCTTCGGCGTCGACGGTGACCGGGATCGGCACCGCCCGCGCGATCCGTCCGGCAGCGGCGAACATCGCCTCCCACGGTGCGCCTTCACCGTCGGGATACCCGAGCATCGCCGAGATCGCGGCGCTGGCGGTGGCACCCGCGGGGAATCCCGCTTCGGCCACGATTGTGGCGCTGGCCGCGTCCCACACGTTGGGCAGCACGAGTAGCTCACCGTGGTGCAGTTCGCGCAGCGTGCCGGCGAGATCTTTCAGGGTGGCCAGGTCAGTGGTCATCGGTGTGCTCCATTCCGAGAGGGACGATTCCGGCGATCAGGCGCGGAGCGTGCGGGGGAGTCCGAACATCGCGAGCAGCGAGTTGTCATGGAACCGGGTCACGGCGGAGATCCGCTGGCCGGTGAGGGTCAGCAGGATCAGTCCGTGCGCGTGCGGGATCGGTGTCCGTGGATCACGCAGATACACCCCGAACGCGGGTTGACCGTTGGCGCGGGTGGGAATGAGAGTGTGCCGGACATCGTCGTGGAAGGCGATGGTGGCCAGGAAATGCCCGATCGCGTCCAGGCCCTGGTATTCCAGCGGTAGTGGCGGCATGGTCAGCCATGCGTCGTTCGTCAGCATGGCCACGATCGCCCCGACGTCGCCGGACTCGAACGCGCGCAGGAACTCCGCCACCACTCGGCGTTCCTGCGGCGAGTCCGGTAGCGGCGCGCTCTCCCGGTCCGGGCTGGGCAGCTCGTCCGCCAGGGTGACCCGGGCCCGCCTCAGCGCGCTCGCGACCGAGTTCTCGGTTGTGCCGAGTATGGCGGCCGCCTCGGCGGCTCGGAATCCCAGCACGTCCCGCAACACCAGTACGGCCCGCTGCCTCGGTGGCAATGCCTGCAGCGCCGCCAGGAACGCCAGCGACACGGACTCCCTGACCTCGTAGCGAGCCTCCGGCCCTGGTGCGCCGTCGGCGATTTCGGCCAGCAGCAGATCGGGGTAGGGCTCCAGCCAGCTCGGTTCCGCTCGGCGGTGTGATGGCTCGGGCAACGGGACCTCCGGTCGGCAGGCCACATCCGTGTGCGGACGGCGAACGTTGGCCCGCAGCATGTTCAGGCACCGGTTGGTGGCTATCCGGTAGAGCCACGCCCGGATGGACGCCCGCTCCTGGTACCCGCCGATCCCGCGCCATGCGGCCAGTAACGTCTCCTGGAGCGCATCTTCGGCATCCTGCATCGAGCCAAGGATGCGATAGCAATGCACCTGCAACTCATGCCGGTAAGGTCCGACAAGGTCACGGAATGCCGCACCGTCTCCGCTCCGGGCCAGCGTCAGCAGGCCCCTGTCCACGCGTCGGACACCTGGCGCGGCCTCGGTTTCCCCGGTCTGCGGGGCCTCTCGCATGTCGGCTCCTTCCCCTGACGATCCGTCTCGCTGATTAAGACACCGCCGGAGCCGAAAACTGATCGCGGCCACCCGCACGTGTGATGCGGGCACGCTGGCCCCGCGGTGGCGTCCGCGCTGCCCGGGACGCGCCGAGCCGGGCCGGCGTCGCGTCGGCGAGACCTCCTGGGTCGGCCGGCTGTTCGCGACCAGTTTCCGCGTCGCCGGGTGTCTCTATTCCGGGTACTTCGTCCTTGCCGGTTTGTTCAGTAACAAGGGAGTCCGTGCGAATGTCGAATATGAATGGCCGTTCCGTTCTCATCACTGGGGCCAATCGCGGTATCGGTCGCGCGCTGGTGGCCGAGACACTGCGACGCGGCGCGCGGCGGGTGTATGCGGGCACCCGGGTTGACCTTTCTCACCCGGACGAGCGCGTTGTCCCGGTGGCCCTTGACGTGACGGACTCGACGCAGATTCAGCGTGCCGTCCGGGAAATCGACTCGCTGGACGTTCTCGTCAACAACGCCGGAATCGCCTTGTATGATGACCTGAGCGACCGGACGGTGCTCGAACGGCACTTCGCCGTCAACGTCCATGGCACGAACGATGTCATTCAGGCGTCCTTGCCGCTGCTGGTTCGTGCGCGGGGGTCGATCGTCAATATTCTGTCGGTAAACGCGCTGGCCCCGTTGCCGATGATTCCGTCCTACTCGATTTCGAAAGCCGCGGCGTTCAACCTGACGCAAGCACTGCGGCTGCTGTTGGCGCCGCAGGGCGTGACCGTCCACGCCGTACTGACCGGACCCGTGGACACCGACATGTCCCGAGGGCTCGACATTCCGAAGGCCAGCCCGGAGTCCGTCGCCAAGGCCGTACTCGACGGGGTGGAGCGGGGCGACCCGGAAATCTTCCCGGACAGCCTGTCAGCGATGCTGACGGAAAGCTGGAACAGCGGTGCTTCGAAGGTGCTCGAAGCGCAGTACGCCGAGATGATTGCCGCAGGGTCCGACCGGCAGGCCTGAGCGATGTCCACCACGAGACGGGGCGGCAGCGGCGAGAACGCTGCCGCCCCGACCGGCCTTGCCGGCCGAGAGCCTGCTGGCCCCGCGTTTCCGGCTGCGCTCAGCCCGACAGTGGCGGCGCGGAGATGTCGGGTGCTGCCGCTGGCTGGGCCGTCTCGGTGGGCGCGTCGATGCTCATCTCCGCCGGCCACTCCAGGCCGAGCTGTTGCATGAGCTCGTCGAAGATCGGTGTCACGCTCGTCGTGGTCATCCCTGTGGTCCTCCCCGTTGATACCAGCCGTGACGGTCTCACACGGCGCCGACAGAAGTAGTCCGATCAGGAGGGTTGCGGAGGTGTTCCTCGCCACGACGCGGTGGCTACCCGGGAAGGGCGCCCGACGCGTTCGAAACGGTGAAATCCGCGGACCTGCGCGGCTCATTCGTCGTGGTCGTCGGTACGGTCGCCCTGGTTGCCGGGGACGGTCGGCACGACACGCGGTGTGGTGGGCCCGGCCTGGACTTCCACCCACTTCGGGACGTTGTGCAGGAGCGCACCGGTCGGCGTCGTGACGTCCCCCATGTTTCCGTAGCGCACGCTGATGTCGCCGTAGCCGATGGCGATGCGGTGCCGGCCGAAGGAGATCGACTTGGCGGCGCGCTCGGCCACGACTCCCTCGTCCAGAGCGGGGTTCTCGGCGCGGATGCGGGCGAACTCCGTCTGGAAGTTGAGCAGGTTCTTCCAGGCGAGAAGTCCACCCATGTTGGCCGGGCCCCGGCCGAAACGGCGTCGGAAGGCGTCCATCGACGCGCGGAGGGATTCTTCGGTCCAGCCGAAGCCTTTGGCGGTGAGCCGTACCGGTGTCCCGTCCGGCAGTTCGGCATTGGTCGGGTCGATGGTCAGGTGCGGGCCGCCCTTCGGTGTTCCGTTGGCGTCCAGTTCGAACTCGGCCACGCCGTAACGGGCGCCGGTCTGGGAGTCGATCAGGCCGCAGATCATCCCATGGCCGGAGCCGTCGGGCTGAAGGTCGCCGGCCACGACCCGGTCCGCGCCGTCCACGACGACTTCCGGGCGGCCGGCGGGAGGTGGCCGGTAATCGGTGGTCTCCCGGGTCTCGGTGGGGTCGGCGGCGGTACCCCGGCTGGGGATCCGGTCGGTGATGCCTTTGATGACGCCGTGGAAGATCCCGATGATGAGCGTGTTGGCGAGCAGGTGGTCGTCCCACTGCCGGCCGGTGGTCAGGTTGGCCACGATCGTGCCCACACCTGCGGCGCCCATCACCAGCAGGGTCCCGCCGACCAGCCCGAAGCCGTAGAACGTCGCGGCCAGGCCGGCCGCCCCGACGAACGTCCCGAGAATGGCAGCATGACCGACGCCGTCGTACCAGTGGCGGTTCGGGTTGGGATCCAGCAGGTTTCCGGTGATCTGGGCGGCGACGAATCCGGCGGCCCCGGCGGCGCCGCCGACGATGAGGATGGCGGCCAGGGCCGGGAGGCTGAACGGCGCCGACGCGATCAGCAGGGCGACCCCGACGCCGACCGCGATGGCCACGGCGGCGCCGGCGACCAGGGTGAGGACGAACCGCCAGTCCGCCATTCCCTTGATCGCCTTCCAGGTGTCCGACAACTGGTGCGACACCCAGTGACCCAGCCGGCCCAGCCAGCTGTCCTGGGCGTGCGCGGCGTCGGTCATCGCGCCCGGGACCTCGCCGATCCGGCCGGTGGCCTGATTGACGATGGCGTCGGCGCCGCCGCGCAGCTTGTCGGTGGCCTGGCCCACGCCGGACCCGACGCTGCCGTGGAGATCCCCGACCGTGCGGTCGACGTCGGTGACGACCTTGTCCACGTCGCCGCCCACCTGGGTCTTGGCGGCGTTCACCGTGGCGTCGGCCTGCGCTTTCGCGGTGTCAGCGGTGGCGTTGACCCCGGCCTGCGCGGTGGACCGCAGGCGATCGGTCACCCCGGTGGTGTCGCTCACCAGCGCCTGCCCGGCCTGCTGGGCGCCCCCGCCGGCCTGCTGCACCGACGACATCGCGTCCTGCTGCTGCGACGAGGCCGACGTGTCGAGCCCGGGGCCGAGCTGATCCAGCTGGGCGAGGGCGGGATGGCCGGCCCCGCCGTCCGGCCCGGCCGGTGCGATGGCGGTCGAGCCGGGGGCGTCCTGCCGCTGCGCCAGCACCGGGGGCGCGGGGTTCCGCGCGGCCGAGTCGGCGAGGGTGGTGATCGCGTCGCGACCGGCCTCGTCGAGCAGTTGCCCGGCCTGGCCGGCGATCTTGGCGTGCGCGGTGAGCCCGGCGGCCAGACCGGCGTCCACGGCGGCCTGCCCCTCGGCCAGCATCGCCGTCGCCCGGCCCCGGGTCGCGTCGTGCACGTTGTCCAGCGATCCGGTCACGCCGGCGCCTGCGGCAGCGAGCTGCTCGTGACCCTGGCCGATCACGGTGCCCACGCCCTGCTTCGCCGCTGTCATGACGCCCCGCACGCCCTCGGCGGCGCCGTCGGCGATCGTGCCGATGTTGTCGATGGTCGGCTGTTCCTCGCTACTGACCTGTTCCTTCGCCTCGGTAGCCTGCTCCGGAAGTTGTCTGGTGGCGTCCTCGGCGTCCGCGTGCAGTTGGTCGGCGTAGCCGCGGGCGACCTCCTGGACAGCGGCGGCCTTGCGCTCGGCGAGGTCGGCGTCGCTCTCCGTCCGGCGCTGGTTCGCCGCCTCCTGACGGCCGAGTTCGAGCGCCCGGTCGGCCTGCCCGCGAGCGTGGTCGCCGGCCCGGTGCGCTTCGGCTTCGCCTGCCGTCCCGATGTCGGTGCGGGCGGTGGCGAACACGGCCTGTGCCTGGTGGCGTCCCTCGGTCACCGTCGTGTCGATGCGGGCGGTCTCACTCTGGGTCGCCTGGTCGGCCGTTGCCCTCGCCTGGGCACCGTGGGCGTCGACCGCGGCGTGCGCGGTTTGCTGGTCTGTGGCGATGGCGGCCCGGGCGGCCTGGAACTGGGCCTCCGCGACGGCCGAACCGTCCTGGACGGCCTCGCTGACGGCGCTGCGTTCCTGCGCGGCCACCCCGCGGAGCTCCGCCGACGCCTGCTGGGCATTGGCGACCGCCCGCTGCCGGAGGCCGTCGATCCGGTCGGCGATCGCGTGCCCGAGACCGACGAGGTGGGGGTGGGATTCGGCGAACGCCTGGAGCTGTTCGAGCGCCTGGTTGCTCTCGGGACCGCGCCCGTTCGCCTCGTCCATTCCGATCACGAGCCCGCCGGAATCGACCCGGCCGGCGGCCGCCTGCTCGGCGACCGCGCCGGGCGTCTGGTCGAGTGGGATCTTGTCCTCGGGTTGCGGGGCGACCCGCGCCGGTGGAGGTGCGTGGGTCGGCGCCTGGAGCCCGGTGTGCCGGGCAGCCCTGGCGCTCTGCGCGGCGGCCTGGCTCTGTTCCCGGGAGTCCTGCCGGTTCGAGGCCCGTTCGGTGGATCTGGCCTCGCGCTCGGCGTTGTGGCGGCTGTTCTCGGCCGGGCGGTCGCTGGTGGCGCGGATGCCAAGGGCCGCCGTGGCCATTCGGCCGAAGGCATCGCGGGTCGCGTCGACGGCTGCCTGGCCACCGGCCGGTTCCCGCTGAGCGCTCGGTCGGTTCAGCGGTCCGACCAGCCCGGTGACGGCGGCGTTGCCGGCCAGGCTCTGGAGGGCGACCAGGCCGGGGACCGGGTGGGGCCCTCGTTTCGCGTTGCCGGTCTCCTTGGGCTGCGCGGTGCCGTGCTCGTCGGACTGCCTTTTCATCTGAGGCCTCCGTTGCGCCCGGTACCCGTGGCGGCCAGCTTAGGCAGCGCGCTGGTCCGCGCGGAGTTGCTTTCGGCCGCGGACAGGGGCGGACGAATGTGCCCATAAGGTCGCCCCATCGATCCCAGCGCGTCAGCCTGAGGGAGTCAGTGCCCGTGACCGGCTGAACCCTGGGAACCGGCAGCCGTAACGGCTATTCGGCCAGCAGGTCCTGCAATTCCCGGACGGCCTTGGTGAGCTCGTCGGCGAAGTGGTGCATCTCGTCGGCCACCTGCCGGGGGGTGCTCAGGTAGATGTTCCACCGGTCCGGCAGCAGCACGTACGCGACACCGATGCACTGCGGGCTGGTCGAGCCGAACCCGAAGTACTGAATGTTCTGCGACGGCGCGGAACTCGTGCTCAGGTAGTCGTCGCGCATGATCAGCCAGCCGGGCGATGAGTACAGTGCGGGCACCGGATCGACGCCCCGGCGCTGCTGGATCAGTTGCAGCTCCCACAGGTGCTGCTCCGGCGCGTCACCGGCCTGGCATTCCTTCGCCCGTGCCACATGCTTCTGCGCCGCGGCCCGAAAGGTCGCCCGCCGCGCGTCGACGGACGCACCCGCATCCTCCATGGCCGCGACGAAGGCCAGCACCTCCGGTGTGACGACGCGCATCGCCTCGGTGCGGCCGTTGCGGTACTGCCGGGTCGCGATCGATTCGTAGGTCGCGCCGGTGCGGCCCTTGGCCCGCCTGTGCGCGAGTTGGTACGCCATTTGCGCGAAGGCGTCCGGCGACACCTTCAGTTGCTTCGCGCGGTTGGCGCCGAAGTCGAAGGACACCGTCTTGGTCGCGGTGGCCTCGGCGTACGCGGCAAAGGACGCGCCGGCCGCGCGGGCGTCCTCCCGCATCGCCTCGTCCAGCACGAACTCGATGGTCTCGAACGCAGGCGCGCCCTCGGGTGCTTCGCGTTCGGTCCGTTCCTCGTTCAGCAGCGCGTCGGTGAAACCGAGGATCGTGGTCCCGTCCAGTTCGCAGTGCTCGACGTTGATGCCGGCCGTGCCGTCCTCGAAGACGATGAACGAGACGGCCTTGTCGAACCAGCGGTTCCCGCTGTCCCCGTGCAGCAGCTGGTCGCACGCCTGCTGGGTGCCGGTCGGCGCGAAGTCCTCCAGGTCCAAGCAGAACAAAGCGGTTTCGATGGTGTCCAGCGCGGCCGCGTTCCCGGCCGCCAGCAGGGCGTCCCGGCTCGATGCCCACTCCGCCCGCGCCTTGGTCGTGAAGTGGCCGACCGCGGCCGCCGGATCGTCGACGATCCGGCCGGTCTTCATGATCGAGCGCAGCCCGTCGGCCAATTGTTCAGGACTGTACGGCCGGCCGTCCGGGGCGATCACGTCCATCCGGAACGGCGTGTCCCGGAAGAACACCACTATGTGCCGGGCGTCCGAGCGGCCCGGCCAGTCTTCGCTGTAGGGCGTGCGCGCACTGTCCAGCACCGGCCCGGGAATCCGCGTCGAGGAGAAGAGAAACTTGAACTGCGCCATGGATTGTGGCGCCCCGCGCACCATCACCGGCGCGACCAGCTCGTCGTCCAGTTTGATCTTGTAGTCCACCGCGGACGCCACCAGCTCGGCCGCCCGCTCGACCTGCGCGAGCGGCGAGGGCTGGAACAGGAAGAAGAAGTTGGCGTTGAGCGCGATCCGGTCCCGGCGGCCGAGATAGCGGTACGGCCAGAAGGTGTCCAGCCAGCTCCGCACACCTTCGGACCGGTTGTACTCGGCGAGTGCCGCGTGCAGTTCGTGGGCCGGGCTGTCCGGCGCCAGGAAGTCGGCGACGGCGGCCTCGGTCCGGGTGAGCTCGTCGGCGGTCAGCAGCGGCGTGCACCACTCGATGAACCGTTGACAGCTGTCCTCCAGCGTCGGCAACGGGACGCGGGGCAGGCGCTCGTCGTTGCCGAACGTGCGGGTGGACCACTCGGGACTGCTCACAGTCATCCTTGCTCTCGAAGGTTGTTCAGGGCGGTTGCCAGTCCGGTGCCTGCGCCGCGCGGTTGGGACACGTAGAGCTGGGCGTACAGCCAGCCCTCCGCCTCCAGTCCGTGCGGATCCACCCCGGCCGCGGCGAGGTTGTCCAGGATCTGTGTTTGTTCGTCGGCGGAGGCGAACCGGCGCTGCCGGAACAGGCCGGGGATGCCGACGGTCTCGTAGCCCAGCTCGGCCAGGTCGGCCGCGACCGGTTCGTAGGAGAACATCCGCAGCACGAAATGCGCCATCCAGGGCCGTGCCCCCCGCGCGACCCGGGTCAGGGTCTTCTCGGTGACGTAGCCGACGCAACCGGTGGAAATGACCAGATCGACGTCGTCCAGCAGGGCCTGCTGGTGCTGGTCCGGGTCGTTCGCCTCGAAGTCGGCGTGGATCGCCTCGTCGAGGAATCCGGCGGCGTTGGCATAGTCCAGCGCGGGCGCGGATGCGTCGAGGCCGATGAACCGGACGGCGTTCTCGTCGTTGTGCGCGCGCACCAGCCCGCGGTCGTGCTCGATCAGCGCGTCACGTTCCAGTGCGGCCGCTTCGCTGTAGCTGTCGAACAGTTCGTCGATCGTGGCGTCGCACCGGTGCAGCGCGCTGTTGACGCCGTAGGAGCAGCCGATGTCGAGCACGGTGGGCTCGGCGACGTTCTGGTCCGCGCGGTACTCCTCGATCAAGGTCGTGAAATAGGGCTTGGCCTGCTGCGGAATCTGGTAGTCGAGTTCGCGCAGCGTGCTGAAGAAGGCTCGCGGATCGGGTGCGGTGTAGATGTCGTCGAAGGAAACCTTGCCGGTCGAATCGAAAGTCACGGATCAGCACACCTGACTTCAGTCGAGGAGTTCGTCGCCGCGGACGGCGCTGGCTAGGTGTTCGGGCGTCACCCGACCGAACAGCTGTCTCGTCCGCTCGGGACTGCCGATGACGTCGGCCCGCTCGCTGTAGGCGAAGATCGTGGAATGGCGGGCGCGGGTGCCATCCACCGGGTTGACCCGGTGCAACGAGTACCGGCCGAGAAACAGCTGAAGATCGCCGGGACGCAGGTCCAGTGTACGCACAAGATCGCGGTTCCCGGCCAGCACCGCTGCGACGCCGTCGAGGTTCTCGTGGCCGGCGCGACGGATGTTCGGGCAGTACTCGAAGCGCCCGCCCGCCTCCGGCTCCTGGGTGATCATGCTGACCGTGAACTCGTTCGTGTCGAAGTGCCACGGATGCGACCGGCCCGGCGCGATCACGTTGAGGGCGAGCCCGGACAGCGGGTCGGCGAGCTCGTGCAGGACGGGCTGGCTGAAGCAGTCGGCGACGAACCGCTGGAACACCGGGCTGGTGTAGAGCTGCTGGATGATCGTGGTCGCCGGGATCTGGTCCCGCGCCACGAAGGCGTTGCCGCGCAGCATGATCGTGCGACCGGGGTGGTCGTCGGGCAGCGAGGTGTCCAGCGCGATGTTGTAGGCGTTGACCCGTTCCACCGTGTCGTAGGCGTACGGCGCGACGGCGGCGCATTCGGCGCGTAGTCGTTCCTGTAGCTCCGGCCGGATGAAGTCCTTCAGCACGCTGCAGCCGACTTCGCGCAGTCCATCGCGGGTGTGGTCGACGATTTCCCGCCAGGCCGCGCTCCCGGGGTCGGTGAGCGGGTACCTGCCGGTGTCGACGACGTGGAGTGCGGTCACGACTTCGGAGGTGCTCATCAACATCCTCTCGCAGGGTGAAGCTACGCTGCTGGCCCGATCGTGGCACACGTTTAGCACAGGTCCGACCAGCCGAACCGGGAGTTTGTGAGCGGTCGCACACGGTGATCCACCAATCGATTCCCGTCATCTTTGCTACCGGACTCGCGGTCCGTATACTTCAAACGGACTCGCGGTCCAGTTGATTTGGGAAGAACGCATGACCACCGCCGTTGATCTCTTCGGCAAACTGGCCCAGCTCGGGGTCGGACCGGGTGTATCTGGTGCCACCGCTGCAAGATCCGGAGCCGCAGGCTGCCCTTCCTCGACCTGGCCCGGGCCGCGGCCATGCGCCGGGCGGTGCTGCTGAGCAACTCCCTCGATCCAGCCGAGCAGCCCGCCTACTACGAGGCGCTCGGCGTGCCCGCGTCCACCGCGCGATTCCTGGTCGGCGTGGAAGCGGTCGTCGCATCCGGTGCGGAGGACCGCACGACGGATACGGTGGCGCGCGTGACCGGCACCCCACCCCGCTCGTTCCGCGACTTCGCGGTCGCGGAGTTTTCCGCGTGACCGTCAGGGAACGCGCCGACGCCGCCCGCAACCGCCAGGCCATCCTGGCCGCCGCGAGCACCTTGTTCGACACGGCCGAGGATCCACTGACGGTCACGATGGACGATGTCGCGGCGGCGGCCGGCGTCGGCAAGGGCACGCTGTTCCGCCGCTTCGGTGACCGGACCGGCTTGCTGCGCGCCGTTTTCGACACGCGAATCGCCGGCCTGATGGCCGCGATCGTCGACGGCCCGCCACCGTTGGGCCCGGTCACCCCGGCCCGGGAACGCCTCCTGGCGCTCCTGGACGCCACGGTCGAGTTCAAACTGGACAATCGCAAGATCACCCGTGTCCTGGAACAGACGTCCGAGCGCGCGTCTTTCCTGGAATCCCCGAACTATCTGCTGGCCCACGCTCTGTTCACGGACCTGCTCACCGGCATGGTCATCCCGGATCGCGCGGCCTGGACGGCCCACGCCCTGCTGTCCTTCGCCCGCATCGACCTGCTGGAAAACCTGATCATCACCCAGCTGTGGACAGAAACGCGCCTGCGTAAGGAAATCCAGGACATGGCCGGGAGAATCCTCGGCCACAAGTAGGCCGGCCGGCGATCAGCCGGGGGCTGGGTGGCCCAGGGAAGGGTTGCGGGCAGGCGTAGTTCGCGCATGCCACCGCGGCCGATGAAGAAACTGAGCATACTGAGGAGCCGCGCCCGGGCACAGGTTCCCCGGATGGCGGCGAAGTGTCCAAAGTGGATCTCCTGCTGGGCATCGGCGATGGCGCGGGCCGATGGCGGGCCGGCCGCGCTGCCGTAGCTCTGGCTGAGCAGGAGGTGGTAGTGGAGCCGGGGCACGGTGGCTGGCTGTTCGTCGCGGGTGCGGGTGACCGACCGCCTTTCGGAAACCTGACCGATTTCGGTCTGGACAACCGATCGGGTTGCGGCTTGACTTGTCCTCGGTGCGCCGACGCCATGGTGGCTCGGTGGTCCTGTCCGCCTGGGGGTTGAGCTTGTTCACTAATCGTGTGCGCCGGTCGAGCGCACTTGTTGCCGCCTGTCTGTTCGGTGCCGGCTTACTCGTGGCCGCCCCGGCGGCATGGGCATCGGCACCGGCCGCGACCGCGGCTTCGACGCCGGGATATGACTGCGTCGTCGAGACCCCTTATGCGGGTTCGCCGGCCGCGTTCCAGCCGCTCCGGGTGTGCGCCTCGTTCGACAAGGCCGGTTACTCCTCGGGTGACGTCGTCAAGTTGACCGTCAGTGCCACGAACATCGGTACCGGCACCGCGCCCGGTGTCTTGATGCGGCAGGGCGACACGAGCGGCTCCGACCAGTGGACCGGTACTCCAGTTGGTGCGTTGATCACTGACGGCGTCGGTGAAGACCTGCCAGCGGGAGACACCGTTGTGTCCGAAGTGGACGGTTATGCGGCGGATCCGGCCGCCGGCGTGGTCACCTTTACCGCGCATGTGTACCAGTTTCAGCCCAACGGCGCCGGGAGTACGTTCGGCGACCCGGTGAGCATCAGCTCGTCGGTCACCCCCGCCACTGGCGACTACCGCGGCCTGGTTTTCGCGGACGGCAACGGAAACGGCCAGCCCGATACCGGTGAGGGCCTGGCCGGTGCCCAGCTCACGCTCACCGGTCCGTACGACGGGATCAACGGGAATCCGGCCCAGACCTACCAGACCGCCAGCGATGCCCAGGGAGATTTCCAGCTGTCCGGTCTCCCGGCCGGGCACTACTCGGTGGATGCGAGCGGGCCGAGTGGCTGGTTCGTGCGGCCAGGCCCGGACGGACAGGCCACAGTCGACAGCAGTGGTGGAACCAGTCGGGTGCTGTTCCCGGCCACGCCGAGCCCGTTCCCATTGCAAGCCAGCCTTTCGTTCGACAAGACCGGTTATCAGGCCGGTGACACCGCGCAGATCACCATCAACCTGACCAACACCTCCGGCAGCGACCTGCACGGCATCCAGTCGCAGTGCAATCCTCCCGGTGACGGTGATGGCATGTGGGGAAAGGGCGCTGGCTGGGAGGTGCTGCAGGCGCCCGGCCTCACGGTGCCGGCCGACCAGACCACCACCCTGCACCTGTCGGAGATCGTGCCGGCCAATGCGGTCGGCAGCCCGGCCGGTCAGGTCGTCCTCGACTGTGTTTTCGGCCCCAATCCCGGCTATGAGTTGACCGGGGTCGCGGAGGCACACGACTCCGCGACGGTCTCCGCTCCCGCCAATCCGGTCGACTTCACTCTCGACATGGTCGACGACAACCCGCTCGACGGTCCGGTGTCCTTCTCTCCCGATCTTCTTGATCCGGCGAGTCAGGATCCGGTGCTCACCTGGGCTGGGCAGGTGAGCAACCTGCCGGCCGGCAGCTATGACATCGACATCGCCGGCGCGGCCGGCGGGTGGTCGCTCGCGCCCGGCCAGTCCAACGTGTTGAACACGGCGGACATCAGCGACGGGCAGACCGTGGACGTCCACGTCGTGCGGACCACGACGATCGCGCCACCGTCCGCGCCGCTGGCGGCCGCGCTGTCGGTGGACCAGGAGAATCCGGAGAACCCGTTGCAGGCCGAGGCGTCCGGACTCGCGTCCAGCGACGGACAGTCGATCGACTCGTACTCGTTCGACTTCGGCGACGGCACACCCGCGACGACCAACGCCACCGGCACGGCCGGCCACACCTACGCCACGGCCGGCACCTACACCGTCACCTTGACCGACACGGACGCCAGCGGAAACACGGCCTCCACGACGCAACAGGTCGTCATCGGCAGTCCCTTCGTGCCGCTGTCCCCGGTCCGGTTGCTGGACACCCGAAGCGGCACCGGTGCGCCCAGGGCCGCGATCGGGCCGGGCGGTCAGCTCAGCCTCACGGTGACCGGCGGCCCGGCCGACATCCCGGCGGGCGGGCTGACGGCGGTCGTGCTCAACGTGACCGTCGCCAATGCGACCGCCGGAAGTTTCCTGACCGTGTATCCGGACGGTGGCAGCCGGCCTGCGACGTCCAATCTGAACTACACGGCGGGGCAGACGATTCCGAATCTCGTGACCGTGCCGGTGGGTACGGACGGCAAAGTGAATTTCTACAACCACTCGGGCAACGTCGATGTCATCGCCGATGTGGAGGGCTACTACCGCACCGCCGCCAATCCGGAGAGCGGGCACCAATATCAGGCCGGTTATCTGGTCGGCCAGGCACCGCACCGGTTGCTGGACACCCGCAACGGCACCGGTGCACCGATCGCCCCGCTGACCGGCGGCACGCCGCTGAACGTGAACGTGCTGAGCGGATCCGGGGTGCCGCAGGGCGCGCCGGTCCGGGCCGTCGTGCTGAACGTGACGGTGACCAATCCGAGTGGCGGCAGCTATCTCGTCGTCTACCCGGACGGTTCGGCCGCATCGGGCGCGTCCAACCTGAACTTCGCGCCCGGCCAGACGATCTCCAACTCGGTGATCGTGCCGGTGCCGGCCGACGGTGGCATCGAATTCCTGAACCACTCCGGCACGACGGACGTCGTGGCCGATGTGCAGGGCTACTACACGGGCGGCGCGGGCGGCGCGTTCGTCCCGGTGGCGCCGACGCGGCTACTGGACACGCGCACCGGCGGCGGCGCCCTCGCCACTGGCGGTACCCGGACTCTTCCGGTGGCCGGCACACCGGGCGTGCCGGATGACGCCTCGGCTGCCGTGCTGAACACGACGGTCACCGACGGCACCGCGAACGGTTATCTCACCGTCTATCCGGACGGCAGTGCGTTGCCGACCGTGTCGGATATCAATTTCGATGCTGGTGAGACGATTCCGAACATGGTGACGGCCGGCATCGGTCCGGATGGCAAGGTGGATTTCTACAACCGCTTCGGCTCGGTGGACGTGCTGGCCGATCTGTTCGGTTACTTCACCCGGAGTTAGCCCGGAATCGCGGCCTGGCCCCGAATCGGATCCGGTTCGGGGCCACGGCATTTCCGGACGACGATCACCGAGGCCCAGCCGGTCTGGTGATGGCGATGTCGTAGACCTCGGCCGCGGTTCCGGCGGGCACCTGCCGCCGGACGCCGACGGGCTGGTCATGCACGCCATGACCGCGGCGACCTCGGCTACTGCGTCTTCCGGCGGCCTAGCTGAAACGTGTTCTTGATTGCAGGGGTTCCGCAATCGCCTGCCTTGCTGGATGATGGTCTGTCGGACCGAGAACTTGTTTCCAGCAAGGACTCAGTGACGGCCTACCACTCGACGACGAGGCGGGGTGAGAACTGATGAACGACTACAACCGGTTCTACATCGACGGTGGCTGGACGCGGCCGTCGGGCACCGGGAGCTACGACCTGGTGTCCCCGCACACCGAGGACGTCATCGCCCGGGTACCGCAGAGCACCACCGCGGACATGGACGCCGCGGTCGCGGCCGCGCGACGGGCGTTCGACTCCGGCCCGTGGCCGCGGCTGTCCATGGCCGAGCGCGCCGCCGCCCTCGGGCGTCTTGCGGAGCTGTTCGCCAAACGTAGCGCCGAGTTCAACAAGCTGATCACCGACGAGATGGGCTCGCCGATCACCATGGGCCAGCTGATCCAGGTGATGCCCGCCCAGCAGATCTATCAGTACTACGCCGATCTCGGGGCCGGCTTCGCGGTCGAGGAACAACGGCCCGGAATGCTCGGTCCGGTGCTGGTGCGGCGCGAACCGGTCGGGGTGGTCGCGGCTGTGGTGGCCTGGAACGTGCCGCAGATGCTGATCTCCACCAAACTGGCGCCCGCGCTGGTCGCCGGGTGCACCGTGGTGGTCAAACCGGCGCCGGAAACGCCGCTGGACGGGCTGTTGCTCGGCGAACTGCTCACCGAGGCGGGCATTCCGGACGGCGTGGTGAACATCGTGCCCGGCGGCCGGGAGGTCGGCGAGCACCTGGTGTCCCATCCGGATGTGGACAAGGTGGCGTTCACCGGGTCCACCGCGGCCGGGCGGCGCGTCGGTGAGATCTGCGGGCGCCAGCTCAAGCGGTTCAGCCTCGAACTCGGCGGGAAGTCGGCGGCGATCATCCTCGACGACGCCGACCTGAACACCACGCTGCCCATGTTGAAGATCGTGAGTCTGCTCAACAGCGGTCAGGCCTGCGTGGCCCAGACCCGCATCCTGGCGCCGCGGTCCCGCTACGGCGAGGTGGTGGACGCGCTGGCCGCGATGATCGACTCGCTGGTGGTCGGCGATCCGGCCGATCCGGCGACCGAGATCGGGCCGCTGGTGGCCAAGCGGCAGGTGGATCGAGTCGAGGGCTATCTGCGGGCCGGCCGCGACGAGGGCGCGCGGGTCGCGGCCGGCGGTGGTCCGGCGCCGCACGAGAAAGGCTGGTACGTCAGCCCGACGCTGTTCGCCGACGTCGACAACACCATGACGATCGCGCGCGAGGAGATCTTCGGCCCGGTGCTCGCGGTCATCCCCTACACCGACGAGGCCGATGCCGTGCGCATCGCCAACGACAGCGACTACGGGCTCGCAGGCACCGTATGGACCGCCGATGTCGACCACGGCATCGAGGTCGCCCGCCAGGTGCGCACCGGAACCTACGGCGTCAACCTCTACAACATCGATGCCACGTCTCCGTTCGGCGGCTACAAGTCCAGCGGCCTCGGCCGGGAGCTGGGCCCGGAGGGTCTGCACGAGTACCTGGAGGACAAGTCCATCGCCACGCCGATGCGGTAGGAGCCCGCGTTATCCGGGAGGACAACGATGTCAGCCCATCCAGAGCAGCACCGTCAGCTCACCACCAGCGATCGGGATCTCGACGAGCTCGCCGCGGCGATCGGAAGCTGGCTGGCGACGAAGATCGAGGCCGACCGGCCACCGGCGATCACCACGATCGGCCGGCCGGAAACGGGCGGACTTTCCAGTTCGTCCGTGCTGTTCGAGGCCGAGTGGGCCCTCGACGGCCGGCCGCACACCGGGTCCTATGTGGCGCGCATGAGGCCGGAGAACGAGTCGTTCCCGGTGTTTCACATCTACGACCTGGTCAGCCAGTACCGGGTGATCGAACAGGTCGCCATTGCCGGTGTCGTGCCGGTGCCCGAACTGTGCTGGCTGCAAACCGATGACCGTCCACTGGGGACACAGTTCTTCGTGATGCGGCGGGTCGTCGGCCGGGTCCCCGCGGACAATCCGCCCTACGTGTTCACCGGCTGGCTGGCCGAGGCGACCCCGGAACAACGCGCCCGGCTCGGCGCCGACACCGTCGAGATCATCGCGAAGATCCACGGAATCACCGATGTGGCAAGGAAATTCCCGACCCTCGACGGACCGGGACCCGCGTTGCGCAGGCACCTCGACGCGCAGCACGCCTGGTACCGGTGGGCGCTCGCGGACGACGGCTTCCGCGTGCCGGTCATCGAACGCGGACTCGCCTGGCTCGAAGACCATTTTCCAACCGATCCCGGGCCGGAGGTGCTCAACTGGGGCGACGCCCGGCCCGGCAACATCATCTTCGACGAGTTCACCCCGGTCGCCGTGCTGGACTGGGAAATGGCCGCGCTCGGACCGCGTGAACTCGACCTCGGCTGGCTGATTTTCATCCACCGGTTCTTCCAGGACATCGCGGAGATGTTCGACCACCCGGGATTACCGGATTTCCTGCGCCGCGAGGACGTGCTCACCTGCTACCGGGACCGGACCGGACACGTTCCGCGCGACCTGGATTTCTACCTGGTGTACGCGGCGCTGCGGCACGCGATCGTGATGGCGCGGATCAAACGGCGGATGATCCATTTCCACGAGGACACCGTGCCCGCCGATCCGGACGACTACGTGCTGCACCGGGCCAGCCTGGACGCGATGTTGTCCGGGACCTACGAGTGGACATAGACCTACGAGTGGACATAGGAGCACCGTGCCTGTTTCGTTGGACGAGTACCCGATCCACCAGACGCCGTTGTCCTTCGCGCGAGTGGGCACCAGCGACCGGAACTTCTACGACCGCTGCTACCTCAACGGTCACGACCGGGAGGGCGGCTCGTTTTTCGTCACCGGTCTTGGCGTGTACCCCAACCTCGGCGTGATCGACGCCTATGCCGTTCTGCGCCAGGGCGAGCGGGTGCGGTCCGTCCGGTTCTCCGACGCGCTGACCGAACGGGGCCTCGATCAGCGGGTCGGCGGGTACCGCGTCGAGGTCGTGGAACCCCTGCGCCGCCTGCGGATCGTGTGCGAGCACCCCGACCTCGGTTTCGATCTCACCTGGACGGCCGCGTTTCCCGCCGTGCAGGAGCAGGCGCACCTGATCCTGGCCAGGGACCGGCCGATCGTCGACGCCTCCCGGTTCGCGCAGGTCGGCTCGTGGCAGGGCACGCTGCATGTCGAGGGCCGGGAGATCGACGTGGATCCGGCGGTGTGGACCTCGACCCGGGACCGGTCGTGGGGCATCCGCCCGGTCGGTGAGGCCGAACCGCCCGGGCGGGCGGCGAGCGAATCGGGCGGCGGCTTCTGGTGGTTGTACGTGCCGCTGCGGTTCGACGAGTTCGCCATCGTGGTGATCGTCCAGGAGAACCCGGACGGCTTCCGCACCCTCAACGACGCGGTGCGGGTGTGGCCCGATGGGAGCGCCGAGCAGTTGGGGTGGCCGCGGGTGGACATCACCTACCGGTCCGGTACCCGGCTGCCGGTGTCCGCGCGCCTCGCGCTGACCACCCCGAAAGGCGAACCCCTTGTGGTGGACGTGGACACCGGCACCTACCTCCCGCTGCACGTCGGCGCGGGCTACGGCGGTGACCCGGACTGGTCGCACGGTCAGTGGAAGGGCCAGGACTGGTCGCTCTCGACCGCCTACGACCTGACCGACCCCGCGGTGGCCGGACGCGTGCCCTACGGCGTGCTCGACCACGTGGCGCACGCCTGGTGCGACGGAGCCGAGGGCTGGGGACTGTTCGAACACGCGAGCCTGGGCCGGCACGATCCGTCCGGATTCGCGGACTGGGGCTCACTCGCCCCCTGACCCTCGCGGCCGGGCCGCTACATCGCCACCACCGTCACGGTGCTTCCGTCTGAGCAGGGTGGCGGCGCGGTCGATGACCTCATCGTTTCGTAAGACTCTGCGCGCGCCTGGCGGGCGATCGGGTTGCTAGCGTCGGGCCGTTCCCACAGACAAGGAGACAGGCTCGATGGTGGCGATCGCGCTGGTGCTGCTCTCGGCCTCGATCGGCGCGCTGGCCCTGGTGCTGCTGCGCAAAGCGGCCCAGGACTCGCCGGACGTCTCGCTGGTCCGGTCGCTTCTGCGTCCACTGTGGATCGCCGGTGTGGCGGCCATGGGTGTGGAGTTCTGTACCCAGGTGCTGGCGCTGGCCAACGGCCCGATCGCCACTGTGCAGCTGCTCGTGGTGATGGAACTGCCGTTCTGCCTGATTCTGTCCCGAATCATCCTCGGCGGCCGGCTCGGCTCCCGGGAGTGGTCGGCGATCGGCGCGATGACCGCCGGAGTGATTGTGCTGCTGGCGTCCCTGTCCCCGCACGGTGGCGATCCGGCCGCGATCTCCGGGGCGGTGTGGGCGCTCGGCCTCGGCGCGACGATCGCGGCGATCGGCGTGGTGCTGGCCGGGCGGCGGTGGCTGGGCCCGGCGGCCCGGACGGCGTTGGCGGGGATCGCGGCCGGGATGACGGCCGGGCTGGTCGCGGTGCTGATCAAGCCGGTGACGACGGCCGCGAGTGGTGGTGTCGGCGCGGTGCTGGGCAGCTGGCAGGCGTGGGCAGCGCTGGTCGGCTGCGGCGCGGCGTTCGGGTTGCTGCGGAGCGCGTTGCGGTCGGGCCGGTTGGTGGCCTCGCAACCAGGAATCACGCTGGCGAATCCGCTGCTGGCGGCGTTGTGGGGAGTGACCGTGTTCGGCGAGCGGGTGCACACCGGCTGGTGGCTGCTCGGCGCGGCGGCGGGAGCGGTGTTGTTCGTGGGCGGGGCGGTGCTGTTGTCGCGGTCGCCGTTGTTGGCCGATGAGCACGAGTCTTCACTTCGGGCGGCTGTCGAACCGGTCGTTCAGCCGCGCGTCCCCGAGTGGGTTCCCGCCGGCTGACCCGCTGGTGATGACCTGCTGGTGACTGGCCGCGAGTCTGAGCACACCTACGTTGCAGGACAACGTTTTGCTAGTTGTCGACGCTCGCGTAGACCGCCTCGGTGTAGGCCTGCGCGTTGGGCGCGCCGACGAGGCCGGGCTCCATCCGGTTCATCACGTAGGCGAACGTGAGCCGCCGGTCGAGGTCGTTGACCACGATGGAGCCGCCGAATCCGGTCCACCAGCAGATCCGTCCGGGCGGGATGGCGGGGAAAGCGGTGCTGGGCAAGGCAAATCCCAGTCCGAAGCGAAGCCGCGCGCCGAGCACGCGGTCCATGCCGTCGGACTGCCGCTGGAAGACGCGCTCGATCACCGCCGGCGACAGGTACTGCCGGCCGCCGATCGCGCCCTCGTGCGACAGAATCGACTGCAGCCGGGCGACCGAGCGGGCGTTGCCCTGTCCGTTCAGCCCACCCAGTTCCGCGGCGAGGAACGGCCGAGTGGTCGTCACGGCCGGCGGGATGAGCGGATTGGTCAGGGTGCGTACCGCGATGCGATCCGTGGGAACGGGCCCGGGCGAGGATGGCGGGATCAGCGCGGTGACCCGGGAGTCGATGTCCGGCGGGGCGCCGAGCCAGTAGTCCGCGCCGGACGGTTCGGCGAATTCGTCCCGGAGGATCGTGCCCAGCGAGCGGCCGGTGGCCCGGCGCACGAGTTCGCCGATGAGGTGCCCATGGGTGACGGCCTGATATCCCGAACCGTCGCCCGGCCGCCACCACGGCGGCTGCGCGGCGAGCAGCGCGGCGGCCCGCTCGGTGTCGTAGATGTCTTCCAGGGCAACGGTTTCGTCCCAGCCGCACAGGCCGGAGGTGTGCCCGAGGAGGTGCCGCACGAGCACGTCTCCGGTGAAGCCGGGCCAGTAGTGCGCGACCGGCTTGGCCGGGTCCAGCACGCCGCGATCCACGAGCGCCAGGACCACCAGCGCCGTCATGGTTTTCGTCAGCGACCAGGTGTTGACCAGTGCGTCCCGGGGCCAGCCGCCCCACAGATCGACCAGCGTGGCGCCGTCCTGGATCACGCACACCGACGCGCCCGCTTCGTCGCCGTCGCGCAGCCGGCGTTCCAACAGTTCCCGGACGGCGGCGAAACGCGCGTCGCACGAACCCTGGGCGAGGGTCACCGCACCGCCGCCGTGGCCCGTTTCCCGCCCGACTCGATCTCCCGGTGCAGATCCCTGACGTAGCGCGCGAAATCGACCTGGATCGTGTGCCGGGGCGTTTGGTAGTACTGGCCGAGGTGCTTTTCCTCGTCGTGTTTGATGGCCGTTTCCATCTCCGGCACGCTCGGCAGCGCGTACTCGCCTGCGAGGTGCCCGGCGATGAGTTTGCTCTGCTGCTCGGCCAGGTTGACGATCGTCGGCGACGCCTGCGCGAGGCCGGCGAAATAGAGGTTGTCGATCCCCGGTTTCATGATCCGTTTGAACAACGGGAGCCGATGTTCGGCATCCGGCAGCAGGTCCGGATCGTCGAAGAACGGAAAGGACATCTGGTACCCCGTGGCGCACACGATCACGTCGGCCTCGATGCGCTGCCCGTCGGCGCACACCACCGCATCGCCGTCCAGGCGCTCGATTTCCGGCACGCAGGTCAGATCGCCCGACCCGGCCTTGGCCAGAAAATCGATGCTGACCGAGGGATGCGCGGACAGCGGCTCGTGATCCGGTTTGGGCAGCCCGTAGTCCTCCATGTTGCCGAGGGTCTTCTTGATCGCCCGGCGGGACAGGGCCAGCCCGAGCTTCTTGGGCATCCACGGCGGCATCATCATCTTGTCGGCGGGCTGGCCGCCGCGGTACTTCGACAGCACCCAGACGCCGCGGCGCGCGGAAACCCAGACGTGCTCGGCGATCGAGCGGTGCGACAGCTCGGAAGCGATGTCCAGGGCCGAATTTCCCATGCCCACCACCACGATCCGCTTGCCCCGCATGTCCACCGGGTCGAACGGGCTGCGGTAGGCGTGGCTGTGCAGCATCGTGCCGTCGAATTTTCCGGGATACTCCGGCCGGCGCGGATTCCAGTGGTGCCCGTTGGCCACCACCAGCGCGTCGTAGTCGCGGGTCTCGCCGGTGGACAGTGCGACTTTCCAGGTGCCGCCGGGGTTTCTGGCCGCGTGCTCGATCGCCGTGTTGAAGGTGATCGACTCGCGCAACCCGAAATGTTCGACGTAGTCCCGGAAGTAGCGGTGGATCAGCGAGTGGTGCGGGAAGTGCGGCCAGTCCGGCGCGGCCGGGAACTCCTCGAACTGCAGTCGGGTGGTCGAGGTGTCGATGTGCAGCGACTCGTAGCAGGCGGACCGGCCGTTCGGATTGCCGAAGTACCAGTTGCCGCCGATGTCGTCGGACTCCTCGAAGCAGTCGAACGGGATTCCGTGGTCCTTCAGTCGTTTCGCCGTGGTGAAGCCGGAACACCCGGCGCCGATGATGCAGACCGTCGGGAGTGAACTCACGGGCGCCTCCTCCACTGGCCGCGACCTTCAGGGCTAGAACGTGTTCTACCTGGATGTGGCCCGCGGTGCAAGTGAGCTCGGCCCGGGCCGGGCCGGTTGGCGCCGGCCCGCGACCACGTCTACCGCCTCTCCGACGGCGCCAACCTGCTGATCAGGCAGACGCTACAGGTGGATCGGACCGGCCGAACCTACCCGGGGCCGAACCCGCCGGACCAGCGCACGGTGTCCGATCCGGCTGTCGGCGCCGATGACCCGCCCCGCTCGCGGGCACCGGCCGGCTGTCGCACGAACCGCCGTGTACCGGCCGGTGATCAGTCGATCCGGGCGCCGGCCCGGCGGGTCGTGACGGGCTCGGCGAGTCGCTGTTCGTCGATGACGTGCTGCAGCGCGTCGAGGGTGTCGTCCAGTCCCGGGCCGATGCGGGGGCCGGGGGTGAAGGTGGCGGGCAGCTTGCGCATGCCCTGGATGACACCGACGGTCTCGTAGTGGACCGCGCCGGCGGGATCGCACGCGTAGTCGGGCATGCGGTCCAGGACGGCGGTGAGCATGCGCTTGAACACCGTGCGGGCGACGTTGGACCCGATGCAGCGGTGGATGCCAAGACCGAAGCTGTGGTGGCGATTTCCCTTACGCGCCAGGTCGACCGTGTTCGGCTCGGCGAAGACCTCGGGGTCGCGGTTGGCCATCGCCCAGGACAGCCAGAGCCGTTCGCCTTCCTTGAATTCCTGGCCCGCGACGGTGCAGTCGGCGGAGAAGGTGCGGCCGTCGCCGGGAGCGGGGGTGTAGAAGCGGAGGAATTCCTCGGTGGCGGAGTTCAGCAGCGTGTCGCGCTCGGCGCCAAGGCGCAGGCGTTCGCCGGGATTTTCCGACAGCCATTCCAGGGCGTGGGCGGTCAGGGCGGTAGTGGTGTCGAATCCGCCGCCGATGATCAGGGCCAGCACGCCGAGCAGTTCGTCGTCCGGGCGGATCGCGCCGTCGATTTCGCTGTGCAGCAAGGCATTCACCAGTCCGGGGCGGGGCGCCTCGCGGATCCGCGACATCCAGTCGGCGATGTCCTGGCGCATTTCCAGGTTGCGCTGCCGCACGCGCGGGCGGTCCGGCGAATCGGGTGGGGTGTACACCGAGGCGTGCGCCGGTTCGCAGTAGATCGTCCAGTTGCGCACCGGAATGCCCATCATGGCCAGGGTGAACACCGCGGGCACGATGTTGGCCAGATCGTCGACGAAATCGATGTGCCCGGTCTCGATCTTCTCGTCAAGGCAGGCGCGGACGACCTCGTCGATCACCGGAATCCACCGGGTGACCGCGGCGGGGGAGAGGTAGGGGTTGAGTGCCTGGCGGTAGTAGCGCTGCTCGGGCGGGTCCATCTCCAGGAAGCCGCCCTGCACCGGGGTGTCGGTCTGGGCCGGGATGGAGATGCCGTGGTAGCCGCTGCCCGTGCCGGTGACGTCGTGGTCGTTGGACAGCACATCGGCCGAGCGGGCGAGCTCGAAGACCTCGCGGGCCCCGGCGGCCACCCAGTGTCCGCCGTAGGTCTCCGACCAGGCGATCGGACAGCGTTGCTGCATGTCCGTGGTGATCGACTCGAACTGCTGCCGGTACTCGGGAGAGTGTCGGTGGAAGTCGAGGCGGTTGCGCTTGCGGTCCTCGTCGGCGTTCTCGACCGTGGTCACGGGAGTGCGCTCGCTTTCTCGTGCGGGGCGGGGTGGCGAAAACGGGTCAGAACGTGCTGATCGCCCGCTCGGGGCAGGACTGCACGGCCTCGGTCACCGCGTTCTCCTGCTCGGGCGGGACGTCCTCGCGGACCGGGGTGGAGTGGCCGTCGACGTCGTCGAGCTCGAACATCTCGGGCGCGATCATGGCGCACAGCGTGTGGCCCTGGCAGCGTTCCTGGTCGACGCGAACTTTCACCGCGATCCTCTCCGGCTTCGAGAACCGGTTGATCACGTGACGTGATAACCGGTAGTGCATTACCGCTTGTCTGGCGCGAGGCTAGCACAAGTGGTAATTGGCTATCACTTGCTATGCTCATCCGATGTCCGTCGAGGTCTCCCGGCGGTTGCGGGCCGACGCGGTGCGCAACGCCGAGCGCATCCTGCGCGCCGCCCGCGCGGCCTACGCGCAGGACGGCCCGGGCGCCTCGCTGACCGAGATCGCGCAGCGGGCCGGGGTCGGCATCACCACGCTCTACCGCCGCTTCCCCAGCAAGGAAGGCATCGCCCGGGCCGCGCTGGACCAGTGCATAGCGGAGAAGATCGCCCCGGCCATCGACCGGGCCCGGGCCGACCCGGATCCCCGGCGCGGGTTGACCACCCTGCTGGAGGCGACCATGTCGCTGGCCGCCGCCGAACCGAACACGCTGGCCGCCGCGCGCAGTGCCGGTGCGCTCACCGAGACGATCTCGGCGCCGTTCTTCGACGCGCTGGACGAGGTCACCCGGCGGGCCCAGCGGGCCGGGCAGTTGCGCGCGGATGTCGTGCCGGATGATCTGCGCCGGATCGTGGTGATGTTGCTCAGCGTGTTCCGCACACTGCCCGGGCACAGCGACGGCTGGCAGCGTTACGTCACGCTCGTGCTGGACGGGCTTTCGCCGGTGGGAGCCAGCCTGCTGTCTCCCGCGGTGCCGGTGCCCGCGCCCTCGGCGCACCCCGTCCCGCCGATCTGACCGCCACCGTCGATCCCGGCCGATGAAGGCGATTCACCGAGCGGATGGGATTCACCGAGCGGATGGTCAGCGCGGTCGTCGGGCGGTTCGGCCGGACGTGGCCCGCGGCGCGGGTTCGGCCGGGCCCGTCACCATCTTCAGGGCCAGGCCGGCGTAGAACTCGCCCAGTTCTTCGGGATGGTCGGAGCCGTCCAGCCGGTACCAGCGGATCAGGTCGATGGCCAGCGACAGCATCGCGCGCACGACCCGGTGCACGTCGATCCGATCGAACGTGCCGTCCGCGACGCCCCGGGCCACCGCATGCCGGAAGACCTCGTTGGTCTGGTGCCGCAGTCGCAGGATGTCCTCGTAGTGCTCGGCCGTCAGGCCGGCCAGCTCGTACTGGGCGACCCGGGCCGCGACGTGGTGCCGGGCGTGCCAGGCGGTGTATCGCGAGATCAGCACCCGCAGCGTCGCCGCCGCGTCGCCCGCCCGCTCGACCTCGGGGGTGCGCAGGTCGGCCAGGGCGCGCTCGTGGGCACTGCGGATGATTGTGCACAGCACCAGTTCCTTGGTGGGGAAGTGCACGTACATCGCCGCCGGACTCAGGCCGACACCCGCGGCGATGTCCCGGGTGGTCGTCGCGTGGTAGCCGTTCGCGGCGAAACACCGCACCGCCGAGGTGAGCAGCTTCCGCGCGACCTCGCCCAGGTCCTCGGGCCACAGCTCGGGTGAATCGTCGCTCAACTGCGGATCGCCGGCCAGGTCCTGCGAGGTGAAACGGGCCTGCCGCTTGGCCATCCCCAGACCGTCCCCTTCTGTTTCGTCCACAGTGAACCTACCCACGCGACGGGCCGGGCCGGTCGCGTGGCATCACTCCACTGTGACCCTTGACACCAACTTACCACGCGGGTGACTATGCGCTTAGTCAGTAGCGAGGCCATCTTCAACGACGAGGAGCGCCCATGCGTACCGGAATCGTGGTCACCGCGCGGCCCGGCGTCGAGGATCTCGCCGCCCGCGCCGAAGAACTGGGATTCAGCAGCTTCTGGGTCTACGACACGCCCATGGTCAACGGCGATCCGTTCGTCTCGCTGGCCCTGTGCGCCAAGGCGACGAAACGGATCAAACTCGGGATCGGGGTCACCTCACCCGCGCTGCGCTCGGCCCCGGCCGCGGCGGCCGCGGTGGCCAGCCTCAACGCCATCGCGCCGGGCCGGGTCATCTGCGGCATCGGCACCGGCAACACGGCCCGCCGGACGTTGGGCATGCTGCCGACCACAATGGCGGAGCTGGAGCGGTTCACCGCGTCGCTGCAGGATCTCACCGCGGGCCGGGACACCGGGTACACCGAGAAAACCCGCACCCGGACCGTCCGGTTCCTGCACGTCGGCCCCTACGTGAACACCGAGGACCCGGTGGAGTTCGTGGTCGCCGCGTTCGGGCTCAAGGCCGCCGCGATCGCCGGCCGCCGGGGCACCGGCGTGATCTCCTTCGGGCTGCTGGACCCGAACGCCTGGGAAGCCTTCGAGCAGACCCGCATCGCGGCCGCCGGCGAGGCCGGGCATCCGGCCGAGGCCGACTCCTACGTCATGACCTCCCTGCACGTGCTCGCCGAGGGCGAGGACCCGTACGGCGAACTGGCCCGGGACACGATGGGGCACATCGCGATGGCGCTGCTGACCTTCGCCGCCGACAACCCGTCGTTCGGCGAGTCCCTGGAACCCGACGAGGCCGACGCCGTGGCACGGCTGCTGCACCGGCGCGGCACCACCGCCACCGACCCGAACCGGCACGCCACCCTGTACCGCAACTACCTCGGGCGCATCGATCCTGCCGACCGCGACCTGATCGTACCGTCCCTTGTGGACAAACTCGGCCTGATCGGCACCCGTCAGCAACTGCTCACCCGCATCGCGGCCATGGAAAAGGCTGGTATCGACGAGATCGTGATCCAGCCCGTGGTCGAACCGGAACGGGAAATGGCCGAACTGGCCGCGCTCACCGCATAACCGCAAACCCCTCGACTCGTGCGCTTACCGAGAAAGAAGGAGCGCTCATGTCCCCCCACCCCCGCTTCCGCTCCCTGATGGTCCTCGGCACCCTTGGCCTGGCCGTGTTGTCGGTCGGCTGTGGCACCGCCGCCGGTTCGTCCGCTCCCGGTTCGACCGGGCCGGGCGGGCTCAGGACCAAAACGATCGACCTGGTCGGCTACGGCAGCGCCAACCCCTGGGGCGCGTATTTCAACCAGGTCTACCACCAGCAACTGGCCGCCAGCGGCGCGAAGATCAATGACCTGACCACCATGGACCCGGGCACCCAGGTGCAGGACTTCAATCAGGCCCTGTCCGGAAAACCGGATCTGATCGTGCTGGCGGTGCTGGACACCAAGGCCGTGGTGGTGCCCATCGAGAAGGCCAAACAGGCGGGCGTCCCGGTCCTGGTCGTCGACGGCCGGCCCGATCCCTCGGTCGCCTCGGACGTGATGTCGGTGTTGTCGGACAACGTGAAACTGGGCGAGTTCGCCGCGCAGAACATCATCGACGGCCTGAAGTCACAGGGCCGCGCCACCGGCAACGTCATCGTGCTCACCGGCACCAAGGCGATGCTGGTCACGCAGGATCGTATGCAGGGCTTCGACAAGACGATGGCCACGGCGCCGCAGTACAAGGTCGTCAACGAGCAGGACGCCAACTGGGATCCGGCGCTGTCCGGCCAGATCGCGCAGCAGCTGATGGCCCGCTACGGCTGTAGCGGTGTGCAGGCCGCCTACGGCATGGCCGACTACATGGCGCTGCCGATCGTGCAGGCGGCCAAGCAGGCCGGGTGCGCGATCGGGGGCAGGAACGGGCTGATCGTCACCAGCAGCAACTGTTTCAAGGCAGGCATCGAGTCCATTCAGGCCGGTCAGCTCTACGGTTCGGCCACCGAGGATCCGGTGACCATCGCCAGGCAGACCGCCGACTACACGGTGAAGTTCCTGGCCGGACAACACCCGCCGCGGAGCGAAACCGTGACCGAGCAGCGGATCACGGCCGCCAACGTCGGTCAGCTGGCCGCCCAGTGCAGCCACGTATGACCGAGCCGCTCGTCGTCGACGGGCTGGCCCGGAGCTTCGGCGGGGTGCCGGCCGTGCGGGAGGTGTCCTTCACGGTCGGCGCCGGGGAGATCCACGCCCTGTGCGGGCACAACGGCGCAGGCAAGAGCACCGTGGTGAAGATGCTGTCCGGGCAGCTCACGCCGGACCGCGGCCGCATCCTCATCGGCGGCGACGCGGTGCGGCTGAAAAGCCGCCAGGCCGCGCAGCGCCGGGGAATCGCTCTGGTGGACCAGGAACTGAGCGTGGTCCCCGCACTCACCGTGCTGGACAACCTGTTGCTGGGCGACATCGGCGCGCCGCTGGTCAACCGGCGGCGCACCGCGATGGCGCGCGGCCGGCAGGTGCTCGACGAGCTGGGCCTGGCGCGGGTCGACCCGGATCAGCCGCTGGCCACCCTGGGCATCGGCGAACGCCAGCTGGTCGAGATCGCTCGGGCGCTGAGCCAGGACGCCCGGCTGGTCATCCTGGACGAACCGACAGCCACACTGTCCGATGTGGACAGTGAGCGAGTGTTTGCTGCGGTGCGCCGGGTCGCGTCCCGTGGCTGCTCGGTGCTGTACGTGTCGCACCGGCTGTCCGAGGTGCTGCGACTGTGCGACACGGTGACCGTGCTGCGCGACGGTCGCCACGTCGACACCTCCCCGGCTGCCGAGCTGACCGTGGACGAGCTGATCGTGCGGATGCTCGGCCAGACCCCGCACCGGCTGGCCGCCCGGGCGGCGCCGGACCCCGATCCGGCCCGCGCGCTCACCATCGATCGGCTGGCCGTCCCCGGCCGGCTGACCGACTTCAGCCTCACCGCCCAGCCCGGCCGGATCTACGCGCTGGCCGGTCAGCTGGGCAGTGGCGCCTCCGACGTGCTGCGCGCGCTGGCCGGACTGCATCCGCGGGCGACCGGCACGGTGGCGCTGCACGAGCGGGCCGTCCGGTTCCGGGATCCGGTCGCCGCGGCCCGGGCCGGCCTGGCCTTCGTGTCCAACGACCGCAAGTCCGAGGGTCTGTTCCTGGACAAGGCGATCCGGTGGAATCTCGTGGCCACCCGCCTGCCCGAGCTCGCCTCGGCCGGGGTGCTGCGGCCACGCCGCGAACAGCGCAGCGCCCAGCGGCTGGCCACCGTGTCCGGGCTGGCCGCCGACCGGCTCGGCGTGCCGGTCGCGACGCTCAGCGGTGGCAACCAGCAGAAGGTGTTCGTGGGTCGCAACCTGTTGCGGGACAACGTTTTCGCGCTGCTGCTGGACGAGCCGACCCGGGGCGTGGACATCGGTGGCCGCACCGCGATCCACCGCCTGCTGCGCTCGGCCGCCGACGCGGGCCTCGTGGTGTTGTTCGCGTCCACCGAACTGGAGGAACTGCTCGAACTCGGCGACGTGATCATCACGATGCGGGACGGCCGAACCGTCGGCCGGTACGACGGAGGCGTCGAGGGCACCGTGCTGATGCGGGACATGACCCACGGGGTGAGCGCGGCATGACCACCTCGGAGGTCTCCCCGGCCACGTCCGTGCCGCAGCGCGACGGAGGGCGGCGGCCCGGGCCATTGGCGATCGTGCTGGGCGTCGCGGCGCTCGCGGTGCTCGTGGCCGCCGTGACCACCCAGCGGTTCCTCACCCTGGACAACGCCCGGGCGATCCTCGCCTCGGCCGCGTTCACCGGCATCACCGCGATCGGCGCGACGCTGGTCATGATCGCCGGTTCCGTGGTGTCGCTGGCCGCGTCGCAGACCGCGACCGTGGCCGCGATGGTCTTCCTGGCCACCCAGCAGTGGGGCCTTGGCGTCGCGATCGTGGTCGCGCTGGCCTGCGGCGTCGCGCTGACCGCGGTCCAGGGCGCCGTGATCGGTTTCTGGACGGCGAATCCGATCGTGCTGACCATCGCCGCCGGGTTCGCCATCGGCGGCCTGGCCACCTGGTTTTCCGGCGGAACACCGGTCTACGCCAAGGTTCCCGCGTTCGACGTGCTCAACGCCGTCCCGCTCGGCCTGCCGCTCGCGGTCTACGTCCTGCTGGTGATCACGGTGCTGGCGCAATGGATTCTGCGGCGGACCACCGCCGGCCGGCAGCTGTACCTGGTTGGCGAGAACCGGGCCGCGGCCCGCGCCGCCGGGCTGCCGGTCGGCCGGGTCACGGTGCTGGCCTGGGCCTTTTTCGGCGCCTGCATCGCGGTGACCGGCGTGTTCCTCGCCTCGTTCACCACCAGCGCCAACACCTCCCTTGGCGGCAACCTGACCCTTGACGCCATCGCCGCCGTCCTGGCCGGCGGCACCGCCATCGCCGGCGGGAACGGCTCGGCGCTGCGCACGCTCGGCGGCGCGGTCCTCCTCTCCGTCATCTCCGATGTGTTGCTGCTGCGCGGTTTCTCCACCGGCGCGCAGATCCTGGTGAAGGGAGTCCTCGTGCTCGCCGTGGTCGTCACCGTGCACCTGCGTTCGGCCCGGGGCCGACGATGATCCGCGCATTCGGGTCGCGCCCGGAGCGCCTGCTGCCGGCCGTGTCGCTGCTGCTGGTCGCGATCGCCTTCGCGGGTTCACCGCTGCTGAGCGGAAAAGCGTTGGCGCCGTTCGACTTCTACAACGCCCTGCAGGGCTTCGCGCAGCTCGGGCTGCTCGCCCTCGCGCTGGGCATCACGATGATCGCCGGCGAGTTCGACCTGTCCGTCGTCGGCACGTACGCGCTGGGCGGGATGCTGGCCGTGCAGACCGGGCAGTCCGCGCCGCTGCTGGGCCTGCTGGTCGCGGTCGTCGCCGGCGCCGCCATCGGCGCGGGCCAGGGAATACTGGTGGCGCGCCTTGGCATGCCGTCCATGCCGGTCACCCTCGCCACCTACATCGCGCTGCTCGGCCTGACCAGCACGCTGTCCGGTGGGCTGAGCAAGACCTACGCCAACAGCGCCGCCACCCTGTTCGTGGACCAGCCGATCGCGGTGATCTTCTCGCCGCGCAGCCTGATCACCCTCGCCGGTTTCCTGGCCGCCGCGCTCGTGCTCGGCCGGACCAGGCTCGGACGGGAACTGCGCGCCATCGGCGGCGACCGGCGGGCCAGCCGGGTCGCCGGCGTGCGCGTCGACGGAATCCTCATCGGACTGTTCACCGTGTCCGGCACGCTGGCCGCGCTGGGCGGCGCCCTGCTCAGCTACAGTTTCGCCTCCGCCAATCCCGATCCCGGCCTGCAACCGCTGATCCTGGCCACGGTCGCCGTGCTGCTGGGCGGGGTGTCCCTGGCCGGCGGCCGCGGCCTGCCGCTGGGGCTGCTGGCCGGCGCCCTGTCGGTGGCACTGGTCGCGCAGATCGTCGCGATCACCGCGCTGCCGGACTTCTCGACCCAACTGCTGTACGCGGCGCTATTGGTCGTCATCGTGGCGATCGACGCGCCCGGCCTGCGCCAGATGATCGACCGGCTGCGCGCCCGATTCCACGGCCGGGTGTCGTGATGGGCAACCTGAGCTTCTCCTTCACCGGTCGCACGGTCGTGGTGACCGGGGCCGCGCAGGGCGTCGGCCGGGCGATCGGCGCCCTGTTCCGCGACGCGGGCGCGAGCACCTACCTGGTCGACGTCGACGCCCGCGAGGTCGAGGTCGCGGCCGCCGAGACCGGCGCGGCCGGCCTGGTCGCGGACGTCGCCCGGACCGAGGACGTGACCGCGGTGCTGGACCGGGTGGTCGCCGACACCGGCCGCATCGACGTGCTGGTGAACAACGCGGGCATCCTGCGCGACGGCATGGTCTGGAAGCTCACCGACGAGGACTACGAGGTCGTCATGGCGGTGCACGCGGGCGGCACGTTCCGGTTCACCCGCGCCGCCGTGCCGCACTTCCGGCGGCAGGGCAGCGGCCGGATCATCAACGTCACGTCCTACACCGGGCTGCGCGGCAATCCCGGCCAGTCCAACTACGCGATGGCCAAGGCCGGAATCATCGGCTTCACCAAGACCACGGCCAAGGAACTGGCGCGGTTCGGGATCACCGTCAACGCCATCTCTCCCAACGCGCAGACCCGCATGCTCGCCGGCATCCCCGCCGGACGACTGGCCGAACTGACTGCCGCCATCCCCATGGGCCGATTCGCCGAACCGTCGGAAATGGCCGCCACGGTGGCGTTTCTGGCGTCCGACGAGGCGTCCTACGTGACCGGTGTCGTGGTGCCGGTCGACGGCGGCATCTCGTTGTGACCACCACGCGACAGGAGGACGAACATGACTGAACCGATGACCACCGTGCTGTCCGATTTTTGTTTCCTTGAGGCGCCCCGCTGGCACGAGGGCCGGATCTGGTTCTCGGATTTCTACCGCTACCACGTGTACTCGGCGCGGGAGGACGGCTCGGACCTGCGCGAGGAGGCCGACGTGCCCACACAGCCCGCCGGCCTTGGCTGGCTGCCCGACGGGCGCCTGCTCATCGTGTCCATGCGCGACCGCCGGATTCTGCGCCGAGAGCCGGACGGCACGCTGGTCACCCACGCCGACCTGACCGGCTTCGCCACCGGTCACCTCAACGACATGTCGGTCGACGAGCGGGGCCGGGCCTACGTCGGCAACTTCGGCTTCGACCTGATGAACGGCGCGCCGCTGGAAACGGCCGCGCTGCACCGCGTCGATCCGGACGGCGCGGTAACCGAGGTGGCCTCGGATCTGTGGTTCCCCAACGGAAGCGGCATCACGGCCGAGGGCACGCTGCTGATCAACGAAACGTTCGGCAACCGCGTCTCGGCGTTCGACATCGCGGCCGACGGCCGGCTGACCAACCAGCGGGTGTGGGCGAAGTTCGGTCCGTTGCCGGCCGACCGGGAACTGGAGAAGACGCTGCCGGGCCTCGCGGTCGCGCCCGACGGCGCCTGCCTGGACGCCGAGGGCGCGCTGTGGATCGCCGACGCCACCGGCGGGCGGCTGCTGCGGGTGACCGAGGGCGGGACGATCACCGACGAGGTGAAGCCGGGTTCGAACGTGTACGCCTGTGCGCTGGGCGGCGCCGACGGCCGCACCCTGTTCGCCTGCGCCGCACCCGATTTCGACGAGACGAACCGGAAAGCGGCCCGCGAGGGCCGGCTACTGGCCACGAAGGTCACGGTCGCCGGTTCCTGAGGTCAGGACGGCGACCGTGACCAGTGGTTTCAGGTTCCCGGGGTCAGCGCGTGCAGAAGAAGCTGCTGGCGTTGTTCGGATCGCCGGCCCGGTACCGGGGCCATTCCGGATACTGACACAGCGGGCGGGTGCGGTTGCCGTGGTTGGCGTCGGCCACTACCGGGTTCACCGGAGATTGTCCGCTGTGGACCCAGTGATCGAGCGCGGTCAGCGAATCCCAGCCGGCGGCGAACGCCGGTGTGCCGAAGTTCGCGTGGTTCGCCCCGGGCACGACGTAGTAGCGCAGGAACGAACTGGTCAGCCCGGGCCCGAGCAGATTGCGCACTCGGGTGTAGTAGTCGCTGGTCGAGTAGGGCGAGACCAGTTCGTCCGCGGCGCCGTGCAGCAGGATCAGTTTGCCGCCGGCCCGGGCGAACGGGCCCAGATCCACGTCGTTGCGGTCCTCGATGGTGGACAGGTAGCTGATCCTTCCCAGCCATTTCCCGGGATTGTGGACATCGAGGTCGAGCGAGTTGAAGTCCGGGTCCCGGGTCAGGAAGTACTTGACCCATTGCGCCCAGTACTGCGGGCCGTAGCCACTGGTCAACGGCATCGGATTGGCCGGCGCGGTGGTGCCCATGCCCAGGAACGGCGTGCGCATGTCCGACCCGGACAGGAACGGGAAGCCGGGATAGCCGGTCTCGCCGCTGGCGATCGGGTAGGGCCACCGGAACGGGGAGGACATGGCGATCACGGCATCGATCTGGGGATCGGACAGACAGCTCGGCCCGGTGTCGGCGCCGTCTGGGCAGCGCAGCGTGTGCGGATCGAAATGACAGGCGCCCGGATCGGAGATGACGTTGTCCTTGACCCCGTCCAGGCCGTCACACGCGGCCATGACGCTGGTGTAGAGCAGCGTCTGCTTTGCCGTGTCGGGGAAGGCGTCGGGGCGGGCCAGGATCCGCACCAGGTACCCGATGTCGAGGATTTCGGCCATGTTGTTCCACGCCGGATAGGCCGAGATCACGCCGTTGAACGCGGTCGGCCAGCGTTGCGCGACGACGAGGGCTTCACGGCCGCCGGTCGAGCCACCGGCGAAGTAGACCTCCGACGGGTTCGTGCGATAGGCGTGCCGGATGAGGAACAGGCTGGCGTCACGAGTTTTCTTGAGCGCGTCACCGGCCGCGAAGTTGTTCAGGGCCTCGTTGTTGACGCCGAACGATCCGTCCAGCGACGGCGGCGCGGTGGGGATCTGTTCGTGGCCGGAGTCGCTGGCGAAGGTCGCGTAGTGCCGGGCCAGCGGCGCCGGCTGGTCGGTGGGGCCGAACGGCACATTCTCGGTCAGGTCGGGGATGCTGCCGTCGAAACCGCCGCCGCCGAACATCAGCGCCTGGTGGTTCCAGCCGTAGGGCAGATCGACGCTCATCTTGATGTCGGGCGCGGTTTTGTCGACCGGAAAAAGGTCGGCGTCGACCTGGCAGTACTCGACTGTCTGTCCACTCACGACACTTGTCGCATCCGAGGTCGACTCGACCAGACCGCCGGTGGTCGGCAGGCTCATGACCGAGGCCGGGATCTTCAGGTGATTGAGCCCGGCGCACTCCGGCGTCGTCGAATGGGCAGCCGAGGTGGCCGCGCCGGCCGGCTGGGCCCCGAGGACTCCGGTCGCCCCGGCCAGCACGGCGAACGCCAGCACGGTGAGCCGTCGAATCGTTGCGCCCCTCGCGAAAGTGGTGCTCACACCGGCCTCGTCTCAGTTGTAGAGCTGCGCGCCCGGGATGGCGTGCAGGTCGTTGCGGACCGCGGCGGTGTTGGTTTCGGGCAGGAACCAGGCGCAGACGAAGGTGATCAGCCCCATCAGGGCGATGTAGCCGGCGACCGGCATGGTGCTGCCGGTCTTGGCGATGAGCGCGGTCATCAGGAACGGGGTGCCGCCGCTGACGATGACGGCGGAGAGCTGGTAGGACAGCGACGCACCCGAGTAGCGCACGGACGGTGCGTACAGCTCGCCGAGGAAGCTGGCGATCGGGCCGTAGGTCAGGCACTGGAACACGAATCCCACTATGACCGCGACGAAGATCGCGGCCAGCGACGCGGTGCCGACGAGCCAGAAGTACGGGAAGGCCCATACGGCGACGCCAAGACCGCCGATCAGGATGAGCGGCCTGCGGCCGATCCGGTCGGAAATGTGACCGGACCACGGCAGGATCACCAGCATCGCGACGGAGGCGGCCAGCACGATCGTGAGCAGCGGGTCGCGTTTGATGCCGAGCGAATCGGTGGCATAGCTCAGAAGTCCGGAGATGCTGACGTAGAACAGGCTGTTGGTGGCCGACAGGAGCCCGCAGCCGAGCAGGATGGTTCCCCACTTGCTGCGCAGCACCTGGGCCAGCGGCGCCCGCAGCACCGTGTGCTCCGTCGATTCCTGTTGCAGGGCGCGGAATTCCGGCGTGTCCTCCACTTTGGACTGGATGTAGATGACCACGCCGAACATCACGACGCTGACCAGGAAGGGGATGCGCCAGCCCCAGCTGAGGAAGGCGTCGTTGGGCATGAATCCGCTGGCGGCGACGAAGATCACGTTCGAGATGATCACGGCGACGGGAACGCTGGTCTGACCGAAGGTTCCGGCGAAGCCGCGCCGCTTGGGGCCCGCGGATTCGGTGAGCAGCAGTACGACGCCGCCCCACTGGCCGCCGGTCGCGAGTCCCTGCACGAAGCGCAGGATGACCAGCAGCGTCGGGGCCAGCGAGCCGACGGCCGCCGCGGAGGGCAGGCAGCCGATCAGGAAGGTCGCGGCCCCGGCGATGGCCAGACAGGTGACGACAACCGGTTTGCGGCCGTATTTGTCGCCGAGGTGCCCGGCGATGATCCCGCCGATCGGGCGCGCCAGGAAACCGGCCCAGAACGTGCTGAACGCCAGCAGAGTTCCGGTCAGGGCCGAGGCGTGCGGGAAGAACACGTGCGGGAACACCAGAGCGGCTGCCGTGCCGTAGAGGAAGAAGTCGTACCACTCGATCGAACTGCCGGCCAGGCCGACGGCCAGCAGTTTGCGGAAGGCCTGGTGCCCGATCGGGGACGGATCGGGGCCGAGGTCGCCGGGCTGTCCGGTGGGTTGGGCGATCGGATTTGCCATGAATGCCGCCTTCGTCGAGAGCACAGGCAAGTGATGGCCGCCATGTTAAGGAGCCATTACGCTCCGGTTGAGGTATGCATCACCCACACCTCGCACCGAATCGGTGGGTCTTTCTCCCACCCCATGAGCCAGAAGGGATGGCATCGTGGCCGGCGAACCCAGTGACGAGGCGGAATCGGTGTCACTGTTGCGCAGGCAGCGCGAACTGGCGTCGTTGTACGCGACGGCCAAATCGCTGACCGCGCTGGGCGAACTCGACGAGGTGCTGCAGTCGATCGTCCACCACGCGCACGATCTGATGGGCACCGATTTCACTTACCTGTCATTGGTCGGCGAGAACGGCAAACTGACGGCACGGGCGTCGGAGGGCACGATCTCGGCCGCTTTTCTGGCGGCATGCATCCCGGCCGATGTGGGACTGGGCGGGAAGGTGCTGGCGTCCCGGAGGCCGTACTGGGTGCGAAACTATGCCGCCGCAACGGTCATCGAGCACGACGCGAGTTTCGATCGCCTGGTCGGCACCGAGAAACTCGTCGCGCTGCTCGGGGTGCCCCTGGTCATCCGGGGCCAGGCGGTGGGCGCCTTGTTCGCCGCGGACCGCACCGAGCGGTCCTTTCAGGCCGACGAGATCGCGCTGCTGATCGCCTTCGCCGATCATGCCGCGGTCGCCCTGGACAATGCCCGCCTCTACGAGGAAAGCCGGAGCGCCCTGCGGGAACTACGGACCGCGTACCGCAGGATCGAGGATCACATGGCGGTCATGGAGCGCGCGCAGGCCAGCCACGAGGCCCTGACCGGTGCGGTGCTGGGGGGCGGGACTCCCGGCGATGTCGCGCAGCTGCTGGCCGATCAACTGGGCGGCAGCGTCACGCTCCTGTCCCGGACCGGGGCCGCGGTCGTGCACCGGGGCTCCGGCTCCGATCCGTGCCGGAGTCCATCCGAGACCGAACTGGCCGAGGCCGTGCAGCACGCCCATCGCTCGGGACGCGGCACGACGTCGGTGGACAAGACCGGAATCGCCCGCAGCGTGGCGTCGATCCGGGCCGGTGACAGTTATCTGGGCGCGCTGGCGTGGAGCCGGAAGGCCGGCGCCGAGCACGGCGCCGCGGACGACATGGATCTGCGCACCCTCGAACGGGCCACCCACATCATGGGGCTGCTCATCCTCAAGGAGCGGGCCGTTGCCGACGCCGGCGAGCGACTCAGCGGCGAGCTGCTGACCGAGCTGATGGTCGGCGGCCCCGGAATCGGCCCGGCCCAGCGCGTCCGCGTCCGCGCCCGCGGTATCGACCCCGACCGCCTGGATCTGGTCGTGGTCGCGGACTCCGTGACGTTGTCCTCGACCGATCTTTCCCGCCACCTGCACGACATCGCCCGAGACCGCGCCGGACTGGCCGGCGAACATCTGGGCCGGGCCACCATGATCCTGCCCAGCATCGCGGACGAGCAGACCGTCGAGGAGGTCCACCGCAGGCTGCGGCGCGCGCTGGGCGGCCCGGTCGTCGTGGTCGGCGAGCGGGCGGTTCAGCACGACTGGTCCCGCGCCTTCTCCCTGGCCGGTCGCTGCGGCGCGGTCATGCGCGCGATCGGGCACACCGACCTGGGCGCCACCACGGGCCGATATGCCTTGTACGCCATGATCTTCGATGCCGAACGGGTCCGCGAGCTCGACCGGTTCATCGCCGACGCGATCGGCCCGCTGCTCGAGTACGACCAGCGACGCGGCACCGATCTGGTTGGCACGCTGACCGCCTACTACGTGCAGCGGGCCAACGTCGCGGCAACCGCCCGCGCGCTGCACGTGCACGTCAACACGCTGCTCAAGCGCCTGGACCGGGCCGGTCACCTGCTCGGCCTCGACTGGCGCGACAACAACGATCTGGAACTGCAACTCGGGCTGCGGCTGCACGAGCTGCGGGCGATCGCGACCGCCCCGTAGTGACCCACTTTCCTGATGTGGCTTGGAATCTCCGGCACGGGATCAGATTTTCCCTTGTGGTTTAGTATGGTTCAGGCGAGGTGCAGTGATTCCCGGAGCGCGGCCTTGGACAGTTTGCCGGTGCCCGTCCTGGGGAGGGTGGTCATGAAGACGAATTCGTCGGGCAGCCACCATGTGGCGACCTTCGGCGTGAGGTGCCGCAGCAGTGCGTCGGCCGTGGTGTCGCTGCCCTCGCGCAGCACGACGTAGGCGACGGGGCGCTCCATCCAGCGCGGGTCCGGGCGGGCGATCACCGCGACCTCGACCACGTCGGGGTGGGCGGAGATGGCGGCCTCGAGCTCGACCGAGGAAATCCACTCGCCGCCGGACTTGATCAGGTCCTTGATCCGGTCCACCAGCCGCAGGTAGCCCTGGGCGTCGATGGTGGCCAGATCGCCGGTGCGCAGCCAGCCATCGCCGGTGAAGCTCTCCCCGGCGTCCACCCGGAAATAACCCCCGGCCACCCAGGGGCCCGCCACCTGCAACTCGCCGACCGCGCGGCCGTCGCGCGGCAGTTCCCGCCCGGTCTCCACATCGACGATCCGCACGTTCACCAGTGGCAGGGGCTGGCCCTGGGCGGCCCTCGTCGCTATCCGCTCCGCTTCCGTCGCGTCCCGGTGCTGGGTGCGCGTGCCGCCGATGGCGCCGACCGGGCTGACCTCGGTCATCCCCCAGGAATGGGTGATGGGTACGCCGATCACGGCCCGGTAGGTCTCCGACAGCGCTGGGGCGACGGCCGAACCGCCGCCGAGCAGGAACCGCGTGGCGCTCAGGTCGTAGGTCCGCAATTCCGGCGCCAGACTCGTCCACACCGTGGGCACGGCGCCGGCAATCGTGACCTGCTCGCTTTCCATCAACCGCAACAGATGGGCCGGATCGGCCGAGGCGCCGGGAAGAACCAGTGCGGCGCCGGTCATCATCGCGCCGTAGGGCAGACCCCACGCGTTCGCGTGGAACATCGGCACGATCGGCAGGACGACGTCGCTTTCGCGCAGTCCGATCAGGCCGGCGGCGAGCGTGCCCAGGCAGTGCAGGACGGTCGAGCGGTGGCTGTAGAGCACGCCCTTGGGCGGACCGGTCGTGCCGGAGGTGTAGCACAGCCCGGAGGCCAGGTTCTCCTCGGCGAGCGCGAACGTGTCCTCGAACGAGCCCGGGAACGGACCGACGCCGGAGATCAGCTTGTCGTAGTCCAGGACGCGCGGGTCGGCCGGGATCTCGGTGTCGGTGCTGTCGGGCAGCACCACCCAGTGCCGCACCCGCGGGAATTTCCCTACGCTGGGCCAGATCCGCGGGAGCAGCCCGCGATCGAGGAACACCACGTCGTCCTCGGCGTGGTTGACGATGTATTCCAGATGCTCGGCGGCGAGCCGGATGTTGATCGAGTGCAGCACCCGTTTGGTTGCCGGTACCGCGAGATAGAGCTCGAGGTGGCGCCGGGTGTTGCTGGCGAACGTGGCGACGCGGGCGCCGGCCGGGACGCCAAGGGAGTCCAGTGCGGTGGCCAGCCGCCGGACGTTGCCCGCGACATCGGCGTAGGTGACCCGCTCGACGGTTGCGCCGTCGGCCGTGATGACCGGCTTGTGCGCGTAGAGTCGCTCGGCCCGTTCCAGGATGTGCGCGATGGTGAGCGGCCGTGGCTGCATCAGCCCGTCGACGACGTCGGTTGCTCCGGTGAGATTCGCGACGCGGGACTGGTCTGGCATGGGTGTGACGTTAGGTGCGGTTCCGGATGGAAGAGGAGGTGCGAATCTTCCACTCGTCCGCCGGTTTTGGCGGCGATTCCGCACACTCCACCGGCGTCAGCGCGACGAAGGCGCTCGCGGGCCTCGTCCTCCGACAGGGACGTGATGGGCTGCCCGATCGCGTGCTGATACCTGGCGTCGTACGCCCGGGTCCAGACACCGGCCGCCCACGCCCGCTGAAGCTCCCCAGCGCTGAATTCCCGGCCCCGCGCAAGGCAATACGCGTCGAGAAACCGCTCGGTCTCCTCGACGGTGGCCAATCCGTCCGCGCTGACGGTGGAAAACAACGCCGCGGCGAAGCCGGCCAGGACGGCTTCGCTGTCCACCACCACGCTGTCCCAGTCGTGCACCACCAGCGGCGTGTCCCCGTCCCAGCGCAGGTTTCCGGCCAGCCAGTCGCAGTGCCCGATCACGGCTTCGGAATCGCCGGCGCGCAGCCGGTCCAGGGCCCGTCGCCCGGCCTCGTCGATCCACTCCGCCGCGGACACCGCGTCGAGGTCGACATCGGAATCCTCCGCAGGAGGCCACAGTCCGTTCCCGCCGTGGTTCCAGGCCGCCCACGATGGCGCCGGATCGAGCGTGGACACCTCGGCCGGCCGGGGAGCCAGCCGGATCAGCCGCGCGAATAACCGGCCTGGAACAGGTGGCGCTGGACCTCCACGCAGGCCGCCATCCGCGGCGCGTCCGGACGGATCTTGACCACGACCTCCCGGCCGTCGGCCAGCCGGAGCCCGAAAACGGCCGACAAATGTCCGGATCGGAAGAGCTCCGCCGCGGGCGGGCTGCCCAGATTCTGCACGCACCACCGGGTCAGGCGCTCAGGATCCACGGCACGCACGTGGGGCGACACCTGTGCATCCTCACATGGGTGCGCGGGGCGGTAGACCTGGATGCCGCGATTCTACGCATTCTGAACATGATCACCTTCCTGAGAGCCCCTTGACCTGCGCCGCGACGCAAGATCACGGATATTGCCCCATCGGACTGGGGCACAATTGGGGCAGACATCGCACCGGCCAGCGTCGGCGACCCCAACGCCGCCGCCAAATGATCAAACTGGGTCGTGCCGAACTGCGCGTACCGCCTACGGGTCAGGTTGATATCCGCGTGCCCCAACAGCTCGGCCACCTGTTCGATCGTCACCTGCCTCGACTGCAACAACCACGACGCGTACGTGTCCCGCAGATCGTGCAAGGTGGTGTGACCGATCTCCGCCAACGCCACCGACCGCGCGAAACTCTTGTGACACGTCCGATACGGCAAACATCTCCCCGTCTCGTGCGGCACCACCAACCCCGACCGGCACCGCGCGACACCCGACGAACCCTTCCGCCTCTTGGGAGCCCGGAACCGTGCTTGGAGCAGCGGGGGCAAGCTCAGCGGCGTGCCGGAGTACGTGACCACCACTCAAGCAGCCCGTGAGCTGGGTGTTTCACGTCGCTCGCTGGCGAGGTGGGCTGAGGATGGGCTGGTGACCCCGGCGTTGACCACACCGGTTGGGGCATCACCGGTGGGATGTCGCCCAGTTGCGTGATCAGTTGCGTGCGATGTGGGAACGCGACGAGTAGACACGACGCCGCCCCGGCATCGAGTCACGGTGCCGGGCGGGCTCGTGTTGC
>DASZNF010000002.1:0-4642 GCA_035551355.1 Pseudonocardiaceae bacterium | reverse complement strand
CGACGCGGCCGGCGATCATCTCGCGGATGAGCACGGCCTGTTCGAGGAGGTCGGAGTGCATGCGCGGGACGAATCGACCCTTGCTCTTCTGCCCGACGATGTGCCCCGCCCGACCGACGCGCTGAAGGGCGCGGGCGACGTTGCCCGGCGACGCCACCTGACACACCAGGTCCACCGCGCCCATGTCGATGCCCAGCTCCAGCGAGGAAGTGGCCACCACGCACGGCAACCGCCCGGATTTCAGGTCTTCCTCGACCGTGGTGCGCTGCTCCCGGGACATCGAGCCGTGGTGCGCCCGGGCCACCACCGCCGGCGCGCCGAACGAAACCCCGGACTCGCCCACCGCCTCGGCCGGGAACCGTTGCGGCGCCTGGATTTTCTCCTCGGCCGCGAGTTCGTTGAGCCGGGCGGTCAGCCGCTCGGCCAGCCGTCGCGAGTTGGCGAACACGATGGTCGACCGGTGCGCCTGCACCAGCTCCAGCACCCGCGCCTCGACCGCGGGCCAGATCGAGTGCCGCCGCTCCGCCCCGGCCGCCGAACCCTCCACCTCGCCGGTCGGCTCGCCCAGCCGGGACATGTCCTCGACCGGCACCTCCACCGTCAGCTCAACCTGCTTGCGGTTTTTCGGAGCGACCACCGCCACCTCCCGGCCCCCGGCCAGGAACGCGGTCACCTCCTCCACCGGCCGCACCGTCGCCGACAGCCCGATCCGCTGCGCCGGGCGCTCCAGCAGCGCGTCCAGCCGCTCCAGCGACAGCGCCAGGTGCGCGCCGCGCTTGGTGCCGGCCACCGCGTGCACCTCGTCCACGATCACCGTGTCCACCCCGCGCAGCGAGTCCCGCGCGCTGGAGGTCAGCAGCAGGAACAGCGACTCCGGGGTGGTCACCAGGATGTCCGGCGGGCGGCGCAGGAACGCCCGGCGCTGCTCCGGCGGTGTGTCGCCGGTGCGCATGCCCACCTCGATGTCCGGCTCGGGCCGGTCCAGCCGGTGCGCGGCCTGCCGGATGCCGGTCAGCGGGGCCCGCAGGTTGCGCTGCACGTCCACGGCCAGCGCCTTGAGCGGGGAGACGTAGAGCACCCGGCAGCGCCGCCGCGGCTCGTCCGGCGGACCGGCCGCGGCCAGCCGGTCCAGCGCCCACAGGAACGCCGCCAGCGTCTTGCCCGAACCGGTCGGCGCGACCACCAGGGCATGCTTGCCGGCCGCGATGGCCTGCCAGGCGCCCGACTGCGCGTCGGTCGGCGCGGCAAAGGCGCCGGTGAACCACTGCCGGGTCGCCGGGCCGAAGAGATCGAGCACGTTCTCGCCCACTTGGCCATACTGACGCACACCACCGACCAAGACATGGCACGATCAGGCCGGTCGGGCTTCGGTTGAGTAGAGATGGGGAAGCTCAGCGTGCGCGTGCTGTCCGTGGACCTCGGCACTTCCAACACGGTGGCGGTACTGGCCGCACTCGGCCGGCAACCCAGGGTAGTGGAGGTGGACGGCTCCGCGACCATGTCCTCGGCCGTGTACGCCAACGAGGACGGCACCCTGCTGGTCGGCCAGGACGCCGAGCGCCGCGCCCGGCTGGACCCGTCCTGCTTCGAGCCCAACCCGAAACGCCGGGTCGACGAGGGCACCCTGCTGCTGGGCAAATCCATCGTCCCGGTGACCGAGGCGCTGGCGGCGGTGCTGCGCCGGGTCGCCGAGGAGACCGCCCGCCAGCTCGGCGGCAACCAGCCCGACGAGGTCCGGCTGACCCACCCCGCGCAGTGGGGCCCGATCCGGCGCAACGTGCTGCTGGCCGCGGCCCGGCTGGCCGGATTCGGCTCCAACCTGGTGCTGGTGCCCGAGCCGGTGGCCGCCGCCGCGCACTTCGCCTCCTTCCCCGACCAGGTCCTGACCCCCGGCCAGGCGCTGGCCGTGTACGACCTGGGCGCGGGCACCTTCGACTGCGCGGTGGTCGGCGCCACCCAGACCGGGTTCGCCGTGCTGGCCGAGGACGGCCTGCCCGACCTCGGCGGCCTTGACGTGGACCAGGCGCTGCTGGAACACGTCGGCCGGGAGGTTTCGCACCGCGACCCGCAGCGCTGGCAGTGCCTGCTGCGCCCGGAGTCCACCCCCGACCGGCGGGCCCGGCGCGCGCTGCTGGAGGACGTCAAGGCGGCCAAGGAGGCGCTGTCCCGGCACCCGCAGACCGAGGTGCCGATGCCCGAGCCGTTCGACGACGTGCTGGTCACCCGGGCCGAGCTGGAGGCGCTGGTTCGCCCGGCCCTGCTGCGCAGCGTCGAGCTGCTGGCCTCGACCATCCGCTCGGCCGGCATGGACCCACGTGGCATGGCCGGCATCTACCTGGTCGGCGGCTCCAGCCGCATCCCGCTGGTGGCGCAGCTGCTGGCCGAAGGGCTCGGTGTGGTGCCGACCAGCCTGGACCAGCCGGAGACCGCGGTGGCGCTGGGCGCGCACGGCGTGCCGCAGGACGGCATCAGCATGCGCACCCAGGACCTGTCCGGCCAGCTGCACAACGCAGGCGCGGAGACCACGATCCGGTCCATGCAACCGGTGGCCTTCCCCGGCCAGCAGCCGCCCGGCTACCCGGCCAGCGGCCCGCAGCCGGTCCAGCCGATGCCCGCCTACCCGAACACCCCCTACGGCGGCCTGCCCCAGCAGCAGCCGATGGGCCAGCAGCAGCAGCAGCAGATGGGCCGGCCGAAGCCGAAGGGCAAGCGGCGCACCCGCGCGCTGGTCATCTCCGGGGTGGCCGCGCTGGTCGTGGTGCTGGCCGTGGCCGGCGGGATCTTCTACCTCAACCGCCCGGCCGGCACGGTGGACGCTTCCTGCGTCACCGGCGCCACCGCCAACTCCCAGGGCTTCGTGCCCTGCCTGCTCACCCTGGCCGGCGCGGTTCCGGCCACCGGCAGGTGCGCGCCGGGCGACTCCACCAGCCTGACCGGGCTGGCCACCAACGTGGTGACCTGCCAGCTGGGCAGCGGCTCCAGCTCCTACACCGTGTCCTACCTGGTGACCACCGGGGGAGACGCGCCGCAGAAGATCACCAAGCTGATGCTGCCCAACGCCACCACACCGCTGGTGGAGGCGGAGTGGCAGGGCAACGGCCTGGACGGCCGCTACGTGACCGGGGTGGGCGACGGCATCGGCGCGCTGGTGTTCACCGTGGCCGGCAGCCCGATGCTGGGCGTGCTGAGCCGGGTCGGGTCGACCACCGGCAGCCACAAGATCACCGCGGACAGCATGGCCGACTACTTCGAGCAGAACGTGCAGCCGGGCACCGCGCCCAGCTCCTGAGCCGCGCCGCCGGGCTGGAGCTACCGGCCGCGCCGCTGCCACCAAGCCCGCAGCGCCACCAGCAGCGCCGCGACCAGCCCGGCCAGAATGGCGATCTGGCCCAGCGGGGAGGACAGTCCGGTGGGGTCGGCGGCGGCCAGGAACACCTCACCAGCCTACGACGCGGTTATCCTCGGGCAGGCCGACACGGACGAGTAGTGAGGATGTCTGCTTCCGGTGAGGACCAGGGTGTTCCGCAGCCTGATGGCCGACCAGTTCGGCGATCTGCGGGCCGAGATGATCGCCCACGACCACGTGCTGGCCGACCTGGGCGGCCGGACCCCGGACCAGGCGCTGGCCGCGGGGTACGAGCCGATGGAGATCTACCGGGCGGTGTGCGAGGCCTACGAGGTGCCGCCGGAGCGCCGCTGACTTTTCCGGCGTGTCGCTACCACATCGAACACCTGTTCGGCTAGGGTTCTCCACAGCCGGGAAGGTTGTCCACAGCCCGACCGACCATCCCGAAATCGTCGGCGGTCCCCCGTAGCGTCGATCCCGACAGACCAACTCGACACGAAACCAAGGTGGACTCCCAAGATGGCACCAGCAGCACCCGACCGGGACAAGGCGCTCGAACTGGCGCTGTCCCAGATCGACAAGCAGTTCGGCAAGGGGTCGGTGATGCGTCTCGGCGATGAGGTGCGCCCGCCGATCGCGATCATCCCGACCGGGTCCATCGCCCTGGACGTGGCCCTGGGCATCGGGGGTCTGCCGCGGGGCCGGGTCGTGGAGATCTACGGTCCGGAATCCTCCGGTAAGACCACGGTGGCCCTGCACGCGGTGGCCAACGCGCAGAAGGCCGGCGGCATCGCCGCGTTCATCGACGCCGAGCACGCGCTGGACCCGGAATACGCCAAGAGCCTCGGCGTCGACACCGACGCGCTGCTGGTGTCCCAGCCCGACACCGGTGAGCAGGCGCTGGAGATCGCGGACATGCTGATCCGCTCCGGCGCGCTGGACATCCTGGTCATCGACTCGGTGGCCGCGCTGGTGCCGCGGGCCGAGATCGAGGGCGAGATGGGCGACAGCCACGTGGGTCTGCAGGCCCGGTTGATGAGCCAGGCGCTGCGCAAGATCACCGGTGCGCTGAGCAACTCGGGCACCACCGCGGTCTTCATCAACCAGCTGCGTGAGAAGGTCGGCGTGATGTTCGGCTCGCCGGAGACCACCACCGGTGGCAAGGCGCTGAAGTTCTACGCGTCGGTGCGGCTGGACATCCGCCGGATCGAGACGCTGAAGGACGGCGGCGAGGCGGTGGGCAACCGGACCAGGGTCAAGGTGGTCAAGAACAAGGTTTCCCCGCCGTTCAAGCAG
>DASZNF010000001.1:0-63770 GCA_035551355.1 Pseudonocardiaceae bacterium | reverse complement strand
ACATCGGACAACGGCGTGCCCCGCCACAGGGCCAGCGCGGCGCCGAACTCCTTGGCCGCGTCCGCCCACCGGCCCCGCTCGGCGGAGCGTTTGCCGCGGTCGCGGATCGCGGTGAACCGCCACAGATCCAGGCCGTTGTCCGGCACCTCGACCAGGTATCCCCGGTCGACCGTGCGGATCGGCGCGGGCCCGTTGCCGCCAAGGCAACGGCGCAGCCGCATCACGTAGTTGTGCAGCGCGGCAACGCAGGTGGGCGGCGGGTGGCCGTCCCACATGGTGTCCACCAACATCTCCGTCGGCACGACCCGGTTGGCCCGCAACAACAACGCGGCCAGCAGCACCCTGGTCTTGCCCGGCCGGACGGGCAGGGGCCGACCCCCGGCCCAGGCTCGCAACGGCCCCAGCACACCGAAATCCATGACGCCCCCGTCAGCAAAGATCACTCCCCGCTGTCGAGTCAACCAGCCCGGTGGGCGGGCCTCAATGTCCTTCGGCCTCAGCGAAAACATCCAGTTCAGGCGGGATGCTCCGGACCGCGGGCCGCGATGAAGGCCGGGACGGCGGCCGTCAGGTGGCTCGGCACTAGGCGCGCAGATCGGCGTGGATGGCCGGGCCGGGGTGGTCAGCGTCGGGTGGCGGGCTTCTTGCGGGGGCGGGCGGTCGTGGTCGCCTTCGCCGCCGCGCGCTTGGCCGTCGTTTTGGCCTCGTCCGCCTTGTCCGCGGCCGCTTTCGCCCGGCGCACCGAGGTCTTCGTGACCTCTTCCGGTTCTTCGGCGCCCGCCTGCAGGGCGGCCAGCAACTCGGCCACGCCCGCGGTCTGTTCGGCCTCGGTGGGCGCGGCGATTTCCCGGCCCTCGGCCTTGGCCGTGATCAGCGCGTCCAGCGCCGCGCGATAGCGGTCGTGATGCTTGTCCGGGGCGAAATCCGTGGCCAGCTTGTCGATCAGCTTGGTGGCGGCGCGCAGTTCGCGCAGCTGCACCGGGACATCGTCGTCCAGGAACGGGAAATCCGGGGTGCGGATCTCGTCCGGCCACAGCATGGTGTTCAGCATCAGCACGTGTTCGCGCACCCGCAGCACCGCCATGGTTTCCCGCTGCCGCAACGCGATCTGCACGATCGCCACCTTGCCCGACTCGCGCAGCGCCTCGGCCAGCAGGACGTAGGGCCGGGTGCCCACCGGCTCGGGCTCCAGGTAGTAGCTCTTGCCGAAATAGATCGGATCCACCTGGTCCAGCGGGGCGAACTCCCTGATCTGGATGGCCTTGGTGGTGGGCAGCGGCAAGGTGCCCAGATCGTCGTCGGTCAGCACCACCACCTGGCCGCCGGGCAGAGTGGCGCCCTTGCCCACCTCAGTGAACGGCACCTCCCCGCCGTCGGCCTCGCACACCCGTTTCATCCGGATGCGCCCGCCGTCGTTGAGGTGCAGTTGGTGCAGGCCGGTACCGTGCTCCTCGGTCGCCCCGTACAACTTCACCGGGATGGCGACCGTCCCGAACCCGATGGTTCCCTTCCAGACGCTGCGCATAGGTTCCCCTCCGTACCGCGCGCCGACGCGTGCTATTCCAGCCGGGCCGGGAAGTTGCCCATCGCTCCAGGTTAGTGCGACCGGCCGGGGACACCACTGCGACAAACGGGTGGCGGTGCGGAAAACAATTATTCCTGGCCGCTTTCGCGGACCAGGTCCAGCACCGGACCGCTCTCCGCGAGCGCCTCGGCGGCGTGCCCGGACGCCATGCCCGCGGCCCGCAGCACCTCGGCCAGCGCGCTGAGCTGGGCCGAGGCCACCGCGTCGGGCAGGACGGCGCCGCGTCGGTGCAGGTGGGCGGCCAGGTGTTCCAGGGCGACGGCCAGCTGGTGCTGGCCGGCGACCAGGTGCCCGGCCAGTTCGGCCAGTTCGTCAAGGCCGCCAACGGATTCGGTGACGCGGCCCGGCGCGGTGTCGGCGGCCAGGTCGGTGGCGCAGGCGGCCAGGTGGGCGGCGGCGATCGTGGCCGGCAGTACCAGCGTCGGCGCCTCCCCGTCGTCCCCGTCCCGGCCCGGTGGGATCAGCTCGCGGCCCGTCACTCGCGCACCCCGTTTCGGTCGGCTCGGCTGGTTGGGACCGGCATATAGTGCCACCGGCCGCCGGGCGATCCGCCGCGACTCACCGGTGTGGGTGGTGATTTCCGGAATGTGATCGAAATCGAGAGATCGACAATTCTTGGCTATTTCTGCCACTGAGTGGAAGTGAGCACCTCGTCGGTGCCGTGCGTCTCCCGGCGCACCGACCGCGGCAGCTGCACACTCGGCGCGCCGAGCACCCGGGAGATGCCCCGCGCCGCCGCGCGCACCACCGGGACCAGCGCCCGCGGATCGGTGCCCCGCGCGGGCACCACCACGGACAACGCGGCCACCACCGAGTCGTCCGGACCGTGCACCGGCGCGGCCACCGACAGCGCGACCAGTTCGATCTGCCCGTCGCTGATCGCGTAGCCGTCCCGCCGCACATCGGCCAGCATCCGGCGCAGGGTCGCGGCCGAATCGATGGTTTTCGCGGTGTAGCGCTTCAACGGCCGGGCCAGCGCGCGTTCCTGCGCCTCGGGCGAGGCGTGCGCGAGCAGCACCAGGCCGACCGCGGTGGCGTGGGTGGGCAGCCGGCCGCCGACCCGGGACAGCACGTGCACCGCCTCCCGGCCGGAGATGCGTTCCAGGTAGAGCACCTCGTCGGTGTCCAGCACGGCCAGTTGGGCGTGCTGGTGGGTGGCCTCGTAGAGATCCTCCAGGAAGGGCAACGCGCTCTGCCGCAGGCCGACGCTGCGCGGAGTGAGCGAGGCGACCTCCCACAGCCGCAGCCCGATCCGGTAGTGGCCGTCGAAGTCGCGTTCCAGCGCGCCCCAGGCGACCAGCTCGCCGACCAGCCGGTGGGTGGTGGTCAGCGGCAGTCCGGTCTGCCGGCTGAGCTCGGAGAGGGTGTGCTGCCGGTTCTCCTCGGTGAACGCCTCCAGGATGCTCAGCACCCGGGCCGTCACACTGACCGGCGGTCGCGGACTCGGCATCGGTCCATCTTCCGGTGACCGGAAGTGCGCTGTCCAGTCCCGGCCGGCGTGGCTCATCCTGTGGGCATGCGTACCCAGGTTGGCATCATCGGAGCTGGTCCGGCCGGACTGCTGCTGTCCCATCTGCTGCGTCGGCGCGGCATCGACTCGGTCGTGCTGGAGGCCCGCAGCCGCGACTACGTGGAGCAGCGGGTGCGGGCGGGCGTGCTGGAGCATCCGAGCACCGAGTTGCTGCGCGAGGTCGGCCTCGGCGAGCGGATGGACCGCGAGGGCCTGGTGCACGCCGGGATCAGCCTGCGCTTCGACGAGGCTGACCACCGCATCGCGTTCGATGAGCTGGTGGGCAGGACGATCACCGTGTACGGGCAGCAGGAGGTGGTCAAGGACCTGATCGCGGCCCGGCCGGCCGGCGACGGGCAGTTGTTGTTCGAGGTGTCCGGGGTGGCGATCCACGACATCTCCTCGGACGCGCCGTGGCTGAGTTTCACCGACGCCGAGGGCCGGGCCCAGGAGCTGCGATGTGACGTGGTGGTCGGCGCGGACGGTTTCCACGGCATCTCCCGCCCGGCCGTGCCGGATGGGGTGATCACCGAGTACGAGCACGTGTATCCGTTCTCCTGGCTGGGAATTCTGGCCAAGGCGGCGCCGGTGCGCGAGGAACTGGTGTACGCCAACCACGATCACGGATTCGCGCTGTACTCCATGCGCTCACCCGAGATCACCCGGCTCTATCTCCAGGTGCCCAACGACGAACGCATCGAGGACTGGCCGGACGAGCGGATCTGGACGGAGCTTTCCACCCGGCTGGGCGGCGACACCGGGTTCGCCATGAACACCGGACCGGTGCTGGAGAAGGGAATCAGCGCGATGCGCAGCTTCGTGGCCGCGCCGCTGCGGCACGGCAGGCTGTTCCTGGCCGGGGACGCCGCGCACATCGTGCCGGCCACCGGCGCCAAGGGCATGAACCTGGCCATCGCCGACGTCAAGCTGCTGACCGAGGCGCTTTCCGCGCTGCTGAAGGACAACCGCACAGAGCTGGTGGAGTCCTATTCGGACACCGCGCTGCGCCGGGTGTGGCGGGCCGAGCACTTCTCCTGGTTCATGACCACCATGCTGCACCGGTTCGCCGAACACAGCCCGTTCGAGCGCCAGCTGCAACTGTCCCAGCTGCGTTACACGGCCGGTTCGCGTCACGCGGCGGCCGGTCTGGCCGAGAACTATGTGGGTCTGCCGTTCGCCTGAGCCATTCGCTCCGCCCGGCAGCCCTGATTGGTTCAGGTCCGAACGGGCCGGTCGTCGGGACTGACTGCGCCGGTCGCCGCAGTGTCCGGCTGACGGTATTTCTTCGCCATGGTCACGTACTTCTACGGTGACCGACTTCCCGCTGCCGCGGGACGGTGGGATGCCCGCACCATTCGGACGGACCAACTGGGGAGGTCCCTCGTATGGCACGCCAGGTCAATCGGGACGCCGTCGACGACACCGGCGACCCCGACCTCGACGGGGCGCCGCAACCCGCGGCGCCGCACTTCGGCCTGACCAAGTTTCTCGACCCGCTGCCGATTCCACCGGTGCTGCGGCCACACGCGTGGTGGCACCGCGACGAGATCACCATCACCGCCACTCGCGCCGAGGTGCGGCTGCACTCGCAGCTGCCGCCCACCGCGGTGTGGGCCTACAACGGGGCGTTTCCCGGCCCGACCATCGACGTGCACCGCGACCGCACCCTGCGGCTGAGCTGGACCAACGGGATCACCGGACGGTTTCCGCTGGTCGCGGTCCGGGCGGCGGCGGACGGCGCGGTCCACCGGCCGGGCTACCGGGACGCGCGGGGGGAACCGCTGCCCGGGATCAGCGAGCTGACCGGGGTGGCCGATCTGCCCGCCTGGCAGGTGGTGCACCTGCACGGCTCGGCCACCGACGGGGGCGACGACGGCGGCGGGCAGAACGCCGTGCTGCCCGGGCATTCGCAGCTCACCGAGCACCGCAACCACCAGCAGGCGGCCACCCTCTGGTATCACGACCAGGCCCGGGAGATCGCCGCGCTCAACGTGCACACCGGCCTGGCCGGGCTGTACCTGGTGCGCGACGACGAGGAGGCGCGGCTGCGGCTGCCCAGCGGCGAGCACGAGCTCCCGTTGATCATCACCGACCGCAATCTGGACGTGGACCCGGCCACCGGCCGGCTGACCGGTCAGCTGCTGTACAAGATCGCCGCCGGGGAAGACGGCGTGGACGCGCCATTCACCGGGCCGTTCACCCTGGTCAACGGGGTGATCTGGCCGCACAGCGAGGTGGAGGCGCGGTGGTATCGACTGCGCCTGCTCAACGCGTCCAACGCCCGTTGCTACGCGCTGAACCTGATCGACGCCGAGGACCGTGCGGTCAACCACAACGCGGTGGCCCGGCAGATCGGCACCGATGGCGGACTGCTGCCCGCGCCCACCGCGCTGCCCGAGGACGGCCTGGTGCTGGCGCCGGGCGAGCGGGCCGATGTGCTGATCGATTTCGGCGCGCTGCGCGGCCGGTCGGTGGTGCTGACCAACACCAGCACCGAACCGGACTCCGCGCCCGAGCCGGACGTGCTGGAGTTCCGGGTGCGCGACCGGGCCACGCACGAGGCGTTTCGGCTTCCGGAAGCCATCTCCACCTCGTACTACCGGCTGCTGCGGGGCAGCACGTTGCCCGAGGATCAGCAGCACGTGTGGATCGCGCTGGTACCACCGGGCAGTTCCGGCGACGGCGCGCCGCAACTGTGGGAACTGGCCGAGGTCACCGATCCGGCCCGGCTGCCCGCGCGGTTCCCGGCCGACGGCTGGATTCAGCTGACCGACCCGGAAACCGGGCTGGTGCGCAGTTTCACCCGGGTGGCGCGGCGGTTCGAGGACGGGGTCGGCGTGGTGGTGAACGCCGGCCGGTGGGTGGTGTGGCATCTGCTGCACCTGGGCGGGCCGGTGCATCCGGTGCACATCCATCTGGCGGCCTTCCAGGCCCTGTCCCGGCGGCACCTCGATGCCCGCGGGTTCGTCACGGTCGGCACGGACGACACGGTGATCAGTGGCACGGCGGAACCGTTGCCGCGCCCCGAACCGGGCGAGCTGGACCCGAACGAACAGGGCTGGAAGGACACCATCCGGGTGCGCGCGGGGGAGTGGCTGAGTGTGGCCGGGCGGGTCAGCCAGGGCACCGGCGCGTTCGCCTACCACTGCCAGGTGCTCGAACATGCCGACGCGGGCATGCTGCGGCCGTTCCTGGTGCGTCCGGCCGAGGTCAGTGCCCTGCGCGGGTGACGTAGCCCGCAGCGGCCCGTGTTGACGTCCGGCGGACCGGCTTGCTAGACATAAATCAGGAATCCTGATGATTAAAGGGGACGTCGATGAGCCGGCCGACAGGCATTGACCAGCGCGATCAGCTCGCCGAGCCGTGGGGGAACACGGTGCTGGTGGAGTTCGACGAGGGCATCGCCTGGGTCACGCTGAACCGGCCGGACAAGCGCAACGCCATGAACCCGGCCCTCAACGACGAGATGGTCCGGGTGCTGGACCACCTGGAGGGCGACCCGCGCTGCCGGGTGCTGGTGCTCACCGGCGCGGGTGAGGCGTTCTCGGCCGGCATGGACCTGCGCGAGTACTTCCGTGAGGTGGACGAGAACCCGGACCCGGCGGTGCAGATCCGGGTGCGCCGGGCCAGCGCGGAATGGCAGTGGAAGCGGCTGGCCAACTGGAGCAAGCCGACCATCGCCATGGTCAACGGCTGGTGCTTCGGCGGCGCGTTCACCCCGCTGGTCGCCTGCGACCTGGCCATCTCCGCCGAGCACGCGCAGTACGGGCTGTCCGAGGTGAACTGGGGCATCCCGCCCGGCGGCGTGGTCAGCCGGGCGCTGGCCGCGGTGGTCCCGCAGCGCGACGCGCTCTACCACATCATGACCGGCGAATCCTTCGACGGCGTGGCCGCGGCGAGGATGCGGCTGGTCAACGAGGCGGTGCCGGCCGAGCGGTTGCGGGCGCGGACCCGGGAACTGGCGCTGAAACTGGCCGGAATGAACCCGGTGGTGTTGCGCGCGGCCAAGATCGGCTACAAGCTCGCCGCGGAGATGCCCTGGGAACACGCGGAGGACTACCTGTACGCCAAACTGGAGCAGTCGCAGTTCCTGGACGCCGAGCGGGGCAGGCAGAAGGGGCTCGAACAGTTCCTCGACGACAAGACGTTCCGGCCGGGTCTGGGCGCCTACGACCGGGACCGCTGAGCCGCGACTGACCGACAGCGTGGTCGGACCGACGGGAGAACCGGTGAACCTGGACGAGCTGGTCGCGATCGACGTGCACGTGCACGCGGAGGTGTCCGGCGACGGGCATCCGGCGCTGCCGCCCGAACTGGCCGAGGCCGCGAGCAAGTACTTCAAGGCCGGTGACGGCTCCGGACCGCCGGGCATCCCGGCCATCGCCGAGTACTACCGGTCCCGCCGGATGGCCTGCGTGTTGTTCACCGTGGACGCGCAGGCCGCGCTCGGGCACCCGCCGGTGCCCAATGAGGAGGTCGCCGCGGGCGCGGCCGAGCACCCGGACGTGCTGATCCCGTTCGCCAGCATCGATCCGGCCCGCGGCCGGGCCGGGGTGCGCGAGGCGCGGCGGCTGGTGGAGTCCTACGGGGTGCGCGGGTTCAAGTTCCATCCCAGTGTGCAGGCGTTCTACCCGAACGACCGGCTGGCCTATCCGCTCTACGAGGCGATCGCCGAGCTCGGCGTGCCCGCGTTGTTCCACAGTGGACAGACCGGGATCGGCGCCGGACTGCCCGGTGGCGCGGGAATCCGGCTGAAATACTCCAATCCGCTGTTCCTCGACGATGTGGCCGCCGACTTCCCGGAGCTGACCATCGTGCTGGCCCATCCCTCGTTCCCGTGGCAGGACGAGGCATTGGCCGTGGCCACCCACAAGCCCGGGGTGCACATCGATCTGTCCGGCTGGTCGCCCAAGTACTTCCCGCCGCAGCTGGTCCGCTACGCCAAGACCTTGTTGCAGGACAAGGTGTTGTTCGGCTCGGACTTCCCGCTGATCACCCCGGACCGGTGGCTGCGCGACTTCGGCGAACTCGGGTTCAGTCCCGAGGTGCGGGCCAAGATCCTCAAGGGCAACGCGGTGCGGCTGCTCGGCCTGGCCGGGGAGGCGGGCGCGGATGCGTGACCAGGGGCTGGGTTCCTGGCCGGTGCGACGGGCCCGGATGACGCCCGATCGGATCGCGATCGCCTTCGGGGACACCGAATACCGCTACGCCGAGCTCGCCGAGCGGGTCGCCCGGCTGGCCGGGGGCCTGCGCGGGCTGGGGGTGCGCCCGGGTGACCGGGTGGCCTACCTTGGCCCGAACCACCCGGCCTACCTGGAGACCCTGTTCGCGGTCGGCGCGGTGGGCGCGGTGTTCGTGCCGATCAATTTCCGGCTCTCCGCACCGGAAGTACGCTTCGTGCTGGCCGATTCCGGAGCCGGGCTACTGATCCACGGCCCGGCCCAGTCCGCGCTGGTCGATGCGCTGGACGAAGCCGTTGCCCCGCAACGGATTTCCACTGACAGTGCGGCCTGCCGCGCATTGCTCTCGGCGGCGCCGCAGGAAGACGAGGTGCCGATCACGCTGGATGATCCGGCGCTGATCATGTACACCTCGGGCAGCACCGGCCAGCCCAAGGGCGCCGTGCTCACCCACGGCAACCTGACCTGGAACTGCCTGAACGTGCTGGTGGAAACCGATCTGGCCGGGGACGAGGTCACCCTGGTCACCGCGCCGCTGTTCCATGCCGCGGCGCTGGGCATGACCTGTCTGCCGACCCTGCTCAAGGGCGCGACCGTGGTGCTGCACGAGAGTTTCGATCCGGCCGCGGTGTTCGCCGAGATCGCCCGGCGCCGGGTCACCTTCATGTTCGGGGTGCCCACCATGTACCAGGCGCTGGCCGACCATCCGGGGTGGGCGGACGCGGATCTGTCCAGTGTGCGCAACCTGTCCTGCGGCGGCTCGCCGGTGCCCACCGAGACCATCCGCCGCTATCTGGCCCGGGGCCTGGTTTTCGTGCAGGGTTACGGCATGACCGAGGTGTCGCCCGGCGCGCTGTACTTGGACCGGGCCCACGTGACCAGCAAGGTCGGCTCGGCCGGGGTGCCCTCGTTCTTCACCGATGTGCGAGTCGTGACCGAGGACATGACGCCGGTGGCGGTGGGGGAGAAGGGCGAGGTCGTGGTGTCCGGGCCGAACGTGATGGCCGGGTACTGGGGCCGGGAGGCCGACACCGCGGCGGCGGTGCGGGACGGCTGGTTCCACTCCGGCGACGTGGCCACAGTGGACGGTGACGGCTACGTGTTCATCGTCGACCGGATGAAGGACATGATCATCTCCGGTGGGGAGAACGTGTACCCCGCTGAGGTGGAAAGCGTGCTGTACCAGCATTCCGCGGTGGCGCTGTGCGCGGTGATCGGCGCGCCGGACGAGAAATGGGGCGAGGTCGGCCGCGCCGTCGTGGTGCTACGTGAGGGCGCGGCCGTGTCCTGCGAAGAACTGCTGGACTTCGCCCGGGACCGGCTGGCCCGGTTCAAGGTGCCGAAATACGTCGAGTTCGTCACCGAACTGCCGATCACCGGCTCGGGAAAAATCCTCAAATCCCAGTTGCGGGAACGGTTTCGGTCCTAGTCCAGATCGGACAGATCAAGCACGAACCGGTAGCGGACGTCACCCTGGTCCAGGCGGGTGAGAGCCTGCGGCACCTGGGCCGAGGGCAGCAGTTCGATGTCCGCGGTGATGCCGTGTTCGCCCGCGAAGGCCAGCATCTCCGCGGTGCCCGGGCGGCCTCCGGTGCCCGAGGCGGTCAGCTTCTTGCGGCCGAAGATCAGGTCCATGATGTTCACCGGGACCTGGCCCGGATAGCCCAGCACGCTCAGCGTGCCGTCCAGGCCGAGCAGGCGTAGCAGCGGCGGTACGTCGTGCGGGGCGGAGATGGTGTCCAGGATGAGGTCGAACCGGCCGCGGGCACTGGCCAGCTGCTTCTCGTCGGTGGTCAGCAGCAGATCGGTGGCGCCGAGCTTGCGGGCGTCCTCGGCCTTGTCCGGCGTGCGGCTCAGGACGGTGACCTCGGCGCCCAGCGCGACGGCGAACTTCACCCCCAGGTGCCCGAGCCCGCCGAGGCCGGCCACCGCGACCCGGCTGTCCGGGCCGACCCCGGCCACCCGCATGGGCTCCCACATGGTGACTCCCGCGCACATCAGCGGCGCGGCCGCGGCCGGGTCCAGCCCGTCGGGCAGCCGGTAGGCGAACTTCTCGCGCAGCACGTACTCGCGGCTGTAGCCGCCCATCGTCTTGCTGCCGTCCACCCGGTCCCGCCCGCCGTAGGTGCTGGTGGCGCCCTCCTGGCAGAAGTTCTCCTGCCCGGCCTGGCACATCGGGCAGTCACCGCAGGAGTCGACGATGGTGCCGACCGCGACCCGGTCGCCCGGGGCGAAGCCGTTGACCCCGGGGCCGAGCGCCGTGACCGTGCCGGTGAACTCGTGGCCGGGCACCAGATCGCCCTCGTCGCGCAGCGTGCCGCGGACCCGGTGCAGGTCGCTGTGGCAGATGCCGCAGTAGTCGATCCGCACCGCGATGTCGTCCGCGCGCAGGTCCCGGCGCTGGATCGGCACCCGCCGTAATGCGATGGAGTGGTCGGCGCTCTGCCAGCCGGTGGTGGGTCGCATGAGGTCCTCCAAAGACAGACTAGTCGGTCTGTTCTGACAGTAGACCCGATCGGCGAGCGAAACAAACTAACTGGTCTGTCTGTTAAAGTGCGCTGGTGCCTGAGCTGCCGACCACGCCGCGCGGCGCCGCGACCAGCCGGCGCATCCTCGACGCGGCCGCCGCCGAGTTCGCCGAACGGGGCATCGCCGGGGCCCGGATCGACCGCATCATCGCGGCCGCGCGCACCAACAAGGCCCAGCTCTACGGTTACTTCGGCAGCAAGGACGCCCTGTTCGGGGTGGTCATCGCCGACCGGGCCGATCGACTGCTCGACGCCATCCCGTTTGATGCCGACGACCTGCCCGGCTGGGCCGCCGCGATGTACGACGAGAACCTGCGGCATCCCGAGCTGGCCCGGCTGATGGGCTGGCTCCGGCTGGAACGGCGCCCGGCCGGCGGGCTGACCGAGAACCCCGACCACGAGTGGAAGCTGTCGGCCATCGCCAGGGCCCAGGCGGCCGGCAAGGTTCGCGAGGGCGACCCGTTCGACCTGAGCGTGCTGATCATCGCGATGGCCTGCGCCTGGTCACCGGCCAGCGGCGTGTACGCCGCCAGCTCCGACGAACCGGCCGCCGACCACGACCGCCGCCGGGACCTGCTGCGCGAGTCCGTGCGGCGCGTCATCGCGCCGTAACCCGGTTCGGGCGCGGGCGGGAAACGCCGCTCACTCGAGCATCGTCGCCCGGCCGCCTCGTGCGCTCACCGACAAGCAGCGCGCCGCCCTGGACGAGGTGTCCGCGCCGGAAACGGCCTTCCCGGCCGCGGCCAACGCGTCCGCGTCGATGCTGCAGTTCCCCGGGATGACCGTGGACGGCCGCAGCTCGGCGGTGTTCCCGGTGCCGGCCGCCAGCGACACCCGCTACTGAATCCCGGACGGCTCAGCGGCTGCGGGCCAGCGGGGCCAGGCGTTCGAAGCCGTGCTCCAGCGCGATGCGGAACTCCCGCTGCCGCTGCTCGGACATCTCGCTGAGCAACTGATCCTCCACCTCGGCCACCACCGGCCGGCAGCGCTCCAGCAGTTCCTGGCCACGGTCGGTGAGGCTGGTCAGCAGCACCCGCTGGTTGTTGGGCGCGTGGTGGCGCTGGATGAGTGCGCGCTCGTCCAGCGCCTGCACCATCTCGTGCATGGTCTGCGGCCGCACGAACGACCGGCGGGCCAGTTGCGCCGAGGACAGCCCGGACCGGCGCTCCAGCACGGACAGCGCGGTGTACTGCAGGGTGGTCACCCCCAGCGGGCGCAGCGCGTCGTCCAGCAGTGCCCGGATCACCTGTTCCAGCCGTTTGACCAGGTAGAGCGTGAGGGGTGCGCCGGAGCCCGGCGGCTCGGCGGCCGGGCGGAGCCCGGGAGGTTCTGCCCGCATGGGCCCTCATGCTGGCACCGCACCGGCCACTCGGCCCGCCGATTCGGCGGAATGCCGCTTACGGGGGACACCGGCCACTCCGTCGGGTCAGTCCGAATCCGGGTCGGCCCCGGGCCCGGACGTGGGCCCGTTCCCCCTGTTTGCCGAACAGACACAGGAACTCCTCCGTGCATCCGGATCGGTCGCAGGTGGATGCGCGGATCGCCGGTGGCCGGGGCGCCGACCCGGAGGGACGCCAGGTCACCGGGCTTGCAGGTGGTCGTCCAGCCAGTCGTAGTACCGGCCCACCGCCAGCCGCTGCGCGCCGACGTGGCAGTGCGCGTCGGCCCCCTCGGCCTCGGTGAACTCCAGCATCGTCTTGGGGCCGGTGAGGTGGTCGAACAGTTGGTGCGCCTCGGAATCGGTGTGCTCGTCCCCGGCGAAGAACAGGTCGTTCACCGCGTCGCACACCAGCACCGGGCAGTCGATCCGCTCGGCGATCCCGTCCCGCAGGTGGAAGTGCAGATACCTGGCCACGAACTCGCGATCGGTGGCCACGCCGAGCACGTAGCGCCCGTGATCGGCGGCCCAGCGCGCGGTCGGGTTCTGCTTGCGGCCCTGGGCCAGCAGCGCGTCCAGTTCCGGGTCCTCGTCGGCGTTGGCCCGGACCAGCAGTTCTTCCCGGCTGCCGGGCACCAGCATCGAGATGGCCGAGGCCGCGTCGTACACGCCGTCGATGGCGATCACCGCGCCGATCCGCGGCTCGAACGCGGCCGCGCGGGGCGCCAGCATGCCGCCCAAACTCAGGCCCAGCAAGGCAATCCGGCTCGCGTCGACCTCCGGCCGGGTGCGCACGTAGTCGACGACCGGGCCGACCACGTGCTCCCAGTCGGGCCGCAACGGCAGGCCGTCGCGGTGGATCGCGCTGGGCTGGCCGGGTCCGTCGAAGGTGAGCACGTGGTAGCCGCGCGCCGCGCCCGCCGTCGCGCCGAAGAAGTGCATCTCCTCGGCGCTGCCGTCGAAACCGTTGTGCATCAACACGATCGGCTTCGGCTCCGGACCGGGCGCGGGGTAGAAGTAGCCGCGCAGGACGGTGTTCTCGTACGGGATCTCCACCGGCTGGACTTCGGGGGTGACCGCGGCGTGGAAGCAGGCCACGCTGCGCTCGTAGGCGTGGTTGATCCGCGGGTCGGCCGGATCGCCGTGCAGGAAGAACTCGGCCGACCGGTAGTAGGTCGAGGCCCGCAGGTGCAGGTCCCGGGCGGTGACCGGGTGCGCGGTGGCGGCGTCATCGGCCAGCCGGTCGGCGGTGGCCAGCCAGGCGTCGTGCCAGCTGTCGTAGTCGCCCGGGACGATCCGCTCGGCGGTGGCCAGTACCTCGCCGAAGTCCGAACCGCCGTAACTGGCGTGCCCGAACACGCGCAGTGTTTCGAACCAGAACTGGACGTCGTCGGGGAACAGCAGTTGCTTCATCGCATCTCCTTGTCGGCGAAGGCGCGGAAACTCCGCGCGGGGGAGCCGGTGAGTCGCGGCACGGTGTCGGTGACCCGGTCCTCCGCGCCGGCCGCGATCGAGGCGTCCAGCGCGGCCAGGATTTCGGCGAATTCCATGGGAATACCGGAAAGCCGGGCGACCAGCTCGGTCGGGTCCACCGCGCGGTGGCGCACCGGGCGGTGCGTGATCTCGGTGATGATCGCGGCCGCGTCGGCGTAGTTGAGCGCTTCCGGGCCGGTGATGAGGTGTTCGGTGTTGTGCGGGGTGGGGTCGGTCAGCGCGCGGACCGCGACCGTGGCGATGTCGTCCGCGTCCACGAAACCGACCCGGCCGTCCCCGGTCGCGGTGACGATCTCCCCGGCCCGCACCCCCTGGGCCACCGGATGGGCGCCGGTGAAGTTCTGCATGAACCAGGACGGCCGCAGCACCGTCCACTCCGGAATCATGTTGTGTACCAAGGCATGCAGCTCGCCCAGTGCGGGGCCGCCCTCGGGCACGGCGGAGCTGCCGAGCAACACCACCCGGCGCACGCCCAGCCGCAGCGCCTCAGCCAGGAACGGTTCGACCAGCGGCACCGGATCGGCCTCGCCGATCGGGGCGACCAGGAACACCGCGTCCACCCCTTGGAGCGCGGCGGTATGACCGGCCGGTTCGGTCCAGTCGAAGCGGACCTGGCCCGGGGTACGGGGCGTGCGGGTGGCCGCGCGGACGGTCGCGGCCGCTTCCATCAGCCCGGCGGCGACCCTGGAGCCGGTGGTGCCGGTCGCACCGAGCACCAGGACCTCGATCATGCGGCCTCCCTCGTATGGACGAGACGGTATCGTCCCGACCGACTTTACAACGGACGGTACCGTATCGTCCACCCGCTATACTTCGGCCCATGACCCGTCGTGCGCCATCCGGAGCAGCGGTACTGCAACCCGGCATCACCGCCGCCATCAACCAGGCCGTGCTGGACGAACTGGTGGAGAAGGGCTACGCGCGGCTGTCCATGGAGGGCGTGGCCAAACGGGCCGGTGCGGGCAAGAGCGCGCTGTACCGGCGGTGGTCGACCAAGCAGGAGATGGTGCTGGCCGTGCTGGCCGAGTTCAGCGTGCCGATGGCCGACATCCCGGAGACCGGCTCGCTGCGCGGCGACATCAAAGCCTCCATCACCGCGATCATCGACTGGATGACCCACCCGATGTTCGGCCGGATCATGCCCGATCTGATCGCCGAATCGGCGCGCAATCCCGAACTGGGCCAGGCCATCAAGCGCGCCATCGGCGAGCCCCGCCGCATGCTGGCCCGGGCCAAGCTGGAACGCGCGGTGCGGCGCGGTGAACTCCCGCCGGACACCGACCTGGAACTGGCTCAGGACCTGCTGGCCGCGCCGGTGTACTGGCGAATGGTGGTCCGCCAGACCCCGATCGAACCGGACTACCTCGACCGGGTGACCGACGCCCTGCTCCGCGCCCTGGCCGTGCCCGGCGCCCCCTGACGGTGGCCTGGTCCTGCCGGAACGCTCCCTGACGGTGGTCATCGGGACCGGTTGAGCCGGATTGCCTCGACCGGGTGGCGCAGGTGCCGCTACGTGTACTGGCCGTGCCCGCCGCGTCCCGATCGTGGTCTCGACCGGGGTCGATACGGTGGACCCATGCCTCCGCCGTTGTCCCCGTCCCTGGCGCCGTCGCGATCCCGGCCCGCCGTGCTCGGCCGCGGCGCGCTGTGGGCCGGGGCGGTGGCGGCCATCGCGATGTCCGGTTACCTGTGGGTCCGGTTCGGCAGCGCCAATCTGCTGCGGGTGGAGTCGCCCGCCATGGCCATGCACGTGGACTTCGAGACCTTCCACCGTTCCGCCGCCGCCCTGCTGCACCACGGACTGCTCTACGTCACCGGCGCGATGGTGCCCAATCTCGACCCGCCCGCCTCCACCGTGGTGTACGCCCCGTTCGGGTGGCTGCCGATGCTGCCCGCCTATCGCCTGTTCGCGCTGCTCACCGCCATCGGCATGCTCGGCTGCTACGCGGTGGTGGCCCGCGAGGCGCGACTCTCCGGCAGCGTGTGCGGGCTGGCGCTGTGCGCGATGCTGGTCTCCTCGCCGATGCTGTCCACCATCGCGCTGGGCCAGATCTACGGGCTGCTGTTGGCCGGACTGGCCGGCGCCTGGCTGGCCGACCGGCGGGATCGGCCGATTCTGGCCGGGGTGCTGCTGGGCCTGGTGGTCGCGGTGAAACCCACGCTGGCTCCGATCCTGCTGTTCGCGGTGGCGCGGCGGCACTGGCCGATGGCGATCGCCGGGTTCGGCGGCGCGGCCGCGGGCACGCTGACCGGGTTCGTGGTGGCCGGGCCGAGCCAGACCTGGGCCTGGCTGAAACTGATGAGCCACACCACGATCAGCTCCAGCGGGGACAACGCCTCGCTGCCCGCGCTGGCCGAACGGCTGGGCGGCCCGGCCTGGCTCGGGTTCGCGTTGGGCGCGGTGGTGGTCGGCCTGACCCTGCTGCGGATCTGGTGCGGCGCGGACCGCGAAATCGCGCTGTGGTGGGTGATCGCGGCGGCCTTGCTGCTGTCCCCGGTGGCCTGGAACAACTATCTGGTGCTGGCCTTTCCCGGCGTGCTGCTGCTGTTGGCCCGCAGGCGGCTGGCGTGCGCGGCGTTGTTGCTGGCGCTGCCGTTGATCGGGGTGGAGTGGGCCTGGCTGTTCCATGGCAACGGCCTGTTCGCCCGCGCCGGGCACTCGTTCTACTGCGTCATCCTGTTCGGCTACTGGCTGGCGCTGCGCCCGGCCCGCACGCCCACCGCCGAGGAAACCCTGGCCGCGCTGGACTGGACCGAACCGGTCACGGCCGAGGCTGACCGGCCAGAAATGCCAGCTTCTCGGGGTTGACCACGGTGTGCACCGCGGCCACCCGGCCCTCGGCCACCGTCAGCACCAGCACGCCGTACACTTGATCACCCAGCCGGCCCACAACGGCCGGTTGCCCGTTGATCTCGGCCAGCTCCACCGACAGCTGCGGTTCGACATCCGGCATCCAGCCGTGCAGCCAGCGGGACACCTTGTGCGCGCCGAGGATCGGACGCAGCGCGGCCTTCTGCTTGCCGCCGCCATCGGACCAGGACACCACGTCTTCGGCCAGCAGCTGTTCCAGCGCGCCAAGATCACCGCTCTGGGCCGCGGTCAGGAACCGCTCGGCGATCCGCTGCCGCTCGACCGCGCTGGTCTCGAACCGCGGCCGCCGCTCGTCCACGTGCGCCTTGGCCCGGCGGTAGAGCTGCTGGCAGTTGGCTTCGGACAGTTCCAGCAGTTCGGCGATCTCGCGGTGGCCGTAGCCGAACGCCTCACGCAGCACGAACACCGCGCGCTCGGCCGGGTTGAGCGTCTCAAGCAGCAACAACATCGCCATGGACACCGATTCGCGCTGCTGCGCGGTTTCCAGCGGGCCCAGCGTGGCACCGGCGGTGAACACCGGTTCGGGCAGCCACGGGCCGACGTAGCGCTCCCGGCGGGCGCGGGCCGAGGTGAGCATGTTCAGGCAGATGTTGGTCAGCACCCGGGTCAGCCAGGCCGGCGGGTTGTCGATGTGCGGGTGGTCGGCGGCGTCCCAGCGCAGGTAGGTGTCCTGCACCGCGTCCTCGGCGTCGCTGGCCGAGGACAGCAGCCGGTAGGCGAGGGCGAACAGCCGCGAACGCTGGGCCTGGAAGGTCTGCAAGTCCTCCGTCGACGCCGACACGAAACCCACCATACGGGGCCAACTCGGGCGCAACCGTTGACGGGGCGGGGATCCGCCGATAAGTTCGAATGAAGAACTAGTGTGCGCATAACGAACAAATGCGAGCTCAGGGCACCGACAGATGAGGTAGGTATGGCCGAGATCGTGTCGCTCTCCGAGGCCGTCGCGGAGCTGGTGCACGACGGGGACATGGTGGCGCTGGAAGGATTCACCCACCTGATCCCGGTCGCCGCGGGCCACGAGATCATCCGCCAGGGCCGCAAGGACCTGACCCTGGTGCGGATGACTCCGGACATCGTGTACGACCAGCTCATCGGCGCGGGCTGCGCGCGCAAGCTGATCTTCTCCTGGGGCGGCAACCCCGGAGTCGGCTCGCTGCACCGGTTCCGCGAGGCCATCACCGACGGCTGGCCGGTGCCGCTGGAGGTCGAGGAACACAGCCACGCCGGCATGGCCAACCGGTACGTGGCCGGTGCGTCCGGGTTGCCGTTCGCGGTGCTGCGCGGCTACACCGGCACCGACCTGCCCAAGCACACCGCGACCATCAAGCCGATCACCTGCCCGTTCACCGGCGAGCAGCTCACCGCGGTGCCCGCGCTCAACCCGGACGTGAGCATCGTGCACGCCCAGCGGGCCGACCGGGCCGGAAACGTGCAGATCTGGGGCCTGCTCGGGGTGCAGAAGGAGGCGGTGCTGGCGGCCAAACGCTCGCTGGTCACGGTCGAGGAGGTCGTGGACGCCCTGGAGCCCGAACCGGGCGCTATCGTGCTGCCCTCCTGGGCCGTCACCAGGGTCGCCGCCGTGCCGCACGGCGCGCATCCCTCCTACACCCAGGGCTACTACGACCGGGACAACGCCTACTACCAGCAGTGGGACCCGATCGGCCGGGACCGGGAGAAGTTCACCGAGTGGCTGGTCGAGCAGGGCCTGCGGGCCGCCGAGAACGCAGGGAGCCAGGCATGAGCGCGCCGACCGACACCCGCGACTACACCGCGGACGAGATGATGACCGTGGCCGCGGCCCGCGCGCTGCGCAACGGCAGCTCGTGCTTCGTGGGCATCGGCCTGCCCTCCACCGCGGCCAACCTGGCCCGCCGCACCCAGGCCCCGGACCTGGTGCTGATCTACGAATCCGGTTGCCTCGGCGCGAAACCCGACCGGCTGCCGCTGTCCATCGGCGACGGCATCCTGGGCGAGACCGCGGACGCCGTGGTCAGCGTGCCCGAGGTGTTCAACTACTGGCTGCAGCCCGGCCGGATCGACGTCGGCTTCCTCGGCGCGGCCCAGGTCGACCGGTTCGGCAACATCAACACCACGGTGATCGGCCCGGACTACGAGCACCCCAAGGTGCGGCTGCCCGGCGCGGGCGGCGCGCCGGAGATCGCCGCGTCCTGTCGTGAGGTGTTCATCGTGGTCCGGCAGAGCACCCGGACCTTCGTCGACGAACTGGACTTCATCACCTCGTTCGGATACGGCACCGGCAAGGGCGACCGGGAGAAGCTGGGCCTGCCCGGGGCCGGTCCGGTCATGCTGATCACCGATCTCGGGGTGCTGCGGCCCGATCCGCAGACGGCCGAGCTGACCCTGACCGAGCTGCATCCCGGCGTGGAGTTGGATCAGGTCGTCGCGGCCACCGGCTGGCCGCTGAAGGTGTCGGAGAACCTGGGCGCCAGCCCGGCGCCGACCGAGCAGGAGCTGTCGATCCTGCGTGCGTTGAAGGAGGCACGGTGACCGAGGTGTTCGTGCTGGACGCGGTCCGCACCCCGTTCGGCCGCTACGGCGGCGCGCTGGCCAATACCCGGCCCGACGACCTGGCCGCGCACGTGCTGCGCGAACTGGCCGGCCGTAAGGATTTCGATCCGTCCACTGTGGACGAAGTGGTGCTCGGCGACGCCAACCAGGCGGGCGAGGACAACCGCAACGTGGGCCGGATGGCCGCGCTGCTGGCCGGCTGGCCGACCTCGGTGCCGGGCAGCACCGTCAACCGGCTGTGCGGATCGGGGCTGGACGCGGCGATGGGGGCCAGCCGGACCATCCAGGTCGGCGACGCCGGCCTGGTCGTGGCCGGCGGGGTGGAGTCGATGAGCCGCGCGCCGTGGGTGTTGCAGAAGCCCAACCGCGCCTTCCCCAACGGTCACGAGACGCTGCACTCCACCACCCTGGGCTGGCGCATGGTCAACCCGGAGATGCCGGATGCGTGGACCATCTCGCTGGGGGAGAGCACCGAGAAGCTGGCCGAGCGCTACGGCATCGGCCGGGACGAGCAGGACGCGTTCGCGCTGGCCAGCCACCACAATGCCGCCCGCGCCTGGGACGAGGGCGCCTACGACAGCCACGTGGTCGCGGTGCCCGGCGTGGAGCTGACCCGGGACGAGGGCATCCGCGCCGACACCTCGCTGGAGAAACTGGCCAAGCTCAAGCCCGCGTTCCGCAAGAACGGCACGGTCACCGCGGGCAACGCCTCCCCGCTCAACGACGGAGCCTCCGCCGTGCTGCTGGGCGACCAGGCCGCCGCCGACCGGCTGAACACCCAGCCGCTGGCCCGCATCGCCGGGCGCGGCGCGGCCGGGGTCGACCCGGACGTGTTCGGCATCGGGCCGGTGCGAGCCGCCGAGATCGCGTTGTCCCGCGCCGGAATCGGCTGGGACGATCTGTCCATTGTGGAGCTTAACGAGGCCTTCGCCGCGCAGTCGCTGGCCTGCCTGGCCGACTGGAAGGAACTGGACCCGGCCAAGGTCAACCCGAACGGCGGCGCCATCGCCATCGGTCACCCGCTGGGCGCGTCCGGCGGGCGCGTGCTGGGCCAGCTGGCGCACGAGCTGCGCGCGGCCGGCGGCGGCTGGGGGCTGGCCGCCATCTGCATCGGCGTCGGCCAGGGCCTGGCCGTCGTGCTGGAAGCCTGAGAACTCCGGCCCGGAGAGGAGAGCATCGTGGCCACCCCGACCCGCCACCCCGCCGCCGGTTACCGGCGCGACCCGGAGGGCACCCACCCGCCGCTGGACTACCCCGGCTACGCATCCACCGCGCTGCGCCACCCCAAAGAACCGCTGGTTCTGTTGCCGCACAAGCTCACCGAGGTCACCGGGCCGCTGCTGGGTCCGGGCCGGCTGGGTGAGCACGACAACGACCTGACCCGGCAGCACGAGGGCGAGGCGATCGGGCAGCGGATCATCGTGCACGGCCGGCTGCTGGACGGCGACGGCAAGCCGATCCCGGACTCGCTGGTGGAGATCTGGCAGGCCAACGCGGCCGGCCGGTACAAGCACACGGTGGACCGGTGGAACGCCCCGCTGGACCCGAACTTCGACGGCGTTGGCCGCACCCTCACCGACGCCGAGGGCCGGTACGAGTTCGTCACCATCCAGCCCGGCGCCTATCCGTGGCGCAACCACGACAAGGCCTGGCGTCCGGCGCACATCCACTTCTCGTTGTTCGGCCGGTCGTTCACCCAGCGGCTGGTCACCCAGATGTACTTCCCGAACGACCCGCTGTTCTTCCAGGATCCGATGTACAACTCGATCCCGGACGAGAACGCGCGGCAGCGGATGATCTCCGCCTTCGACTACGACCGCACCGTGGACCACTACGCGCTGGCCTACCAGTGGGACATCGTGCTGCGCGGCCGGGAGGCCACGCCGTTCGAGAACCACGAGGAGGACGAGGACGAATGACCACCCTGGGGTGCACTCCCTCGCAGACTGTGGGCCCGTACCTGCGGATCGGGCTGCCCTGGCCGGACGGGCCGTTCGTGGTCGGCGAGGACGAGCCGGGCGCGGTGTGGATCCGCGGCGTGGTCACCGACGGGGAGGGCGAGGTGATTCCGGACGCTATGGTGGAGACCTGGCAGGCCGACCCGGACGGGCACTTCGACCACCCGGACGACCCGGAAGGCTTTGGCCACACCGGTTTCCGCGGCTTCGGGCGCAGCCCGACCGAGGAGGACGGCGGCTATGGCATCCGCACCGTGCTACCCGGCGCGGTGGACGGCCAGGCCCCGCACATCGACGTGTCCGTGTTCGCCCGCGGCATGCTCAACCGCGTGGTCACCCGGATCTACTTCCCGGACAACGCCGAAGCCAACGCCGCCGACCCGATTCTGGCCCAGGTGCCCGCCGACCGGCGGGACACGCTGCTGGCCACCCGCACCGAGGACGGCTACCGGTTCAACGTGCGGATCCAGGGCCGGGGTGAGACCGTTTTCTTCGATGTCTGAGCCCGCCGACCGGCCCGGCCTGTTCGACGGTGTGCTGGCCGCCGGACCAGTGCGGGACCTGGTGTCCGACCGGGCCTGGCTGGCCGGGATGCTGGCCTTCGAAGCGGCCCTGGCCGGGGCGCAGGCCGAGGTCGGGCTGATCCCGGTCGAACAGGCCGGGGTGATCGCCGCCGCCTGCCGGGCCGAGGACTACGACCTGGCCGGACTGGGCCAGGCCGCGACCGACGTGGGCAATCCGGCCGCGCCGCTGGTGCGGGCGCTGACCGCCAAGGTCGCGGAGCAGGACAAGGAAGCATCGGGCCAGGTCCATCGCGGCGCGACCAGCCAGGACGTGGTGGACACCGCGGCCATGCTGGTCAGCAAGCACGCTCTGGCCGCACTGCACGAGGAACTGGCCGGGTGCGGCGAACTGCTGGCCGCGCTGGCCGAGGAGCACAGGCACACCGTGCAGGCCGGGCGCACCCTGCTGCAGCAGGCCATTCCGGTCAGCTTCGGGCTCACCGCGGCGGGCTGGCTGTCCACAGTGGACGCGGTGCTGGCTCGCTTGGGGCAGCTGGCCGGGTCGCGGTTGGCGGTGCAGTTCGGCGGCGCCACCGGAACCCTGGCCTCGCTGGGCGAGCACGGGCCCGCGGTGCTGGCCGCACTGGCCGATCGGCTCGACCTGGCCGTGCCGGTGCTGCCCTGGCACACCGACCGCACCCGGATCGCCGAACTGGCCGGGCTGCTGGGCGAGATCTGCGGCGCGGTGGGCAAGATCGCCACCGACGTCACGCTGCTCGCGCAGACCGAGGTGGCCGAGGTGATCGAGCAGGGCCCGAAGGGCAGTGGCGGCTCGTCCACCATGCCGCACAAGCGAAATCCGGTGGCCGCGGTGGCCGCGCTGGCCGGGGCGCGGCAGGCCCCCGGGCTGGTGTCGACCCTGCTGGGCGCGATGGCCCACGAGCACCAGCGGGCCGCGGGCAGCTGGCACGCCGAATGGGCGCCGCTGACCGAACTGTTGCGCGCCACCGGTTCCGCGGTGTCCTGGCTGCGCACCAGCCTGAGCCGGCTGCGGGTCGACCCGGAGCGGATGCGGGCCAACCTGGCCGCCACCGGCGGACTGCCGCTGGCCGAACGGGTGGTCAGCGCGCTGGCCGGGAAGGTGGGCCGGCTGGCCGCGCACGACGCGGTCACCGAATGCTGCCGGCGCAGTGTGGCCGAGAATGCCGGACTGGCCGAGTTGCTGGCCGCGGATCCGGTGGTGGGCAAGCACCTGGATCGCGACCGGATCGCCGAACTGCTTGACCCGGCGGGCTATCTTGGCAGCTCGGCGATCTTCGTCGACCGGGCGCTGGCCTGGCATCGGGACAGGGAGGGCGCCTCTTGAGCGTGACCGTGCACCATGCGATCGACGGCCCGGCCGACGGGCCGGTGGTGGTGCTGAGCAACTCCATCGGCAGTGACCTGCGGATGTGGGAGCCGCAGGTGAAACCGTTGACCGACAACGGTTTCCGGGTGATCCGCTACGACACCCGAGGCCACGGCCGGTCACCCGTGCCGCCCGGCCCCTACCGCGTGGCCGATCTCGGCGGGGATCTGCTGGCGCTGCTGGATTCGCTGTCGCTGGACCGCGTGCACCTCGTCGGCCTGTCCGTCGGCGGGATGACCGGGATGTGGCTGGGCCAGAACGCGCCCGAACGGTTGCGCAGCCTGGTGTTGTGCTGCACCTCGGCTCGCCCGGGCAACCCGCGGATGTGGCACGACCGGGCGGCCAGGGTGCGGGTCGATGGCATGGCCGACATCGCCGCGGCCAGCATCGGCCGCTGGATGACCGAGGCCTGGCGGACGGCCAACCCGGAGCGGGCCGCGATGTTGCAGGAGATGACCGCGCGCACTCCGGCCGAGGGCTACGCCTCCTGCTGCGAGGCGCTGGCCGAGCTCGACCTGGTGCCCGGCCTGGCCGGTATCGACCTGCCCACCACGGTGATCTCCGGGGCCCAGGATCAGGCGCTGCCGCCCGCGCACGGCAGACTGATCGCCGAACACATTCCCGGCGCGCGCTACGAAGAGGTCGACCAGGCCGCGCACCTGGGCAACTACGAGCAGCCCGCGCGATTCAGCGAACTGATCCTCCAGACGGTGAAGGGACAGCGGTGAGCGATCTGGACAGGCAGGCAGGCATGGCGGTGCGTCGCGAGGTGCTCGGCGACGCGCACGTGGACCGCGCGGTGGACCGCACCACCGAGTTCACCCGGCCGTTCCAGGAGTACATCACCGAGGCGGCCTGGGGCGGGGTGTGGACCCGGCCCGGACTGGACCGGCGCACCCGCAGCTGCGTCACGCTGGCCGTGCTGACCGCGTTGCACTGCCACGAGGAGCTGGCCATGCACGTGCGGGCCGCGCGCAACAACGGCCTGACCGCCGAGGAGATCGGCGAGGTGCTGTTGCACACCGGCGTGTACGCGGGAGTGCCCGCGGCCAACATGGCGTTCGCCGTGGCCCAGAAGACCCTGGCCGAGCTGGGCGAACCGCTGGCCGCGAAACCGGACGAGAGCGGGTGACCCGGTGAACGCGAGGCCGGACACCGAGGACGGCGCGCGCGGCGCGTACCACGTCCAGTCGCTGGAGCGCGGCCTCGCGGTGATCCGCTGCTTCGCCGCGGACCGCCCGGAACTGACCCTGTCCGACGTGGCAAGGGCGACCGGGCTGACCCGGGCGGCGGCGAGGCGGTTCCTGCTCACCCTGACCGATCTCGGTTACGTGCGCACCGACGGCAAGTTCTTCTCCCTCACTGCGCGCGTGCTGGAACTGGGCTACGCCTACCTGTCCGGGCTGTCCCTGCCGGAGATCGCGTTGCCGCATCTGGAAGCGCTGTCGGCCGAGGTGCGCGAATCCAGCTCGGTGTCCGTGCTCGACGGGTCCGATATCGTTTACGTGGCCCGGGTTCCGGTGTCCCGGATCATGACCGTGTCGATCAACGTCGGCACCCGGTTCCCGGCCTACGCGACCTCCATGGGGCACGTGCTGCTGGCCGATCTGGACGCGGCCCCGTTCGAATCCTATGTGGACAGTGTGCGGCTGGAACCCCTCACCTCGCACACCATCACCTCGCCCCAGCAGTTGCGGGCCGAACTGGCCACGGTGCGCACCCAGGGCTGGGCGTTGGTGGACCAGGAACTGGAGGCCGGACTGCGCTCGGTCGCGGTGCCCATCCGGGACCGGGCCGGCCGGGTGGTGGCCGCGATGAACGTGTCCACGCACGCCTCGCGCACCACCCCCGACTCGGTCCGCGACACCATCCTGCCGCCGCTTCTGGCCACCGCCGCGGCCATCGAGTCCGACCTGCGCGCCACCCGGCACCTGGCCGCGCGCTGAGCAGTCACCAGGGCAGCTGGCCGTTGCGGTCGAAGTAGGTGCCGGTCGGCCCGTCCTGGTCAAGCAGTGCGGCCCGCACGATGACCTCCGCGCCCTCCTCGACGGTCTGGGTTCCGGTGTTGGCGTTGAGATCGGTCTTGGTGTAGCCCGGTTCCACCGCGTTGATCCGGACGTCCGGGAACGCCTTGGCGAACTGGATGGTCACCATGTTCACCGCCGTCTTGGACGCCGGGTAGGCCACACCCGGGTAGGGAAAGCCGGGCCGGTCCGGTCCGGGGGCCGCACCCTTGAGCGAGGCCAGCCCGCTGCTCAGGTTGACCACCACCGGGTTGGCCGAGCGGCGCAGCAACGGCAGGAAGGCGTGCAGCATCCGTACCGGGCCGAACACGTTGGTGTCGAACAGGGTTCGCATGTCCCCGCCGGTCACGTCGGCCGCGCCGATGATCCCGCCGTCCGCGGTGCGGCCCTCGATGCCCGCGTTGTTGATCAGCACGTCCAGCCCGCCCTCGGCCTCGACCGTCTTGGCCGCGGCCGCGACCGAGGCGTCATCGGTCACGTCCAGCACCAGCAGTTTCGCGCCCAGCTCGGCGGCGGCCTTCCGACCCCGCTCGGCGTCTCGCGCGCCCAGGTACACGGTGTGGCCCTCGGCCAGCAGCCGGCGGGCGGTCTCGTAGCCAAGGCCCTTGTTCGCTCCGGTGATCAGTGTCGTCGTCATGGCTCAAGGTTGCGTCCGCTGCGCCGCGCCTGCCAGTGGTCCGGCTTTCCTGGGACTGACAGTCCCAGGCAGATCGGGCCCGCGCCCGGCACACTGAGGGAGTGACGGCGACGGAGTTCGGGCAGGCGGTGCGCCGCTGGCGGGACCGGGTCGCGCCGGAGGCGGCCGGACTGCCGGCGCACGGACACCGGCGCGCGGCCGGGCTGCGCCGGGAGGAACTGGCCCAGCTGGCCGGCATCTCGGTGGACTACGTGACCCGGCTGGAACAGGGTCGGGCCACCAACCCCTCGGCCCAGGTGGTTGAGGCTCTCGGCCGGGCGCTGCGACTGTCCACCGAGGAACGTGATCACCTGTTCCGGCTGGCCGGGCTGGCGCCGCCGGGCCCCGAACGAGTGTCCGGCTACATCCCGCCCAGTGTGCAGCGCCTGCTGGACCGGCTGGCCGGCGCCGCCTTCGGCGTGTACGACGCGGCCTGGAACCTGTTGCTGGCCAACCCGTTGTACGGCGCGCTGATGGGCGATCCGTCCGGCTGGCGCGGGCTGGAGCGCAACGCGGTGTGGCGCAACCTGGTCGGCCCGGGCAGCCGGGCTCGGCTCGAACCGGCCGAACGGAGCGCGTTCGAGGCCAGCATGGTCGGCGATCTGCGTGCCACCGCCACCCGCTACCCGGCCGATCCGCAGTTGCGCCGGCTGATCGCCGAACTGCGCGCGCGGAGTCCGAGGTTCGCGCAGCTGTGGGAATCCGGGGTGCTTGGCCACCAGGAGGGCAACCGCAAGATCATCGATCATCCGCAGATCGGCGCGCTGACCGTGGACTGCGACGTCCTCATGGTCACCGGCAACGATCTGCGGATCATGGTCTACAGCGTCGAACCGGGTACCGAGGACGCCGAACGCTTCGCCCTGCTGTCCGTGCTCGGCACCCAGTCCCTGGTCGGCTGACCGCATCCAGCCTATGTGATCGCCATCACATACGAGGTGGTTGGGGCAACCGCGACCGGCGCTCCGACGACTAGTGGACGGGCGGCCGATCGGTTGCGCGGAAACAGATTCCGTGCTCGGCCGGGCCGATTTCTTCGTGCGTTCTCGTTCATGCCGAATCTTGGGGGAATCATCGTGTCACCAACCCTGTCACCCGTAGTCAGACGCGCCGGGCTGGCCGCCGCCCTGGCCGTCGGAAGCGTGCTGATCGCCCTGCCCGCAACCGCCTCGGCGGCGACCACGACCACCACACCGACCCCGCAGCAGGACCTGGACCGCTGCTGGGCGGCCATCCAGGCCACCGGGTACACCGCGGTCTACCCGGACATCTCCACCTGGGTGGCGCAGTTCCAGTCGGCCGACACCACGCCGGACGCCCAGGGCACCGGCCGGATGGTGACCGCGGCGCGCGCCGACGGCAAGCCGGTGTTCTGCGAGACCACCCCGACCTCGGTCAGCGTGTCCGACCCGAATCTGCCCAGCACGCTGCCGGACGGCACGCTGGCCATCGCGCTGCTGGGCAGCGACGACGGGGTGCTGGCCGGAGTCACCAGCACCACCACCGGTCTGAGCGCGGCCATCACCACCGGCGCGGCCACGGTCGACGCCACCGCGTTCTCCGGAAACGGACTGGGCGACGGGATGTTCGTGGCGCACGGCTACCCGCACGGTTTCGAACACAGCACGGTCGCGGTGAGCTCGTTCGGCCAGCTCGACGGTGGTCAGCCGGTGCAGACCCCGGCGCCCCTGGTGTTCCTGGTCGACCGGCCGCAACCGGCCGATCGCCGGTCACCAGCGGGCCGGGCGCTGCAGTCCTGCCTGGACACGGTGACCGCGCAGGTCGGCCCGGTCCTGGACCAGGCCAGCTGGCGGCCGGGCGCGGTGGTGGACAACGGCACCGGCACCCACCTGGTGATCACCACCAACGCCAGCGAGGTCTCGGTGTGCCTCACCAAACCCGACTACGCGGACGGATTCTGGTTCGCCGGGTCGTCGGCGCCGGAGAACACCGCGGTGCCGCTGGATGTGGTCTACCGGGACAGCCAGGCCGGCCCCGCGGTGATCGCGGGCCTGGCCGCGCCGAACGTGGGCCGGGTGGAGTTCAGCACGCCCGCTGGCACCACCGAGGCGAGCCTGGTTGGCTCGACCTTCGGCGCGAGCGTCCCCGACCTGGCCGAGGCCACCGTAACCGTGTTCGACCGGTGCGGGAACCAGATCTACTCGGGGCCGCAGTCCGGCCTGCCCAGCCGCCCACGCGGCTGATCTCCCGGTGACCAGTGCCGGTCCGCGCTTCGCCGCGGCGGAGCGCGGACCGGCGGCACGGGACCAGGTTGACCTACCGGCCGCCGCCCACGTCCAGCAGGGCGCCGGTCACATAGGACGCCCGGTCGGACAGCAGCCAGGCGATGGCCTCGGCGATCTCCAGCGGCTGCCCGGCCCGCCCCATCGGCACCACCGCCTTCACCCGCTCGATCCGGTCGGGCTGCCCACCGCTGGCGTGGATCTCGGTGTCGATCAGCCCGGGCCGCACCGCGTTGACCCGGATGCCCTCCTGCGCGACCTCCTTGGCCAGGCCCACGGTGAACGTGTCCACCGCCGCCTTGGAAGCGGCGTAGTCCACGTACTCGCCGGACCCACCCAGCTCGGACGCCCGGGAGGACACGTTCACGATCGACCCGCCCGGCCCGCCCGACGCGGTGGACAACCGGCGCACCGCCTCCCGCGCGCACAGCAGCGGGCCCAGCACGTTCACCCCGAACATCCGGTCGAGCCGCTCGGCCGTGAAGTCGGCGACCCGGGACCTGGGGGCCACGATGCCCGCGTTGTTCACCAGCGCGCGCACCGGACCCAGCTCGTCCTCGGCGGCGCGGAACAGCCGCAGCACATCGTCCTCGACCGAGACGTCCGCGCGCATCGCTGAGGCCTTGGCGCCGATGGCCTGGCACCGCGCGACCACCTCCTCGGCCGCGTCCGCCCGGTCCCGGTAGCTCACGCACGGTGACCAGCCTTGCCCGGCCAGCAGTTCCGCCGTGGCCGCGCCGATGCCCCGGCTACCGCCGGTAATGATCACCACTCCAGTCATCCATCACTTATACCTGTGAATTGCCCCAAATTCGCTACACGGGTCTGACAGCTCGCCGCGCATACTGCGAGCATGTTGCACGTGATGTCAGCACCCGAACACGCGCAGCAGTCGGGCGGGCCGGTGCGTGTGCTGGTCGTGGAGGACGATCAGGACACCGCGGGGATGCTGGCCGAGCTGTTCGAGGGTGAGGGCTACCAGGTCGACCTGGCCTACGACGGGCAGCGGGGGCTGCACCTCGGCCTGTCCCGTCACTACGACGTGCTGATCATCGACCGTGGGCTGCCCGCCATCGACGGGGTGGACCTGATCCAGCGGCTGCGCCGTTCCGGTGTGGTGGCCCGGATTCTGGTGCTGACCGCGCTGGGCCGGCTGGTCGACCGGGTCACCGGGCTGGACTCGGGCGCGGACGACTACCTGGTCAAGCCGTTCGAGGTGGACGAGCTGCTGGCCCGGGTGCGCGCGCTGCACCGCAGGCACCTGGACGAGGCCGAACTGCTGCCGGTCGGCGTCGGCCAGCTGGATCTGCGCCAGCGCGAGGTGACCCTGCCCGAGGGCGTCCGGGTGGCGCTGTCCGGGCGGGAGTTCGAACTTCTGCGGGTGCTGGCGGCCAAGCCGAAAACCGTGTACCAGCGGGCGGATCTGCGGGCCCGGGTGTTCGCCGACGCGTCGGCGGAGTCCATTGTGGACACCTACGTGTACTACCTGCGGCGCAAGCTGGGCCGGCAGGTGATCCGCACCGTGCACGGGCTGGGCTACCAGATCGGGGTCGGTTAGGTGCGCGTGTCGTTGCGGAGGGATGAGCGCGGTGGGCCGCGGGACAGCGAGCAGCAGGCGCTGCGCCGGGCCCGGCGGTCCATCAGCATCCGCATCGCGGTGGTGATGACCCTGGTCATCGGCTTCACCGGTGGCGTGGTGTACCTGGTGATGCTGGCCGGGCAGTCCCGGGACGTGCAGCGCGATCTGGAGTTCACCGCCGACCACGGCACGGTGACCAGCACGCCCGGCTGCGTGTGGCTGACCGTGGACCAGGCGGGCAAGCTGACCAGTTCGCCGGGCACTCCCGGCTACCTGCCCATCCGCTCCACCCTGGCCCAGGTCGCCGCAGGCGGCGGAGCGGTGCGGACCAGCGCGAAACTCGGCGGCACCACCTACGAACTGCTCACCCAGCGCCGGGGCGCGGACACCGTGCAGGTCGCCTACGACACCCGGTTCCAGGCCGCCGACCGCGAGGACCTGGTGCTGGCCCTCGCCCTGGCCGAGGCGGTCGGCCTGCTCGGCGCGGTGATCGGCGGCGGGGCGCTGTCCAGGCGGGCGATGGCCCCGGTGGCCGCGGCGCTGGGCCGCCAGCGCCGGTTCGTCGCCGACGCCAGCCACGAGCTGCGCACCCCGCTGACCCAGCTGCACACCCGCACCCAGCTGCTGGTCCGCCGGGCCCGCCGGGGTGAACTGGCTCCGGCCGAGCTGGACGTGGAACTGGACCGGCTGATGTCGGGCACCCGCCAGCTCGGCGACGTGGTGGAGGATCTGCTGCTGTCCACCCAGCTGACCAACGGCCCGCGCCGGCTGGACCCGATGGACCTGGCCGTGGTCGTGGCCCAGGCGGTGGACGCGGAGACCGAGCGGGCGCAGGCCCTCGGACTGACCGTGCGGATGTCCCGGGAGCCCGGGGAGTACGAGGTGGCCGGGATTCCCTCGGCGCTGCGCCGGGTGGTGTCGGCGTTGCTGGACAACGCGATCGGGCACACCCCGCCGGGCGGGGAGATCCTGGTGTCGCTGGCCGCGCCGGACCGCGGCACGATCCGGCTTTCCGTGCGGGACAACGGAGTCGGCTTCGACACGCAGGACGCGGAGCGGATCTTCGAGCGGTTCGCCCGGGGCGGCGCCGGGCGCGGCCGGCGGTTCGGGCTCGGGCTGGCCCTGGTGCGCGAGGTGGTGGACAACCACCACGGCAGCATCACCGCGACCGGAAAACCAGGCCACGGCGCGGAATTCACCGTGCGACTGCCCGCGCTGCGCACCGCGCCCACCCCGCCCGCGGGCAGCAGGCAGCGCGCGACCCGGCCGGCGCCCACCGGCGGTCCGCTGGCCCGCGCGGTCGGCGCGCAGTCCGCCAAGTTCAGCCGCTGGCCCTCGGCCTGAGCACTGTTTCGGGCTGCCCCGACGGCCCTCCCCGGGTTACCGTCGGTGGATGCGCAAAAGCCCCTATGACGTGGTGATTGTCGGCGGCGGACACAACGCCCTGGTTGCGGCGGCCTACCTGGCCCGCGCCGGGAAATCCGTGCAGGTGCTGGAAAAGCTGCCGCACGTGGGTGGCGCGGCGGTGAGCGCGGAGGCGTTCCCCGGCGTGCCGGTGCGGCTGTCCCGCTACTCCTATCTGGTCAGCCTGCTGCCCGATCAGATCATCCGCGAGCTGGGCCTGAAGATCTCCCTGCGGTCCCGGGCGGTGTCCTCCTACACCCCGGCCGGCGACGACGGGCTGCTGGTCGAGCGGGACGCGGGCGCGGCGACGGTGTCCTCGTTCCGCTCGCTGACCGGCTCGGACGCCGAGTTCGGCGCGTGGACGGCCTGGTACGGCGAGCTGGCCGACCTGGCCCGGGTGCTGGCGCCGACGCTGCTCGGTCCGTTGCCCAGCCGAGAGCAACTGCGCGAGCTGGTGGTCAAGGCGACCAGCGAACGGCTCTGGCAGGACCTGTTCGAGCAGCCGCTGGGCGCGGCGATCGAGGAACGGTTCGCCGATGACGTGGTGCGCGGCGTGGTGGCCACCGACGGGCTGATCGGCACGCACACCTCGCTGGCCGACGCGGGCCTGGCCGCCAACCGCTGCTTCCTCTACCACGTGATCGGCAACGCCACGGGGGAGTGGCGGGTGCCCGCGGGCGGGATGGGCGCGGTGACCGCGGAACTGGAACGGGTCGCGCTGGCCGCGGGCGCGCGGATCACCACCTCGGCCACCGTGCGCCGGATCGACGCGGACGGCCAGGACGCGGAGATCACTTACGTCGTAGGGGAAACCGAGCACACCATGGCCGCGCGACAGGTGCTGTCCGGGGTGGCGCCCTCGGTGTTGTCGGAGCTGCGCGGCTTGCCACCGGCCGAGTCGGCTCCGGGCTGTCAGCTGAAGATGAACATGGTGCTCACCCGGCTGCCCAAGCTGCGCAGCGGCATCGACCCGAAGCTGGCCTTCGCCGGCACCTTCCACCTGGACGAGAGCTACACCCAGCTGGAATCGGCCTACGCCGACAGCGCCGCCGGCCGCATCCCGAGTCCGCTGCCCGGCGAGATGTACTGCCACACGCTGTCCGATCCGAGCATCCTGGCCCCGGAACTGGCCGCCGCGGGCTGGCACACCATGACCCTGTTCGGCCTGCACCTGCCGGCCGGCCTGTTCCGCGGCCGCAACACCGAACTGCGCGACGAGCTGGCCGAGGGCTATCTGGCCGGGCTGAACGAGTACCTGGCCGAGCCGATCGAGTCCTGCCTGGCCACCGACGAGAGCGGCAAACCCTGCGTGGAGGCGCGCACCCCGCTGGACCTGGCCGATTCGCTCGGCCTGCCCGCAGGCAACATCTTCCACGGCGAGCTGGCCTGGCCGTTCGCCGACAACGCCGACGATCCGTGGGGCGTGCGCACCGACGTGCCCAACGTGCTGCTGTGCGGGGCGGGCGCGCGCCGGGGCGGCGGGGTCAGCGGCCTCGGCGGGCACAACGCGGCCATGGCCGTGCTCGGCCGATAGGCCGCCCACAATGGCGCAAACCGGCTAACTGACCTGCGCGAACCGGGTAACCTACGCGAAAGTTGGGTAACCGGTCAGGTAACCGTTCTCACACCGAGATCCCGGTGAAATAGTTGTACTGTATTAACTGTTATACAGGTACAACTATCTAGGGGGGTCGGAGTGCCTGAACTCGGTCGTAGTCGGCAGTTTCTCGTACTGGCGATCTGCTGTATGAGCCTGCTGATCGTGGGTCTGGACAACACCATCGTCAACGTCGCGCTGCCGGCCATCCAGCACGAGCTGGCCGCCTCCCCGTCCAGCCTGCAGTGGGTCATCGACGCCTACACCCTCGTCCTGGCCAGCCTGCTGATGCTGTCCGGCTCGACCGCCGACCGGGTGGGGCGGCGGCGCACCTTCCAGACCGGCCTGGTCCTGTTCACCCTCGGCTCGCTGCTGTGCAGCCTGGCGCCGAGCATCGGCTGGCTGATCGGCTTCCGCGCGGTGCAGGCCATCGGCGGGTCCATGCTCAACCCGGTGGCCATGTCCATCATCCGCAACGTGTTCACCGACCCGAAGGAACGCGCCCGCGCCATCGGCGTCTGGAGCGGCGTGATCGGGCTGAGCATGGCGCTGGGCCCGGTCGTGGGCGGTCTGCTGGTCGGCACGGTCGGCTGGCGCTCCATCTTCTGGATCAACATCCCGGTCGGCGTCGCCGCGGTCATCCTCACCGCCGTGTTCGTGCCGGAATCCCGCGCGCCCCGCGCCCGCCGCATCGACCCGGTCGGCCAGCTGCTGGTCATCATCACGCTGGCCGCACTGAGCTACGGCATCATCGAAGGCCCCGGCCACGGCTGGGTCTCCAAGCAGATCATCGGCTGTTTCGTGCTGGCCGCGCTGGCTCTGGTCGCGCTGCTGATCTACGAGCCCCGGCGCACCGATCCGTTGCTGGAACTGAGTTTCTTCCGCAGCATCCCGTTCTCCGGAGCCACCCTGCTGGCCGTGTGCATGTTCGCCGCGCTGGGCGGGTTCCTGTTCGTCAACACCCTCTACCTGCAGGACGCGCGGGGCTTCTCGGCGCTGAAGGCCGGCCTGTACACCGTGCCGATGGCCGCGCTGGTGATGATCGTCGCGCCGCTGTCCGGCCGGATCGTGGCCGCCCGCGGCTCCCGGCTGCCGGTGATCGTGGCCGGGGTCCTGCTGGCGATCAGCGCCGCCATCCTGACCACGATCACCGTGACCACGCCGGCCACAGTGTTGCTGTGTGCCTATGTCGTGTTCGGATTCGGGTTCGGCGCGATCAACGCCCCGATCACCAACACCGCGGTCTCCGGAATGCCCGCCGCCCAGGCCGGGGTGGCCGCCGCCGTGGCGTCCACCTCGCGGCAGGTTGGCCAGTCGATGGGGGTCGCGGTGATCGGCTCGGCGGTGACCGGAGGACTACACGGCGAATTCGGTCCGCAATTCGCTGTGGCAAGCCATGTCGGATGGTGGATTATTGTCGGATGCGGGCTCGCGGTGATTCTGGTCGGCGTGGTCACGACCGGGAAATGGGCGCGGGGCACGGCGGAACGGGCGGCGGCCCGGACGGCGTCGGTGCCGGAGCTGGCGGGGAAGGTGGCCTCATGAGCGAACCGGTCGCGCGGGCCGCGCACGCCTGGGCCGGGATGCGCACGCTGGTGCACGATCTGCACGACCGGCGCAAGGAGGTCAGCGCCGCGCTGGACCTGAGTTTCTTCCGGGTCAAGGTGTTGCGGCGGCTGTCCGGCGGCCCGCTGACCATGCGCGAACTCGGCGCGAAACTGTCCACCGACGCGCCCTACGTCACCCTCATGGTGCGGGATCTGGAGGAACGCGGACTGGTCAGCCGCACCGCCCACCCCACCGACCGCCGGGCCAAGGTCGTCACCCTCACGGAGCAGGGCCGCGAGATCGCCGACCAGGCCGAGCAGATCCTGATCGAGCCGCCGGACGCGCTGCTGGCCCTCGACCCGGACGACATCGCCGCGCTGGACCGCATCGTGGCGACCCTGCTGAACAAGTCGACCTGAACAACTCAGAACACTAGTCCACTCAGGACAGATCATCCGGCGCGATCACCTGGGCCAGCACGGCCCGGAAGTGCTCACGATCGACCACGTCGGCCTCCAGGGCCAGCCAGTCGCCCATCTCGTGCACGAACGCCTCCGGGCTCATCGGCGGCGCCAGCACTTCCGGCGATTCCCCGGTGGTGATCTCCCCGGCGCGGCTCGGATACAGCACCACCGCGCCGCGAATCTCCAGCTCGGGCAGCAGTTCCCGGAAGGCCAGCACGCCATCGGGCAACCGCAGCCCGCCGCCGCGGAAGGGATGCCCGTTGCGCCACAACGCCCCGGTCTCGTCGGCCACGTAATGCCCGGGCAGCCACAGCTTCGACTCGATCAGCACCAGCCGCCGCCCGCACAGCACCGCGTGGTCGACGTCCGCGAACACCGAGTCGGGCCAGGACAGGCCGTGGAAGATCCGCACCCCGGGCAGCTGGGTCAGATACCGCAACAACACCTGCGCGGTCAGCCGTTCGGCGATCTGGCCCGAGTCCCCGCCCGGTCTCCCGAACACCCGCCGCACCCCGAACTCGGCGGCGAACGCCTGATCGATCCGCTTCCCGGTGACGTAGCGGCGCGCCAACCGCACCACCGCGTAGGCCGCGGCGGCCAGGATCACCAGCCACACCACCAGCAGCGGCAGCTTCCAGTGCACCGGGAAAACCAACGGGGACAACAACACCAGCCAGGCGACCACTCCGGCCAGCACCGGCCGCAGCGCCGGCCCGGCCGGGGGCAGATACCGGACCGGGTCGTACATGCCGGTGCCGTGCCACCAGGCGATGGTGTCCGGGTCGAGCACCGGGGTGGCCGGCACGAAGTCCGGGTCGTCGCCGAAGTCGTAGCGGCGACCGGTCCGGCCGGTCCACCCGGTGGCGCGGCGGCGTTCCCGCTCGGTGGTGACCGCGTCCACCGTGGTGGTCATCGGCGAGGACACCACCGGCGAGTCCGGGTCCAGGCCGTCCGGGCCGAGATCGGCCGGGTCCACCAGGTCGTCCGGGTCGGGCTGCTCGGGCACGAGACCGGTGACATCGACCGACTCGTCGAAGTCGCCGAGATCCTCCAGGTCGGCGAAGCCCTCGTCCCGGTCGTACTCGGCCCGGGCCACCGGATCGGTCAGCGTCTCGTACGCCTCACGCAGCAGCCGGAAGGTGCCCGCGGTGCCCCCGGCGTCCGGGTGCATGACCTTGGCCAGCCCACGGTAGGCCGACTTGATCTCCGCGGTGGACGCGGATGGATCCACGTCGAGCAGTTCGTAGTAGTCGACCCGGCCCACGACTTTCGCCCACCTCCAGCGTGCGCGCACACATTATTGGGGTCGATCTTCGGCGGTCACGCCGGCATCCGCTTGTCGAGCCAACCGGGCCGGGACTGGCTCGTCAAGCGGACCCACCCAGTGGGGCTATCCGGCCATCCGCTCTTCGGCGGTTGCGTCCGGGTGCTCCGACGCCAGTCCGGCCGGCGCGGAGTCGATCGCCGCCTTGATCGCGTCGACCAGGGCCAGCGCCGCTTCCTCGCTCAACTCCACCGCGACCCGGGCGGAGGGACCCAGGGCCGGATTGCGGAAGTCGATGTTGACCGTGTGCTCCTGCGGCATGTGCACCGGGTGGTCCACGTAAACGCTGGCCTCGGACAGCCCGAACCAGCCGTGGGCGCCCTTGCCGCTACCGGCGATGGCGATCTTCTCGGTGAGGTAGGTGCACATGATCAGGCCGCCAGGTGCTCGCCGAAGAAGGTGAAGATCTTCTGCCAGCCGTCCACCGCGGCCTCGACCCGGTAGCTGGGCCGGTCCACCGCGAAGAACGCGTGGCCTGCGTTGTCGTAGCTGTGGAACTCGTGCGCCTTGCCGTGCTTGGTCAGCTCGTCGTCGAGCACCTTGACCTCGTCCGGCGCGGGGAACTTGTCCTCGGCCCCGAACAGGCCCAGCAGCGGGCAGGACAGGTCAGGGATCTTGTTCAGGATCGGCTTGGCCGCGAACCCCTCGGGCGGGTCGTTGACCACGAACGCGCCGTAGCAGTCGACCGCCGCGTCCAGCTCCAGGCTGCACGCCGAGAGCACGACCTGCCGGCCGCCGGAGCAGTGGCCGATCACGCCGACCTTGCCGTTGGCCCCGGGCAGCGACTTGAGGTGGGCGGCCGCGCCGGCCACATCGCCGACCAGCCGCTCGTCCGGCACGCCGCCGTTGGCCCGCGCGGTGGCCGCGGCGTCGTCCGGGTCGGCCCCGGGCGCCTCGCGGTGGTACAGGTTCGGGCACAGGGCGGCGTAGCCGTGCGCGGCGAACTTGCGCACCATTTCCTTGGTCGATTCGTCGTAACCGGGCATGTGGTGGATCACGACGACCGCACCGAAGGTCTCCTGGTGCAGCGGGGTCGCCAGGTACGCCTCGATCTCGTCGCCGTCGTGGCCGGTGATGGTGATGGTGTCGGCTGTCAACGAGTCTGGCACGTGATGTCCCTTCCCAGTGGAGAGTTTCCTACCAGTTCACCAACGCTGTCCGTTGGTTGTTGACCCCGGTGCCGCTCGGGTCCAGGGTTGGACCGACCATGACACGTGAGGAGGGGTCGATGCGAAGTACACCACGTATCGGCGTGACGATGATCGCCGGTGCCCTTGGCCTCGCGCTGGCCGGACCCGCGGCGGCCAGCGACCTGCCGGCCACGCCGTCCGTGCCTGCGGACCGCGCGGCCCAGTTCGCCGCGGCCGCGACCGAGTTCGGTGTGCCCAGCGCGGTATTACTTTCGGTGTCCTACAACGAGTCCCTGTGGGAGGACCACGCGGGCACGCCCAGCACCACCGGAGCTTACGGCCCGATGGGGCTGACCGAGGTGGCCGCGAACGTGCCATCCGACAAGGGCGAGGGCGCCGCCGACGCGCCCGCGCTGCACACCCTGGACACTGCGGCCGGACTGCTGCGCGTCGATCCCGCGACGCTGCGCACCGACCCCGCGGCCAACATCCGCGGCGGGGCGGCTTTGCTTGCCTCGTATGCGAAATCCCTTGATCACGGCGCGCTGCCGCACACCGACGGTGGCTGGTACGGCGCGGTCGCCGAGTACGCCAGCGCCAGCACCCAGGACGCGGCCGCCGACTTCGCCGACTCGGTGTACGCCACCATCGCCTCCGGCGCGGCCCGGTTCACCCAGGACGGCCAGTACGTCGACCTGCCCTCCGATCCCATGGTGTTGCCGGACACCGCGAGCATCGTCGGCCTGAACCTGCCCGCGGCCAACGCCGGCACGGCCGGGCTGCCCCAGTGTCCGAAGACCCTGCAGTGCAGTTACGTGCCCGCCGCGTACGCGCAGAACGGACCGGACAAAACCGACTACGGCAACTACGACCTGGCCGATCGCCCGAACAATCACCTGACCGTGAACTACATCGTGATCCACGACACCGAGGAGTCCTACGCGGGCACGGTGGCCGGGTTCCAGAATCCGGCCCAGGAGACCAGCGCCAACTACGTGGTGCAGGGCACGAGCGGCACGGTCACCCAGATGGTGCCCGACCAGGACGTGGCCTGGCATGCGGGCAACTGGTACATGAACATGCACGCCGTGGGCATCGAACAGGTCGGCTACGCGGTGCAGGGCGCGACCTGGTTCACCGAGCGGCTCTACCAGACCACCGCGTCGCTGGTGCGCTACCTGGCCGCCAAGTACCACGTGCAGATCGACCGGCAGCACATCATCGGTCACGACAACGTGCCCGGCATCGCGCCGGCCTACATCGCCGGCATGCACTGGGACCCGGGCCCGTTCTGGGACTGGAACCACTTCATGACCCTGCTCGGTCATCCGACCGAGCGAAGCGGCCTGCCGAACAGCCCGATGGTGACCATCAACCCGGTGTTCGCGCAGAACATCCAGACCGTGACCGACTGCGAGGCCGGTCAGCCGGTGCCCGCGCAGGCGGCCAGCTTCGTCTACCTGCGCACCGCGCCCAACGCGACCGCGCCGCTGTTCAACGACCCCGGCCTGAACCCGACCGGCACCGTGGGCACCACGTGCGCGGCCGACTGGGGCGACAAGGCCAGTGCCGGCCAGCAGTTCGTGGTGGCCGGACGACAGGGCGACTGGGTGGCGATCTGGTGGGACGGCGCCAAGGTCTGGTTCGAGAATCCCAAGGGGCATCAGGTGATCACGCCCAGCTCGGGATTCGTGGTGGCGCCCAAGCCGGGGGAGACCTCGGTGCCCACCTACGGCGTGGCCTACCCCGATCCGTCGGAGTTCCCGGCCGGCATCCCGGTCCGCGCCATCACCCCGCTGCCCTACACGATCACCCCCGGTCAGTCCTATGTGTACGGTGGCGTGACGCCGACCGACTTCTACAACGCCAGCACCATCGACAACAGCGCGCCGGACGACCACACCGATGTGCTGGGATCCCAGCGATATCTGGAAATCCAGCTGGGGCACCGAGTGGCCTTCGTCAACGCGGCCGACGTGCAACTGGTGCCGGTGATCTGAGCTGAGGGTGGTCCGGGGATATCCGTCCCCGGACCGCCTCTTTTCAGCTGGCCGCCGGCACCACCCGGATGTTGTCGGCGACTCCCAGGTGCGCCCGGCCGGTCAGGATCGGGAGTCCGGACCGGTCGCCGTAGAGCTCGTAGCGGTAGAACGCGGTGGCGTAGGTCGTGAGCGCGTCGTGTTGCCGGCCTTGGGTCAGTTCGGTGTTCGGACAGGTGCTGTCGTCCTCGCCGAACGGATACGGCGGCGACCAGTTCGTGTTGTAGTAGTTGTGATTGGCGTCGATCAGCGAGACGGAGAAGTCGGTGACCGTGTTGTGGCCGGTCACGTCGTCCAGGTACTGCTGACCGTCCTCGTGCACCGCCCCGTCACAGCCGCCGGTGACGACGGCGAAGGGCAGCGTGGTGATCAGCGTGTCGCTGTGGTCGCCCTCGGGGTCGTCGAACTTCACCGGTGCCAGCCCGAGCACGGCCCGGATCTGTACGCCCGCCGGCCATTCCGTCTTGTGCTTGTCCGAGGCCTGCCACATCACGCCCTTTCCGCCCCGCGAATGACCCAGGGTGCCGACATCGGTCAGGTCAACGTGCCCGGCGAACGAGGGTGTGACGGGCTTTTCTGTCGCCGGGTCGAAGAACTTCCCAGCCAGTGGACCGTTTCCGTGGTCGGCCAGCTGTTCCCACAGTGACAGGTGCTCGTTGATCAGCCGGGCCCGGTCGCCGTAGTCGAACGAGGTCATGTTGATGGCGTCCGCGCTGATCGACACCACGACAAAACCCTGTGCCGCCAAGGCTTTGCCGAGAAAGGCGTAGCCGCGGTAACTCGGGAACGGGTGGGATCCGGCCGGACACGGCCAGGTGGTCGCGGACTGGACATCGCAGGCCCACCAGGAACCGTGCGACAACACGATCAGCGGGCGACGGCCGACCAGCACCCGCGGGTAGTACACCTCGGCCCGGATCTCGCTGACCGTGCCGCTCCGCGGATCGGAGAACGCGGTGTCCCCGAGGTCGTAGTCGGCAACCGCGACGGCCCCGGCCAGCGTGTTCTGGGCTGAGCCGGCGTTTGCGGCCGGGGCCGGCACCAGCGCGGCGGTGACGAGAACCGCGGCAATCAGGCCAAGTCGTTTCACGCCCTATAACGACGCGCCCGCGGCGAACCACGTTGCATGCCAATACGCCGAGTCGCCGAATCCCGCGACGCCTGACGTGCCCCTACCGCTCCCGGACGGCGTAGGTCAGGTGCGTCACCCTCGGCGAAGGCTCCGCGCGGACCGGCTCCAGGGCCACGCGGCCCGCGTCCACGCCCTCGAACAAGCGGATTCCGGTGCCGAACAGCACCGGCGACAGCGCGATCGAGAACTCGTCGATCAGGCCGGCGTTCAGGTACTCCAGGATCGTCGCGCCACCGCCCGCGATGCGGACGTCCCGGTCGCCCGCGCCCTCGCGGGCCTGGTCGAGCGCGGACTCGGTGCCCTCGTTCACGAAGTGGAACGTGGTCCCACCGGGCCGCGCCCAGGGGTCACGCTTCTCGTGCGTCACGACGAAGACCGGCGTGTGGAACGGCGCCTCCGCCGGCCACGCGTGCTCGCCGGCGTCGAACATGCGCTTGCCCATCACGCTCGCGCCGGTGCGTTCGAACGTCTCCCGCACGATGTCGTTGTCGCGCCCTTCCTCGCCGCCCTCGCCGAGCGTCAGGCTCTCCCGGAAGAACCGCTGCGGGAAGACCCACCGCTGCAGTTCCATCCACTGCTGCCCCATCAACTCCTCCGCGGAGTCGGGGGCGATGAACCCGTCCAGCGACATCGACACGCTGAAGAACACCTTGCCTGCCATCAGCCCTCCGCCTTTCTCGCAACGATCTCGGTGACGTAGGCCGCCAGGTTGCTCAGGGTCTGCTGCCCGCCCTCGATCGCGTGGTACTTCTCGACCGCCTCGTCGCGCAGTTGCCTGGTGGGGAACACCGTGTGCATCTGGATCCGGGTCGCCGCACCGTCGGGCTCGAACGTCAGGACCGACTCGAAGGCGTTCGGGTCGTCGCGGGACTCACCGTGGCGCATCGCGATCCGCTCCGGCGGGGCGATCTCGGTCCAGGTGATCCACTCGGCGTAGTCCGTCCCGTCCGGTCCGTGCATCACGAACTCCCAGGCCCCGCCGACGCGGAACTCGAACAACCGCGTGGTGGTGGTGAACCCGTCCGGTCCCCACCACCGCGACAGGTGCCGGACCTCGGTGAACGTCTCGAACACCAGTTCCCGTGGGGCGTCGATGACCCGGGATATCACGATCTCGCGGTCGGCTGTCGCGGACTGCGCCTGCGTTCCTCGTCCAGTCGTGCTCATTGCGCTACTCCTCCTGCCTGGTCTGCTTCAGGTCCTGCACGTAGGCGTCCAGTCGGTCGAAGCTCTCGTTCCAGAACCGCTCGAACCCGCCGGCCCACTCGTGGACCGGCCGCAGCCCGCGGGCGTCGAGCCCGTACAGGCGCTGCTTGCCTGCCTTGCGGTCGCGCACCAGCCCGACCTCCCGGAGCACCCGTAGGTGTTTGGACGCGCGCGGCTGGGTCATCCCCAGCTCCCCGGCCAACTCGGTCACCGGCCGCTCGCCCGCCCGAAGCAGCACCAGGATCTCCCGGCGCTGCGGCTCGGCGATCGCGTTGAAGACGTCCGACGTCGTCGCTGCTCGTGCCATGGCGAAATCATATGCCCATATCGGCATGCGTCAAGCCGGGTGGCCGAGCCGGTACTGCTCGCCGGGATCGTGGTCAGTCCGTCGGACGAGACCGATTGCGTTTGGTGTCCGACCTCCGCCGCTTGGCCGACAACCGCCGCTCCACCGAACCGCGACTGGGCTTGGTGGTTCGCCGAGGCGGCGTGGGCGGGCGCAGGGCCGCGCGCAGGATCGCGGCCAGCCGCAGCCGGGCCGCTCGCCGGTTGGCCAGCTGGTTGCGGTGTTCGCTGGCCACCACGGTGAGCACCCCGCCGACCAGCCGCCCGCGCAAGCGTTCGGCCGCGCGGCTCCGCTGGGCCTCGGACAGGGCCCGGGACCCGGTCAGATCGAAGGACAGCTCGACCCGGCTGTCCGCGGTGTTGACGCCCTGACCGCCCGGGCCGGACGACCGGGAGAAGCGTTCGCGCAGCTCATCCGCTGGAATGCGGATCGTCGCGGTCACCTCCAGGTCCTCGGCCATGCCTACCAGGATGCCTCAGACCGCAATCGGATATCGCCCCAGCGCGCAAGGCCCGGCCGTCAACCGAACAAGATCACTCTAAGCAAACTCATAATCACATGCCAGTTTTGCGTGATCCGCGGCGATTACTCTCCAGGTTCATGCAGATCGAGCTGGCCCGCGAGGAGCCGGGCCCGCCGGTGGCCGAACCGACGGTGTCCATCGCCGTCGTGACTCACCCCAGCCGGCTGAAGGTGGCCCGGCAGCTGGCCGCCCAGCTGACCCCGGCCGAGGTGCGGCTGGCCATCGACCCGAACCCGTTCGGCCGCCCCGGCGCGCTGCGGGCCGCCCGGGTGGCCTACTCGGCCGCCTCCCTCAACACCACCCACCACCTGGTGCTGCAGGAGGACGTGTCGCTGCCCGCCGGTTTCCTGGACCTGGTCCGGCAGGGCATCCAGCGCTACCCGGACGCGGTGCTCTCCTACTTCGTGGAGTGGGGCTCGCCGACCGCGACCATGGTCCGCTGGGCCGGTCTGGTCGGTGCGGACGCGGTGCCCGCGATCAACACCTACCTGCCCACCCAGGCCGTCTCCATGCCCAGCGAGGTGGCCACCGAGGTCGGCCGGTTCCTGCGCGAGGAAGCCGTGATCGGCGACGCCGACGACGTGATGATCAAGCGCTACCTGGATCGCGAGAAGGTGCGCAGCCTGGTCACCGTGCCGAATCTGGTGGAGCACCTCGATCTGCCCAGCGTGTCGCGCAACGACGGCCACGGCGCGCGCCGCTCGGTGTGCATGCCCGGCACCGGGCTGGCCGGCCGCCCGCACCGGCTGCTGGCCGCGCCGCCGCAGGTGCCCAACTTCCACTGGGTCAACGAGATGCCCATGATGGTCCGCTCCAGCTCGGCCGTGCGGCCCGGCTGGTGGCCCACGCTGAGTGTGCTGGGCCGGTGGGGGCTGGGCGCGGGCGAGCTGTACGCCGACTACTCGGCGGCCATGTCCGAGCGGTCCGGTCCGAAGCTGGACCAGCTGATCCGCGTGGTCGGCCACCAGCATCTGTTCGGCGTCTGGATGACCGCGGTGGCCATGGGCGGGGTGCAGAACCAGAACTGGCCCGAGTCGCTGCCCGCGCTGGCCGACTGGACCGGGGATCCGGTGCGGGCCCAGGCCTTGCGCACCTTCACCCCGGGCTCCCTGCGCAAGCTGGCCGACCTGGATTTCCTGCTGGCCAACGCCGACGAGTTCACCGAACTGTGGCTGGCCGGAATGCGCTACGGCACCACCCACGGCGATCCGGCCCTGGACACCGTCGACTGAATCACCCCTTGTGCCGGTAGAAGTCGACCGGCTCGGCGGGCAGGGGCGTGTTGCCCAGGATCAGGTCGGCCGACTTCTCCGCGGTCATCATCACCGGCGCGTAGATGTTGCCGTTGGTGATGTAGGGCATCACCGAGGCGTCCACCACGCGCAGCCCGGTCAGCCCGTGCACCCGCATGGTGTCCGGGTCGACCACGGAATCCTTGCCGGTGCCCAGTTTCGCGGTGCACGAGGGGTGCAGCGCGGTCTCGCCGTCCCGGGCCACCCAGTCCAGGATCTCCTCGTCCGTGGTCACTTCCGGGCCGGGGGACAGCTCGCCGCCGTTGAACTCGGTCAGTGCGGGCTGGTTGAGGATCCTGCGGGCGACGGTGATCGCCTCCACCCATTCCTGCCGATCCTGTTTGGTGGACAGGTAATTGAACCGCAGCGCCGGTTTCTCGCGCGGATCGGTGGAGCGGATCTTCACGCTGCCCCGGGAATCGGAGTACATCGGTCCGATGTGGACCTGATAGCCGTGTCCGCCCGAAGGCGCGGAACCGTCGTAGCGGATGGCGATGGGCAGGAAGTGGAACATCAGGTTGGGATAGGCCACGTCCTCGTTGCTGCGCACGAATCCGCCGCCCTCGAAGTGGTTCGTGGCCGCCGGGCCACCGCGCAGGAACAGCCACTGCGCGCCGATGAACGGCCGCCGCCACTTCTGCAGGTACGGCTGCATGGACACCGGTTGCTTGCACGCGTACTGGATGTAGACCTCGAGGTGGTCCTGCATGTTCTCGCCGACTCCGGGCAGGTCGGCCACCACGTTGATGCCCAGCGCGGTCAGCTCGTCGGCGTTGCCCACCCCGGACAGTTGCAGCAGCTGCGGGGTGTTGATCGCGCCACCGCACAGGATGATCTCGTTGCCGAACACCCGGCGTTCGTCGCTGCCCCGGTAGCTGTACTCCACGCCGGTGGCTTTGGCGCCCTCGAACAGGATCCGGTTGACCATGGCGTGCGTGCGCACGGTCAGGTTCGGCCGGGACATGACCGGATGCAGGTAGGCCCGGGCCGCCGAGAGCCGGCGGCCGCGGTGCACGTTGCGGTCGAACGGCGCGAAACCCTCCTGGCGGTACCCGTTCACGTCCTCGGTCAGCGGATAACCGGCCTCCTGCGCGGCGGCGAAGAACGCGCCGAACAACGGATTCGTGGCCGGGCCCCGTTCCAGCACCAGCGGACCCTGTTCGCCGCGGAATCCGGCGTGCTCGCCGTCGCCCGCCAGGCAGTTCTCCATCTTCTTGAAGTAGGGCAGGCAATGCGCGTAGTCCCAGGCCGACATGCCGGGATCGGCCGCCCAGCGCTGGTAGTCCATCGGGTTGCCCCGCTGGAAGATCATTCCGTTGATGCTGCTGGAACCGCCGAGCACCTTGCCGCGGGCGTGGTAGACCCGCCGCCCGCCCATGTGCGGTTCCGGCTCGGACTCGTATTTCCAGTCGTAGAACTTGCTGCCGATGGGAAAGGTCAGCGCGGCCGGCATGTGGATGAACACGTCCCAGCGGAAGTCTGGCCGGCCCGCCTCCAGTACCAGCACCTTGTTGCCCGGGTCGGCCGAGAGCCGGTTGGCCAGCGCGCACCCGGCCGAGCCACCGCCGACGATGACGAAATCGTAGGTGTCCGAACTCAATTCAGGTCCCTTCCGGCTCGACCGGCTCACTGTGCGCGCGCGTCCAGTTCCGGCGCACCAGCAACATGATCGCGCCGATCAGCGCGATCAGCACGGTGAACACCACCGCGCCCCACTGGAAGTACCAGTGGTCGTTGCCGTACACCGCGGGCCGCGGCCAGGCCAGGTTGACGATCATGGCCGCGCCGTAGAGCACCGCGAACGCGTTCACCGCAAGACCCCAGCGGCCCAGCGAGAAGTACGGGCCGTGTTCGGGCCGCGGCCAGCTGCCGCGCAGCCTGCGCACCAGCATCGGCGCGGTGACCATCAGATACGGGATGTAGAACAGGATGATCGCCACCGAGGTGAGGATGTAGAACACCCGCTGGTTGCCGATGTTGACCACCAGCAACGCGATGGTCAGCACCCCGGTGACCAGCGCGGGCACGATCGGTGTCCGGGCCCGCGGGGACACCCGGCCCAGCGCGCGGGAGAACGGCAGCCGGTTGTCCCGGGCCATGGCGAAGATCATCCGGATGGCCGCGGTCTGCACGGCCAGGCAGCACACCGTGATGGCGATGGCCGAGCAGATCAGGAACGCGTCGCCCAACCCGGTGCCCAGCGTGCTCTTGAGCAGATACGGCATGCCCGCGGTGCCCAGTTGGTCGGAGTGCAGGTCGCCGACGGCCATCATGCCGATCAGCATCAGCAGGCCGCCCACCAGGAACGCGGCGGTCAGCGCGCGCAGGATCGCCCGCGGTGCGTGCCTGCGGGGCTCCCTGGTCTCCTCGGCCAGCGAACCGGCGGTGTCGAACCCGTAGAACACGTAGGCGCTCATCAGCGCGGCCACCAGGAAAGCCCCGAAGTAGCCCCAGGAATGCCCGCTGCCGGTACCCGCGGTGTCGAACAGCACGTGCTGCGGCCCGCGTTTGATGTGCACGGCCAGGAAGATGATCAGCAGGACGGAGCCGGTCAGTTCCACCGCGACGCCGAAGTTGTTGATCTTGGCCATGAGCTTGACACCGACCAGGTTCACGATGGTGGTGAACACGACCAGTCCCAGCGCCAGCACGATGGCGTTCTTCGCGCCCGCAGGCGTGGAACTGAGCCCGGCGTCACTGGGGCCGCCGATCACCTCGAAGGCCAGCGACACCTGGGGCAGGATGATCTGGTAGGCCACGGCGACCGCGGCCGCGGTGACCACCGCGCCGATGCTCATGATCCAGCCGGCCATCCACGAGGTCGCGGGCCGGGCGATCTGTTTGGACCACTGGTAGACCGAACCGGCCAGCGGGAACTGCCCGGCCACCTCGGCGAAGCACAGCGCGACCGCGCCCTGGCCCAGGAACACCAGCGGCCAGGTCCAGATGAAGGCCGGTCCGCCCGCGCCGAAGCCGAATCCGAACAACTGGAACACACCGGTCATGATGGAGATGTAGGAGAAACCGGCGGCGAAGCTGGAGAACGAGCCCAGGGTGCGTTCCAGTTCCTGTTTGTATCCGAACCGGGCCAGATCGGACGTGTCGTTGGTGGAGGTCTCCGGCAGGCTGTCTGATTCGGCCGTCATCGCGACATCCTCTTGTCGGTTACGTTCAGGCGAGCAGCGTGATCCACTTGAGCGCTATTTGGCAAGGTTTCTGGCGAACCAGTTCTGGGCCACCGGCTTGCGGTTGCGGTAGACGTGCTTGGCCTCACAATATTCGTGCAGGCCGGACGGTCCCAGCTCGCGGCCGATGCCGGAGCGCTTGAAGCCGCCCCATTCGGCCGAGGGCAGGTAGGGGCCGAAGTCGTTGATCCACACCGTGCCGTGCCGCATCCGGCCGGCGATCCGTTCGCCCCGGTCAACGTCCTGAGTCCACACCGCACCGGCCAGTCCGTAGTCGGTGTCGTTGGCCAGGAACACCGCCGCGTCCTCGGTGTCGAACCTCTCGGCGGTGACGATCGGACCGAACGTCTCATCCTGCACGACGGCCATCTCCCGGCTACAGTCGGCGAACACCGTTGGCAGATAGAAGAAGCCGTCGGCCAGCGCCGGATCGCCGGGCCTGGCGCCGCCGGTGAGCAGGCGTGCACCCTGCTCGACGCCAAGCCTGCCGTAACGCTCCACTTTGGACAACTGGGCGGCCGACACCAGTGGGCCGCTCTCGGTGTCGGCGTCCAAACCGTTGCCCAACTTGATGTTCGCCGCCCGGCGGGCCAGTTCGGCGACGAACTCCTCGTGCACCGAGTCCTGCACCAGCAGCCGGGTGCCGGCCGAGCAGACCTGGCCGGAGTGCAGGAACACCGCGGTCAGCGCGTAGTCGAGGGCCACGTCCAGGTCGGCGTCGGCGAACACCACATTCGGGTTCTTTCCGCCCAGTTCGAGGCAGATCTTCTTGATGGTCCCGGCCGCGGCCCGCATCAGCTTCTGCCCGGTGGCCAGGCTGCCGGTGAACGACACCAGGTCCACTCCGGGATGCTCGGCCAGCGGCGCGCCCGCCGCAGGCCCGGTGCCCAGCACCAGATTGGCCACGCCCGCGGGCAGTCCGGCTTCGGCCAGCAGCCGGAACAACAGAATGGTGGACAGCGGCGTGACCTCGCTCGGCTTGACCACCACCGTGTTGCCCGCGCCCAGCGCGGGCGCGATCTTCCAGCTGATCTGCAACAGCGGATAGTTCCACGGCGCGATCAACCCGCACACGCCCACCGGTTCGTAGTCGATCCGGCTGGACACCTCGTCACCGGGCACGGAAACCGTGCGAGAACTCAGTTCCGCGACCAACCGGGCGTAGTACTCGAACACCGCGATCACGTCGTCCACGTCGATCCGGCTCTCCACCAGCGTTTTGCCGGTGTCCAGCGTTTCGGTGCGGGCGATGGTCTCCTTGTCCCGGGCCAGCAGTTCGGCTACCCGGGCCAGCAGCGCGGCCCGCTCGGCCGGCGGGGTGCGCGGCCACGGGCCGGTGTCGAACGAGGTGCGGGCGGCCCGGATGGCCGCCTCCGTATCGGCCGCCTGACCGGCCGGGACCTCGGCGATCAGGCGCTGGTCGAAGGGATTGACGATCCGATGGCGCTCGCCTCCCGCGGCGTCGCGCCAGGCTCCGTCGATGAACAGTCCGGGCTCGGCGAACAGGTCGGGCATCGCTGGTCCTCCTCGGTGGCGGTGACCGCGAGGGTACGGCGGGCCCGGGTGAACGCCCGGGCCATGTTCATCGCCAGCACTCCCGTGGTGACGCCGTCGCGGTGACAGGTGGCCAGGAACGCCCGGTCCTCGGGCGCACCCTCGATCACCCGGACATCATCGGTCGGCGCGACCGATCCGGCGAACTGGATGCGCACCCCGTACTGGTCGGACCAGAAATAGCCGCCCCCGGCGCAGTGCCCGAGATGGCGGCCGGCCAGCAGGTTGGCCACGGCAGTGGCGGGCGCCTTGGCCGCGCTGGTCCAGTGCTCGTGCCGGACGAACTTCCCGCCGCACCGGTGCCGGGCCACATCGCCGACCGCGACCACGTTGGGCAGCGCGGTGACCCAGCCCGCGTCGGTGCGCACCCCGTCGTCCACGGCCAGCCCCGATCCGGCCAGCCAGCCGGTGCTCGGCCGCATCCCGACGGCCACCACCACCAGCTCGGCCGGCAGCGCCCGGCCGTCGTCCAGCCGCACCGCGCACACCTGCCGCCGGCCGGGCTCGATCACGGTGTCCAGCCCGGCCACGCCGTGCCCGAGGATCAGCCGCACCCCGTGATCTCCGTGCAGCTGCCCACAGATCCCGCCCAGATAGGGGCCCACCGCACCGGCCAGCGGCACCGGCATGGCCTCGACCACGGTCACCTCGCGGCCCAGCGTGCGCGCGCTGGCGGCCACCTCCGCGCCCAGGAATCCCGCGCCGATCACCACCACGTGCTCGGGTTCGGTGGCCAGCTGCGCGCGCAGCGCCACCGCGTCGTCCAGCCCGCGCAGCGTGACCACGCCGGTGATGCCCTCGGTACCGGGCAGCGTGCGGGGCCGGCCGCCGGTGGCGATCACCACCCCGTCCACCGCTTCGGTGCGCCCGTCGGAGAGGGTCAGAGCGCCGGCCCGGGTGTCCAGTCGCTGCGCCCGCACGCCCAGCCGCCAGTCCCCGTTCAGGCCCAGTTCCTCGGCCGGCTCGGCCAGCGCGAGATCTTCGGCCCGGGTGGTGCCCAGCAGAAATCCCTTGGACAGCGGCGGCCGGTCGTAGGGCCGGTGCGGCTCCGCGCCGATGATCAGCAGGTTTCCGTCGTAACCCTTGGCCCGCAACGCTTCCGCCGCACGCAACCCGGCCAGCGAGGCCCCCACCACGGCGACCCGTTTCATGCCGCGGCCTCACCGCGGCCGATGTCCACGTAGATCATGCCCGCGTCCACGGTCACCGGGTAGGTGCGCACCGGCCGCTTGGCCGGCGGGCCGTCGGGCAGCCCGGTGCGCAGGTCGAAATTCGATGCGTGCAGGGGACATTCCACCCGGCAGTCGTCCACCCAGCCGTCGGCCAGCGAGGCGTCCTGATGAGTGCAGGTGTCGTCAATGGCGTAGTAGCTGCCGTCCGCGTTGAACACCGCGATGGGCACGTGGGCCAGGATTCGGATCGCCTCGCCGTCGGGCAGGGCATCGACCGCGCACACCGGGAACATTCCACAACCTCCGTTGCGCACTACGGAACGTGCAGTGAATCGCGCAACACCATGCGCTGTATGGGGTTTGTTCGTCAAGAGGTAGTCGCACGGACGGCCCAACTGCCGGGAAATGTTTTCAACCGCAACGCGCCGGTAATGTTGGTTGTCGCGCAACCAGAAGGGATTTTCCATGACCGGACCACTGGCGTCGCTGAACTCCGACAAGCTGCGGCTCAACCGCGTCGAGGCGGTGACCGTGTCCTCCGGGCAGGAGCAGGTGCTGCTGGACACCGCGGGCCCCGGATACGTCAAATCGTTGTGGATGGCCGTAGCCGGCGGTAACAACCCCTATCTCGACGGCCGGGTGCGGGTGTACTACGACGGCGCGTCGGTTCCCACGGTCGACATCGATCTGGGCACTCTGCTGGCCACCCACTGGTCGGCCAGCGGCCATCACCTGACCGCCGAGCACGTGCACGCGGAGACCGATCCGGGCCAGGGCCAGACCTCGTTCCTGCTCACTTTTCCGATGCCCTTCGGTCAGCACATCCGGATCACCTACTACTACCCGAGCGGGCACAGCCAGGCCGCGTTCGTGTTCGCCATGGCCGCCTACAGCCTGACCTCGACCGACGAGGCCGGCGGCCGGCGGCTGCGCTGCTCGGGGCAGCGGTACGCCGACCAGGCCGTGTCCCGCACCATCGGCGACACCAACACGGTGCTGGACACCACGGTGGCGCGCACCAACCAGCCGGTCATCTCCGGTCCCGGATCGGTCGTGTATCTCGGTTATGTCGCGGGCGTGAACGCGAACGCGTTCACCTGGCTGGAACGCAACTGGGCCTACTACCTGGACGGCGAGACCGCGCCGAGTATCGAGACCAGCGGCACCGAGGACACCTTCGACTCCGGCTGGTACTTCACCGGCGCCGCGAACACCGAACTGGGCCGGCATTCGTTCATCGGCACCAATGCCCCGTCCGGGGAGCCCTACTGCATGGGCATGGGCACCGATCTGTGGTCGAAGTGGGGCGGCGTGCCGTTCACCCAGTCCGCGCGGCTGACCATCCTCACCGAATCGGCGGTCACCACGGGCGATGTGTTCAGCTATTGCGTGCTCTACTACCAGTGATCGATTGCCGTAAGTAGCGCTATTCGATTACTGTTGCGTCATGAGCAACAACTCGGACGGGAAAGGATCCGCCGCGTTGGTGCAGTCGGTGGATCGCGCGATCGCGGTGCTCGAACTGCTGGCCCGCCGGGGCGAGGCGGGCATCACCGAGATCGCCGGCGAGTTGGGCGTGCACAAGTCCACCGCGTCCCGGCTGGTCAGCGTGCTGGAAGCGCGGGGCCTGGTGGAACAGTTGGGCCAGCGCGGCAAGTACGTCATCGGCTTCGGCATGGTGCGGCTGGCCGGCTCGGCCATCGGCCGGATGGACCTGTCCAGCCTGGGTCAGCCGGCCTGCCAGAGCCTGGCCGAGGACATCGGCGAAACCGCCAACATCGCGGTGCTGGACGGCGACGTGGTGATCAACATCGTGCAGGCCCGGGCCAGCGCCGCGGTGTCCGCACAGAACTGGATCGGCCAGCGCACGCCGCCGCACGCCACCTCCAGCGGAAAAGTGCTGCTGGCCTACACCGAACCGTTGCGGCGCAAGGAAATCCTGCGCCGGCCGCTGATCGAGTTCACCCCGCGCACCCTCACCGATCCCGGCGCGCTGGCGGCGCAGCTGGCCAGGGTGCCCGAGGACGGCTACGCCACCACCTTCGAGGAACTGGAGATCGGCCTGCACGCGCTGGCCGTGCCGGTGTTCGGCACCGGCGGCGAGGTGGTGGCCGCGATCAGCGTGTCCGGCCCGGCCTACCGGCTGCCCCGCCGCCGGGTGCGGGAGCTGGCTCCGGAGCTGTCCTCGGCGGCCGGGGACCTGTCCGCGCAGCTGGGTTTCCTGCCCTGACATTCGTTGGCCCCCATGTGTTCGAGTTACACCGGTGTTGCTCACTGGTCCGTTCGGGGAGTCTGCGAATACGGTATTGACAGGGTCGAGGCGGCGCGCGCACCGTGTGGCACGAAGTTGCGTTCCGCGGAACATGACGCACCATGTGCAACATCACCGCGAGTGCGGGAGGGACCATGGCTGTGCCGCCCCGGGTGGTCGTCATCGGCGCAGGCATCGTCGGCTGCGCCATCGCCGACGAGCTGACCGAACGCGGCTGGACCGAGATCACCGTGCTGGAACAGGGATCCCTGTTCCGCACCGGCGGGTCCAGCTCACACGCACCCGGCCTGGTGTTCCAGACCTCGCCGAGCAAGACCATGACCGAGTTCGCGGCCTACACCGTGGCCAAGTATTCCGGTCTGGAGTGCGACGGCGGCTGGTGTTTCAACCCGGTCGGCGGCCTCGAGGTGGCCACCACCCCGCAACGCTGGGCCGACCTGCACCGCCGACACGGCTGGGCCACCGCCTGGGGCGTGGCGAGCTTCCTGCGCTCACCCGAGGAATGCGTGGCGCTGCATCCGTTGCTGGACAAGGAAACTCTGCTCGGCGGCTTTCACATCCCCGGGGACGGGCTGGCCAGGCCACTGCGCGCCGCCGAGGCCCAGGCCCGCCGGGCGACGACCCGGGGCGCCCGATTCCTGGGCCACCAGAATGTGGTCGAGATCGTTTCGGCCGGCGCCAAGGTCACTGGCGTGCGCACCGAAACCGACGAGTTTCCGGCCGACATCGTGATTTCCTGCGCCGGCATGTGGGGCCCGGTGCTGGGCGAGCTGGTCGGACTGACCGTGCCGCTGGTGCCGATGGCCCACCAGTACGCCAAGACCAGCCCACTGCCCGCGCTGGCCGGCCGCAACACCGAGGCCGACGAGGCCGGTCTGCCCATCCTGCGCCACCAGGGCGCGGATCTGTACTTCCGGGAACACGTCGACCAACTCGGCATCGGCGCCTACGGCCACGACCCGATGCCGTTGGCGGCCGACCAGATCGGCGACCCCCGCCGCACCGAGGGCATGCCCTCCGAACGCCCGTTCACCCCGGCCGATTTCGAACCCTCCTGGGCCGACGCGGTGCGACTTTTGCCCGCATTGGCCCAGGCCAAGGTCGAGGATGGCGTCAACGGCCTGTTCTCCTTCACCCCGGACGGAAACCCGCTGCTCGGCGAGCATCCAGCGCTGTCCGGATTCTGGGTGGCGGAGGCGGTGTGGATCACCCACTCCGCCGGAGTGGCCAGGGCGATGGCCGAATGGCTGGTGGACGGCCAGTCCCGCACCGACCTGCACGCCTGCGACCTCAACCGATTCGAGCCGGTACAGCTGTCCCCGGACTACGTGCAAGCCCGCAGCTGCCGAAGTTTCGTCGAGGTGTACGACATCCTGCACCCACTGGACCCGCCCGGGTCACCCCGCGATCTCCGGGTCAGTCCGTTCCACCCCCGCCAGCTCGAACTCGACGCGTACTTCCTGGAAGGCGCCGGCTGGGAACGCCCGCACTGGTACGAGGCGAATGCCACGCTGTCCGAAGTGGACGACATCCCATTGCGGGACGACTGGGCCACCCGGCACTGGTCGCCGATCGCCGGGGCCGAGGCGCTGGCCGCGCGCGAGCGAGTGGCGCTGTTCGACATGACCCCGTTGAAACGCCTGGAAGTCTCCGGTCCCGGCGCGCTGGCGCTGTTGCAGCGGCTGACCACCAACCAGCTGAACAAGAAGCCCGGCGCGGTCACCTACACACTACTGCTGGACGAGACGGGCGGCATCCGCAGCGACCTCACCGTGGCCCGGTTGTCGGCCGACACCTTCCAGGTCGGCGTGAACGGAAACCTCGACCTGGAATGGATTCGCGCGCACGCACCCGACGATGGCAGCGTGCAGGTCCGGGACATCACCGCGGGCACCTGCTGCATCGGCCTGTGGGGACCGAAGGCCCGTGATCTGCTGCAACCGTTGACCCGTCAGGACTTCTCGGCCGACGCGTCCCGCTACTTCACCGGAAAACAGTGCTACATCGGCAACATCCCGGTGACCGCGTTACGCCTGTCCTATGTGGGCGAACTGGGCTGGGAGCTCTACACCACCGCCGATGTCGGCCTGGCCCTGTGGGACACGCTCTGGGAGGCCGGGCAGCGCTACGGCGTGATCGCCGCCGGGCGCAGCGCGTTCAACTCGATGCGGCTGGAAAAGGGCTACCGGGCCTGGGGCGTGGACATGACCTGCGAACACGACCCCTACGAGGCCGGCCTGGCCTTCGCGGTCCGCCCGAACAAGGGCGACTTCGTTGGCAAACAGGCGATCGCGGGCAAATCCCCGGACACCGTCACCCGAAAACTGACCTGTCTCAAGGTGACCGACCCATCCGCCGTGGTCCTGGGCAGCGAACCGGTCTACGCGGCCGGGACTGCCGTCGGGTACGTGACCAGCGCCGCCTACGGTTACACCGTGGGCCACACCATCGCCTACGTCTGGCTGCCGGCCAAGGTAGCCCGGCCCGGCACCCGGGTGCACATCGAGTACTTCGGCGAACGGGTGCCCGCGGTGGTGGCCGAGGAGCCGCTGTTCGACCCGGCCATGACTCGGCTGCGCGGCTGACAAGCCAACCCGGACAAGGGGACCTGATGACGAACGAGACCTCGGCGGACGTGATCGTGCTCGGCCTGGGCGGCATGGGCAGCGCCGCCGCCTACCGGCTGGCCCGGCGCGGGCAGCGGGTGCTCGGCCTGGACCGGTTCGCCCCGGTGCACAACCAGGGCTCCAGCCACGGCGGTTCCCGGATCACCCGGCAGGCCTACTTCGAGGATCCGGCCTACGTGCCGTTGCTGCTACGGGCCGAGGAACTGTGGCACGAGGTGGAATTCGATTCCGGCCGGCACGTGCTGCACACCACCGGCGGCCTGATGGTCGGCCGGGCGGACAGCCGCACCGTCGCGGGCAGCCTGGAATCGGCCCGCCGATGGGACCTGCCGCACGAGATGCTGGACGCCGCCGACATCCGCCGTCGCTTCCCGACCATGGCGCCGGACGAGGACGAGATCGCCTTGTACGAAGACAAAGCCGGGCTGGTGGTGCCGGAGGCGAGCGTGGCCGCGCATCTGCTGCTGGCCGCGCGGGCCGGGGCCGAACTGCACCACGAGGAACCGGTCGTCCGCTGGGAATCGTTGCCCGGCGGTGGAGTCCGGGTGCACACCGCCGACCGCGTGTACACCGCGGGGCAGCTGGTGATCTGCCCGGGCGCATGGGCCCCGGAGCTGCTGGCCGACCTGGGTGTGCCGTTCGCCGTAGCACGTCAGGTGCAGTTCTGGTTCACCCCGCGCGGGGGAGTGGCCGACTTCGCCGAAGGCCGGCATCCCATCTATATCTGGGAAGCCGAGGACGGCCGGCAGTTCTACGGCTTCCCCGTGCATGCCGAAGCCCAGGACGGCGTCAAACTGGCCTTCTTCCGCGGCGGCCGGTCCTGCACCCCGGACACCATCGACCGCACCGTGCACCCGGACGAGATCCAGGACATGGCCGAGTTCGCCAACGCCCGGGTTCCCGGTGTGGCCGGCACTTTCCGGCGCGCGGCCACCTGCCTGTACACCAACACCCCGGACGAGCACTTCGTCATCGCCCGGCATCCCGAACACGAGTCGGTCGTGGTCGCCTGCGGTTTTTCCGGGCACGGCTTCAAGTTCGTGCCGGTGGTCGGCGAGATCCTGGCCGACCTGGTCACCGAGAGCCGGACCGCGCACCCGATCGACCTGTTCAATCCCAGACGTTTCGTCGGCTCCCGGGCCTGAGAGGGCTACCGTCATGACCAGCACCGGCCTGTCCGCCAGCCTGATCCACACCCTGCCCGGCCGCTACTACACCGACCCGGCGGTGTTCGCGGCCGAGCAGGCGCGCATCTTCGAAGCGCAGTGGTACTGCGCGGTGCGGGCGGCTGATCTGGCTCAACCAGGCGATTTCCGCACCGCCGTGGTGGGCACCGAGAGCGTGCTGGTCAGCCGGGCCCGGGACGGCCGCCTGCACGCGTTCCTCAACGTCTGCCGCCACCGCGGCGCCCGGGTGTGCCTGGAAGAATCCGGCACCGTCCGCCGCTCCTTCCAGTGCCCCTACCACGCCTGGACCTACGGCCTGGACGGAAAGCTCGTAGCCGCACCGAATCTGACCTCGATGCCGGACATCGACCGGGTCGAGTACGGCCTGCGCCGGGTGGCGCTGCGCGAATGGCTTGGCTATGTGTGGGTGTGCCTGGCCGAGACGCCGCCGTCGTTCGAGGAGCAGGTGATCGGCGCGGTCACCGAACGGCTGGGCGCGGCCACCGCGATCGACAACTACGACGTGGCGAACCTGGTGATGGGCAGGCGAACCCGTTATCAGGTGCGGGCCAACTGGAAGCTGATCGTGGAGAACTTCATGGAGTGTTACCACTGCGCCACGATCCACCCCGAACTCACCGAGGTGCTGCCCGAGTTCGCGGACGGCTATGCCGCGCAGTACTTCGTCGGCCACGGCGCGGAATTCGGCCCGGAGGTCACCGGGTTCACTGTCGACGGCGGCTCCGGTTTCGACCGCCTGGCCACGGTCACGGCCGACCAGGACCGCCGTTACTACGCGATCACCGTCAAACCGCAGGTGTTCGTGAACCTGGTACCCGATCATGTGATCTTCCACCGCATGTTCCCGCTGGCCCCGGATCACACGGTGGTGGAGTGCGACTGGCTGTACGCGCCCGAAGTGGTGGCCAGCGGCCGGGATCTGACCCGCTCGGTGGAATTGTTCCACCGGGTCAACATGCAGGACTTCGCGGCCTGCGAACGGTGCCAGCCCGCGATGAACTCCCGCGCCTACCGCGATGGCGGCGTGCTGGTGCCCTCCGAGCACCACATCGGCCAGTTCCATGAGTGGCTGCGCGCGCAGCTATGAGTTGGCGTCCGCGCTGGCCTTCGGCGGGGGAGCGGACGTGCGCGGCCGTCGCACGAGCAGGCTGGTGAGCAACGTCAACCCGGTCGCGATCCCCAGGGAGAGCAGGAACCCGGTGACCGGCTGCCGGGTGACCGCGCCCCCGAAATATCCCAGTAACGTTGCATAGGCCGCCCACAACGTGGACCCGGCGATGGAGGCCGGGGAGAACCGCCGCAACCGCCAGGCCGAGGCCCCGGCCAGCACCGCGCCGGCCGTGCCACCGGCGGGCAGCCACCGCCCGGCCACCAGCACCGACGCCCCCCACCGCGCGATGCTGCGGGTCAACCAGGCGTGCGCGGCCACTCCGGCGGGCTTGCGCACCAGCCAGGCCATCCCGCGCCCACCGGCGATGCGCCCGACCACATACAGAATGTGATCGGACAGCGCGCAGCCGATGGCGCCCACGATGATCACGGTGACCGGCACGGTGTGCTCGGACGCGGCGAGGACACCGAGGCCGACGAGGACCGGCTCGGTCGGTACCAGTGGGACCGTGGCGACCACGAACGCGGTGATCAGAGCGGCCGCGGTCATGCTCGCCCGGGCGGGTTGGACCCCATGAGGTGGACGGTCTCCCCGAAGTCTGGGACAACGCTGGCAATCTCCTGGTAGCGGGCGCTGAACCCGCGGCCGGGAACTGCCACGACGGTGCTGGTCACACTCAGTGTGAGCAACCGGTGTCACGACGCAGTGCCGGTCAGGTAGCCGGCTGGGAAACCCTGCGCTGACGATCAGCGACGGCGAGCTTATTTGTCCTTTTTATACTGTCGGCAGGCCTGGTCGCTGCTGTCGTGTTCTTCCCCGGCAGAACGAGCACGACCCTTCCCGTGATACCGGACAAATCGCCGTCGTGCTCGCCGGTGTCAGCTGTGCTTCATGGTGTTTTGCCCGCAGTGATCCACGCAGTGTGATCGGTTCGGTCGGTAGGGTAAGCGACCCGGGCGCGGGCGGACCGCGAATTCCGGAAACATGCGCCGAAAGTGTGGCCTGCGGCGGGAATCGACTGGGCCGCCACGCATCGCGGGCGAACAGTCGGCGAACACATCGGACTCGGCGAGCGATAGGCTCAGTCCGTCACTGTGGTGGGCCGGCGCGCGTCGTGCCGGCCCACGCCTGTGGCAATGGACCAGGGGAGCAGACGTGGGCGAGGTGCCGAAACGGGCGCACTGGCAGCAGTCCCGCGGGTTCAGCGCGTTCGACGACGAGATCACCGAGGTACACACCGACCTCGCCAAACCCGCCGCACTCGACCCGGTCGACCCCACCGAGACCACCGCCACCATCGAACCCGAGCCGCCGACGACCGGACGGACCCCGACCGGACGGGCCCCGACCGGACGGACTCCGACTGGACGGGCCCCAACCGGACAGACGCCGATTGGACGGACCCCAACCGGACGCACTCCGACCGGACGGCCCCAGCCCGATCCGGCGAGGGCGGAGTCGACGCGGGCCGAGCCGACGCGGGCCGAGTCGGCCCCGAAGGCCGGGTCCACCAACGAGTCGAAGCCCGAGCCCGAGACCGAGACCAACGCTGAGCCCGCGAAGCCCGGTCCCGCCGAGAATGGCCCCGCCACTCGCACCCGGCGCCGACGCACCCACTGGGGCGTGGCCACCGGATACACCGTGCTCGCCCTGATCTCCTTACTCGTGCTGGGCGGCACGGGCTACGCGTGGACCACGTACCACAGCTTCAATACCAGCCTGAACCGCTCGGACGCGCTGGACGGCAGCGTGCCCAAGTCGAACAACGGCGACACGAACATTCTGATCATGGGCCTGGACAGCAGGCTCGACGAGAACGGCAACGCGCTGCCGGACGCGATGTACCAGGCGTTGCACGCGGGCGATTCCAACGATGGCGGCATGAACGCCAATGTGCTCATGCTGCTGCACGTGCCCGGCGACGGCAGCCGGGCCACCGCGCTCTCCATTCCGCGCGACGACTACATCAGCTTCTCCGGCTGCCCGTACAACCAGTGCAACGGCAAGATCAAGCAGGCCTATGGGCTGGCCTACGAGCAGACCATGGAATCGTTGTACAAGCAGGGTGTGCACGGCTCGGCCCAGGTGCAGCAGGCCCGCGAGGCGGCGCGCAAGGAAGAAGCGGCCACGGTCAGCAAGTTCCTTGGCGGGGTGGCGATCGACCACTTCGTCGAGGTGACTCTGGCCGGGTTCTTCGAGATCGCGCAGGTGGTGCAGCCGATCACGGTGTGCCTCAACGAAGCCACGTCCGACCTGTACTACTCGGGCGCGAACTTCCACGCCGGCATGAACTCGCTGAGCGCGTCGCAGGCGGTGTCCTTCGTGCGCCAGCGCCGCGATCCGGCCAACCCGACCTTCACCGACCTGGACCGCGAGCGACGGCAGCAGGCGTTCATCTCGGCGCTGGCCTACAAACTCAAGCAGGCGGGTGAACTGACCGACCCGAGCAAGCTGTCCGCGATCCTGAACGTGGCGCAGGCCAACATCGCCGTGGACAACGACCTGGACCTGCTCACCTTCGCCGGGCAGGCGTCCAACCTGACCGGTGGCAACATCACCTTCTACACACTGCCCATCGAGGGGTACGGCGGGCCGAGCTCGGACACCTGGAACGTGGTGAACGTGCCGCTGATCCAGAGCACCGTGCACAATCTGCTGTCCGGCTCGTCGAGCGCGAGCAGCACCACCGCGGCCCCGGCCACCACCACGACCGCGCCCACCACCACGACCACTCAGAGCAGTGACACGGTGGTGGACGTGGAGAACGCCTCGGGCGCAGGCGGTGTGGCGGGCAAGGTCGAACAAGCTTTGTCCAGCAACGGTTTCGTGCAGGGCACGGCGACCACCGCGCCGTCCCGCGTGCACAGCACGATCGTCTACTATGGACCGGGCGCGTCGTCGGCCGCGAAGCAAATCGCCACCATGCTCGGCGGCTACGACGCCGAGTCGAGCTCCAAAGTGGACTCGAACACGGTGAAAATCGTGCTGGGCAGCGATTTCAGCATGCCGTCGTCACTGTCCGGCGCGACGACGTCCACCACGTCGGTGCCCCCGGCGTCCGCGGTGTCCGGCACCGGCGCGGGCAACGCGGCCCCGGGCACCGATCAGCTCTCCGCGATTTCAGGGGGCGGCATTCCCTGTGTGAAGTAACCTCACGACCGCGCGGTCAGCCGACTTCACAATTGGGTACAAACCCGTAGCTATCTGTTGTTGAGTGTGACGCTCCGTGTCACACTCAACGGACACGGCAGGATGGAGGCTGCTATGTCCGGGATTCGCCGCCCCTGGGAAGCCGACACGAATGCGGGTTTCAAACGCCGGATCGGCAAGTCGGCGCTGGAATTGGGCAACACCAGTGGTAGCCCGACCTGCCCCGACATCTGGGAGTTGGACAACGGCGACTTCGCGATGATTGGGCGCGATCTGACGCCCGCATATGCGGATCGCCTTCCAGAAGGTGTCTCGATCGGGTCGGACGAGCGTCTGGTAGTACTTCCGCGGAACATGATCGTCGCCGCGAAACCGGACCTCCCCAATGCTTGAGAAGCTGAACCGAGTCGAGGCCGCAGACCTCGACTCCGAAACCTACCTCGATGACTTCTGGCCGCGTTACCAGAAGATCAAGGATGTGTTCTGGAAACTTGAGACGTACCAGCACTTCCGTGAGCCTGGCGTGCCGAGTTGGGAGGCGTTCAATGACGGCCAGTGGGAGCGGTCGCTGCGGCTGATGGCGGACATGCAGGCCGAGGCCAAGACCGAGTTGGCCCAGGGGGACTTCGTCCGTCGGCGGGTTCGGGTGGTGGATCTGCCCCTCACGCCCTACCTGCAGTGGGAACTCAATTTTCTGAAGTTGCGCGCCGAGGTCGGTGAGCAGATCAGGGTGGTGTCCACGGACAAAGCCCAATCGTGCGGCTTTGACGCGTTGCCGGAGCTCGTGGTGCTCGGAGATGTCGCGATATACGAGGTGCTCTACGATCGCGACGGGAATCACGAAGGTGCTCGGCGGTTCGACTCGGTCGAGCTGATCTCGGGTGTTCGTCGCGATCTCGAAAAGTTGTACGCCGAGGGGGAGGAGATTCGCCGGTTTTTCGCGCGAGAGCTGGCGCAGCTTCCTTCCCCGAAAGTGGCACCATGACGGGTAGCTTGCCACTGTGTCGCCGCGTCACGTGAGCAAGCTGATCAGGCCACCGTGGAAGCGGATGTGGATCGTGACGATGATCGTTGTCACGATCTTGATCATCCTTGCTTTTATTGTGCTTTCGCCTGCCGTGCTCGGCCTGCTCAGTGGCGATTCCAGTTATTGGACGCGACTGGGCAACATCGGCCAGACGTACGGCGCCGCGTCCACGTTGATCTCCGTTCTGGCATTGACCGGAGTGGCGGGTTCGCTGTTCTTCCAGGCTAGGGAAGCCAAGGCGAACCGGGATCAGGCATTGCGCTCATTGCACCTCGATCTGATGAAGATGGCCATGGAAGACGAGACCTACGCCCGAGCGTGGGGTCCGTTCTTCGACAACGGTGATCACCAGGCGCAACGCCAGCACATGTACGTCAACCTGATCATCGAGCACTGGCGGATGATGTGCGAGTTCGGGTCGATGACCGAGGAGCACCTGCGGTCGGTCGCGCACGTTGTGTTCCAGGGTGAGCCAGGCCGTCGGTTCTGGGCGAACGGACGCGAACTGCGCATGCGCAGCTCGGGTTCCGCGTTCGAGCGGCGGTTCCATCAGGTGCTCGACGAGGAGTACCGGAAGGCACTGGCCGAAGGCCCCGCCGTCGCGGTGCCGGTTCGGCAATCCGGCGAACACCGACAAACCCGGCCATCGGAGCCGCACGGAGCGCCTGGACCATGGCGTGCGGTGCTGGGCGGGGCCGCTGCCGGGTTCCTTGCCGGCCTGATCCTGCGGCGTCGGAGGAAAGGCCGAGGGCGGTGACACCAGCGATCTTGCCACCGCGACCGGGGCGAGCCTCCACACGAAATTCACACACAACTCGCATGCTGGGTTTGCCCAGGTGTGGTCGGCTGGCCCGGATGACGAGGAACGGATGATGGGACCGGTGACGAGGCTGCCTTCTGATCATGGCGACCACCCCGGAGCTGCCCGCCCACCGGGGAACGCGACGCCGGATGCCCCCTCGCCCGGCCGGTTGCTGGTGGTCGACGACGAGCGCTTCCTGCGGAACGCGGTCGCGGCCTCGCTGCGGTTCCTCGGTTTCGAGGTGATCACGGGGGAGACCGGGTCGGAGGCGCTGAGCCTGCTCCGGGAGCAGCCGTTCGATCTGGTGGTGCTGGACGTGATGCTGCCGGACATCGACGGCTTCGAGATCGTGCAACGCCTGCGCCGGGACGGGCAGCGCGTGCCGGTGATCTTTCTGACCGCCAAGGACACCGAGGCGGACAAGGTCTCCGGGCTGACCATCGGCGGTGACGACTATGTGACCAAGCCGTTCGGCTTGGAGGAGCTGGCCGCACGGATCCGCACGGTGCTGCGCCGGGCCCGCCCGGCTGAGTCCGGTCCGGTGCTCACGTTCGCCGATCTGGAACTGGACCAGGACACCTACGAGGTGCGCCGCGCCGGGCATCCATTGGATCTCTCGCCGACCGAGTTCCGGTTGCTCCGCTTCCTGATGCTCAACTCGGGCCGGGTGCTGACCCGCCCGCAACTGCTGGACCACGTCTGGGACTACGGCGGCACCAGCACGGTCGTGTCCACCTACATCGCCTACCTGCGCCGCAAACTGGCCCAGTTCGGCCCGGATCTGATCCACACCCAGCGCGGTGTCGGCTACCGCCTGCGGCTACCCCGCGCCGACGACCCGGACACGGCCGGCGACCCGGACACGGCCGGCGACTCGGAGAACCCCGATGAGTCGTGACCGCGCCGCCTCCCGCGTCCGCCGGGCGCTGGGGCGCGGCCCGCTACGGCTGCGGGTGCTGCTCGCGGTGGTGGCGGTGACGCTGGCCGCCCTGGTGGGGTTCGACTACGCCGCGGTGACCGCGCTGCACAGCTACCTGCTCAACCAGACCGACACCTCGCTTCGCCACGCCGCGCAGGCCGTCGAGCCCGAGCTGAGCCAGATACCGCCCGGGCCGGAACTGCCGCCCGGGGACGACGTCATGCACTACCCGGACGCGATCGGCACCTGGATCGAGGCCCACCAGTTCCTCGTGGGCCTGTACAGCATGGTCTACATCTCCGACGACGGCGGCGTCCCGGACATCCGCGACGCGATCGCCAACGAGGACGGCCCGTCCGACGACGGCAGCGGGCCCAACGTGCCGATGAACCTGGGTGGCCTGATCGTGGGCGGGCAGGCGCAGAACCTGGTGTCGGCACTGGGTGATCCGCTGCGCTCGGTGGCCATCCGCGGGCCGAACGGAACGCTGGTGATCAGCACCAGCCTGGACGACATCAACAACGCCGTGCACCGGATGTGGCTGATCATGCTCTTCGGCTCGACCGCCGCGCTGCTGGTCATCGGCGTGGGCGCGTTCTGGTTGCTGCGGTGCGGATTGCGGCCCATCGAGGCCATGGCCACGCAGGCCGACCGGATCACCGCGGGCAACCTCACCGACCGGGTCAGCGAACAGTATCCGGGCGGCGAGGTCGGCCGGCTGGGCAGCGCCCTGAACGGGATGCTGGCCCGCATCGAGGCCGGGCAGGAGCTGACCCGCCGGTTCTTCGCCGACGCCAGCCACGAACTGCGCACCCCGCTGGCCTCGTTGCGCGCCAACGCCGAGCTCTACCAGCAGGGCGCGCTGCCGGAGCGTGCGCAGGTCGACGAGGTGATGACGGGCATCGCGCTGGAGTCCCAGCGGATGAGCGGGCTGGTGAACGACATGCTGCGGCTGGCCCGGCTGGACCAGCACCCGGCTGAGCAGCGCGAGCCGGTGGCACTGAGCGAACTGATCGCCAGCTGCGTGCATCGGATGCGGGTGACCCCGCCGCGGCCGGACTGGCACACCGAGATCGCCGCCGGGGTGGTGATCGTCGGCGACGAGGAGCTGCTGCGCCGGGCCGTGGACAACCTGCTGGCCAACGTGTTCACCCACACGCCGGCGGACACCGAGGCCACGGTGGCGCTGCGCGAACGTGGCGACGAGGTCGAGATCGAGGTCAGCGACACCGGCCCCGGCGTGCCGCCCGACCGGCTGCCCCGCATCTTCGACCGCTTCTACCGCGCGG